>JAZJZL010000032.1:32858-53383 GCA_040389845.1 Bacteroidota bacterium
CAAACATGTACACTTAACCGGCAGCAAGGTCGCGCAAAATTTGCTTAACAATTGGGCTTTGGCTTCAGGACAATTTGTTAAAGTGTACCCGAGAGAATACAAAAAGGTTATTGAGAAACTACAATATCAAACTATCAGCTAATGGGAAAACCGACAGGATTTCAGGAATTTACCAGGGAGTTGCCGGCAAAAACACCAGTTGCCGAGCGTACTAAAAACTATAAAGAGTTTGTTCACCTGTACACCGACGAAAAGCTGAACCAGCAATCTGCGCGCTGCATGAACTGCGGTATTCCCTTTTGCCATTCGGGTTGCCCGCTGGGTAATATTATCCCGGAGTTTAACGATGCTGTTTACCGCAAAAACTGGGAAGAGGCTTATAATATTCTTTCATCAACCAATAACTTCCCGGAGTTTACCGGCAGAATTTGCCCTGCTCCATGCGAGTCGGCTTGTGTGCTGGGTATCAATAAGCCGGCCGTTGCCATCGAGGAGATTGAAAAGCACATCATAGAGATAGCTTATAAAAACAAGCTGGTTAAGCCAACCGCGCCGCTGGTAAAAAGCGGTAAAAAGGTTGCTGTAGTTGGCTCGGGCCCCGCTGGCCTCGCCGCTGCAGCACAGCTGGTTAAAGCCGGTCACGCGGTAACTGTTTACGAACGTGATGATCGCATAGGCGGCCTGTTGCGCTACGGCATCCCCGATTTTAAGCTGGAGAAAAATATTATCGACCGTCGCCTGGAAATTATGGAAAAGGATGGTATTGAGTTTAAAACCAATACCAATGTGGGCGAAGATATTTCTGCTGATGAGCTGGCTCGTGCAAATGACGCAGTAATACTGGCAGGCGGTTCAACTATCCCGCGTAACCTTAACATCCCCGGCAGGGAATTCAAAGGCGTCCATTTTGCGATGGACTTTTTGAAACAACAAAACAAACGCGTAAGCAATATTAAAGTTGCTGATGAAGATATTTTAGCAACCGATAAAGATGTAATTGTTATCGGCGGCGGTGACACCGGTTCCGACTGCGTGGGTACATCAAAACGCCAGGGTGCAAAATCTATCAGGCAGTTTGAGGTGATGGTACGCCCGCCGGAGCAGCGTACCAAACACATGCCATGGCCTACTTACCCTATGCTGTTAAAAACCACCAGCAGCCACGAAGAGGTGGATGCTGATGGTCACTGGAGGCACTGGGGTATAGAAACTATCGAGTTTTTGGGGGACGAGCAGGGCAACCTGCGCGCTTTAAAAGTGGTGGATGTATCGTGGGAAGAAGACATTAACGGTCGCCCTGTGGCTAAGACGGTTATTCATGGTTCCGAACGCGAAATACCTTGCCAGCGCGTATTCCTGGCGATGGGCTTCCTGAATCCGCAATACGAAGGTCTGTTAGAAAGCCTTGGGGTTGAATTAGATGGTCGCAACAATGTGCGCGCAACCGAAAAAGCTTACCGCACCAGTGTTAGCAAAGTTTTCACGGCGGGCGATATGCGCCGCGGTCAGTCGCTGGTAGTGTGGGCGATTTCGGAAGGACGTGAGGCCGCCCGTAAGGTGGATGAGTTCCTTATGGGGCACTCCCTCCTGGAAAGCAAGGACGCAGTTAATCAGTTTGACGAGGTGTTTTGAGGGGGAGATTAGAGACCGGAGATTAAAGATTAGATTTTATTCATTCGGACAATTAGCAAGTCAGTTAATCAATTATACCAATGTGAGCCGGGCGACAGGGATGTCGTCCGGTTTTTTGTTTAAAATGCTTTTACTTCTACTGATAATGCCCGTAAAGTGAGTGGTACGATCTGCACATCCTCAACCTTATATACAATTCGATGCTGAAGATTTATTCTCCTTGACCAGTAACCGGAATAGTTGGCCTTAAGTGGTTCGGGTTGACCAATACCATCAAATGGCGTTTTACAACAACTTTCTAAAAGGCTAAAAATCTTCTTTACAGATTTTATATCATTTTTCATCCACCAGCCCAAATCCTGCCAGGCTTTAGGCATAAAATGAAGCTCACGCATCAAGCATTGACTTTAATTCTGCAAGACTAAGGGGAGTTGGAACGACTCTGCCAGTTTCATACGCTTCTATGCTTTGCAAAATTTCAGGATTACTAATCTCATTGCTTGCAATCGGCTTCACGGCTTTTATAAAGGATATATTTTTTAAGAATCTTCTACAAAGGTAGTTTCATTACCGGCAACCTCTATTTCTAAAATATATTTCATAAAAAACGGATTAATAAACGATACCGGTGTCTAATAAGCAGGCATTCGGATATACAAGTTTAAGGTAAAATATTTAAGAAAAATATGCGCTATCGACTTGAATTCGTTACTCCTTTCATTTTATTTTAAAAGCATCCTAAAATAAATTATTTTTGCCCTTCACTACCTGAAATTTTTTCAAGTGCCGGACAGTATAGTAATTATTCCCACCTACAACGAGAAAGAGAATATCGAACGGATGATCCGGAAGGTATTTTCACTTCAGCATGATTTCCATATTTTGGTAATCGATGATGGTTCCCCCGATGGCACTCCGCTGATTGTAAAACAGTTACAACAGGAATATCCTGAACGCTTGTTTATGGAAGAACGCGCCGGCAAGCAAGGCTTAGGCACGGCTTATATCCATGGTTTCAAGTGGTCAATCGCGCATCAGTATGATTACATCTTCGAGATGGATGCCGATTTTTCGCATAACCCCGACGATCTGTTAAGACTGCGTGATGCCTGTATAGAAGGCGCTGATGCCGTTGTCGGTTCGCGTTATGTTAACGGCGTTAACGTGGTGAACTGGCCGATGAGTCGTGTGCTGATGAGCTACTTTGCATCCGTTTATGTACGTTTTATAACCGGCATAGATGTACGTGATGCTACCGCCGGCTTTATGTGCTACAGGCGCAAGGTATTGGAAACCATCAATCTTGACAAAATAAAGTTTGTGGGCTATGCCTTCCAGATTGAGATGAAATACACTACCATCAAGCACGGCTTTAAACTAGTGGAAGTCCCCATCATCTTCACCGACCGCACAGCCGGGACATCAAAAATGTCTACCAGTATTTTCCGGGAAGCTTTTTTTGGTGTGATACAGATGAAGATAAATTCTATTTTCAGGAAATACCCTGAGGGATGAGGCGAACGGTAAAAGGTGAAAGGTAAAAAGTCGCTAACCCAACAGTTTGTTCATACTTTGGTTTATAAGATATTGGCTTTTTCTCGCTTTAAACGTCTCCAATTCAAAACCTTTTACCTTTAACCTTTTACCTTTCGCCTAAAAATACTAATTTCGTTGGCAATGAATGAGCATCTGGATCCCGACCGCGACCGCCTCTCCCCCGCTGAACGTGATATTGAAAAAGTATTGCGGCCGCAGGTATTTGAGGATTTTACCGGGCAGGAAAAATTATTAGCTAACCTAAAAATATTTGTGCTTGCAGCCCGCCAGCGCGGCGAAGCGCTTGACCATGTGCTTTTACATGGCCCCCCGGGATTAGGCAAGACAACCCTTTCGCACATTATAGCTAACGAGATGGGCGTGGGTATTAAAATTACCTCGGGCCCGGTGCTGGATAAGCCTGGCGACCTTGCCGGATTGCTCACGAATTTGGAAAGCGGTGATATTTTATTCATTGATGAAATACATCGTTTAAGTCCGCTGGTCGAGGAATACCTTTATTCGGCCATGGAGGATTTTAAGATAGACATTATGCTGGAGAGCGGCCCTAATGCGCGCTCGGTGCAGATTTCGTTGAACCCATTTACCTTGGTTGGCGCTACCACCCGCTCAGGCCTGCTGACAGCACCGCTACGTGCGAGGTTTGGTATAAATTCCAGGCTGGAATATTATGATGCCAAGCTGCTTACTACCATCCTGCTGCGTTCATCATCTATATTAAAAACCCCAATTAGTGATGAAGGCGCTTACGAGATTGCCCGCCGAAGCCGCGGTACACCGCGTATAGCCAACGCCCTGTTGCGCCGTACCCGCGATTTTGCCCAGATAAAAGGCGACGGTAATATCGATACCGCCATTGCTAAGTATGCCTTGAATGCGCTTAATGTTGATGAGCATGGCCTGGACGAGATGGACAATAAGATACTCACCACTATTATCGATAAGTTTAAAGGCGGTCCGGTTGGTGTAAAAACCATAGCGACCGCCGTTGGCGAAGACGAAGGCACCATTGAAGAAGTGTATGAGCCTTTTTTAATACAGGAGGGCTTTTTAATGCGTACTACCCGCGGCCGCGAGGTAACAGAATTGGCGTATCGCCATCTCGGAAAAATAAAAATGGGCGGAAACCCTTCTTTATTTTAACTTATAGTTATACATTTGAAATTATAAACCGATCTGCCCCGGTGAAAAACATTTAACTATAACTGGCATGTTTTATACATGCCCGGTCGCTTCCTGTTTGCACCAGCAGATATTTTTTAATATTAAATATTTACCGGAAGCTGTTATTTTGAATATATACAACTACAATATTCTTGATGATAAGGAACTAACCGCCCTGCTGCAAAAAGGCGACGAGCATGCTTTTACCGAAATTTACAACCGGTATTGGGATAAGCTTTTCGCTATTGCCGCCAATAAGCTGAAAGACCTTGATGAAGCCGAAGAAATTGTGCAGGATATATTCGTATCGCTGTGGAAACGCCGTGAGGAATTGTGCACCGTTGATACACTAAGCCCTTACCTGGCCGTATCGGTAAAGTACCGCGTAATTAAATACCTCGATAAACAGAGCAGCCGCCAGCGCTACACCTATCATAACCGGCAAACCGCCACGCTTGCCGACGACTCTACCCAGCAATGGCTCGAATTTGAAGAACTGCGCAGCCGACTGGCCATGTTCGTAGCCGACCTTCCCGAGAAATGCCGCCTGGTTTACCGCCTAAGCCGCGAATCAGGCTTCTCTCAAAAAAGAATAGCCGGCGAATTGGGCATATCAGAAAAAACTGTGGAAGCGCATTTGGGCAAGGCGCTTAAAACCTTAAGGGCGAGGTTGAGTAGTTTTTTGTTGTAGATCGTACCCCGATCTTCGTTTTCAAATCACTTGTATTAATATATATCCAATTCAGACATTACAATATATTGACGTTTGATCAAATTTGCTGCGTCATCAAATATTGCTATATTTAGCTGTAATAGTTCAACTCCTCACCTTATGCGTATCCTGCCAACTTCAAAAATATTTGCAGCTGTATTGTCCATGGCCTTTATTTTTATTTTGAGGACGACGTCGGCGCTGGCACAGGACCCATGGCAGGACGCGCTGGTGAAAGGAAATTATGGCAGCGATGCAACTGCCGGACACTATGCCAATATCCGGGGCGCCAAATTTTACTACGAGGTTTATGGCAGCGGGCAGCCGCTGCTGCTCCTGCATAATAATGACGGCTTCATAAAATACTTTTCCAACAATATCCCATATTTCGTTGCCCATCATTACCAGGTTATCGCCATGGATAGCCGCGCGCAGGGTAAATCTGTCGACCCAAAAGACTCACTGACCTACGAAATGATGGCTGATGATGCCAATGCATTGCTGGATCACCTTCATATCGACTCGTGCGATGTGATCGGTTGGAGCGATGGGGGTATCGACGGCCTGCTGCTCGCTATGCGTCATCCCGAAAAGGTGAAAAAACTTGCTGTTACCGGCGCTAACTTGTGGCCCGACAGTACTGCCCTGGCTCCTTTTATTTACCGATGGATTAGCGGACAACGGGATTCGCTAAACCGGCTGGCGCAAACCCCGGATATCAAACATCAATTAAAAATGGTTAACCTGATGCTGAAAGAGCCGCATATCAGCCTCTCCCAACTCAAGGCGGTACGATGCCCGACGCTTGTTATCGGCGGCGACTATGATGCCATTTTACCCAGGCACACCCTCGATATTGCGGCGGCTATTCCACGTGCCTATCTGTGGATTTTACCACGTTCAGGGCATCCTACGCTTATTTTCCATTCCGGTCTTTTCAATCAAACGGTTCATAATTTTTTTAGCAGACCCTATGAAAGCCTGGAGGGTTGGGGACGGTTGCTGCGCTGAATTTGAGGTATTTGCATTTGATAAAAATGTATTGTTAACTTCGACGAGGGCGTATCTGTTATTCTTTCACATATCTCAGCGCAACACATCCTGATGGAAGAGGCTTTGATTCGATAAGCTTTAGCCGTAGTTTCTCCTGTACATTAATACCATCAAACAATCGCCTTCCCTCCCCCACAATTACCGGGTGAACGACTATATGAAATTCATCTACCACGCCGGCTTTTATCAACTGCAAAGGCAACTCTACTCCCCCGAGTGAAATATCTCTGCCGGGCTGCTGCTTTAATCTCAATATCTCTTCTACAGGGTCCGTATTCACGACTCTTGATTTCTTGTCTTCGACGCCTTTTAATGTTCGCGAGAAAACCAATCTGTCAATGCTATCAAAAACCCGCGCAAATTTGTTTATGGTTTTACTCATTGATTGTTCCTTCGCAACATCAGGCCAAAAGGGGACCATCAATTCGTAGGTTTTGCGCCCGTAAACAATCAGGTCGGCGTTCCGCATAAGGTCTGCAAAATACAAATGTATATCTTCAGTACCCGATACCTTTGTATGATCGCAACAGCCATCTAAAGTTTGATTGATTCCGTAGATTACTTTCCTCATAGGGTTGGTTTTGGTTCTCCGTTTTTTAAAATTAGCGATTTTTCAATTTAACGTGTCGCCGTCTAACAAAATTACCGCTATTCGCTACGTAAACTGTTTACCGGATTGGCCACGGCGGCTTTGATAGTCTGGAAACTTATAGTTGCGAGTGCCAAAAGCAATACGAACGCCGTCGCCAGCAAAAATATCCACGCGCTGATATTAATTCGGTACGGATAATTTTCGAGCCATTTATGCATGGCCCACCAGGCTGCCGGTGTTGATACGGCAGCAGAAATCAAAACCAACGCCGCAAAATCTATCGAAAGCTTGTTGACTATATCTTTAACACGCGCTCCAAATACCTTTCGGATACCGATCTCTTTTTTGCGCCGTTCGGCAGACAATGTCCCCAGACCAAACAAACCGATACATGAAATAAATATGGTAAGCCCCGCGCCGAAAGCTACTATCTGTTTCCATTTAGCTTCTTTATCATATTGTGCGGCAACCTCGGCATCTTTAAATTTATACCGGTAAGGTATAGCAGGAAAATCCGCTCTAAACTCTTTTTGAATACGTTGTAATGCTTCAGCTTTATTTTTATCGCCAATTCGCACGAAGATATTTCCCCACGGATAGTCGGGCCTCATACTATATAAAATGGGAAACATTTTTTCATTAAGCGACTGGTAATGATAATCCTTTACCACCCCCACAACAGTGAACGTTTTTTTGTCATTTGGGAAATTAACTGTCTGCCCTATCGGGTTCTTCCAGCCTGCTTCTTTTGCATATTGTTCACTTATCAGCACCGAATTATTGCTATCAGCGGCCATATTCTTCGAAAAATTTCGACCCTTAATCATGGACACCTTAAATAGCGGTAGATAATCTTCATCGATATGCTGCAGGTCAAACTCAAATTGTTGTGAGCCGTTGATGAGGGCAGTAGTCCGCCATGGGTCGCCCTGGTCGGAAGTTACATCAATGATATTGGGGTCTTTCGATAATTCGTTCTTAAAAACCGACAATTTTGTTTTATCGAGATTAAAGCCGCTGATAGTCACCACATTTTTATCATTATAGCCCAAATCAAAATGCATAAGGTAATTGAATTGGGAATAAATGGTGATAGTTGATATAATCAGGAATGTAGCCAGCGTAAACTGGAGAATCACCAGGCCTTTTGACAGGTAATTTTTGCCGGCATATTGGGTGCGGTTATATAAAGCCTGCACCGGGTTAAAGCCCGACAGCACCAAAGCCGGGTAGAAACCCGCCAGCATCCCGGTAAGCAGGAATAAACCTATATAGCCCGCCACCAGCTTAAAACTTAATAAGTAATCGAAAGCCAGGGCCTTATTGGTTAAGGTATTAAAGAATGGCAACACTGTTTGCACTAACATTATCGCCAGCACGAATGCTACAAGGCTCAGCATAAACGACTCGCCCAAAAATTGTATAACCAACTGCCTGCGCCGGCCACCCACAACCTTGCGGATCCCCACTTCCTTTGCACGTTTAAGTGAGCGGGCAACGGTAAGGTTTACAAAATTGATACATGCTATGGCAAGAATAAATAGAGCGATACCGGTAAGGATATAAGAATACGTTGGATTACCGGCATCCGACAGGCCATTATCCGCCGGATAATCGGTACTGGTGTGCATGGCAAGTAACGGCTGCAGCACATAGGTTATCGCATCCTTATTCCCATTCTTTTCTGCCGATTCCTTTATCTGGCTTGCGGCATCGCCTTGGTATATTTTATTGATTTTTGCCGTCAATTGCTTAACATCTGTTCCGGGTTTTATTACAAGGAATGTGTTTTGGAAAAAGTTAAGCCATTGATTGCGCGCTGCTCTCAGGTTTTGAGGTAACAGCATCTGTATCTTAATAGATGAGTTTTGCGGCGACTTTTTGGTGACGGCAGTAACCGTGAACGGTACGAATTGACCTTTTACTTTCAGGTCGAGTGTTTTGCCGACCGGGTTTACTTTACCGAAATATTTTTCAGACACTTCTTCCGATAGTACAATGGAATGCGGATCAGTAAGGGCCTTTTGCGGGTTACCGTATAGTACCGGGAAAGTAAAAACGGAAAAGAAATTACTATCGGCAAACAAGGCTACCTGGTCGAATACTTCATTATCCCGTCTAACGGTATAGTCGGTGCCGTACAGGCGCGCAAAATCCTGTACTTCGGGAAGCTGCTGCTTAAAGGCCGGACCGGGCATATCGCCGGTACCCGAAAATTTATGCACCTGCCCATCCTGACTTTTGGAATTAACTACCAGGTGATAAATATTAGCTGCGTTAACATGGAATCGATCATAGCTCACGTCGTCCATCGCATATAAAAAAATAAGCATGCAGCAGGCCAGGCCCACGCTGAGGCCTGCGATGTTAATTACCGAGAACGCCCTGTTACGCCAAAGGTTCCGGAATGCGGTTATGATATAGTTTCTGATCATGATATATGTTTTAGCGGTTCGTTTTTAATCGTGCGAATTACATGCCGTTATTATAAATAACTTATAATAAACTACTTAACACATGATTTTAGTAAAAAGAAACGTTCGGTTACATTACACCCATGTGCGGTTATGGAGCGGCAATTAAGGGATTCGCTACAGTGCGACTGCTCAGGAATGTTATAGTTTCCACAAATCCATCCCCGCTCCACCCTTTATCCACCCTGCAAAATTCGTTTTATGATGATGGTATTTCAAAACTTTACCGGAAATTTAGAAAACATGAAAAAGCTATTATTCTTTTTACTGGCCCTGGGGGCAATGCAGGCTAAGGCCCAGGCTATCAAAGGCTCCATCACTTTAAAGGACAGCACCCTCAGCCGGAGTATACCCGTTGAAGTTGCGGCCGGGACGAAATCGATTAAGTTCACTGTAAAAGTGTACCTGGCGGTAGGCGAGGTTGCGGTATCTTTAACCGACCCTAACGGCAAAAAGGCGGCGGGAGGCTTTTCATTAAACACCCATACAAAAGGCGGCGGCAATGAACCTTCAAAAGGTGAACTATCTGCCGACGAGACCCCAAAAGTACCGGGCACCTGGAAATTTAATATCAGGGCAAAGGATGCTACAGGAACATTTAATTATCAAATTGAAGTAGTACAGCCTTGAGACGCCATAATTTGCTTTTAGGATTATTGCTGCTTATACCGGTTTATGGTAACGGCCAGCAAGCAAGGCTGTCCGGCAAGATAAGTCTTGATACCGGCTGGGCACGTAAGTTTTATGTGTCCCGTCTGCCCGGCTTTGACCAAATGTTCACCGCCTCAAGAGCGCTTATTATTGCGGAAGGAGATCTGGATTCAGCCGGTAATTTTTCTGTCGATTTTTCGGCGGGAAAAGATGAATCGCTATACCGCCTGCATTTTATCAGGAAAGGTGACCCGGCCTCAACGCTCATTATAGGCAGCCGGGATGTGAACCATGTATTTTTTATTGCGAAATATGCTGATCAGATCCATTTTTATAAAAAACAAGACTTGCCTATACGCCAGTCAGACATCGGCGGAAGCAGGGCAAATTCAGAGCTAAATACTTTGCTGAAACTGACAGCTGACGATACAACCGGCAATAACACTTTTATTTCTGTAGCGGATAGATCAACTTCGCAATTGGCAGGCTTGCTCGCCATCAGCCATACCGCCGGTCTTACTGACGAGCAAAACGAAAAAGTGCGCCGTGTTCTCTCGCGTTACGATCAACACTACGCTTACGGCGCCAATATTTTCCGGGAATACAGCAATTCGAATGAATGGAAGCTATACCTTACAGGAGGTATTTTGCTGTTTTTTGCGCTCTTGTTGTACGGATACCGTTTTTATAGACAACGGAGTATCTTAAAAACCTGGCGCGAATTGAGCCAGCGGGAAATGGATATTGTCGGCCTCATTTTGTCAGGTAAATCCAATAAGGAAGTGGCCCTGGCGTTAAATATCGAACTCAGCACAGTAAAAACGCATGTGAATAATATTTACGCGAAGCTTGGGGTAAACAACCGGAAGGATCTTGACAGGTATAAGAACTTCATAATACAGCTACGTACAAAACAAACCTTGTAACGTTTTCCAACCGGTGGCGTCATCAATCACGTGGTTTAAATACATTTACCCGTAACAACCAGATTGCTTATGCCCGGAGCCCGTTTCAAGTTTACCGTTATTTTGCTGTTATTGTCCTTCCTGAAAGGATACGCGCAAACATTAGATACTTTAGTGAATGTCGGCGGTTATAAATTGCATTTTCATATTATAAAAGGTCATGGCACGCCTATTCTGTTTGATGCGGGGGGTGGAGATGATGCCAGCGCATGGAATGATATTTTGCCACAGATATCAGAAGCGACAGGGGCAACATTGGTAGCTTATGACAGGGCAGGCTTTGGTAAAAGCACCTTTGACACCACCAGGCACGGACTTTTAAATGGTGTTATAGGATTGGAAACCGGCCTCAATAAGCTGGGATATGATAAAGAAATTATTTTAGTAGCCCACTCCCAGGGAGCATTTCACGCTACTATCTATGCAAACCGTAATCCCGGTAAAGTGAGGGCTGCGGTATTAATTGATGGCAGCACTAGTTGCTGGTTTGAACCAAGACTAAGCGATATTCAGCGTCAAAACGATATCGACAAAATCAAATTCAAAAACACCAAACCCGGAACTTATTACCAGTTGAGCGATCTCACTGACAATGTAAAATTCCTCGGTAAGTCGCCATTTCCGTCAAGCATCCCGGTAATCGACTTCGTATCAGGAAACCCTCCTTTCGATAACGAAAAGGACACTGAAGATTGGCGGCGCTGCCACCGCGAATTTGTGCAGGCAGCAAATAATCGTACAGCTATTACAGCATATGGTTGTGGTCATTACATTTTTCTTGATAACCCTACGCTTGTTATCAACGGCATCGTAAAAGCGTATTCGGAAACACTCACCGGGAAAGCTAGAAGCGAATTGCTGAATAGTGGCATCAATTACAACATAAATTCCGCCAATGAAGCAAAAAGAGTAGCTGCAGCAAACCGTTATTCCGAAAATGACCTTAACTCATGGGGGTATGCATTAGTGAAACAAGGAAAAATGGCGGAAGCTCTGGAGGTGTTTAAGTTAAATACGGTACTGTTCCCAAACAGCTGGAATGCATTTGATAGTTACGGCGAAACCTTATTGAAAAACAGTCAGAAACAAGAAGCAATCAAAATGTACGAGAGGTCGCTCGAATTAAATCCAGCCAGTGAAAATGGCAAGAAAGTACTGAAAACATTAAAAGAGTGACCTATCATTTTGATATATAGATTAAAATGCGCCTTTATTGAATCAAACAATATTCCATATCGCTCCATATCAGCTACTTTGCCTCGCAACAGTGTTTAACAAAACTTTTTTTTTATTCTGACCCAACTAATTAATTTCCTACCCTTCCCTGTTCGTTTCGGGTTGCGGTGTCTTCATGCTTACGCAGGTTATTGATAGTTTTACCAAAACGATAGCTGAGCGAAAGCACCACGTTCCGCGTGTCGGATATGCTGTGGTAATTAGCTGCATTGGTTCCGGCCAGGTAACCAATGGCCCAGTTGTTGGACAACATATGAAAAACATCATTGCCAACCAGCCTGATGGTTGTACTGGCCGATAGTTTCCTGGATAGCGCCAGGTTGATGGATTTTTTCGGTCTATCGATGAATTGCGCACTGGGTATGCCGCTTTGGTAGTGGCCGTCTGCTTGTACGGTCCAGTCCCTACCCGGTTTAAAGGTCAGGATGGGTTCGATAACCCACTCTGTTCCCCTGGTATCCAGCAGGCCGGTATAAAAGTTAGTAGTCGTCCGCTGGTAAAATACCCGCGAGTACAAATTAAAATTAAACCAACTGAACAGATCCTTTTGCCATTGCGCCTCGAAATTCACGACATATCTGTTTCCCAAATTGCCCGGAGTGCTATAGTAGTAACCATTGATGACCTGCACCAACCCATCCACTCCATCGTGAATGTATGAATACGATATGCCGGTCGTTATTCCAAAAAAATCGTAATCCAGTTCAAAGTTATCGGTAAATGAGGGTAACAAATAGGGATTGCCTTGATTGTAGGTGAATTTGTCTATTTGTGAAAGAAAGGGGTTCAGGCTGGCATAACCCGGCCTGTCTATCCTGCGTCCATAGCGGAACGTTAATCGCTGCCCGCTGGCGCTGTCAATGCGGTACTGCGCAAATAACGTTGGAAAAAATGCATTGTAGCTTCGGCTGAAAGCGGAATCAGGCTTTTGGGCGTTACCCAGCTGATGCCCGTTTGCATTGGTGTTTTCATAACGCAGCCCTGCCTGTATGGAAAACTTTTTAAAATCTTTCCTGGCGCTAACATAACCCGCATTGATATTTTCCCGATAGATAAAATGATTGGTTTTGTTATAATCCGGGCTGGTTACCGCGTCTACGGTGTTGAAATAGTCGGCAACATTATCCGTATGGATATAGCTGCTTTTTAACCCCGCGCTAAATTGAATACCATTAGCAAAAGGATGCGTATAATCTGTTGTAGCGGCGTAAATATTAATATGAGACGGCAGGTTGCCTGTCAGGATATCCCTGTAGTAAAGTGTGCCATCGGGCAAATAGCTGTTATTGGTATAATCCTGGTTAAGCTGCGTTTGATAGGCAACATAATCCAAATCGGCAGTCAGCTCTGTGCCCTTTTTATCATAAGCATGGCGGTAGTTCAAGTTAATACCACCATTTTTAAAGTAGCGGTGTTGCAGGTTATCCGCAATAATAGTGGAATCCAGCTGGCTGCCGGTGCTCAGATGGCTGGTGCTCAGTGTATGGTCATCACTGTTATTCAGCAAGCCATTCAGTCCAATACCGACGGTAGTTTTTTCCGTTGCGTAAAAGTCGATGTTAAGGCGCCCGCTGTAGTTGTTACCCATGTACCGGGTGAACGACTGCTGCAAAAAGCCAGGCGCAATGCCGGTGATACTTTGGTCGAAATAGCGATTAAGGTCAACATCATTATAGTTATTATTGTGATTGTAACCTAAACTGAAAGCGACATTGAATTGATCACGCCGGTAATTAAGATTCAGCCCGTCATTGCTGCGCCCATAATTGCCCTGTACATAAGCCAGGTTCAGGTTGCCGTTAAAACCTTTATCGCCGATTCTTTTGGTGCGGATGTTAATGATACCGCCATTCCCCGCGGCGTCATATTTGGCAGGCGGAGTGGTCATGAGTTCGAGCCTATCGATATTCGACGAAGGTAATGACCGTAAATAGTTCGTCAGGTCATCACCGGACAGGTAGGTTGGGCGATCATCGATATATATCTTTACGCCCTTCCCCTGTAAATTGATGCCGCCATTTTCATCTACCTGCACGCCCGGCGATTTGGCTAACACATCCAACACCGTGCTGCCTGTATTGCTGAGCAAGGCATCCACATTAACTACAGTACGGTCTACCAGGTGCTCAATCATCGGTCGGCTGCTCACAACATTCACCTGTCTGAGCTGCGTTGCCGATGCCGACAGCATCAGGTCCGGCAGGGTCACTATCCTTTGTCCCGCCAGGGTAACGGCTATGGTCAGGGTGTCCATGCCTACCGAAGAAATCTTGATCAGGAAATCACCTCCGCCGGTCGCAGTCAGGTGGAAATTGCCCGCCGTGTCGGATTGCGTTGCCTGGACTGCTGCTTTATCCTTGAATAGTGCTACGTTGGCAAAAGGAACAGGTTTGCGTTGCTGGTCTATCACCCGGCCATTGATGGTATAATCCTGTGCAGTCTTTCGTTCCAGCAGGATATGGTCATCTATCTGCCGGAAAGTAATAAAGGTATTGGCAAGCAACAAACCTAAGGCCTGCGCCAAAGAAACTTTGCCGGCGTTAAGTGTTAAGTTTTTCAGGTCCTTGATATCCAACCGGCGATAATAAAAGTGAAAGGTGGTTTGCGCCTCTATTTTTTTTATCGCCGATTCGACTGTCTCGTGCTGCAGGTTCAGCGTAACCTGGGTGGTCGCGACGCTCTGCCCCAGTGCTGTAGCCGCCAGCAGCATTGCTGATGTGGTGAGGTAAATGAAAGTGATTAGGACGCCGATGCGCATGAATTGTATAAGTATATAGCGGTTAATAAGTGTGCAATACGCACCCGGTTTCCGCGTATTCGCAGAAAAATTCATAATTTTAAATGTTTTAATGGATTTCCAAATGTGTTAAAACGCCTACCTGTGACCGGTTGCAGCCGGTTCACAGGTTAATTTTCACTGCTTTGCCGCCTTGCAGCCTGCAGCGCTTTATCTTAAATGCCTTTGCTCATCTTTTTATATTCGTTTTATCTTAGTTGCACCCCTCCCCGCTGATTAAAATATCGCCGCCGGGCTGAAGCCTGAACGTGGCATTATTGAAGGAACACATAACCTTTAAAACTTCATCAAGCGGCTCATCGGGAGACGCACTGGCTGAAAAGTGACAACCCTTCAATTTATCGTTACTGAACCTGATCGTTACGCCAAAATGCTCTTCGAGTTGTTTCGCTGCATCCGCAAAAGCTACGTTGTCAAACCGCAGTTCCCCTCCACGCCAGGCCGCTATTTCTCCAGCCTTCACTTTTTGCAGAACGGCTTCTGTGGATTGCGATTTAACGATCACTTGCTGATCCGGTAGCAGTATAGCCAATTGTCGTTCACCGTTGGCAACGCTTACCTTGCCACGTTTTACCGTAACGGTCACCTGGTGCGTAGCCGGGTCTTCCCTGATATTGAATGCGGTGCCTAATACGGTTGTAATCACCGGCCCCGTATGAATAATAAATGGATACCCGCTCTTGTGCCTGACATCAAAATATGCCTCACCGCTGAGGTAGACCTCGCGGGTTTTGTCGCCGAAGCGGGCTGGGTATTTTAATTGTGAACCAGCGTTCACCCAAACGCTGCTGCTATCGGGCAGGCGTACGAAGCACAGATGAGCGGCCGGCGCTTTCAATGTTGTTAAAGGCTGCACCGGGCTTTTCACGGGCCATAACAGCCATGCCGCCGTAACGAAGACCAATATTGCCGCGGCGGCTGCAACCGGACGCCACCATTTAAGGTGCCTGGATAAAGGCACCACCTTGTTATCCTGGTGGATAACATTCCGGATATCATTATAAAGGCCTTTCAGCAAAGCTTGCTGCGCATCGGGTTGCATTTGTTCCCATCCCCCGGTCGGTAGTTGCAGCGTGTCAAACCAGCGCTCCACTATCTCCCTTTCTTCAGAGGTGGCGGTGCCTTCCGTATAACGTGCTAATAAACGGGACTTTTCATCGCTGTCCATATTAAGAAATTTTCGGACATGACGGATGAACTGCGTTTTGGTACTACGGGAATTTGAAATAATTTTTCAGGATAGCCACCAAAATGTCGCGGATACTAAAATGAAGCCGGGGACAACCAATGATTTTCGCAAATGGTTCAATGCGGTAGTAAGCTGGTTTTTTACGGTTTGTTCGGAAACGTTTAGCCGCGCCGCGATCTCCGGAATACTCAATTGCTTTTCCCGGCTCAGCCGGTAAACTTCCCGAACTTTTGGCGTAAGAGCACTCAGCGCCTGCTGCACGCGCAAAGCCAGCTCCTTAGCCGCCAATAATTGCTGGGCGTCAACCGCCTCATTTGTGCCGAGGTGTTGCAACAACATACCATATTCCTCGCGTATGGCGTTTTTGCGAATGTGATCAATCACCCGGTTCCGGGTGGCTGTATACAGGTAGTTGCCCGGGCCGGTATGTATTTGCAAGGTCAGGCGGTCATGCCAAAGCTTTAAAAACACGTCCTGGACAATATCGCGCGCATCTTCCAGCCGGAACAAACGCGCTCCGGCATAGGCTATCAAGTCTGCTGCAAAGCGATCATAAATTGCCGCAAATGCCCCTTCGTCGCCTTTTTTCAGTCGTGCACAAAGTAGTTCATCAGAAAGAGGCGGTTGTGACATAAAGAAACAAAGATAGTCTTCTGGTATTTTAAATCTAATACATCATAACTGGAACTTGTCGACTCATCTAAAATTTAAAATTCCATCTCACAAAAAAGCTTCAAAAAATATTTCACATCACACTAAGGGATTCCTTTCATTTAGCGGACATACTATTAAACCAACGTATTAAACCGCCTTAAATGGAAGACCGCTACCAGGAACTTGCTAAGAAATGGCTTGATAAAACTATTACCCCTGCCGAGCAGGAGGAGTTTGCGGCCTGGTACAATGCGGGGCAGGATGCTCCTGTCGAAATCCCATCGGAGTTTGCCGAAAATGAAGAAATATTGCGGCAGCGGATATTTAATAAGATTAACCACGATATTAAAGCTGATAATAAGCGGAGATTCGGCATACCGGTATGGCTGCGCTACGCGGCTGCCGTTCTGCTTTGTGCAGGCGGTTTTGCAGGTTACCGCGTTTATAACCACTACAAAAAGGTAAGTCAGCTTGCTTCCCGCAATAACCACCAGTTAAAAAACGACGTACTGCCCGGCGGCAATAAAGCTACCCTAACGCTGGCAAATGGCAAAGTCATCAACCTTAATGACGTAAAAAACGGTGTGCTGGCTAACCAGGGCCAAACCGTTTTAAAGAAAGATAAAGACGGCCGCATAGTCTACGAAAACGCCGATGGGAAAAAAGTAGATTCTGCAGCTGTATTTAATACCATCAACATACCCAAAGGCGGCCAGTTCCAGGTGGTATTGAGCGACGGCAGCAAGGTGTGGCTTAATTCGGCTTCATCACTCACCTTCCCCACCGTATTCCCCAAAAACGAACGTAAAGTTACTATTACCGGCGAGGCTTATTTCGAGGTAGCTAAAAATAAGCATGTGCCTTTCAGGGTTATAACCGGCAAACAAACTGTCGAGGTGTTGGGCACGCACTTCAACATCAACGGCTATACCGATGAATCCGCAATCAAAACCACGCTTATTGAAGGCAGTGTAAAAATATCAGCCGATGCCCAAAGCGCAATTCTGAAGCCCGAGGAGCAATCGGAAATTTCGACTTATAAAACAGGAAAAATCGGCATAAATACGGTGGATACTGATGATGTGCTGGCCTGGACAACCGGCAATTTTCAATTTGAGAAAGCCGAGATACCATTAATTATGCGCCAGGCTTCCCGCTGGTACAATGTCGATATAAAATATGAAGGAGAAGTTCCGCACAGGCGTTTTACAGGCAGCATATCGCGCAATGTAAATTTGTCGGAATTATTGAGGATGTTAAAATACACCGGTATAAATTTCAGGATTGCCGACAAAACGATAATTGTTACGCCCTGACATACCGGAGACCTATATAAACTATTGAAAAACATTAATTGCAGCGGCCTTACCAGCCAGCCTGCATCATTTGGCTATTGCTGCTATGGCTATGGCTTGCTTGTACGCTAACTAACCAATTGTTTAACCATAAATAAACTAAATGAAAAAATCAATACATCCATCCCCTTAGCACCGGGAGGTAACTTTTATGGAGCACATAAAATGACAGAAAAAAACCGGGAAGCGTTGGCGCGCTTTCCCGGCTAAATATCTGGGTTACCTCGTATCCACAATCGCGAAATTGAAATAATATTTATTAACCCAAACACACAAAACTATGAAATTTAATTTTATGGTGATGCCACCTACGCGGCATTGTCTGTCCAAAATTCTATTAGTTATGAAGCTAACTGCGGTTTTGATATTTGCAGTTCTTTTAAACGTAAGCGCTAACACATATAGTCAGAGTATAAACATCCACCAAAGTAATATTTCTGTGGATAAAGTATTGAAGCTGATTAAGAAACAAAGCGGCTACAATTATTTTTATGATGAAGATGCTGTTGCAAAAACCTCGAAAGTATCTATCGACGTTAACAACGCCTCGATTGATGATGTACTTGCTGCTTGCTTTAAAAATCAGCCCCTCACCTATCGTATTTTTCAGCAAACCATTGTTGTAAAAGCGAAGGATGAAACAAAGCCGGTATCAAACGTGGCTCAAAAGGTATCGGGTACGGTAACCGATGCCGGCGGCCCCCTTCCGGGAGTAAACGTTAAGGTAAAAAACACCACCATAGGCACTGTAACCGATACCAATGGTAAATACGTTTTGAACGACATTGACGGCGGCGCTACATTAGTATTCTCCTTTGTAGGCTACAGCACCCAGGAAGTGCAGATCAACAACCGCGAAACTGTTGACGTAAAGCTGGTTGAGGCGCCAAAAGCGCTAAGCGAAGTGGTGGTTGTAGGGTATGGCACCACAAAAAGAGTAGACCTTACCGGCGCTGTTGGTAGTGTAAACGACAGGCAACTGCAGGAACGCCCCGCCATTAACATTGAGGAAGAACTGGCAGGTAAAATTGCCGGTGTGAATGTTTCTACCAACTCAGGCGCTCCGGGCGGCGCTACCAAAATAAGGATACGCGGCTATAGTTCCATCAACACCAGCACCGACCCGTTATACGTGGTTGACGGTGTGGTTTGGACAGAAGGCGGCGCATCCATCAACCCGAATGATGTTGCATCTATCGACGTACTGAAAGATGCTTCGTCAACCGCAATTTATGGTACACGTGGCGCTAACGGTGTGATACTCATCACCACCAAAAGAGGTAGCGGCAAAAAAGGCGGCACAGTTAGCTACGATGCTTATGGCAGTGTTGGCGTACTGGCCCGCAAGCTGAAAGTGCTGGACTCCAAACAATTTTTAAATGTGGAGGACATATCGTACAACAACATCAAAAAATACGATCCGCAAGGCTGGGCAGACGGCAAGTATGCTGATGACGACCCGAAAGTTATCCGTACCGCCCTTATCGGTAAATTATTTGATGCGAATCTGAATCCGTTATATAATACCGACTGGCAGGATGCAATGACTCGTCACGCTTTCAGTCAAAACCATAACCTAAGCTTTACCGATGGTACCGAGACGGTTAACTACGGTTTGTTCCTGAACTACGGCGATGATGAAGGTATCATCATCAACAGCTACCAGAAACGCTACAATGCCCGTTTAACTATGGACGACCAGATAAAACCATGGTTAAAGGTTGGCGCTACATTGAACTACGATTACCGCGAAACACGTACGCAGGACGATGGTACCGGCGGCAACAATATCCCGCGTATGTTGGTGGAGATGCCGTCAATATTTCCTATAAAATATCCGGATGGTACTTACGCCAAACGCACCGACTACAAAAACATGGAAGGCGGCGACAATCCTGTTGCACAGGCCAATGAAATTGTATCAATGCATTACAACCGTGTATTCAGCGGCAACGGCTACCTGAACATCAACTTTATGCCTGGCCTTGATTTCCGCACCACTATTGGTGTTACCACATCGAGCAATACCGACCCGCACTCGCAAACTGGTTTGGTTGGCGGTCAGACAATCGGCCAGCAGTATAGCTCGGCGTCGATAAACGAGTCGAACAACGTATTCTGGCAATGGGAAAACCACCTGACCTATAATAAAAAGTTTAACGATGTTCATGCACTGAACGTGGTTGTTGGTGCTGAACGTCAAAACTTCAGCGGTTTGAGCGCCAACGGTTCAACCCGCACCCTGTCTGACGATTATTACAGCTATTACAACCTTGGCGCCGGCCAGTTGCCGGGCATACCTTCTTCTGATTATGAGGCATGGCAGATGCAGTCTTTCTTCGGCAGGTTAAATTATAGCTATAAAGATAAATACCTGCTGACTGTAACAGGCCGCGAGGATGGTTCATCACGTTTCGGTTCAAAAACAAAATATGGCTTCTTCCCGTCGGCTGCTGTGGCATGGCGTGCCGGTCAGGAAGACTTTTTGAAGGAC
>JAZJZL010000032.1:53393-69029 GCA_040389845.1 Bacteroidota bacterium
AAGCTATTTCCGACCTTAAATTCAGGTTGAGCTATGGCCTTACCGGTAACTCCGAAATCGGTCAATACCGCTCGCTGGCTAACATCAATACCAATAACTATCCGTTCAGCGGCGCACAGTCTATCGGTACCAGCTTAACCAGTATAGGTAACGATGATTTACAATGGGAAAAAACAGCTGAGTATGACTTCGGTGTATCATTCGGCCTTTTCAACAACCGTTTAACGGTTGAGGCTGATGCTTATCTGAAGAAAACAAAGGCGCTATTGCTGAATGCTCCGCTGCCTGAAACCAGCGGTTTTACCAGCGTGTATAAAAACATCGGCCAGATAGAAAATAAAGGTATTGAAGTCACTTTAAACAGCGTAAACATTAAAAGCAAAGACTTTAGCTGGAACAGTAGCTTCAATATTTCCTTCCTGAAAAACAAGATATTAAACCTTGGCGCAAGCAACGACGATATCTTCCTCGACCCTACATTCCTATCTCAATTTAACTTAATGCGTGTTGGCTTGCCTGCCGGCACTTTCTGGGGCTACAAAGTACAAGGCACATGGGGCACTGCTGAAGCGACCGAAGCAGCCAAATACGGACTGCTGCCCGGCGACCTGAAAATATGGGACAAAAACGGCGACGGCAAAATCACCGCTGCAGATAAAACCGTATTGGGTAAATCAACCCCTGATGGCTACGGTACTTTCATGAACACCTTTAAGTACAAAAACTTTGATCTGGCGGTTGAGTTGCAGTTTGATTACGGCAACCAGGTAATGAACCTTACCCGCCACTCGGGCCAGGACCGTACCGGCCAGGCTAACAGCTATGCCACCGTGTTGAATGCATGGACCCCAACTAATCAGAATACAGACATTGCCGAAGACAGGCCTGCCTACGTTCGTTACCAAACAGAGATTTATTCGACCAAAGTTGAGAATGGATCGTTCATCCGCGGCAAGACCATGACGTTGGGTTATACTTTCCAGCCGGATTTTGTGAAAAAGATAAAGATGAGCCGTTTGAGGGTTTATGCCCAGGCGCAGAACCTGTTCCTGATAACCAAGTACACCGGTTACGACCCTGAAGTATCAACCTACAATAGCTCCAGCAATTTTACGCAAGGCATCCTGTTTTACGATTACCCGAAACCAAGGACATTCCTGCTTGGGTTAAATGCAAGTTTTTAATAAATATTAAAACAGAAACAACATGAAATTCAACATAAAAAAATACGGGGCCGGGTTAATGCTACTTGTCCTGACGTTTACAATAAGCAGCTGCAAAAAGTACCTTGATGAGAAGGATAAAAGCAACTTCGTAAAGACAAATTATTTTGCAACCTCATCGCAGGCGCGCACCTTTGTTAATGGCATTTATGTACAGCTGCACTTATTCCAGAACGGCGACGCTTACGGCGAAGCGCCTTTTATAACACTGGAGCTGTTTGCCGGTCACGCTACATCGCTGGGCCAAAGCGTTAACAATAACAACGTTATACACCAGCGTACCGATGCTGTTAATCCCGGCTTTGAGGATGTTTGGAAAAACAGCTATAATGCCATAGCCAACGCCAATCTTGCTTTGCAGCGTATACCCGGCGTAGCTATGGATGATGCTGCAAAGAAAAGCCTGCTGGGCGAAGTTTATTTCCTCCGTGCTTTCTTTTATTACCACCTGGTACGCCTTTATGGCGATGTGCCGCTGATTACCGAGCCGGTAACACTCGACAGCCCTGACTTGTACCCGGAACGTTCTGCTACGGATAAGGTTTATGACCAGGTCATCTCAGATCTGCAGGCTGCTGAAGCATCAGGCTTGCCCGAGAGTGACCAGACAGGTCACGTATCTTTAGGCGCAGTACGTACACTGTTGGCCAGCGTGTACCTTACCAGCGCAGGCTTTCCGCTACAAAAAACAGCAAACTATGCATTGGCAGCAGCGGAGGCACAAAAGGTTTTAACAACTACCGGATATTCGTTGTTTGATAGTTACGCCTTTTTGCACGACAACGCGCACAAAAACCAGCAAGAGCTGATTTTCCAGGGCCAGTATCTTGCCGGTGTTGCAGACAACGCCATCACGCAGTTAACGGTGCCATTCAACTTACCTGTTGGCGCTTACGGCGACCACCTTGGCGCTATGATACCAACCGACCAGTTTGTGGCCAGCTATGAAGCCGGCGACCTGCGTACACAGGAAAGGCAGTTCTACTTTTCAAGCTACAACGGCGTGGTTTTCGGCGAGCATTGCCTCTATAAATTCTTCCATGTGGAAAGCGCTACCGGCAACGGGATCTGCGACGAAAACTGGACTTTCTTCCGCCTGCCTGAAGCGCAGTTGACTTATGCGGAAGCCAGCAACGAAGTTAATGGCCCAACCGCCGATGCTTACGCCGCAGTAAATGCTATCCGTACAAGGGCACACCTGGCTCCATTGGCCGGCTTAACCAAAGATGCATTCCGCGAAGCTATATGGAAGGAACGTTACCACGAGCTGGCTTACGAGAATAAAGCCTACTTCGATATCCAGCGCACACACATGGTTTACGATGTTGTTAACAACAAATTTGGCGATGCAACCAGCACCGCGAATGAACAAGGCGTAACCATGAAAGCTCAATACTATCTCTGGCCAATACCACAACGGGAGATAAGCACCAACAACAAGTTGAAACAGAACACAGGTTGGTAAAATAATTCACATAAAAGACCGGTTATAACAGCCGGTCTTTTATATTTACGGCATATTCTATTATTAACTGTTGATGAAAAAACTATTCCTCGCTTTGGCGCTCCTCTCGCCTGCTTTCATTTTCGCGCAAACAACAAATAAAACCGTTTCGCTGGTTGATTACATTAACCCGCTGATGGGTACCGATTCGAAGTACGACCTCTCGAACGGTAACACTTACCCGGCCATTGCGCTGCCCTGGGGTATGAATACCTGGACACCCCAAACCGGCAAAATGGGCGATGGGTGGCAATATACTTACGATGCCCATAAGATAAATGGCTTTAAACAGACCCACCAGCCGTCACCATGGATGAATGATTACGGCCAGTTTGCCATTATGCCGGTAACGGGTCAGTTAAAGGTATCGCAAAATGGCCGCGCAAGCTGGTTTTCGCATAAAGCGGAGGTTGCCAAGCCTTACTATTACAGCGCTTATTTGGCTGACCACGATATCACAACAGAAATTACACCAACGGAGCGTACGGCACAATTCAGGTTTACTTTTCCGAAAAGCGATAGTTCCTATATTATTTTAGACGCGTTCGACAGGGGTTCCTATGTGAAAATCATTCCCGGCGAAAGAAAGATAGTTGGTTACTCAACCAAATATGCGCGCGGTCCGCTGAAGAATTTTAAAAACTATTTTGTTATTTATGTAGATAAGGCCATCAGCTTCGCTAAAACATTCAGCGACAGTACCGCGACCGATTCGCTGGAAATCCATGTAAAACATGCGATGGCAGTTATCGGCTTTAAAACAGTGCACGATGAGAAAGTTCACCTGCGTGTCTCTTCATCTTTCGTAAGCATCGAGCAGGCGGAAATCAACCTGAAAAGAGAACAGGGCAGCGACAGCTTTAACACCACCGAACAAAAAGCAAAAGATACCTGGAATAAAACTTTGAGCCATTTAACCGTTGAAGGCGGATCGGTCGACCAGACACGTACCTTTTACTCCTGCCTGTACCGCATGCTGTTCTTCCCGAACAAGCTGTACGAATTGGACGCCAACAACAAAATCATTCACTACAGCCCTTACACCGGCAAAACCGAGCAGGGCTATATGTTTGCCGGAACCGGTTTTTGGGATACCTTCAGGGCGCTTTATCCGTTCCTGAACCTGGTTTATCCATCCATTAACAAAGAAATGCAGGCCGGCCTTGCTAACGACTTTAAAGAAGGCGGCTGGCTGCCTGAATGGAGCAGCCCGGGCTATTCAAATGTAATGATTGGGAATAACTCCGCATCCGTGGTTTCTGATGCTTACATCAAGGGTGGAAAAGGTTACGATATCAATACCTTATATCAGGCCCTGGTGCACGGCGCGAATGGCGAAGGCCCTGCCGGAACAGGCCGCACCGGTGTTGCCTATTACAACACGCTGGGTTATGTGCCTTATGATGTGAAGATAAATGAGAACGCAGCCCGTACCCTGGAATATGCTTATGATGATTTCGCTATTTATCAGTTAGGTAAAGCGCTGCACAAGCCTGAATCTGAAATTGCCATATTCAAAAAGCGCTCTATGAACTACAAAAACCTGTTCGACCCGTCGACTGGTTTGATGCGCGGTAAAAACAAGGATGGCTCATGGGAAACGCCGTTTAACCCATTTAAGTGGGGCGATGCCTTTACCGAAGGCAACAGCTGGCATTATAGCTGGGGCGTGTTTCACGACATACAGGGCTTAGTAAACCTGATGGGCGGTAAAAAGCAATTTGTAGCCAAGCTGGATTCAGTATTTATCCTTCCTCCTATTTTTGATGACAGCTATTACGGCGAAGTCATCCACGAGATACGCGAAATGCAGATCGTTAACATGGGCCAGTATGCGCATGGGAATCAACCGATACAGCACATGATATACCTGTACAACTATGCAGGTGAGCCATGGAAAGCGCAATACCACGTACGCGATGTAATAAACAAGCTGTACAAAGCCACTCCTGACGGCTACTGCGGCGACGAGGACAATGGCCAAACTTCGGCATGGTATGTATTCTCGGCGATGGGCTTCTACCCTGTTTGCCCGGCGGTTGACCAGTACGTTTTGGGCGCACCACTATTTAAAAAGCTGACCATTAATTTGGAGAACGGCAAAAAAGTGATAATAAACGCACCAAACAACAGCGACAGCAACCTGTACATTAATAAAATGAGTGTAAACGGCAAGCCTTATGATTTAAACTGGCTGAGCCATAATGCGCTGTTAAAGGGTGCTGTTATTAATTATAACATGTCGGCTACGCCAAACAAGCAGCGCGGCGTGAAGGACTCGGATGTGCCATACTCACTATCAAACGAAAAATAAACTGTTATGAAAAGCCCCATCATTAACTTATTTAAAACTGCTGCCCTTGCTGTGCTGACATTGTTACTTACAAACAGTGTAAACGCACAAAGCAAATTGAGAGTCGGTGTGGCCGGCCTTAACCATGACCATATTTACAACATCCTTAACGATTACAGCAAAGGGCGCGTATTCCTGGTAGGCATTGCCGAGCCAAACAAGCATCTTTGGGAGAAATACGGCAAGCAGTTCCATATCCCTGATTCGCTGTTCTTCACCGACCTGAAGGAAATGGCCACCAAACGCAAGCCTGATATTATGCTGGGGTACAACGCGGTTGGCAACCATGTGGATGTAGTGGAAGTTTGTGCACCATTGCATATCCCCGTTATGGTTGAAAAGCCGCTGGCAGCAACTTTAGCCCAGGCTAAGCGCATCGAGGAATTGGCTAACAAATATCACATTGATGTGCTTACCAATTATGAAACTACCTGGTATCCGTCATTCCAGAAAGTTTATGATATCGTAAACCAGGACAGCATTGGCGCTATACATAAAATGGTAGCGCACGATGGTCACCAGGGCCCGCGGGAGATTGGCTGCAGCGAAGAATTTTTAGCCTGGCTTACCGACCCGGTATTGAACGGTGCAGGTGCATTAAACGATTTCGGCTGCTATGGCGCCAACCTGATGACCTGGCTGATGCACGGCCAACGCCCGGTTGCTGTTAGCGCGGTTGCGAAACATTTTAAGCCGAACGTTTATCCTAAGGTTGAGGACGATGCTACTATCACCGTTGAATACCCTACTGCTACGGGCCTGATAGAAGGCTCGTGGGCATGGCCTTTCGGCATAAAAGATTTGGAAGTTTTTGGTGACCATGGCTACCTGCATGCTTTTGATGGCAAAACCCTGAGCATGCGCCTTCGCGAGAACAAAAAAAGTACCCCGATTGCAGAGCCGTTGGCGCAACCTAACGATGATCCGGTAACTTATTTCAACGCTTTCTTACAACACAAAATCACTGTTACCGCTGACCGTTCATCACTTAAATATAATATGATTGTGATGGAGATACTGGATGCTGCGAAGCGCTCAATTAAAGAGGGTAAGCGCATAGTTCTATAAGGTACACCCAGAGATGATCACCATAGACTTACGAAGTTTTAAAAACTTCGTAAGTCTCATTCTCCTCATTAAACTTTTTCTAATCTCTGGTCTCTAATCTCCAATATCCCACATTAACTCAAAGAAAAAAATATTACTTTTGCCCCGATTGATAATATTTAATACCGCTGAAAAACATATTTATGATTAAACAACTTTTTATAGCTACCGGCCTTTGTGTTGCCGGTTTTACAGCATCTGCGCAGACCGCGGCAAGCATTCTTGCCCGCAAACAGGTTCCGGTAGTTTGCTACCACCAGATACGCAACTGGCGCCCGAAAGATTCTAAAAACGCCAAGGATTACATCATCCCGGTACAATCGTTTAAAGACCATATCAAAATGCTGGCCGACAGCGGTTATCATACCATTTTGCCAGACCAGCTATATGCGTACCTTACCAAAGGAACAGCGCTACCAAGCAAACCCATCATGCTTACGTTTGACGATACCGACGAAGACCAGTTCACCATCGCCCGCCCGGAGTTAAAAAAGTATGGCTTTAAAGGTGTGTATTTTATTATGACGGTATCGCTTGGCCGCCCGCATTACATGACAAAGGAGCAGGTTAAACAGCTATCTGACGAAGGCAACGTAATCGGCAGCCATACCTGGGACCACCACCGTGTTGATAAATACAAACATGACCCAAATCCAAAGAAAGACGATTGGAACGTACAAATAACCAAGCCAACCCAAAAACTGGAAGAGATAACCGGTAAAAAAATCGATTATTTTGCTTTTCCGTTCGGTGTTTGGAAACCATATACATTGCCTGAACTGAGCAAATATCATTTCAAGATCGCTTTCCAGTTGGCTGATAAACGCGACCCGAATTATCCGTTATTAAGCGTACGTCGTATTTTGGATAGCGGTTACTGGACCACCAAAACGTTCAGCAAGAGCGTAAGGCAAAGCTTTTAAAAGATTTTTCTCCCCCACCACGGGGGATTTTTAAGCCCTTGTTTGTTTTTCAGACAAGGGCTTTCTAATTTGGCGTAAACTAAGCAACCACGCACATGAAGCCCCTTACAATTCCCGCTGTTATATTAATCCTTATTTGTTCCACCGCATGGGCATACGGACAAACACCGCAGGTAATTGACGAACATTTTAAAGCTCTGATAGGTCACGACGTAAAAGCCATTGCCGCCGGTTATGCCGACGATGCACAGGCATTTTCGCCCAACTGGGAAGGCGCCAAAACAGGAACCGCAGGGATAACCGAGGTGTACACCCGTTATTTTTCCTCGACGCCAGACCTGGCTTACAAGGTACTGAACACAATAAATGCAGGCGATAATGTGGTGGTGGAATATACATCGGGCGGCACGCTTTCCAACCCGGAAAGCGGCACGCCCGATTATATGAAAGGCAAAAAATATTCGCTGGTGTATTGCGCTGTGTTTACCATTAAAAACGGCAAAATCATTAAAGAATCAGACTATTTTGACCAGCTGGCTTTTTTACGGCAGGTGGGGTTCTTTGATCAGCATTAATTAAATAGTCACGTATTGTCGCGAATTGAATAGTCACGAATTCTCTCGAATTTAATCGAATTTCACGAGTTTTTTTTATTATCCTGGGGCGTATTAACGTCGGTTTGCTTTTCCTGTTTTATGAAATCCGGCGTAATTCGTATCTGCTTTAATTCGAGAGAATTCGTGTCTATCTTAATTAGTGAAATTCGAAAAAATTTGTGGCTATTCGTGTCTATCTAAATTCGTGCTCATTATATTTTCACAAATTGATGAGCTTTATGTTTCCTATTTTATGGATGCCCACTTAATCCCATCGGCCAGGTCATCCAGCGGGAAATATTTAAATTTACCGGGGATGATGTACTTAAATAGGTCACTGTAACCAAGAATGCCTTTTTGATCGGTTACCAGGGCGACCCGTCCCCAATCGAAAAAGTATTTAAGCCCTATTTTGGTATTTCCGCACCACGCGCCCGAAACAAAGTTTTTGATATTGGTTTCGAGTATGAGCACGAAATTTATTTTATGGTTACGGCTGAGCTGTTCGCTTATGATTCTTATCAATGCATCCTCATATTCTGTTTCTGAAACTTCACTAAAAGCGTGAAGCCCTGCAACGTGAGGCGGTAAATCAGGAATTAGTCGCAGCATATTCATTTTACTGTTTCTATGCTTACTGCAATAACTAAACCATTATCATGTTTTAATCGCATAAGTATTAAATAAATATCATTTCAGTTAAACATTCTGGATATTATACCATATACCTATACATTTTGTTTTGTATTATCTTTGCAACATGCAGCAAAAACAGGAGGCATACAGCAAACAAATAAAAAACTGGGCAAAAGACCTGGGCTTTTTGTTTTGCGGTATTGCAAAAGCTGAATTTTTGGAAGACGAAGCCCCACGCCTGGAAGCATGGCTGAACAAAGGCATGCACGGCGAAATGGGTTACATGGAAAACTATTTTGATAAACGCCTCGACCCGCGCTTATTGGTTGACGGGGCAAAATCGGTGATATCTCTTGGACTAAACTATTATACAGAGGAAAAGCAGGCTGACCCATCCGGACCCAAAATATCGAAATATGCTTACGGTGCTGACTATCACCACGTAATAAAAGATAAGCTAAAACAACTGCTGGAACTGATAAATGAGCACATCGGCGAAGTTGGCGGTCGTGCGTTTGTGGATTCTGCACCGGTTTTGGATAAGGCCTGGGCAAAAAAAACAGGACTGGGCTGGGTGGGCAAAAACAGCAACCTGATTAATCAGAAGACAGGCTCTTTTTTCTTTTTGGCTGAATTGATTGTCGACATCGGGCTGGAATATGATATTGCCCCCACCGCCGACCATTGCGGCACCTGCACCCGCTGTATAGACGCCTGCCCTACTGACGCTATTGTAGCACCTTATGTGGTTGACGGCAGCCGCTGTATATCATACCTCACCATCGAATTAAAAAACGAAATACCGCAGGAATTTGCCGGCAAAATGGATAACTGGATGTTTGGCTGCGATGTTTGCCAGGACGTTTGCCCCTGGAACAAATTTTCAGTACTGCACAGCGAACCCGCCTTTACCCCGCATACGGACCTGCTTGGCATTAACAAAGATGACTGGCAGGACTTAACCGAAGACGTTTTTCAAAAGGTCTTTAAAAATTCGGCAGTAAAACGCACCAAATTCAGCGGGCTGAAAAGGAATATATCTTTTTTGAGAAACCCAACAGATTTGTAGAGACACAATATTTTGTGTCTCCCGGCAACCTCTCCGACAATCATGCATTTAAACGCAATATATCGCGTATACGCTCTTTCCCAACGGCATTTTACAAAGACACAAAGTATTGTGCCTCTACATTAGAAAAACTATCCTTTCTTAAATTTATTGGCCAACGCCTTTAGCATGTCGTCATCCACCGGCAAGGCGGGACCATCATCCTTCTTTTTGAAGGGCTGATTATTCGGACGTGGCTGGTTGTTGGTGCGTGTATGGTCGGGTTTTTGAAATTCGCGCCTTACGTAAGGTTCTGCGGCAGGTTTATTAGCGACAGGCGCTTCTGCCGGTTTTGGGGCCTGCGGCTGTGCTTGTTGTTGTTGCTGCTTCAGTACGCGCTCTGCGTTCTTTTTGGCAGTCCAGCGGGTATATATCTGCTCCAGCTTGCGTTTAGTGTATAGCGGAAAATCGCCCTGCATCATCCATGAATAATAGCTTGGCTCAATTTTTAGCACATCCTCAACGGGTTTGCCTTTGTGTTTGCCGAAATTGAAGGTTTCTTCGCCGGCCTCGTTATAAACCATGCGCCCGGCAAAATCAACGGGCTTGCTCAGGTTGGTAAAAAGGTGAAGTCCCTCCACATGGTTTACCACCGGGATGCTTTTGTTGCCTTTTTTATCTTCCCACTCTACGTTTTCATAACGCTCTATCTGGGCAAGCAACACTTCCATTGTAGCACGGGTGTCTGCCTCGGCAGAATGTGCATTGATAATGTCTTTATTGCAGTAAAACTGGTATGCAGCCTTTAGCGTACGCTGTTCCATCTGGTGGAATATGTTCTGTACATCCACAAAATGACGGTTATCCAAATCAAACAAAACATCAGCCCGCAAAAACTCCTCCATCAGCATAGGTATGTCAAACTTATTGGAGTTGTAGCCTGCCAGGTCGCTTTCACCAATAAATTCAGCAACAGCGGCGGCTAAAGATGCGAAGGCTGGCTCATCTTTTATATGCTCGTCATAGATGCCATGCACCAGCGATGATTCCAGCGGGATAGGCATGCCCGGGTTTACACGCCAGGTTTTCACCTCTTCGCTGCCGTCGGGGTGCAATTTAATAACAGACAGTTCTACAATACGGTCGGCGCCCAGGTTTGTCCCGGTCGACTCAATATCAAAGAAAGCAAGAGGCCGTTTTAAGTTTAATTTCATTTTATAGCTGTATTTTACCGGCTAAACGTGAAATGCATATTATTACGCAGTTACATGAACCGGAAGGCAAAGGTCGCAAAAGTCTTAAAAAGAATCTGAACTATAAATTTTTTAATTTATTTAATTTTAAAGATAAAAGCATTATTTTGTTGCTCCTAATTTATTAAAAAAGAGATATGAAAAGACTTTTACTCGCACTGTCCTTCGTACTATCTGCTATTGTTTCCGCCTCTGCCCAGGATTTCCAGTTCGGGCAATTTACCGCAGAGGAGATGAACATGAAAAACTATAAGAATGATACTTCTGCACATGCGGTGGTATTGAATGAGTTTGGCAAATCGAGCATAAATATCGGCAGCGACGATAACCTAAAACAGATTTACGAATATCACGTTAAAATTAAAATCTTCGACCCTAAGGCATTTGATAAAGGCACCGTAAAGGTCCTGCTTTACAGCAATGATAAAAACGAAGCGTACGAAGATATATCAAACATAAAAGCTGTAACCTACTACAAAGACGATAACGGCTTTACCCAAAAAGCTGAGCTTGAAGATAAAAAGATTTATCCGGTAAAAGAAAACAAATACTGGGCCAGCGCCAAATTCGCTTTGCCTGGTTTGCGCCCGGGATGTATAATCGAGTACAAGTATCGTATAGAATCCTTCCGCTGGTACAAAATCAGGCCATGGGAATTCCAGGACGATATCCCTAAAATTAATTCAGAATTAGAAGTGCATATACCTGCATTTTTCACTTTCAATGCATCCATAAAAGGCTACCTGAAGCTCACAAAAAATAAGGCAGAGATAGAAACCAAGTGTTTTGAAACGCACGGCGCCAGCTGCGATTGTTCGCTAATGAACTACGGCATGACTGATATACCTGCTTTTAAAGAGGATGATTACATGACGGCGCCAAAAAACTTCGCCTCGGCAATAAATTTTGAGCTGGTTGAATGGCAAAGCCCATACGACGGTGTAAAGCATAAAGAAACCAAAGAGTGGAAAGACATTGATTACTCCCTGAAAACTGAATATTCTTTTGGGGGGCAATTGAAGCGAAAAAGCTTGTTTAAAGACAAAATTACCCCTATGATTGTCGGCAAAACCGACGAGCTGGCCAAGGCCAAGGCTATTTACCAGGGCTGGCAAAAATGGTTTAAATGGGATAATTTTATCGGCATTTACAGCGATAATATCAGCAAAGCCTGGGATACACACAGCGGAGATGTGGCCTCGATAAATCTTTCATTATCGGCTGCATTATCGGCGGCGGGGCTTAATTCGGAAGTTGTTTTACTGTCGTTGCGCGATAATGGTTCTATCAACACCTTATACCCGGTTGTGGGCGACTTTGACTATGTAGTTGCCAAAGTAAACATCGGCGACCAATCATACCTACTTGACGCGACCGATCCGTTACTACCCTTTGGCATGCTGCCGTTTAAATGCCTGAATGATAAGGGGCGCGTATTTAGTCTCGACAAGCCATCGTATTTTATGGACATGAGCCTGCCGCAGCGCGAAAAAAGCAGCTATATACTGGACGTTACGCTGGCCGATGATGGCAAATTAAAAGGGACCATGACCAACTACTCTACCGGTTACGAAGCCTACAAGCGCAGGGTTGAAATTAAAAAATACAACAGTACCGACGAGTATGTAGAAAACCTGAACAGCAGGCTGCCGAAGTGGAAAATCACAAATCCAAAAATAGATAATATCGACAGCCTGGATATGCCGGTAGCTGAACATTATAATGTGGAGATTAAGGTTTATGATAAGCCGGAGGATGCCAGCAAACTAACCTTCAGCCCTTATTATATCGGCAGGCGCAGCACCAACCCGCTCAAGTTGAACGAACGCTCGTTCCCTATTGATATGGGTATGGCATCAGAAGACCGCTACACGCTGATTGTACACCTCCCTGCCAATTATACGGTAGAAACTCCTCCGCAGCCAACATCGCTGGCAATGCCAAACAATGGAGGTAAATACATGGCAAGCTACGAACCAGGCGACAATACTTTCAGCTTTGTTTATCTTACACAGTTCAACAAGTCTGTTTACGGGGCTGAGGAATACCCGTATGTAAAGGAATTTTTTAACAAGATTATTCAATCGCAAAAAGCCGAAATGGTTTTCAAAAAGAAATGATGAAAGTATTGATTGCCGTTTGCTTTTTTGCGGGACTGACTTTTGCGGCGAAGGCACAGCAGAATTATGATGCCAGCCTGATACCTAAAGATTTGCTGCCTTACGCAAGCTCGGTTGTGCGTAACGAAGAGATGACGATAGAGGTAAAGGACCTGGATAATGCCGTATACCATATTAAAAAAGTGATAACCGTATTGAACAAAAACGGTGACGAAGATGCCCGCATTGTAATTTATCACGACAAGAGCGATGTAATTAAAAGCGTAAAAGGTGTTGTTTATGATCAGTTTGGAAAGCAAACCGATAAGTTTTCCGAAAGCAAATTTGACGATGTAAGTGTAGGAAGCGGTTCATTGTTCGACAGTGAGCGGGCAGAACATTACCTTCCGCCGGTTAGCGACTATCCTTATACCGTAGCTTACGAATACGAAGAAAAATCAAAACAAACACTGAATTTCGACCCATGGATGCCGAACGCCGGCGAGGGTGTGGCCGTAGAAAAAAGCAGCTTTACCTTTATTTGCAGCCCGGATTTTAATATAAAAATAAAAGAAAGCAATTTACCCGGCAAGGCTGTAGTTGGCCGGAACAAAGACGGGCAAAAAACTTATAGCTGGCAAATAAGTAATTTAAAAGCGCTAAGGTACGAGCCTTTTAGCCCTTCCATAAAAAACTATGCCAGCAGCGTTCAGATAGCGCCGGAGAAATTTGCCTACTATGGTTTAAAAGGTGCTTATACCAACTGGAATGATTTGGGTAAATGGATAAGCGATAAATTGGTTGCCAAACGCCAGGATCTGCCTGCCCAGACTATCGAGCATGTAAAAGAGATCACTCAAAATATTACCGACCCTAAGCTAAAAGCCAAAAAAATATACGAGTACATGCAATCGAAGACACATTACATCAGCGTTCAGGTTGGCGTTGGCGGTTATCAGCCATTTTTAGCATCGGATGTTGACCAGCAGAATTATGGCGATTGCAAGGCGCTGGTAAATTATACCCAGGCCTTACTTAAAGCGGTAAATATCGACTCGTACTACTGCATCGTTAAATCGGGCCGGCAGCATAACATCAGCCTGTTAAGCGATTTTGCGAGCATGGGGCAGGCTGATCATATTATTTTATGCGTACCCTTTAAAAACGACACCACCTGGGCCGATTGTACCAGCCAGACCATCCCCTTTGGCTACCTGGGCGATTTTACTGACGACCGTACAGTATTAGCACTAACACCGGAAGGCGGCAAACTCTTGCATACACCAAAATACCCCGCCCCGCTAAATCTCGAAAAACGGAAAGCCGATTTCACCATCAATGAAAATGGAGAGTTATCGGGCTCGATGTCCACAATTTTTAAAGGAACGGCTTATGAAGACCGTGATGATTTACTGAAGGAACAAACCAGCGAGCAATTTAAAAAAGAGCAAAGGAATTATCCGATTAACAATATGGATATCCAAACGCTCGACATTAAGCAGGATAAAGGTTTCGACCCCTCGACAACGGAAATTATAAGACTGCGTGCGCGAGATTACGCTACCTTGCAGGATGGCAAGTATTATTTCCTGCTCAACCCGGCCAATCGCGAAAATTATGTACCTAAGCAGCTCCGTAACCGCGTTAATGATGTTAACATACCCCGTGGCGAGACAGAGGAAGACGAGGTTACCTACACCATTCCTGCGGGATACCGGTTAGAAAAGCGTATTTTAAACGTAAGCGTTGATAAGCCATTTGGCAAGTTCACTGCCAATATGGAGCTGAATGGCGACAAGCTAACTTATAAACGTAAGTTCCAGCTAATTGGCGGCACTTATGATAAATCGGTATATCCGGATGTGGTAGATTTCTTTCAGTCGGTTGTAGACGCAGATGAATACAACGTGGTGCTAATAAAAAGATAATGCGGATTGATAAGAGCCTGGACTAGCCGAAAATAATAATCCCCAGCACAATCCCTACAATCATAATCACATACAGCAGTATTTCGGTAGTGGCAAAGCGCTTGTACTTTGTCCAGAAGGAATAGCGGTCATTTGAATCGGCCATAGTGCGGCAAAATTATTGATTTTAATTTAATTTATACACATGAATAAAAGCGAGGAACAGGAAATTAAAAAAGAGTTCCAGTTGGAGCGCGTAATACTTTTCAGCGACGCTGTGTTTGCTATCATCATCACCATAATGGTTCTGGATATCCGCCTGCCTGAAGATATCCGGCATGCCGATGCCGCCCATGTAAGAAAGGCGTTTCTTGAATTAATTCCAAAGGCGCTGGCATACGGGCTAAGCTTTTTCCTGGTTTCGAAATTCTGGTTGGGCCATTTGAAAATGTTTAGTCATTTAAAGGACTATGATGCCAAACTCCTCACCTATAACCTACTTTACCTGTTTTCGGTAAGCCTGTTCCCGTTTGCGGTTACGCTTATATCGGGCAATGTTAATCCTTCGGGTCCTGCATACGGCTGGGGAATATATACCTATGCTGCCGTCATTTTTATTACCACTTTATTTCAGACCCTGCTTAGCCGGTACCTGGTTAGAAACAGCGAACGCTTATGTTTTGAGCCGAAAATGGTTCCCGTCGTTTTAAAATACAGGGCGCTGCAATATAATTTTATAACTATCCCTGTAGCCGCCGTTGTGGTATTTGGCATAAGCTGGTTTAATTTTCCGGCCTATTATTCAATGGTGGCAGTTGGCCTGTATGGCGCTTTTATGGGCAGATTATTTAAGAGGTTTTACCCGGAAGCGCGGAATGGCCTTGTGGTTATGAGGCTATTTAGTTCGATAAAAAAAAGGAGGCGCAGATTGCCGAGGGCACTGAAAAAGTCCAATTAGGATAAACGGAGTAGAGAATTTAGTTTTCT
>JAZJZL010000033.1:0-1568 GCA_040389845.1 Bacteroidota bacterium
TTATGAAAAAGCTGCAGCGGGAGCGGTAAAGCTAAACACCAGTGAAAAAGCTTACCTGCTTGGTATCAGCAAACACCTGTGGCTGCACCGGTTTAAACAAAATACTTTACAGGCTTCACTTGACGGCATCGACTTATCAGATGAAACGCAGGAAGATAATTATTCAGAATCGCGACTGATGCACTTCCTGGAAATGGCGGGCGCAAAATGCATGCAGCTGCTCCGCTCGTTTTATTACGACCAATTGCCGCTTGGCGAAGCCGCCAAATTATTCGGCTTCTCGGGTGTGCGCTCTGCAACTGTTCAGAAATACAAATGCCTGGAAAAGGTCAGGGAAACCGTCAAACAAAAATCATTAACCTATGAGGACTTCCTTAACTGAAACCGAACAAATAGAGGCGCACCTGCTACAGCAAACTTCGCCGGGCGATGCGCTGGTTTTCGAAGCCACGTTGCTGTTGGATGATGAACTTGCCGATAAACTGCACTGGCAAAAGGCAACCTATAACATGGTCAAACTGTATGGCCGCAAGCAATTACGACAGGAAATTGAAGCCGCTCATCAAACACTGTTTAATACCGACAAACACAAAAGCTTTAGTGAGAAAATAAGGCAAATCTTCAGGAAACGATAACCCAATAATCTTATGAATATCGATAAAAACGAGTTCCGCAAATTTGCGGAGGGGCATTGCTATGTCAAAAAACAACCGCTGGATAATTACATTAACGCCATAGAAAGCAGCCGCCTGCCGCAGGCTATGACGCCATACATTACCGAAGAACGAGAGCTGCGCGTGTCGCAGATGGACGTATTTTCCCGTTTGATGATGGACAGGATAATTTTCCTTGGCGCAGCTGTGGATGATAATATCGCCAATATTATACAGGCGCAATTGTTGTTCCTTCAATCAGCCGACCCGAAACGGGATATCCAGATGTATATTAATTCGCCGGGTGGGTCCGTTTATGCAGGCTATGGCATTTATGATACTATGCAGCTGATTTCGCCTGATGTGGCTACCATTTGCACCGGCATGGCAGCATCAATGGCGTCGGTATTATTATGTGCCGGAAAAGCAGGTAAGCGGGCCGCGCTCACGCACTCACGGGTGATGCTACACCAGCCATTAGGCGGCGTACAGGGACAAGCGTCGGATATTGAAATAACCGCCCGGGAGGTTTTGAAGGTTAAAAAAGAACTTTACACCATTCTGAGCAAACACAGCGGCCAAACCTATGAGAAAATTCATGAAGTGTCTGACCGGGACTTTTGGATGGATGGCAGCGAGGCGAAGGAATTTGGGTTAATTGATGAGGTGCTGGGGAGTTGATGGTTCATAGTTGATGGTTCATAGTAGAAAAGAATCAAGAGCCAAGAACCAAGAGTCAAGACCCGAATTGCAGCGGCCATGAACTATGAACCACTAATGCGTCCCCATACCTCCGTCCGTATCGACGTCAGCAGGCTTAATGATATTTCGCCGGCCGGCCATTAATATTACCAGCGCAAGCAGGGCGGCCATTGCCATCAGGCTGGACATAGGTATTGTACTATGACTTTTATA
>JAZJZL010000033.1:1578-12224 GCA_040389845.1 Bacteroidota bacterium
CCAATACAGAAACCAGTGTGCCTGCCGACATTTGCAGTGCGCCCATAAGCGAGGCTGCGGTACCGGTATTTTTTGCGAACGGCGCCAATGATAACGCCGATGTGTTTGGATAGGTAATACCGATGCAGCATAAAAGCAAAAACACCATGATAATAGTGCCATAAAGCCCTAATACATTTGCAGTTGAACCGGCTAAGAACAGGAGTGTTATTACAGCCAGCATCGGTAAGCTTAATTTTACGATCTGTTCACTTTGAAATTTCCGGGTAAGAATACCGTTTAGCTGACTGGAGCCTATATAACCAGCAGCCAACAGGGCGAATATCCAGCCGTACACCTGGCTTTTTACATGGTACAGTTCCATAAACACAATTGGCGACGAAGCGAGATACGTGTATAAGCACGAAAACGCGGTTGCGCCGCAAAGGGCGTAAGTGTAAAATTGCGGCTGCTTCATTACCGACCAAAAACTTTTAATAATGGGCAGTGGTTTTAAAGAGTAGGATTTGTCGGGACGGTAATTTTCAGGCAAAAAGAAAATCACCATAAACAACATCAATACTGCTATACAGGTTAATATCAGGAATATAAACCGCCAGTCCCAGTAGGTGGTTACATAGCCGCCGATAGTAGGCGCCAGCATAGGTGAAACGCTTAATACCAATATCAGCAGCGCAAACACCCGTGCATTATCCTTCACCGGAAAAACATCGCGAACCGTGGTTATCGCCGCAACTGATGCCGCACAGCTGCCCACAGCCTGGAAAAACCGCAGCACGATAAGCTGCTCGATGGATGTAACAAAAAAACAGCATATTGAAGCGACAATGTACAAGCCAAGGCCAAAATACAGCGGATTCTTGCGTCCGAACCTGTCAAGCAGCGGACCATATAAAAGCTGCCCTACCGAGATACCAATAAAGTACCCCGATAAAGTAAGCGATACTTGTGCTGTAGTAGTATGCAGCGTTTTTGCGATAGCCGGAAAACCGGGCAAATACATATCGATAGAAAACGGCCCCAGCGCGGTAAGTGCGCCTAATATCAGTACAATGAAAATATAACGTTTGCGGGTCATGGCCTACGAAAGTACAAAGTTTTTATCGCGCAAAAATTTCAAATTCGAATAATGTATGTAAATGTTAAAATGGCTAACTTTGAGAATATTCGATAATAAGATGAGATTGGTAATAGACCTTGACGAAAAATACAAAGCACTTTTCTATGAAGCTGCAAAGGCGACAAAATCGAGAATCATAGAAGAAGAGGCCGATTTCTGGCATGAACTTCCCGCTCACGTTCAGCGAGGTATAGAGAAAAGCTTAGAACAAGCGAAAAACGGTCAAACAAAATCGTACGAAGAAGTCAAAAAAATCTTGGCTAACAGATGAAGCTAAATATTATTTTCACTGATGATGCTATAGATATATTGTTATCTATAACTGATTTTATTGAAAATAAATGGACACGCAAAGAGGCGGATAAATTTTTAGATAAAGTTCACAAAACGTTGGATTTGACATCCAAAAACCCTTATATGTTTAAGGCATCCGATTTTAAAGAAAGCATTAGAATCGGCTATATTTCTAAACAAACTTCTTTTTTCTATAAAGTTCAGGAAAATGAGATTATTATTTTGTTTTTTTGGGATAACCGACAAGAGCCATTCTTTAACAGCGATTTCCTAAAAAATAAATAATGATTTTACTCACCATCCTGCTCTGCATTATCCTGCTGGTTTTATTAGTTAGCTGGCTAAAGGTAAGCCCTTTCGTAGCCTTTCTCATCGTTTCCATCACTGCCGGGCTGTTGCTGGGTATTCCACTCAATTCAGTAACCAAATCCGTACAACGAGGACTTGGCGAAACCCTTGGCGCCATATCTGTTATTATTTGTATCGGCGCCATGATAGGCAAGCTGGTGGCAACCAGCGGCGCGGCGCAGAAAATTGCCGAAGTGCTGGTGAATGGTTTTGGCGTAAAGTATATACAATGGGCACTGGTTGTGGCGGGTTTTATTATAGGTATACCATTGTTTTATGAAACCGGCTTCGTGCTGATGGTGCCGCTGATATTTTCTGTAGTATATAAATATAAATTGCATCCGGTATTTATTGGCTTGCCTATGCTGGCCGCCTTATCTGTAACCCATGGCTTTTTGCCGCCGCACCCCTCGCCTTCCGCCCTTGTGCTGAAGTTTAATGCGAATATGGGCACTACGCTAATGTACGGTATTATACTGGCCATTCCTGCCATCATCCTGGCAGGTCCCGTTTTTGCGCGGACGCTTAAAAAAATCGATTCAAGGCCGCTAAAAACTTTTATGGCTGATGAATTGCCTGATGATAAGCTACCCAGCGCTTTTATCAGCTTTTTTACCGCATTATTGCCGGTAGTGCTGATAATGGGGACGACCCTATATCTTAACATCGACCACAGCAAGAGCACTGTCCATAACCTCGTAGCATTTATCGGCGAAACACCGATAGTAATGCTTACATCGCTTATTGTAGCCACTTTTACGCTCGGTTTAAAGCAAGGCAAAAACATGAAAGAGCTTGGGGGTATCTACAGCCATGCTATAAAAGATGTATCTGTTATTTTACTAATCGTAGGCGGTTCCGGGGCATTCAAGGCCGTGCTGACCGATAGCGGCGCTAACAATGCCATAGCCGATGTTTTAAAAAGCTTCCACATGCAGCCGCTCATTTTAGGTTGGTTAATTGCTGCCATTATCCGGATTAGCCTTGGCTCAGCTACGGTAGCGGGTTTAACAGCCGCAGGTATTGTTTCAACAATGGTGCTTAACGACCATACTATTAACCCAAACCTGATGGTGCTTGCTGTAGGCGCAGGCAGCCTGGCCTGCTCACATCTGAATGATGGCGGTTTTTGGTTGTTTAAGGAATATTTTAACCTATCTATTAAAGATACCATACGCTCATGGACGATGATGGAAACTATGGTTTCTGTAATCGGGCTGGTTGGGGTTTTGGTGTTGAATCAAGTTGTGTGAAGTAGTTCATAGTTGATGGTTCATAGTTCATGGCTGAAAAGCTATGGCGTTTTCAAATGTTAAAAAGAACATTCCACATAGAATTCGGTCAACTGGCAGACCACTCGCTGGATTACATCCGCGGCATCCTGCAGGATACCCGCACTACTACCATCCTTTCATTAAAGAACCTTTCAGTAAATGAACTGGACTGGCAATACCAGGAAGGCTGGAATAGCATCGGCGCATTGCTATCGCATATTGTGGCTATTGAAACTTATTTCAGAATAGAATTTGTGGAAGGTCGAAAGCTAACTGATGAAGAGAATGAAATACTGCTGCCCGCACTTGATATGGGCATTCATCTGCCAAAGCTTATCAGGCAACAGTCATTAGAGAAATATATTAAAGAACTCACCGAATCGAGGGGAATGCTGTTAAGCGCCCTGGACAAACTTACCCACGAAGATTTTACCCGGCGTATAGATGATTATGATGAAGAAACAGGCTGCAACCTTGCCTGGGTATTATACCACATGGCCGAGGATGAAATTTATCATCGTGGACAGATTAGTATGATTTGGAAATTGTATAAAGTGCATGCCGGCTAATTACTACGCCTCAGCCAATTCCGTCGAAGGCTTAGTTTGTTCCCTTTTCTCTTCCTCAAAATATTTCTGCCTCACTACCGCAGAGGTTTTGTGGTCGCCGGTGTGGCTCCAGCCGGGAGGCATAATGATGTAAAGAAACTTATTTACAATACCGGGCGCTTTGTACACATCCTTGCCCAAAGCCACAATCTCACCGAAATAAGCATCTAAAAAACTATGGGGCTTCATCGGGCGGGAGATGCCGTATTCAATCACTATGCTTTTGTCTTCGGGTTGATAAGTTTTAAATACCTTGTCCCAAATATTCAGCAGGTTGCAAAAGTTGGTATCCATGTACAATGGGTTTTTTGCGTGATGTACCCTGTGATGCGACGGTGTAAGCAAAATATTGTTCAGGAAACCGAAGCGACCATCTTTATAAATATTTTCGCCGATATGGATAAAACCGCCCCAGGTGCCGTCGATAAACATAATCACAAACAGCACAGCAGGGTTAACCCCAAGCAATATGCAGATGGTTGTGCGAATGAAATCAGCATACGGACCTTCCAGGAAAAAATGCGCATAGGTTACTGAAAGATTCATGTTTGCAGGCGCGTGATGTGTAGAGTGCAGGCACCACAATATGCGTACCTTATGCGCCAGGAAATGATAGATAAAGTGAGAGAATTCCCAAACGATATAGCTGTAGATAAACCAGTACCAGGTAAAATCGGTCTTTATGAAGGCGATTTCGCCGAAATATTTAATGCAAAACACCACCAGCCCAATAGAAATAACGCGACCGATGAACGCATTTAACACATAAGTGAAAAATGAAATTTTATAATCGATTACCTTAAAACGTTTAAAAAACGCCCCCCTGATAATTTCGAGAACGAGTACTACCGGGATGAAAGGTGCGAGTATCTGAGTTATTCCTTTATAGGTCAGCAATTCTGCATAATTGCCCGATTTCAATATATCATACAAACCACCGAAGCTGAAAAAGCCGGTAATTTCATTCCATATCGTCTTCAAAAATTCCATTGTTTAGAAATTAATTATTGGTTAATGCAAGGTAAGAAATAGCCCTGAGAAATGCCAATGTTAGTCGGCGCTAATCAAAATCCAAATTAAACTTGCTTTTAAGCTCTGCAAGGGCCGGATTCTTTTGCGCCATGTATTGAAATTTCTCTATCGCCGTATATGGGCGTTTTACCACCGCCACCTCGTCTACCCGGGCATTCACCTCTATATCGAAGTTGCGCAGCGTCATACGCAGGTGGTTAAGCAGGTTAGGCCGCTCGTCGCGAAAGATGTTTTCCTGTACCTTGTTTTCCAGCACAACCTCATAACTGACATCACCCAGTTTTTTCGGGGGATAGGATATAAATATGGTAAGCGCGTTCTTTTTACCTTCAGATTTAACCCTCGCCGCGTAATCGCTCCAGCATTTCGAGAACTGGTCGTCGGTGTAGGAATCTTTAGCATCCCCTTTTATATAGGGGTCTTCCTCTTCGGCGGCTGCTTCAACCATCTTGCCAACGTCCTTTAACGACGGTATCTTAATTGAAGCCAATGAAGATTGCGGCATCGGAATACTTATTTTAGGTCGCTCGGCGGCAGGCTTTTCGACAGCCGGCGGAGTCGCTAGTGGTGCAACCGGTGCATTTAATGTTGGTGTAGCAGGGGCTGACGAATTGCTTGCCGGCGGTGCTTGCGTAGCAATTTTAGGCGCCGTTTCCGGCGCTATTGCTGCGGAATCAGGTTTTTTTTTTAATTGCTCCTCTTGTGAGGGCATTACAGTTAGCGGGGTAACCGCGAGATTGAAGATGGACTGGAGATTACACATCTTCAGTAATGCCAGCTCAACCTGCAAGCGTTGGTTCTTACTCAGCTTGTAGCTCAGGTCGCATTGGTTAGCTATATTCATTGCCGATAACAGGAATGACACACTCGAAGACTGCGATTGCTGCATATACTTATTACGTATACCTTCACTTACTTCCAGCAGCTTTAGCGTAGCCTGGTCTTTACCAACCAGCAAATTGCGGAAATGCTCGGACAGACCGGTGATAAAATGTGCACCATCAAAACCGCGTGACAAAATCTCATCAAACAATAAAAGCGTTTGTGCATTGTCCTGGTTCAGCAGGCGGTCGGTTATGTTGAAATAATAGTCGTAATCGAGGATATTGAGGTTATCTATAACTGCCCGGTAAGTAACGTTTCCACCTGAAAAGCTAACAATCTGGTCGAACATGGACAGTGCATCGCGCAAACCGCCGTCAGCTTTTTGAGCGATAACATGCAGGCCATCCGGCTCGTAACTTATATTTTCTTTTTGCGCGATGGATGCCAGGTGGGCAGCCATATCCTCCACACGGATGCGGTTAAAATCGAATATCTGGCAACGGGAAAGTATGGTGGGCAGTATTTTATGCTTCTCGGTAGTTGCCAGTATAAATATGGCATAATGCGGCGGTTCTTCCAGCGTTTTCAGGAACGCATTGAACGCGGCCTGCGACAGCATGTGCACTTCATCGATGATGTATATCTTATATCTAACGGCCTGTGGCGGTATGCGCACCTGCTCTATGAGGCTGCGGATATCGTCGACCGAGTTATTGGATGCAGCATCAAGCTCGTGAATGTTAAATGAATTACCGTTTTGGAACGACTGGCACGAATTACAAACGCCGCAAGCCTCGCCGTTAGGCTGTAAATTTTCGCAATTGATGGTTTTTGCAAGGATACGCGCACAGGTAGTTTTGCCCACACCACGCGGGCCGCAGAACAAGAATGCCTGCGCCAGCTGATTATTTTTAATGGCGTTTTTTAGCGTATTGGTAATATGTTGCTGTCCAACAACGCTTTCAAAACTAGCCGGGCGATATTTGCGAGCCGAAACGATGAAATTATCCACAGCTACTAAGGTAAGAACAATTATTTTACCTGTGACAAGATTTGCGAATTTTTGAAAACTTCGCAAATCTGCGAGGCTACATCAGCAGCTTTTTCCAGAGAGTGCAGGATGCCGAATGCCGTTTTAATCGTTAGGTTTGTTCTGCCAATTTAACTATTCGATTGCCTGCAAATGATTTCTTCAGCCTTTAATTATATCGTTTCAAAAAAGATATTCCTGTTTCTTTTCCTGGTCATTGTCTTTACAAACCAGGCATCTGCGCAAAGCAGTGCTAAAATTACCGGTCTGAAATGCGAGCATTTAGTAAATCCATTAGGTATCGATGCAAAATACCCCCGGCTATCATGGGCAATGGAAGATAACCGGCAGAATGCCTTACAAACCGCTTACAAGCTATCCGTAAGCACCGATTCCATCGGGTTAGTAAACGGCAAAGCCGATGTGTGGCTGACCGAAAAACGTGTTATTGCCGCGACTCGTGTGCCTTACGGAGGTAACAAGTTGCAGCCTTATACAAAATATTACTGGCGCGTGCAGGTGTGGGATAAGGATGGAAAATCAGTTATGTCGCCTATCGCGACGTTTGAAACCGGCCTGATGGGCATGGCCAATTGGAAAGGCGGCTGGATAAGCGACAGCCACAACGCCAATACCAAACCCGCGCCCTACTTCAGGCATGCGTTTAATATCAGCAAAAAAATAAAATCTGCCCGCGCTTATATTGCCGTTGGCGGGTTATATGAGCTGTACATCAACGGCGAAAAAATCGGCAACCACCTCCTTGACCCTATGTACACCCGGTTCGACAGGCGGACGCTTTATGTTACTTACGATGTTACCCGGCAACTTCAGGAGGGTAAAAACGCAGTAGGCGTATTATTGGGCAATGGCTGGTACAACCACCAAAGCACCGCGGTATGGTACTTTGATAAATCGCCATGGCGCAACCGGCCTACATTTTGCCTGGATTTGCGCGTAACCTACGAGGACGGTACTACGCAAACCATCTCGTCAAACAGGGACTGGAAAACTGCAACAGGTCCGATAACGTTCAACAGCATTTATACCGCCGAGCATTACGATGCACGACTGGAACAACCCGGATGGAACACTGCAAATTTTATCGATACAGCCTGGAAAAACGCCTTCGACAGGCAGGCGCCGTCAACCAATATCGTTTCGCAGGCTATGCAGCCTATTCGCGCTGTTGAAAAAATCCCCGCACAAAGCATCAAAAAACTGGACGACAAAACCTACCTGTTCGACCTTGGACGAAATATATCCGGCGTAAGCAGCATCACCGTAAAAGGCGAAGCAGGCACCGTTATCCGCTTGAAGCATGCCGAAAAGCTGGGCAAAAATGGATATGCCGACCAATCCAACATCGACATCCACTATCGCCCTACCGATGATAAAGACCCATTCCAGACCGATATATTTATTCTAAGCGGCAAAGGCGACGAAACCTTTATGCCGAGGTTTAATTACAAAGGATTTCAGTATGTAGAGGTTAGCAGCGATAAACCGATCGACCTCACAAAAGAAAGCCTTTTCGGTTATTTTATGCACAGCGATGTAGAGCCGGTGGGCAAAATCAATTCGTCCAGCACTACACTTAATAAAATTTGGGCGGCTACCAATGTTTCTTATTTATCGAACTTTTTCGGCTATCCAACCGACTGCCCGCAGCGCGAAAAAAATGGCTGGACAGGCGACGCGCATATTGCCAGCGAGACCGGTTTGTATAATTTCGACGGCATAACCATCTACGAAAAATGGATGGCCGATCATCGTGATGAACAACAGCCTAACGGCGTGCTTCCGTCTATCATACCTTCCAATGGCTGGGGTTACGAATGGGGCAATGGGCCGGACTGGACAAGTACCGTAGCCATTATTCCGTGGAACCTTTATTTGTTTTATGGTGATACGGACGCGTTGGCTGATAATTACGATGCCATCAAACGCTATGTAAATCATATTGACGAACTTTACCCAACTGGCTTAACCACCTGGGGCCTGGGCGACTGGGTGCCGGTAAAATCCGTAACACCAGTTGAGTTTACCTCATCAGCCTATTATTTTGCTGATGTAACCATCCTTGCCAAAGCCGCAAAGTTATTTAACAGGTTTGAGGACCAGAAGTATTATGAAAAGCTGGCCCTGAAGATAAAAAATGCTGTCAACGCAAAATATTTGAATGCTGCAACCGGTGTTTATGACAAAGGCTTCCAAACCGAGCAAAGCGTCCCGCTGTTTTGGGGCATTACGCCGGATAGTCTGAAACACAAGGTGGCCTCGATACTGGCAGATAAAGTTAAGGAAGCCAACAACCATTTAGATGTAGGTATTTTGGGGACCAAAGCCATCCTTAGCGCATTAAGCGATAATGGCTACGCCGATGTGGCTTACGCCATCGCCTCGCAGGAAACTTTCCCGTCATGGGGCTGGTGGATAGCACGCGGGGCAACTACACTGTATGAAAACTGGAACATAGATGCGGATGATGCCTTATCCATGAACCACATTATGTTCGGCGAAATAGGCGCCTGGTATTTCAAAGGTCTGGGCGGCATAAAACCTGACCCGGGATTGCCTGGCTTTAAACGCGTAATATTGACCCCAAATTTTGTAGATAAGCTGGACCATTTTGAAGCGGAACACACCGGGCCTTATGGCAAAATCGTTTCGGCGTGGAAAAGGAATGGAAATGTGGTTGAATATTCGGTCGTAATACCAGCTAATTCCGTGGGAAGGATTTATTTACCGACGGGGAAGCAGGCGACTTTAAAAGGGAAACAGATTAATGCGGAAAAGGGATTTGATATTGAAGCAGGGAGCTATGTGTTTGAGGTGAAGTAGACTCGCATCATTATTATCCTACCTGGATTTTAATTATTAACTTACAAGCGATACCTGTCAACGGGCTAAATGTATCCCGATGTGGCCAATAAACTGTGTTCAGCGCACTCTATTTACATAATTCCTATGCCAACTTTTAGCCTTAAACTCAATAAAAACATTATTTCCATAGCGATTTTGGCGGTGGCCATATTTACAGGTGGCCTGTTTATATTGCATAATGTAGCACAAACGCACCGGGATAAGATTGCAACAGGTTTTTTATGTGATTTGCTGATTACCTTTCCGCTATGCTATTATTTTATAATAATCAGGCCGTTAAAAAAGTCGGCTAAAAGCCTCCTGCTTGTGCTTACAATTTGCTGCGGTATCGCTTACCTGGTACTGCCTGCTCATCAGCGCAGCTTAATACTCCAGGTACGTAAGCTAACCGTTGTTGCCGAGCTTGCATTTTTTATTTATGCTTTTACTAAAATTAAAAAGATAAGGTCGGCATATAAAATTCATCAGCTAAACTTTGCCGATCCGCTTTATAACCTGCGCAGCAGCATGGCCGACATCTTTGGAGATATCTTGCCGGTCAGGATATTGGCTTCGGAGTTGGCCATGTTAAGATATGGCATATTATCCTGGAAGAAAGAAAAGCATCTGCCCAAAAATGCCATCGCTTTCAGCACGCATAAAGAAAGCGGCTACATAGCCGTATGGTGTATCCTGATGGTCGCGGTATTTGTTGAAGTTGTGGCGTTTCATTTTTTATTGATGAAATGGAGCCACCTGGCAGCAAACATTGTTACCGCATTAACATTATATAGCGTCATTCTTTTTATAGCCGATTTAAGTGCGCTTGTAAAAAGGCAGGTATTAGTTAATGACGACACTATTATTTTACGTACCGGGTTAAGATGGAGAGCCATCACTACACGGGATAATATTGCAGCTATAAGCAAGGCAGTCAGCAATGTGGACCCGGACGGAACTTTTATGAAAGGCGCTGCTTTAACGAGTGGAATTAACCTGCTGATTACATTTAAAGAACCTGTAATGTTAGATAAGTTGTACGGAGCACGCAAAGAATATAAAGCTATCCTGATGAGCATAGATGATACAAAAGGATTCATTGAGGCCTTGGACCTACACTCGTCGGTCACAAGACCGACAAGGGCGGTAGTCCGTTGAACGTAGCAATCTGTCCAAGTGTTTTCGCTCGTCGGTCACAAGACCGACAAGGGCGGGTAGGCCGCTGAACGGCTATCCTCTTCCGCCGTTGT
>JAZJZL010000033.1:12234-31755 GCA_040389845.1 Bacteroidota bacterium
ACAACACCAGCCCCTTCTGCCACAATAATATTACACAGCGCTTCAAATTTGTGAAAGCTATTTATTTGCTGTAGCTTGGTTTGCTAATAACTGACCGACTACTAACATGAACAAATTATTACTCACCGTAATACCTTGTGCGCTGGTATTATCTGCCCACGCGCAACAGGGTCCAACCCTCACCGCTAAGGACTATGAGCGCGCCGAGAGCTTTTTAAGCTATGGAACCGAACCCTTTATTGACAATGCCAGCGTTAGACCTGAATGGCTGCCCGATGGCCGTTTCTGGTACCGTAACCTTGGCCCTAACGGCAGCGAATTCATTGTTGTCGACCCGGCAAAGGGAACGCATGCCGCTGCTTTCGACCAAAGTAAACTTGCGGCATCGCTTTCAACAGCTGCCGGTAAGCAGTACACCGCATTGATGCTACCGTTTACAAGCATCAGCTTCGCAGCCGATGGCAAGTCAATAACCTTTAGCGCCGATGGCAAACAATGGAAAGCCGACCTGGGCTCGTACGCGGTAACTGCTGATAGTTCTCCGGCTGCCGGCGAAGCCCGGGGTGCAGGTGGAAGGCGCGGCGGCAGAGGTGGTGCAGGTGGCTTAAACCTATCCCCCGATGGTAAAAAAGGCGCTTTTATTCGCGACTGGAACCTTTGGGTGCGCGATATGGAAACCAAAAAAGAAACGCAATTAACGACCGATGGTGTTAAAGATTATGGCTACGCCACCGACAATGCCGGCTGGAAACACAGCGACAATGCTGTACTCGTTTGGTCGGCCGATTCAAAAAAGATAGTAACATTTAAAGACGATCAGCGCAAAGTAAGCGATATGTATTTGGTGACCACAAACGTGGGCAAACCGACGCTTAAAGAGTGGAAATACCCATTGCCAGGCGGCGAAATACCGATGATACAACGCTGCATTATTGATGTGGATAACGCAAAAGTGGTGATGACCAAAGTTGCACCAGACCCGCACCGTGCTACGCTGAGTGATGATATCGCCAGCAGCGGCCAATTGGATGATGTTGATTTCAGTTCCGATAATAGCAAGCTAGCATTTGTATCAACCTCGCGGGACCATAAAATTGAAAAATTCCGTATCGCGGATGCTAATACAGGCGATGTTCGTGAGGTTTTTGAAGAAACTTCACCTACTCAGTTTGAGTCTGGTCGTGGCACTATCAACTGGCGTTACCTAGATAAATCGAACGAAATTTTGTGGTATTCGGAACGCGACAATTGGGGCCATTTGTATTTATATGATGCAACCACCGGTAAAGTAAAGAACCAAATAACCAGAGGCGATTTTGTTGTTTCCCGTCTGTTAAAAGTCGACGAAAAAAACCGGATGCTGTATTTTACAACCACCTGCCGCCAGGCCGAAAATCCTTATTTCCAGCAGTTTTGTAAAATAGGTTTTGATGGCAAACATTTTGCTAACCTTACTCCGGAAGATGGCAACCACAATGTTACCCTATCGCCTGACGGAAAGTATTTTGTAGACAGCTATTCGAAACCTGATGTGCCGCCTGTTACCGTACTGCGCGACATGAACGGCAAAATGATTTCTACTTTGGAAAAAGCTGATGTTTCAAGATTACAGGCAACAGGCTGGAAACCATTAACCACGTTCTCGGTTAAAGCTCATGATGGTAAAACCGATATCTATGGTTTACTGATCACACCATCGAATCTTGATCCCAAAAAAAAATATCCTATAATCGACTATATCTATCCGGGTCCGCAGGGCGGCAGCGTGGGTAGCTGGTCATTTGCAGCATCCCGTGGCGATGGCCAGGCTCTTGCTGAACTGGGCTTTATCGTAGTTGAAATTGAAGGTACCAGCAACCCTAACCGTTCAAAAAGCTACCATGATATGAACTATGGCAACATGGGCGACAACACACTCACCGACCAAATAGCCGGCATCCGTCAGCTTGCTGCAAAATATAGCTACATAGATACCACCCGTGTAGGTATCTGGGGCCATTCAGGCGGTGGCTTTGCAACTGCATGTGCCATGTTCCGTTTCCCTGATTTCTTTAAAGTAGGTATCTCCGAATCGGGCAACCACGAAAACCTGAACTACGAGGATGACTGGGGCGAACGCTATAATGGTTTAGTAACTAATTCGGACTATCCTGCACAAGGCAACGAAAATATCGCCAAAAACCTGAAAGGCAAATTGATGCTGGCCCATGGTTTACTGGATGATAACGTACCGCCATACAATACCTTACTGGTTATCGAGGCACTCGAAAAAGCCGGTAAGGATTATGACCTGGTGGTATTTCCGAACAGTGCACACGGTTATGGCCAATATTCACCATACATGATGCGCCGCCGCTGGGATTACTTTGTGAAGAACCTTTTAGGAGGTCAACCACCGCACGAATACCAGCTGAAGGCTAAAACAGACCCGCGCAATCCAACAGGCGGCAGACAGTTCTAAACTAAATAAATTTATAAATAGCAAGCCTGCCCCGGTTTTGGGGCAGGCTTTTTTGTGCGACAACTGTTTTTAATTTACCGTCACCGCAAGTTCTCTTGAAGCTTTAAGTTAACCCACAAAAATTTGTTAAAAAGGGCCATCGGCCCGAAACATATTGTAGCCACGGGTTTCAACCCGTGGTAGAGTGACCAACCAATTAAAAAGTGCCATCGGCACGGCTCATATTAGATATACAGGTGCAAAACATGGGTCGAGGCCTACGGCTCTTAATCGTCTGCTACTTTTTACCACGGGTTGAAACCCGTGGCTACAGTATTGGCCAAGGCTACGCCTTTTGAATTCGGATCAATAATGCTACCTACAGTTTTATGGGTTAACTTAAACTTGAAACGGAACCTGCGAAGAAATGCAGCTTTAGAGACGAACAATAACGCGACATGACTTCTGTTAAGTCTTTTGTAGAATTGGTGCTCCGCTACGATTGCAAAGAACGCAGGTTCCTCTTTGAGAGCACCTGCGGGAAGGGAGGAAGCTTATGCCGAAACAGATAAGCGGCTGGATGAGAAGGTAACAGCGTGATGAAGGATTTGGAGGTGAAATACTCATCTATCAAGGCAATAAGGCCTTTAAATAAAAAACCCCCGGTTGTTTAGCAACCCGGGGATTTTTTATTTAAGTTATATCAACTATTTGGTTGGATAAGGGGTTTTATCAAACCACAGACTTGTGGTAACCTTATCGCCGCCAATTGCAGCTGCAGCAACCGTATAATTGCTGCTGTTTACTTGTTGTTCCTTATTAGGATAAGTAAAACGTACAGGGAAAGCAGAGATAGCATCTGGCGGAGGCACCAAAGCCGGGTAATCTAACCTTCTGTTTACTGTCCATGCGTCATATCCTCTATTGTAAAGACCAAGATATTGTGCCACGGCTATTGCTTTTAACTGATCAGTCATTCCGGTTCCAAGAGGATGTGATGCTATAACACCATCGGCGCCAACTGTTGATCCTGTCCAGAATTGAACAGAAGCATTAATTCCATTTTCGTAATGAGTTTCTGCGGAACCGGTATATAAACCTCTAACTATGGCTTCCGCTATATATAATTCAGTCTCTGCGTAATCTAATAAATCACCTGGCGTGTCGGCATTAGCTAAATTACCGGGGTTGCCTTTTGTTAACTGCGAACCGGCAGGCAATGAGTATTTAGAAAAAGTAATGGTACCGGCTGCATTTGGTGCACCATTGTAATTGCCTGATGAATTTACAGCAAAGTAATAAGGTGTCCGCGGATCGCCCGGAGTTGCAGTGTTTTGAGATTTAAGCATCGTCATATAAGTATCAGTAGCCACATAGTCATACCGGCCGCTTTGTACTAAACCTACCCAAGCCTGGTTTGTATAAGGAGGGGTAGACGCGAATTTGTACATGGCATTCTGATCATTACTTGTGAATACACCAGCCTGCATAGCTTCTCCTATAACTTTTTTGGCTGTAGTTGGGTCTACATCTGCAAGCAGGATACCCATTTTTAATTTGAAGGTATTGGCAAACAGTTTCCAGCTATCCGGGTCGCCGCCATAGATCATATCTGCTGAGCCAAAGCTGTCTGCGCCCTGATCAAGAGCAGCAATATCAACATCCAGACGTTTCAACAAATCAGCATAAACGGTTGCCGCATCGTCGTACTTTGGAAATGTGGTAGCGGCGTTAAACGCCTGGGAATATGGAATATTACCAAACGTTGTTACCAGGTAATAAAAGCAATATACTTCATTTATATCAGTTATCGCCATTTCGTTTTTCAGTTTTCCGGCATCGGTAACATCCGTTTTCATAAAAGTCTTGGCTTTTTCAAAATTGGTTAACGGGCCGGTATAAAACTCATCCCATACCCCATCAGATATCGAACGTCCGGGAATGTCGTAATCAGATTCTGTTAAGTACTGAACCTCAGTCCACTGCTGTTCAATCAAACGGAATATGTTATCATTTTCACTTACCGAGGTCATGTTATTGGCCATCAGGTTCTGAGCTGTAGTGAACAGCGCATACGAAGGCACCGCTGCCGGGTGCTTCGGATCTATATTTAATTTGGTGAGGTCTTTGGTGCAAGCCGAAAACAACGCTATTGCAGCCAAAGCCAATATTTTCTTTTTCATGTTTGTGTTGATTTTAAGTAGCTGATTAAAATTTCACTTTCAGGTTAAATGCAATAGTGCGCACTGTTGGATATGCACCTTCCTGGATTCCCTGCAAGTTACCAGAGCTTAAACCGTCTTCAGGGTCAGCGTATGGAAGATTTTTATGGATGATCCATAAGTTATGACCAATAAGCTGTAGGGTAACACCTTTAACAGGTCCCCATTTGTTGGTTATGCTGCCAGGGATATCATATCCAATAAGCGCTTCTCTCAATTTAATGAAACTTGCATCATACACAAATGCTGCTAAAGGCAATTTACTGCTGCCATTACCCCATTCACCGTATTTACTGCCATCAACCCTTGTGGTATTTGGCGCACCAGATTCTGTTACACCCGGACGGATGAAACCACCGCCCTGGTTAAGCGGGGCACGTACTGATTTTCCAAGGTCATTGGTGTAGGTTGTTAATTGATATAAACCATCATCCAAACCATAGGCTAAGTCGCCCGAGAATACATCGCCGCCATGACGGAAGTCTACAAGGAACGAAACATGGAAGTTTTTCATAATGGTGAATTCGTTATTGATGCCCGCCAGCCATTTAGCATTGGTATTACCGATATTATTGTTTGACGACTCATTGATAACATATTCACCTTTTGCGTCAATAACTTTCTGGCCGTTTTTGTAAGTAAAATCAGTCCCCCTGATTATACCGTAAGGTTGATTAAGCGGCGCGTTGATAGACTCGCCATTCTGGAAGCTTGCTATCAGCAAATCTGATGCCTGATTACCGGTACCATCTGTGTAAAGTGAAATAACTTTGTTGCGGTTGGCTGACCAGTTTACGGTTACTTTCCAGTTCAGGTTTTGTGTAGCAACGGGGGTGCCGCTAAAGCTCAACTCCACACCTTTGTTTTGCACCGTACCGGCATTCAGGTAATAGTTAAAGTAACCTGTAGCTGTCGATACGTTGGTTGGTATCAGCTCATCCATGGTTTTGGTTTGGTAAACGCTACCATCAAAGTGTAACCTGCCATGGAAGAAATCCAACTCCAAACCTAACTCTGACGAGCGGGTACGTTCGGGCTTCAGGTTAGGGTTATTTTTCAGGGTTGATTGCTGTGCTGCTGCGTTACCATCAAATGGTGCGTTAGGAATAAATGTATCTAGTACACGATAAGCAAGAGCGTCGGCACCTACTTCGGCATAGTTAGCCCTTATCTTACCGTATGATAACCATGGAAGATAATCTTTAGTTAGTTCAGAGAAGATAAAACCACCTGATACCGATGGGTACCAGTAAGAGTTATGTCCGTCTGGCAGGGTTGACGAAACGTCCCTGCGGATAGTACCTTCTAAGTTCAACAATTTTTTCCAGGTGAAAGTCGCATCAGCGTAAGCACCGTCAACTTCTGATTTTTGGTAAACCTCATTGGCAGGAACCGGAGTACTTACAGTGTTTGACAGTGAGTAAAGCCCTGGTATAACTAAACCGCCATTGGTTTCAGCTTCAATGCTGCTGATGTAGTTTTTACGAATATTGGTACCCAATAAAGCTTTAAAGTTCAAATCGCTGCTGATATTTTTATCAACTGTACCGTACAGATCAAAGTTTGTTTCACTGAAATCTTTGTTATACCTCGAGTAATAAGGTACACCAATGCTGCCAACGTCATAACGTTCCTGGTCAAAGTCAGAGTAGCTATCTAATGATACCCGGCCGGTAAACGTTAACCAATCTGTAGCCTTGTAGTTAGCGTTTACATTACCCAAATAACGGTTACGGGTGCTTGTTGAGTAGTTATGTAAAACAACATAGTATGGGTTGTTCCAATAAGCCGGGCCTGTAAGGCCATTGGCCGGATCAGCCATATTCCACGTCGTATTCTGTGTTGGATGAAGATCATAAGCTTCTTTCAGCTCTTTAATGTCATTATTCAGACCCCACCACTGGCGGAAACCGGTCATAACGTTCCTGTTGTCAGAATTGGTGCCATCATAGCCTGTTCCTTCACCTGTTTTACCGTTTTGGTTGGTATAATTTACGTTTGCGCCTACTGTTAATTTAGGTGTAATGTTATAGGTAGCACCAAAATCCAGCTTGTTTTTTTGCAGGTAAGTTCCTGGTACAACATCGCGCTCATCACTGCGGGTATATCCTAATTTAAATGAGCCATTGTCGCCACCGTTGGTAATAAGCAAGCTATTGTTGGTAGAAAGCGAATTGATGAAAAATGAATTTGGGTTGTTTTTTGCAGCAACCCAAGGTGTAGCTTTCCCATAATTAGCTAAGCCGGGAACAAATGCGTCCCATTGATAAACTTTCAGGTTTGGGTCAAAAGCAACACCGTTTGAAGCGTCATCGCCGGTTGGAGCGATAAGCCCATTAGGGTTTCCAAAAACGTTAGCTGTATTGAAACCATTCAAAGTACCGTCGCCTTTTGCAACGGAATAACCTTCACCATACTGAGTTTGATATTTAGGCAAGGTAGATTTATCAGCCATATTATCAGTAATAGTTGTGTTTAAAGTTATACCTAGACCTTTTCTGGCTTTTTTGGTAGTAATCAGGATAACACCGTTACTGCCGCGGGAGCCATAAAGCGCAGTAGCGCCGGCGCCTTTCAAAACAGTTACGTTTTCAATGTCGTCAGGGTTAATGTCCGCTGCAGGGCTGCCGTAATCGTAACCTCCGCCTCCACTGCTTTGCGCGGCAGTAGCGCCGCCTAAGCCTGCGCCATGGCTGCCGTTGGTGTTGGTATTATCAACCGGCACACCGTCGATAACAAACAGAGCCTGGTTGTTACCATAAATAGATTTAATACCGCGGATAACAACATTGGTTGAGCCGCCAAGGGTATTATTCTGCTTAATGTCCAAACCGGCAACTTTGCCCGATAATCCGTCGATAAAGTTTGATGAGCGCTGTTTGCTTACTTCGTCGCCGCTAACCTGCTGGGCTGCGTAGCTCTGCTGGTTACGGGTACGGGTTAAGCCTAATGCGCCTGTAACCACCACTTCGCCCAATTGCTGGGCTGTAGCCGTCATTACCACATCCAGCTTATCGCCGCTGGGTGTTAATAATTGTGCTGCATACCCTAAAAAGGTGAATGAGAGTTGGCCACCGTCAGTCACGCTGAGCGAGTAATGGCCGTTAACATCGGTTTGGGTACCGTTTGTCGTTCCTTTTATAGTTACCGATACCCCGGGCAGCGGCAAACCATCCTCTTTAGCCGTAACCTTCCCGGTTACGGTATGAGTTTGTGCCAATAGCTGATTGACAGCCAAAAGGAGCAAGCACAAATTCAGAAGTAGAATTTTTTTCATGAATGAATAAATAAGTTTGATAGTTAATCTTTACGTTTTTAATAACGCTTTATAAAGGGACAAACGTATGCCCATTTTTCGTTTAAGTAAAGTATTTACCTGTAACTTATTCTTTACAATATATTTTTTAACTGTAACGACTTATTTACAATAATTACCTAAAACAAACAGATACTTTCGGCGTTTCAAAAGCACAACTACCTGATATTATCAGAGCAAAAAATAACGATAATAATATGGCAGTTATTAGTTAATTGTGGCCGGAAGATACGCGAGGTATGTTCCGGCTTCTTTGTTTACAGACGTATAATTGAGGTATTTAGCCACTAAATATTAGTTTGTATGGATAAATATAAAATAAGTGTTTTAAACTATATTTTTAGTAGAGTATTGTCGTTCCGGAAGGCACATTCCTGCGCCGCCAAATTGCCAAAAAGTTAATATAACATTAATGTTACGTTGATGTATTATGTTTTATACCTTTAAGGCTATCGTTTTTTACCCTGATGAGGCTACGGTTAAACCTTTTTCTCTTAATTGTTACATTTTCTATCCCGGTTTTCGCCCAGAAACCAAACGACAGCCTGTTGAACAAGCTGAACGCAGCTGTGGAGAATAGGGATGTATATGTAAAGCAAAAGCAGCACCGGATAGAAAGCCTGGGCAGGCAGTTGAATGTAACAATGGCCTTAGCCGGCAAATATGCGCTTTACCAAAAGCTGTTTGATGAGTACAAGGCATTCAGCTACGATTCGGCCTATAACTATGCGAAAAAGCTACAGCTGACTGCCGGCGAATTAGGCGACCCAGCCAAACTCGCCCATGCCAAAATGGAGCTTGGCTTTACGCTGATATCTTCCGGCATGTTTAAAGAAACACTGGAGACGCTTAACCAGGTTGATATCAAGTTATTCAGCGACAGCGATAAAATTGAATACTACTTTTTAAAAGGAAGAAGCTATTTCGATTTATCCGATTTTGACAGGAACCCGGACTACACAGCTGTTTATAATCCGCGGGGTATTCAATGTATTGATTCAGCCTTACAGCTAAGTAAACCGGGCAGCTACTACTACCTTACTTTAAACGGATTAAAGGACTTGCGCACCAGTGACTACGCTGCCGGGGTAAAAGACTATACTACACTGCTTAACCTGCCTAACTTAACACCACACCAATATGCCATTAATGCCTGCAGCTTAAGCTATATCTACGAAGTACAGGGTAAAGAAGAAGAATCGATAGCTTTATTGATAAGAGCAGCTATTGCCGATGTACAATCGGCCACCAAAGAAACCGTGGCTATGTATAAGCTGGCCTCGTACCTGTATAAAAAGGGCGACCTGAAAAATGCCTATACCTATATTAACCAGGCGATGGACGAAGCCATATTTTATGGCGCCCGTCACCGGCAGGTAACCATCAGCAGTATTTTACCTATTATCGAGTCGCAGCGAATAGCGATTGTAGAGCAGCAGCGCAGATCGCTCATTATCTATTCATCTATTATTACGGTGCTGATAATTTTTGTGGTTGTATTCGCATTTATCATCTTCCGTCAGCTTAAAAAACTGCGTATTGCTGATGAAATCATCAAGGCGGCCAACGTAACACTCCAGGACAATAACCAGGCATTGGAGGAGCTAAACCGCAACCTGAGCACTGCAAATAAGATAAAAAACGAATATATCGGCTATTATTTCAACATCAACTCTATCTATATTGAAAAACTGGAGAGCTTCCAGAAATCCCTCGAAAAGAAACTGAGCAGTAAACGCTACGAGGACGCGCAGGCAGCTGTTAAAAACCTGAACCTTGAAAATGAGCGGCAGCAGCTGTTTCATACGTTCGACAAGGTGTTCCTGCGCCTCTTCCCCGATTTTATTAAAAAGTTCAATTTGTTGTTTAATGATGGCGAAGAGATAGTAATAGCCGAGGGCCAGTTGCTAAGCACCGAGCACCGTATTTTCGCCCTGATAAGGATGGGCATTCATGATAACGACCGCATTGCCAAATTGCTGGGCTACTCGGTTAACACCATCTATTCTTACAAAAACCGGATAAAGAACCGTTCGTTCATCGCCAATGATGAATTTGAAGACCGGATTATGGAGATAGAGGCGGTATAATTTTACATAGATATTAACCACCCCAGCGGGGTGTAATATTGGTAGAAAAACAATAGAAAAAACGAGCGTGCCGTTAGGTACGCAACACATCATGCAGGGTAAAGCGGGTTATGTAGCGTACCTACGGCACGCAAAATATCCTATTTTCCATTTTCTACCAATATTTTGCACCTACGGCGCATTCTGCCATGAAGTTTAAATCTATATTGACCGTCAAAACCATCGTTATATTTAATTGATAATCAATTGAATACAATACACACCATTCTATACTTTCTATATTGGGCATGCGGCGTATTGTTAAAGCTAATTGCCCTTCTTTCCTTTGACTTGCCAACCGGCGCCATGCCGGGCAGCCAATTAACCAACTAAATTATAAACCACATTTGATGAAAAAGATTTACTTTTTGAAGTATGTTTTTCCGTTGCTTTTTATGTTTCTCTGCGGGCGTGTTTTGGCTCAGTCGGGAACCATAACAGGGCGGATAACTGACGAAGGCAACCTGCCGCTCCCCGGCGCAACGGTTACCGTAAAGGGCACTACCAACAGTGCCGCAGCCGACATAAACGGCTACTACAAACTAAGCAATATTTCTGCCGGTAACCAGGTAATCACAGCCAGTTTTATCGGTTACAAACAACTGGAACAAACGGTTAATGTATCCGGCGCGGTTACCGCAAACCTGCAATTACAGCCGGCCTCGGTACAACTGAACGAAATTGCAGTAATAGGTTACGGCGTAATACGCAAAAGCGATGCAACAGGCTCGGTTGACGTGCTTACCGCCAAAGATTTTAACAAAGGCGCCGTAAACTCCATACAGGATGCTATTTCGGGCAAGCTGCCGGGTGTGGCTATCACGTCAACCAGCGGTGCACCGGGTAATACCTCAACCATCCGTATCCGCGGCAATACCTCTATCAATGCCAGCAGTGCGCCGCTGATTGTGGTGGATAACGTGCCTATCAGCAATATCGGGCTGGGTGGTATGGCCAACATTTTGACCAGCATCAACCCCAACGATGTGGAGAACATTACGGTATTGAAGGATGCGTCGGCAACGGCTATTTACGGCTCGCGCGGCAGCAGCGGTGTAATTTTGATAACCACCAAGCGCGGCTCAAAGAAAACAACTATCAACTATAACGTGACCGGCTCGGAATCGGTAATCCCAAAAACGATTGACGTTTATACCGGCGACCAGTTCCGTTCGCTCATCAACCAGGTTTATGCCGGACAAAGTGCCGTAACCTCACTTTTAGGCAAGTCCAACACCAACTGGCAGGATGAAATTTACCATTCCGCATTTGCACAGGACCATAACCTGAGCGTGTCAGGCACAAGCGGCAACATGCCTTATCGTGTATCGCTGGGCTACAATAATTCCGACGGTATCCTGAAAACCTACAACTTTAAGCGCACTACAGCCGCAATTGGTTTAGACCCAAGCTTGTTTAACCACTCGCTGAACATCCATATCAACATCAAAGGCCTGTATAACACCAACAACTTTGCCGACCAGGCAGCAATTGGCGGTGCGGTTAATTACGATCCTACACAACCAGTCACCAACGGAAACACCCGTTGGAGAGGTTACACCACCTGGACCACCAATGGCAATACCAACATTAACGGCCCCGCAGTAGCATTGGCAACCGCCAACCCGCTGGCGCGATTGAATGAAACAGACAATACCTCAACTGCTCGCGGAAGCATAGGCAACGTGCAGTTTGACTACAAAATGCCGTTTTTACCGGAGTTGCGGGCCAACGCAAACCTGGGTTACGATTACTCTATCGCCTTTGGTAAAAACAACGTAAAGGACAGCACTGGCTGGATAACCATCCCCGTAGCGTCAGGTGGCCGGTTCGAGAATTATAATACCGTTCACCGCAACACGCTTTCGGAGTTTTATCTTAACTACAAAAAGAACTTCAAAAACATAGAAAGTGTTGTTGATGTAACAGCGGGTTACTCGTATTCCCACTTCTACACCGAGGGTAACGACATTGCTTACGATTACCGTCAAACCACGCTTAACTTCCGCTCACCTTACAAAACAGAGTATAACCTGGAGTCATTCTTCGGCAGGGCTAACTATACTTTTAAAGATCGCTATGAGCTGACATTTACGGTAAGGGACGATGGCACATCCAAATTCGCCCCGCAGAACCGCTTTGGCGTGTTCCCGGCAGGTGCTTTTGCCTGGCGTTTAATGAACGAGGATTTTATGAAGGGCAGCAAAACCTTCTCTGATTTAAAGCTTCGTTTAGGCTATGGTACAACCGGTCAGCAGGATTTGCTGGATAACGACAATTATCCTTACCAGGCACGCTTCAGCCGCAGTAATGCTTCGGCGCGTTATCAGTTTGGCAATGAATTTTACTATACCCAGCGCCCGGAAGGCTATGATGCCGGTATCAAATGGGAATCGACAACTACTGCCAACATCGGCCTTGATTTCGGCTTCTTTAATAACCGTTTAACAGGTAGTATTGATGCCTATAATAAAAAGACATCGAACCTGCTGATTGTTACCAACGTTCCGGTATTGAGCAACTTTAGCTCGGTGCTATTGCAAAACGTTGCCAGTATGACCAACAACGGTGCGGAGTTGAACCTGACCGGCGTTATTATCGACCATGGTGATGTTAACTGGCAATTGGGCTACAACATATCATACAATAAAAACAAGGTTACCAAGCTTAACAACTCTAACAACAACCCTGATTTTATACAAACTAACCCAAGTTCGGGCATAGCCGGCACTACATCTGGTTTAATACAGGCTAACAAGGTGGGTTATCCGCTTAATTCATTCTACGTTTTCCAGCAGATATATAACGCCAACGGGAAACCTATAGAGGATGGCTATGTAGACAGGAACCACGACGGCCAGATAAACAGCGCCGACCAGTACCTGTACAAAAAGCCTGACCCAACCGTATTGATGGGCATCAACTCCAGCGTTCACTACAAAAAGTTTGATTTTAATTTTTCAGGCAGATTGAGCTTAGGCAACTACAATTATAATAACGTGGCATCGGGCAGCACTTATCGCGGATTGTATTCATCGCTGGGTTATTTGTCTAACCAGACAACTGCTGCTGATGATACCAAATTCACCAATGCGCTGCAAACCAACCTGTCGGATTACTATATCCAGAATGCCTCATTCTTCCGCATGGACAACATGAACATCGGCTATATGATTCCTACACCGGGACAGAAATTTAAGCTGCATGTGAGCGCGGGTGTACAAAATGTATTCGTGATTACCGGCTACAAAGGCCTCGACCCTGAAGTGAGCGGTGGTTTGGATAACAATTTCTTCCCACGCGCCCGCATCTATCAACTTGGTTTAAACTGCAATTTCCAATAATAAACAGAGATGAAAATATTTAAAGTATTAACAATATGGGGGCTCATGATAGTCATGTTCGCCACATCCTGCTCAAAAAAGCTGGACACTAAACCCATCGACCCGCTGGTAACGACATCAGCTACATTATTTGACAATCCGGCATCATACAAAGAATTTTTGGCTAAGCTTTATGGCTCGCTGGCCTTATCAGGTCAGAAAGGGCAATTCGGTGCACCGGAGATACAAGCCTCCGACGAGGGTACTACCTGCTTTCTGCGCGAATACTGGGCAGCCCAGGAAGTAACTACCGACGAATGCCTTAATGCCTGGGGCGATGGCGGCTTGGTTGAGTACCACGGCGGTATCTGGAGTGATAATAACCTGTACGTGCAGTTGATGTACCAGCGCCTGTTCATCAACATAGCTTATACCAATGAGTATATAAGGGATGTTAACGCAACCATGTCCAAAATTTCGGGTCAGCAAAAAACAGATGCTGTCCGCTACGTAGCTGAAGCGCGCTTTTTAAGGGCCTATTTCTATTATGTGGCGATGGATCTTTATGGCAACCCGCCTTTTGCTACCGAGGCTGATTTGCCCGGAAAATTTATCCCGAAACAAATATCGAGGGCTGACTTGTTTAAATATGTTGAGTCGGAATTGATTGCCATACAAGGCGACCTTGCCGACCCGGGCGCAAACGAATATGCCCGTGCCGACAAAGCTGCAGATTGGGCATTAATGAGCAGGCTTTACCTGAACGCCAAAGTATTTACCGGCACCGACAGGAGTACAGATTGCATTACTTATTGCAACAAGATAATCAGCTCGGGTAAATACTCGCTGCATAATAATTACCGCAATTTGTTTTTGGCTGATAACAATGGCTACCGCGATGAAATCATCCTGCCAATTGCTGAAGATGGCATCAACACCCAAAGCTATGGCGATATGACCTTTGTAATACATGCTGCGGTAGGCGGGTCCGAAGATGCGGCCAACTCGTTCGGTATTGCATCGGGCGGCTGGGCCGGCAACAGGATGACCACCTCGTTTGTAAATAAAATGTTCGGCGACCCATCGGGCGCGACAGACAAACGGGCGATATTTTATAGTGATGGCCAGGTGTTGGATATTTCAAACCCTACCGTGTTTACACAAGGTTACCTTGGCGCCAAGTTTAAAAACGTGACTTCTACCGGCGCCCGTGGCTCAAATGATACATTCGTTGATACGGACTTTCCGCTGTTCAGGTTTTCTGAGATTTACCTTAACTATGCGGAGGCCGTATTGCGTGGCGGCACTGGCGGCGATGCAGGCACAGCGCTAGGTTATATTAACAACATACGTCAGCGTGCTTACGGCAATACCACCGGAAACATAACCGGGGCGCAGCTTAATTTGAGCTTTTTGATTGATGAACGCGGCCGTGAGCTGTATTGGGAAGCCTTCCGCAGGACAGACCTTATCCGTTTCGGCCTGTTTACCGGCGGCGATTACCTGTGGGATTTTAAAGGCAACGTACAAGCCGGCAAAGCTACCGATGTGCACCTGAATGTATTCCCTATCCCGGCTTCAGATAGATTGCTGAATCCTAACCTGAAACAAAACACCGGCTATTAATCACAAAAACATGAAAAAAATACTATTGATAATGGCTTTAGCGCTCGGCCTGTTTTCGGCCTGCAAAAAAGAGCCTAAGGTAACGGTATCATCAAACATCGGTGCGCCGGTATTGATGACGCCAACAGAAGGAACAGCTATTGCCGTAACCGCCGCTGATTCAAACAATACCATAAATGCCACCTGGAAAAAGGCCAACTACGGCGTAGACGCGGTAGTAACATATTTCGTACAGGCCAGTGTAGCGGGCAACAGCTTTAAAATCCATATCGACCTTGGCCAAACTACTAAAGACTCGATGTCGATGACGTACGGCGCTTTAAACAACCGGCTAATTAACCAGCTGCATTTACCCGCCAATGCTGCATCGGACATAGAGATACGTACAGGTGCGACCATTTATGGTAAGGATTCTGTTTTCTCGAAATCTGTCAAGCTGAACGTTACTACCTTTAAGCAATTGGCACCCGAAAAGCTTTGGGTACCGGGCGCTTACCAGGGCTGGAACCCGGGCGCGGCGCTGACCATACCATCGGTAACTACATTTACCTATGAGGGTTATATTTATATGAATGTGGGCGATTACTTCAAATTCACCAGCGCGCCGGATTGGGACCACATTAATTTTGGCGATGGCGGCGGTGGTAAGTTAAGTACAGACGGAGCGGCAGCCGGTTTAAAAGTAGATGCCCCGGGCGTTTATAAATTGAATGCCGATATAAAGGCCCTCACCTACTCGGCTACGCTGATTAACAGCATCGGCATTATCGGCACAGCTACTCCGCACGGATGGGATAGCTCAACCGCGATGACTTATGATGTAGCCAGCAACAAATGGAGTATTAAGCTGACTTTAGTTCCCGGTGCTTTAAAATTCCGTGATAACGACTCGTGGGATATCAACTACGGTCCGGCTGATGCCAATGCGCTTTCAGGGAAGCTGGTATTTAACGACCCTGGCGCTGTTACCATTAACGATGCCGGCACTTATACGGTGACATTGGATATGAGTCAATCAACCTCCAAAGGGTACACTTATACAATTGTTAAAAATTAACAGATTGGCAACCACCGGTATTCCCGCCGGTGGTTGCTTCATACCGCTTAAATTAAACGGTGAAAAGACTATACAGGATAAATGCACGTACTTTTATAGCTGAATGCTGGTAGCATTCGTGATAAAGATATAGGCGCATTAGCAACAACAGGAAAAGTGAGTATGAAGAACTACAACTTAAAACTACAAATGAACACCTTAGTAATTACTTTATTATCGGCTGTTTTAAGCACGGGCTGCGGTAAAAAAACAGTGGCGCCCTTAAAAACGGATACGGTAGTAACAAAACCACCAACAGATACCTATAAAGACCCCGCGGCTTACGGAACACCGTTCGATAAAGTGCCGGATACAAAAGATATCGTGATGTACGAGGTTAACCTGCGCTCATTCAGCGCATCGCACGATTTTAAGGGCGTGCAGGCCAGGTTAGACTCCATCAAAGCGCTCGGCGTGAACACCATCTGGCTGATGCCTACCTATCCCGTTGGCGTATTGAAATCAGCAGGCGGACTTGGTTCACCGTATGCTGTGAAAGATTACAACGGCGTAAATTCAGAATTCGGTACGCTCGATGATTTGCGCACCCTTGTAGCCGAAGCCCACAATCGGAATATGGCCGTTATATTGGACTGGGTAGCCGACCATACCTCATGGGATAATGCCTGGATAAATAATAAATCGTGGTATAAGCAGGATGGAGCCGGTAATATCATTAGCCCCCCCGGCACCGGCTGGAACGATGTGGCCGCGCTGGATTATACCAACAGCGCTATGCGCACCGCCATGATACGCGCCATGAAGTTCTGGGTGCTAACTGCTAATGTGGATGGCTACCGTTGTGACGCTGTTGATTTTGTGCCGGATGATTTCTGGAAACAAACACTGGATACGCTAGGTAAGTTCAGCAATCGCAAAATGATATTACTGGCCGAGGGGGTTAAGCAAAGCATGTTCAGCAGCGGTTTCCAGATGACGTATGCATTCGATTTTTATAGCACGCTAAAAGGCGTCTTCGCCGGAACGCAGGCACCGAGTGCATTGTTCACCAGCAATAACAATGAGAATGCAACAGTATCGCCAGGCGGCTTTAAGTTGAGGTATAGTACTAATCACGATGTCACCTCGAGCGATGGCGCCACCGTGAAAATTTATAATGGCAAACAGGGAGCGTTAGCGGCTTATGTTTTGGCGGCCTATATGAACGGCGTGCCGTTATTGTATACAGGCCAGGAAGTAGGAAGCCCCAAACAGGTAAGCATATTTAACGATGATCCGATAGACTGGACCACCAACCCGGATATGACAGCAGCCTACAAAAAAATACTGGCCTTCCGCGCCGCTCATGAGGCCATTAAAACCGGCGCATTGACACCGTACAATGATACAAACGTTATCGCTTTCGAAAAGAAATCCGGAACAGATGATGTGTTGATTTTGGTTAATGCTAAAAACAGCGTTAACGATTTTGCCGTACCCGCCGCCGTACAAGGCGCGTGGACAAACGGTATGACGACTGCAAGTGCTACGTTGGGTGCAAAGGTTACACTGCAGCCATATGAATATTTAGTGTTAAAGAAATAAAGATTTTTTCTCTCCGTACAATTGGTTTACAAGGGGCGGGAGCCCTCCCGCTTCCTTGTATTAATTACTGTCTGAACCAGAATTTTTAGAATTTAGGAATTACCTGAATTTCAAAAATCCTAAAATCTTTTAATCCTACGAATCTTAGTTCAAATCGGTGAAATCACTACAAATATTCCCACGCACTCTTATAGCCAGCAACACCTTCAGCATACTTAATCAAATCAGCATAAAAAGGAAAATTGCCCAGTGTTGAACTATCGCCGATAATAACCAGTTTCTTTTTGGCGCGCGTAATGGCCACGTTCATGCGGCGGATATCAGACAGGAAGCCGATAGCACCGTCAGTGTTGCTGCGTGTCATGCTGATATAAACCACGTCACGCTCCTGCCCCTGGAAGCTGTCGATAGTGTTGACGGATATTTTATCGCTGAAAGGTTTCAATATTTCTGATGCTGCCGCCAATTCCTGCAGGATACGGATTTGTTCCTTGTATGGCGATATAACCGCAATACTTGGAAACGTATCTGCGCTCAATTCTTCGGCCAGATGTGTCAGGTGCTTTACCAGGAACGCAGCTTCCTCCGGGTTTACAGAACTTGTACCTTCCAGCTTTTCATCAAAGCCGCAGCCGGCGGTATCTATAAATGTAAAAGGCAAATCCCCCGGAAATAATAATTGATGAGCCACAGATGCATGTGCTTTCAATCGTCCATCATAAAACTCTGTGGACGAAAAGCCCATAATAGTTTCGTTCATTCGATATTGTTCGTCCAATAAAGTAACGGCCTCCGGGTATAAAGCGACACATTTCTCAAGCAGCGTAGTGCTTAATCCGGCCCTGGCAGCTTCATTGGATTTAATGGTCGGCGGCAGTTGCAGGTGGTCACCGGCCATGATGAGCTTTTGGGCCTTCAGTATGGGTATCCAGCAGGCCGGCTCAAGCGCCTGGCCGGCTTCGTCAATTACTACGGTGTTAAATTTTACATCTCTTACCGTGTAGTGATTGGAGCCAACCAGCGTAGCGGTAATTACCTGTGCTTTTGATACCAAATCATCTATGATGAATTGCTCCGATTTATCAACTTCGCGCATAATTTTATGGGCTTCATCAAACAACGCCTTACGCTGGTCGCGTTCTGCCCTGCCGAAATTGCGCTTGTATTTATGGGCCATGTTCTTGTATTCCGAAGCTTGCTTTTTAAGTTTCTTTACGTCTTTTACATAGCTGTGCTCTGCCATTTTGCTGTCTAAAGTAAGTGACACCAGCTTTTCAGAAACTCTTGCCGGGTTGCCGATACGCAAAACATTAAGCCCCTCATTGCTGAGTTTTTCGCTTAGCAAATCAACGGCTGTATTACTTGGGGCTACTACTAATATTTGCTGTTTATCCTGCGCGATGAGCGCCTTAATGACCTGCACCAGTGTGGTTGTTTTACCTGTTCCCGGCGGACCATGAACAATGGCCAAATCCTGCGCCGAAAGTATTTTATGAACCGCCGCCGCCTGCGAACCATTTAATCCCGGCAATGCAGGAACGATGGTTTGCCCTGAAAACTGTGGTACGGATTCACCTGTAAGCACCCGAGCTAATTTCCCTTCCGGCTTTTCTCTTATTGCCGATGCCTGTTTAAGGGCATTCTGCATCTCATCGTAGCTGTTGTTATCAAACAATAGCTCTACACCTAGCTTGCCGTCGCGGCTCCAGTCGGGCAATTCATCGGTAAACAGCGTTATTTTAAGGCGATTGCCGCTTTGATGCGTGACAGTGCCTTCAACACGGTCTTTTTTCGGGTCGTGACTAGAAAATAAAACCGCCGGCG
>JAZJZL010000033.1:31765-35168 GCA_040389845.1 Bacteroidota bacterium
TGGTGCGCAATGTCCTGGTGGGTTGGGCGCTCAACCTCTACCGTTAAATAATCCCCGCGACTTGGTTCGCTCCCACGTATGGCTATAGGGTACCAGGTGAACCCATTTGCACGCCGGTCGGCAACGGAGGTTGTTTCAGTAAGTTTAAGGTAGTTGTTACGGTCTTCGTCACGCTCAATTTTTAATAAATCGAGCAGCTTTTTAAAATAGGGCATGAACCAGAATTTATAGAATTTACGAATTTCCTGAATTTTACTTGTATGTCGTTGAAAATTCTGCTAATTCCTGAATTTTATGAATTCCGCATAGACAGGCGCACGATGGTGTCGTGATTTTTTTAATAACATTTCCTTACATTTGTATATAGTTTAAAAATCGAATAAAATGGCGGCCCCAATAAAAGTAACTCCTGTCCTGTCAGGCACTTCTTCAAAGCACTTTAATACTTCATTAAAGGCAAACAGCCAAAAAGTATCTGCTGCCGAAAAAAACAGGATTGTTTCACTGGTTGAAAAACTTTTGGCCAAGAACAAATAGGTTTTGGACATCACCGATTTTAAATTTATCCCTTTAGACGGCTCGATTAGCGTCTCAAATTTTGATTGTGGCGAACCCTCAGTTAATGATTTTTTGAAAGAGGATGCACTTTTGTACCAGCAACAAAGACTGGCAAATACCTATGTGTTTATCGACGAAAACAACAACAATTTCGTTGTCGCCTATTTCAGTATTTCAAACGACTGCCTTGTAGACCGGGGCGAGGACAAAGGGTATAACAACAAAGTGTTTAACAGGCTACACCGAAAAGAATCGATTCCGAATTCGAAAAGAATAAAACAGTACCCATCAACAAAAGTCGGGCGTTTAGGGGTTTCGCGCAAATATCAGGGTACCGGGCTGGCTTACCAGTTAATGGATATTATAAAAGGCATAGCAATAATAGAACACAAGCCTGCCTACCCCGCCTGTAAATTCTTGTTGCTTGATGCATTAAATAAAGAAAAGCAAATCAAATTTTATGAGAAAAATCAATTTGCTTTTCTTTTAGATGATGACATTGAGGACACTACGAGAATAATGTATTTTAATTTGGAGCGGTTAGCATAATCATTTATTGTACTACCACGCCCCAAACCCAATGCAATATTTACCTTACACCCCCAAATCCTTCATCACGCTGTTCACCTTTTCATCCAGCTGCTTATCTGTTTCGGCATAGGCTTCCTTGCTGGCTAATTTGGTATTAACGCTACAGTAGAATTTTATCTTAGGCTCGGTACCTGATGGGCGGGCCGAAACAATGGTGCCGTCTTCGGTAACAAATTGCAGCACGTCGCTTTTTGGCAGCTCTATCGGTTTGGTAGTATTGGTCAGCAGGTCGGTTTCGATGCCTTTTTCGTAGTCTTTAAGGGTAGCTACTTTCGAGCCACCTAACGATGCAGGCGGATTACTGCGGAATTTCTCCATCATTTCCTTAATTTCCTCGGCACCGGTTTTTCCTTTTTTGGTGAGCGATATCAGCTTTTCTTTGTAGAAACCATACTGCACATAAGTGTCTATCAATGCCTCGAACAAACTGCTACCTTTATCTTTGTAATAAGCGGTCATCTCTGCAATAAATGCGCTCGATACGATGGCATCCTTATCGCGCACCAATTCGCCGATAAGGTAGCCGTAGCTTTCTTCACCGCCGCCGATAAAGGTTTGCTTGCCTTCAAACTGCGTCATCAGTTCGCCTATGTATTTAAAGCCGGTAAGCGTGTTATAATAGGTTACGTTTTTGGCTTTGGCAATTGCTTCAATCAGGTTGGTGGTAACAATGGTTTTAACAATGTATTCCTTACCGGTAAGCTTGCCTTTTTCCTCCCAGGCGCTTAGCAGGTAATTTATCAGCATGGCGCCGGTTTGGTTACCGTTCAGCAAGATGAACTCGTTATCGGTGTTTTTTACGGCGATGCCCACACGGTCGGCATCGGGGTCGGTGGCTAAAACCAGGTCAGCATCAGTTTCCTGCGCTTTTTTCAGGGCAAGGGTGAGAGCTTCCTTTTCTTCCGGGTTCGGATATACTACGGTTGGGAAATTGCCGTCCGGCGTAGTTTGCTCATCAACCAAAATCACGTTTTCAAAGCCAAAGCGTTTTAAAGCTTGTGGCGTAAGTGTTATACCTGTTCCATGTATTGGCGAATAAACAATCTTTAAATCTTTCTGCCTTTTAATAGCTTCCGGCGAAACCGACAATTTAGCTATCGCGTCCAGGTATTGTTCATCCAGCTCCTCTCCTATTTCTTCAATGTTGGCATCAACACGGTTAAATTTAATATCATCGACGCTGCTGATTGCAGCAACTTCGTCCATTACCGCCTTATCATGCGGCGCCACGAATTGACCACCATCCGCACCGTAAGCTTTGTAGCCGTTATACTCTTTCGGGTTATGGGATGCGGTAAGCATTACCCCGCTTTTGCAACCCAATACCCGTACTGCATACGACAGCTCTGGCGTAGGCCGTAAAGCTTTAAAAAAGTAAACGTGAATATCATTAGCCGAAAATACCTCGGCAGTAATACGCGAAAAGAAATCGGCGTTATTGCGGCTGTCATGCGCAATGGCAACCTTTACTTTTTCGCCGGGGTAGGTCTTTTTCAGGTAATTGGCCAAACCCTGTGTTGCTGCGCCGATGGTGTATTTATTTATGCGATTACTGCCAGCCCCCATAATACCGCGCAAACCGCCGGTACCAAATTCAAGGTCGCGGTAAAACGAGTCGGTAAGTTCGGTATAAGCTTTGTTATCCAATAAGGCCTGCACTTCTTTTTTAACATCGTCGTCATAGCTTCCTTCGAGCCATGCGTTGGCCTTTTGTAAAATGGCCGGGTCTAATTCCTGCATAAGTAGTATTTAATTATCAGTTAATCGGAAATGGTTATCACCCAAATATGATAATAAAAAAGTATTTTCAATAGGTATTGTTTGCGTAAGTTAAAATATTTGGAAGGATGTAATAAGGACTTTGGTTGCAAATAGTGCTTGACGATATTTCTTGTTCGATACCTTTCCTCGTGACGCAGGGCGTTGCCCTGCGCTGGTAGATGTTTCCCTTTCAGGGAAAGCAGATTAAGGTAGAACTTAAACTTAATACCCCGAAGGGGTTACATCTGTCAGCGATGGGTAACACCCATCGCGAAAACGGCTGCCTGAAGGATAAGCCCGCGAGCCTTATCCAAAGAGCCGACAGCCGCAGCAATCCTAATGCATTAAGCAGTTACTTTTTTCCCCTGCTTATCGCTAATGCCTCATTATCACTAACCCTGGTCAAAACTATTTTCCGGATAACATCTTCCGGCAGTGGCTCATCCGGTTTAAAATGAACGGTAGCGCCGGAAACGTTGTAGCCCTTCAGTTC
>JAZJZL010000034.1:0-16964 GCA_040389845.1 Bacteroidota bacterium
AACTTTTAGTATTAGCCAATATAGCTCATTTATGTGTAATTCTCTGTTAATGTGCGGGAAGATTAATTTCGCTACGATTCGTTTAAATTAAGTAAATTTGATTTATGGAAACATTAATAATGCATCCCAAAAACAAAGAGCAGTTAGTTGCATTAAAAGCTTTGGCCAAGGCTTGGAAAATTAGCGTGGAAACCAAAGAAAGCTCTTATGACCCCGAATTTGTTGAAATGATAAAAACGGCTGAGAAAAGAGGAAATTACAAAGAAATAAACCCAAAGGAATTAAATAGCCAGACTTATAAACAAAAGCTAATTCAAGTGTCTACATGGAGCGATGACGATATAAAAAATATTGAACAAGGTAAAAGTGCTTTTGAAAACTTGAAGGCCTCGCAATGGTAATCGACACGAATATTTTCATCGAACATCTCAGAGCAAAGGAAAAGTCGACAACAGCTTTATATAAACTCTCCGATAAACCGGCACTTTATTTATCATCAGTGACAGTTTATGAGTTATATATGGGCGCTGTTACGCCGGAAAAGGAACGGGACATCCAAAACATTATCAACGGCCTTATCGTTTTACCATTTACCGATGCTGTTGCTGTAAAGGCATCGCAAATTTACCATCACCTTAAAGCTATCCATCAGTCTGTCGAATTTAGGGATATATTTATTGCCGCAACATGCATAGTTAACAAACTTCCCATTGTTACCTTAAACAAGAAACATTTCAAAAGGATTGAGGGGTTACAAATCACGGCCTAGGCCAGCTTAACTCTTTTCCACATTGGCTGTGTCTTACTCAGCCGTGACTACATAAACCTATTAGTTAAATTCCCCAAAACCATACCTCTCCCCGCCTGTTAATATTATAACATCAACATCAACCGGCAATGAAAAACAAAATCATCATAACCACCCTTGCCTGCGGCATTTGTATTTTAAGCGCCTGCAGCGGAAACCACATGCCAAAGGCTGGCGATACCGATAGCATCAAAAAAACATATCCAAAACTTGTAGATTCCAGCAAGTTTGATAAGGACACCGGCAGGAATATTCCCGGCATGCATGGCGACAGCATGAAAGCGAAAGATAGTGTTAAGAAAAAACTTAGATAACAGTTTTCTGTCATTTTCTTGTCCTGTAATCCGCCGGGGGGCTTTTGGGCGCGCTAATATTCCTTTACATTTGTAATAAATTACTAATTTGCCGCTACACGCCTATTGCCCATGGAAAAACCTATTATATTCACTATTGACGACGATCCGCAGGTGTTGCGTGCCATCAGCCGCGATTTAAAATCGATGTATGGCAAGGACTACCGCATCGTTAATACTACTTCGGCCAACGAAGCACTCGAAGCGCTTATCGAATATAAAAATGGCTCGGAAGTGGTTGCCATGTTTGTATGCGACCAGCGTATGCCCGAAATGGAGGGTGTCGATTTTTTAGAAAAAGCCATAAAGATATTCCCGAAAGCGAAACGCGTACTGCTTACCGCTTATTCTGATACCGAGGCCGCTATAAAAGCCATCAACGATGTTCAGCTGGATTATTACCTGATGAAACCATGGGACCCACCCGCAGAAAGGCTTTACCCGGTTATCGATGATCTGCTGGACGACTGGCAAAGCGATTATGTGCCAGATTTTAAAGGGATAAAAGTGGTGGGTTACCAATTCTCGCCGCAATCGCATACGGTGAAGGATTATTTAGCCAGCAATCTTATTCCTTACAAATGGCTCGACATCGAGAAAAACCCTGACGCTAAGGAATTGCTGGAGCTTAACAAAGTTGGCCTGGATCAATTGCCGGTTGTGGTGTTTGATGATGGCTCTTACTCGTGCCAGCCTACTATCCGTTCGATATCCGACAAGATTGGCGCAAGCCCGCAAATAACGCATGATATTTACGATGTGGCCATAATCGGCGCTGGTCCAGCCGGACTGGCGGCTGCCGTTTATGGTGCATCTGAAGGACTGAAGACTTTACTGATTGAACGTAAAGCTCCGGGCGGACAGGCAGGCACCAGCTCGCGCATCGAAAACTATCTTGGTTTCCCGGCAGGCCTGAGCGGTGCTGATTTAACCCGCAGGGCCATCAGCCAGGCGATGCGTTTAGGAGCCGAGTTTTTATCGCCGCAATCAGTAAGCGACATCAAACAGAAAGATGGCTACAAAACCATCATATTAGATGACGGCCCTGAAATTGTAAGCCGCACCGTTGTCATTACTACCGGTGTGGATTACCGCAAGCTGGACGTTAAAGGCATGGAGAATTATACCGGCGCGGGCGTTTATTACGGTGCTGCAACCACCGAGGCTTCCGCATGCAAAGGCAAAGAAGTATATGTTATCGGTGGCGGAAACTCTGCCGGGCAGGCTGCTGTTTACCTCAGCAAATTTGCCGAGAACGTGTACATTATTATCCGTAGGGACAGCTTAAGCTACACCATGTCGGCCTACCTGATACAGCAGATTGAAAACCTGCCCAACATACACTTGCTGCCCGATACGGAGATTATTGAAGCCGCCGGTCATAATTGCCTCGAAAAGCTTACCCTCCTTAATGTAAAAACAAAGGAGACAGACACCCGGCAAGCCGCGGCGCTGTATATTTTTATCGGCGCCAAGCCTTATACCGACTGGCTGAAGCTCGATATCCTAAAGGACGAAAAAGGCTTTATAGAAACTGGTCGTGAATTGCGGCGCTATGATGAATTCACCAAAATATGGAAGCAAAAGCGCGACCCCTTCCTGTTGGAAACCAGCTGCAGTGGCATTTTTGCCGCCGGCGATGTTCGCGCCGGGGCCATGAACCGTGTAGCATCGGCTGTGGGCGAAGGCTCAATGGCCATTAGCTTTGTACATAAGTATTTGGCGGAGGTCTGATTTTTATCCGGACACGGAAAATATTCCGTCTCTATGTCGATTCATTTTAAATAACATCACCATGGAAAACGAAGTTTGCCAGCACCTGGGTGCCATTAAGAGCTTAAAGAAACCAAAGGATTACGTTTGCGAAGAATGTATAAAAACGCACAGTCCCTGGATGCACCTGCGCACCTGCCAAACCTGCGGCGTTACGCTTTGCTGCGACAGCTCGCCAAACAAACATGCCAGTAAACATGCAGCGGAACACAATCACCCCGTAGTAATTTCGGCCGAGCCCGGCGAGCGCTGGCTTTGGTGTTATGTGGATGAGGAAATGGCGGAATATTGATCTATGTGCAGATTTTTGATGTGCGGGTGAAGAAATTTGAGGATTTGATATTGAGCTAATTTGAAAATTGTTTGCCCGTAATTTTCAAATTACCGAACCAGCACATTTTCAAATCATCTTCTCATTCGCACATCTGCATATTTGCACATCCGCACATCCTCTTTTTATCGCTACTCTTTCGAATTTACTCCTCCCAAAAATCTATCTAAAGACCACGGTCCGGAGCCCAGGATTAAGAATACAACCAGCGCAATCAACGCTGCTACGGACGGCCAAACCAGGTAGTTTACGGCGTCTTCGAAAATACCGCTCAAAAATATCGCACCTACTACAATCGGGATTTGTATAATACAGCCGAACCTGGTTAATATCCCAATGCCTATTAAAACGCCACCCACCATGTGTGCAAATGCCACGTAATAAACCAATGCCATTAAAATCCCGTTGGAAAGGTCGATAACGTTTTGGTCTTCGATAATTGCTTTCAGGTATTCGGTATTTTGCATAAAGGCAATGCCCTTTAGCAGTAAAAATACGCCAAGCGCAACACGAACAATGTCAAGCACTCTGGGATGATGACTGTCGCCCCAGTTTTCAATACGGTGAACCAGGTTCATAACTACCTCCGGTTTTAAATAATTGGTTGTTATAAATTTAGGAAATAATTTTCATAATAAGCAAAATTAGTCCGGAAAGTCGGAAAAGACCGACCGCATGTCGCCTTAGCTTTAGCGGCGGCGCAAAGAGGCTGCAAATGATGCTTAACTTTCTTCGCTTTTCGGGCTTTACCGACTTTCCGGGCTTCGCTACCTCAACCCCATTCCTTCCAAATATTTAATTAACGCAGGCGGGTTATCCGTTTGCAAACCTTTTAATCCCAGTGCAATTGCCTTATCCCAAACCTGCGGACCTTCACCCGGCCTTTGAGCATCAGGCCAAATTGGGATGCCAAGCGATGCTCCATATTGAATCATTTCCGGTGTATAGGTATTATAATTGCCATCCAGGATATCCGGATGCCATACATTAATAAACTGCTTCATCTGGTCAACAGTCTTTACGCTATCTGGCATGCTCAGCATCAGCGGCATGGTGGGATAGGCCTTATGCCAGTCGGTTATTTGTGATGGTTTGTTTATATACACCAGCACCTGCTTCTCCATGTGGTACTGTTTAAGCAGGTTCAGCGTCGCAGTTGCATCAGCTTCTTTAAAATCTATGTAGATATAAATTTTATCCCTGCTAAGCTTTAGAATCTGCTCAAATGTCGGGATTCGATAGGTTGAAGTATCGGCACTTGTTCTTGCTTTTACTTTTAATGCTAATAGCTGTTCCAGCGTAAAATCTTTTACCAGGCCTTTGCCGCCGGTCATCCGGTTAATGGTGCCATCATGCATGCTAACCAGTTTTCCATCGCTGGTTGTGCGCAGGTCTATTTCAATGTAATCGGCTCCATCCTTTATGGCCATACCGTAGCCTTCCAGGGTATTTTCAGGATATATGGTATGGTCGCCGCGATGGGCTGCCACAATGTATTTATGCCTGGCTTTGGGGGCGGGGTTGGGCTGTGCGATGGCTGTTGACGCCAACAGCAGGACTATAGCCAAAGAGTTTAAAATTTTCATATCTTTTTATTTATGCTTCAATCGCATCAGCACAGGCCTTCCACCTGTGCTGGAAAGTGTCGCCCCGTTGGGGCTTTTTTAATTATTTACAAGGCCCAACCGGGCCGGCATACGCCGGCCCAGGTCGAAGGCCTGCGTGAACGAAGCGGGAATTCCCCTTCTATTTTCCTAAAACTGTCTTAATCGCATCACCAACCTCATGCCCGGCAGCCGCTTTAAAATCAAAACCCAGCAAATTGGCTATGGTCTGTGCTAATTGTTTATGGTAAGTAATTGTTGGTGTTTTTACAACGCCGGTGGGCGGGGTATCGGGGCCTATCACAGCAAACCATGTTTGCTCGGAATTTGGCGTGCTTGTACCGTGGTCGCGCCAGTTTTCTAAAGGCACGTCTCCCCTGCCGTGGTCGCAGGTAATAATAAGCGTTGTTTTGTCTTTATACTGAGGGTCGGTTTGCAGGTACTCCCAAAGCTCTTTTAAAAACCCGTCTTCTTTATTGGTCGATTGCAGGTAAAGCTGGTAATTGCCATCGTGCGCCAAATCATCGGTCTCATCAAAACCCATGTAAAACACGCGCGGTTTATATTGTTTAATGTATTCTTTGCTAAACTCATAGGTTAAAAAGTCAACGCGTTCATCAGGGCCTAATATTTCAGGTACTTTATGCTGAATATCATTCAGGTATTTCAACTTTACATTCGCCTTCGGGTCATCAAAATTGGTATAGCCGGAATTAACATACAGGCCCGACCGTTTTGTATTAAATATTGCCGGGAATATCTGCCACGATGTAAACGCCGCTACCCGGTTTTCAAATCCTTTCTGTTTGTTCAGGTATTCCAAAATATTCACATTCGGATTAGGCATCGGGTCGTTGGTGTTTATTCTCACATCCGGAAAACCGGTTAATATTTCGTTATATCCGGGATAGGAGAATTTATATTGGTTGGCCACCTCGTCTTTATTCCCCAAATCCCTGTCGCCATACAACTGTCCTTTTTGCGCTATCGTGCTCCAAAAAAATGGCATCAGTATTTTGCGGCGTTCCTCCGCAGTTGCTGCCCAAAATCTTTTTCTTGTTGCGTCTTTATCTTTAGTAAAATTTGAGTTGATAAGGGCAGAGTCTGCCCCCCTGTATAGTTCTTCCCAACGGAAGCCATCGAGCGTAACGATGATTACATTTTGCGTTTTGTGCTGTGCCTTTATTTCACCGAACAGGCAAGCAGCAATTATAAGCAGGACTATTTTTTTCATAGGTGATAAAAATTTATAAACAAGAAAGCCACCCGGTTTTGGCGGATGGCTTCCTGCGTTCAGTTTTATTATTTAAGTATCCACATCACACCGTTAACGTCGTCGTTACCACCAAACTGGCTCGACAGCGCCGAGTTATAATTGGCGGGGTTTGCAGTACGTTCTGAGGTAGGGTATTGAAAACGTAAAGCTATACGACCGCCGTTGCTGGTGCCCGGGCCTGTTGTAAAGGTTGGCACACCTGTTCTGCGGTAGGTGTAGTACGATTCCAAACCGGAGTGACGGAATAACGCCAGGTACTTCTGCTGTAGTATCTGGGTTAAACCCGTAGCACCTGTTGTATACTTTATACCAGCCTGCGCGTAATATGTTGCCCAATCGGTGTTAATGGTATAGGTATCATAGTTTGCCAGGTCGGTAACACTAGACGAACCGGGGCGATAAAAGTATGCGGTGAATGAACCTGTTGCAGGTATACCATATGACGTCATTGACGCCTGGATACCTTTTACATAGTAAGCTTCAGCATCGCCGGTTGCCCATCCTCTGTTTATGCCTTCGGCAATGTTAAACATCAGCTCAGCGTAACCTATTTGTATAGCCGGCTCACCTGTGTAAGTTGAATAGAAGTGTTTACGATTGATGAACGAATAATAACCCAAACCGGCGTTATTATACATTAAGCCTAAGTCTAAGCCAGGGTCAGCACCAACAAACGATGCAAAATCTGTAGCGCTTTGGTGCTTTACGTCAACAAGGTCGCGCGAAGGCTCGGCAGTTACAAACACGCGCGGGTCTTTAAATGTGGTCAGCAGCTTAATATAAGTCTGCGATGAGTTTTGCCTCGAGCCGTTTTGACCGAAGTTGTCAGGGTTTTGCGGATAGTAATTTGTAGGCGAAACAAATACATATTGCAGGTTATCAGAGGCGCTTGTCATCAGCGGGTATTTGGTTGGGTTGCCAATGATGGCGGCGAACTGTGTGGCCACGTTCAGGTCCGCATCCGAAACAGCTTTTTTGCTTAGCTCGGTTAACAGGCGGATGTGTAAAGCATTTACCACTTTTTGCCATTTAGAAAGGTCGCCGTTAAAAAATATATCTCCCTGTATAGCGTTGCCACCGCTTGATATAAGTGCACCTAAGTCGGTATTCGCACTTTCCAGCCATGCTAGCGCCTGCTTCATTACGTCCTTTTGTGTATCATATTTAGGCGTAAGGTTAGCTAAGCCCTTTAGCGCTTCGCTCATTGGGATATCACCTTCTTCAAGCGTCATTTTGCTGAAAAAGTACGCCCTGAAAAACTTACCAAGAGCGCTGTATCCGTTAACGGCTGGCGAACCGGCTGCAGTTGCCTGTTGTTCCATTAATAATACGTTGTTCAAGGTCAGGTAATAATTATCTCCCGAACCAAAATCGTATGTATTGTTACCGTAGTAGTTATAGTTGTAAATATAATACTGGTCATATATTTCCGACGAGCCCTGCGGAAGATCAACCATCCTGTTAATAGCAGCGAAGCAGGCACGCTTGTGGGTACGTTGTGGTTTATGGCCCTGTCTTCAAAGGTCTTTTTACAACTGCTCACCGTCAGTACTATCAGTACCGGCAGTAAATAAATTTTCAATATTTTTTTCATGATCATTATCTTATATTAATTAGAATGATAGTTTAATATTTAAGCCATAGCTGCGTACCGATGGCGACTGCAGGCCTGTGCTGGTAGTGGCAGTGTTTGCATACTGATCCAGGTCAACATCCTTAAATTCAGGATTTTTGTAGAAGTATAGCAGGTTACGTCCGTAAATTGATGCCGACACTTTTTCAATAAAGGTGTGCTGCAGCCATTTCTTCGGCATATCAAACCCGATGGTTACTTCGCGTAGTTTAGCGTAGGTTTTGCTCATCAGGTTAGCTTCGTTAAAATTGTAGTACTCGCTGGCATACTCCTGAACAAACGCCGGCGAAGTATTTGGCCCGTACTGTAATGCGCCATAATTTAACACCGCGCCTGTTTTTGAATCGAAGTTAGGTGCAACACCATTTGATATTACCACACCCTGGCCTACATAAGTTCCGTTATACCCTGGCTTACCAAAATTCAGCCAGTCCTGGTAACGTGCAGCGCCTAAAGCACCTTCAGCAGTTAAAGCATTGCTACCACCGCGCACTGTTTTGTTGTGAACATAATCAGAAGTAACACCACCTACTGCACCGTCAAACTGGAAACCCAGGCTTAGGCTTTTGTAGTGAAACGTATTTGATATCGACCAGTTATAATCGGCATTAAGATGGCCTAAAACCGTCGGGAACGGGTTCTTCAACGGCTCGCCGTTCGAGCTGTTTATTATCTGACCCTGCGGCGTTCTTACGAAGGCCGAACCGTAGAATATGTCGGTACGATCACCTTTCTTAAAGTAGTTGTTGTATATTTTCTGGTTACCTGGCAATTCGTCATAAATTTGTTTGTAGGTAGATATGTTAACCAAAACATCCCATCCAAAACCACTTATATCTTTTACCGGTGTACCTGTTAATGAAAGCTCATAACCTGTAGTTTTGGTTTTCAAGCCGTTGATGTACTCGGTAGTGTAACCGGTAGAAGTCGAAATAGGGTTAGCCAAAATCGTAGGTCCGTCTACATATTGAAATGCAGTACCGCTTAAACCCAGGCGGTTTCTAAGGAATTTGATATCAAAACCTTCTTCGTAATTAACACGGGTTGATGTTTTAATTCCGTTTGCATACAAGCTGGTTGGGCCATAACCGGCAGTTTGGTTATTGTAAGGCTTAGCAGTGCTGTATGATGTATTTAAAGCATAAGTAGGGCCATTGTAAGGCGAGTTATAAGTAGTGCCGTAACCTAGAGGGTTATTAAATAATGATGGACCAGTGCCGCCGCCAAAGGCCGTTATCGAGCTGAAAGGTGCAGGACCGATGGTTGGGCTGGTAGCATCACTACGGATATTTGCGAACGAAACCCTGGCTTTAAGGAATGAAATAAATTCAGGCAACGGAACATAATCTGAAATTACGGTAGCAATTGACGCACTTGGATATAGGTAAGTGGTAGGCTGCTGAAATGATGATGAATATTCGTTACGTATGGTAGCCGATAAGGTGGCATACTTGCCGAACGATGCATCCACCGATGCAAATTCGCTTAACTGTATCTGTGCAGAGTTAAAGCTAGTTGCTTGCAAGGCGTTACGCGAGTTTCCGAACGAGTAAACATTCGGCACGTTTAGATAATCGGTCGACACCCAGCTCGAATTATATTTAAAGCTACGGAGGTTAGAACCAACCAAACCCGATAGGTTTAGGAAATGCTTTATGGTATAATCAAAGTTTACCGTTAACAATGTATTGTTGTCAAACAGGTCGCGCCTGTCTTCGCGGTAATCACCCTGGTTACCTTCGCGTCCATAAGGGTGAGCCGAAAACGGCATATCTTCCGTACGCAACAGGTTATAGGTGTTTATCTGATTTTTTAACGATATATTAACGTGGTTATCAATTTTGTAATTTGCCGCCAAATAACCGTAAATATCATTTTTGTAGTGGCCCCTTGTCCATATTTTAGTTAACAGGTAAGGGTTATGGTAACGGGTATATTCAGCAAATACCGATTGAATGTTAGTTTTACCTGGCTGCCAGATAGCTTTAATATCGGGAGCATTTACGTCCCAGTCAGCACCGGTCCAGATAGCCATGTTATAGATGATACTATTCGGGCCGTATTGAACGTCCGGAAAATCATCTGTGCTTTGCCTGTTAAAGTCAACACTTGCTTCAAATTTTAAGCGTGAATTAGCGTTAAATGAAGCGTATAAGTTTGCGTTTGCGATATCCAGGTATTGAGATGGGATATAGCTTTTTTGATGCTGCTGTGATGCCGAAAACCTAATGTTGTAGTTATCGCCGTTTGCTGTTAACGCAACGTTATTGTTGGTTTGATAACCTGTTTGCAGAAAGTTAGCCAGGTTATTAGCGCCTCTTGCAGTCCATGGTGTTCCCTGGCGAACGCCGTTAACTACCGGGCTATCATACTGCGGAATCAACTGTCCGTTAAAATAAGGGCCCCAAACGTCGTAATCGCTATCCACACCGCCTGGTGCACCGCCCTTACCGTCAACAAACGTGTAAAAAGTGTTTTCACCCGGTCCGAATTTGTTTTGGATACGCGGAAACGCAACAAAGCCTTTGTTAATTACTGTACTGCTGTTTACTTCAACCGAAAGACCCTTTTTATTTTTGTCGCCTTTTTTGGTAGTTATCAAAATAGCGCCAAACTGGGCACGGCTACCATATAAAGCCGCTGCGGCAGGGCCCTTTAATACGGTGTAGCTTTCAATATCATCCGGGCTTAAATCAAAAGTATCTGAGTTAAACGGCAATCCGTCGATAACGAATAACGAAACCTGGTTACCGCGAATGGTGATATTTGGCGTACCTAAAATTTCTGAAGTAGCACCTACCTGTAAACCAGCTACCTTGCCTATCAGGCCGTTAACCGGGTTAGGGTCGCGGGCGGTTGTTAAGGCATCGCCGTTTACGGTCTGGATGGCATAACCCACCCTGCGTACTTCTTTTTTAACACCTAACGCAGTTACCACAACTTCATTTAGTGTTTTAGAATCATCCACCAGCGATACATTGTAATTAGTTTCATCGCCCACGGTAATTTCCTGCTTAACAAAACCCAGGAAGCTGAATATAAGCACCCTGCCTTTATCAGCGCTAATTGAGTAATGACCGGCCCCATCTGTAATGGTACCCTGTGTAGTGCCTTTAAGCGTTACAGTTACGCCCGGCAAAGGCTGTTTTTGTGCATCGGTTACGGTACCACCGATTTTTGATTGCCCGAACAAAAGTACCGGGGCCAGACAGAATAACACCGCTGTTATTATAGTCCGCAAATGCATGTAAATCTGTTTCATCTGTTAATTTTTGAGAGTGAGGAGGAGGAATTTTTCATGCAGCAATACTAAACTTTGTTTATTATTAGTAAACTAAATTAGTATTAAGCAATGCTTAACAATAGATGTAGCGAACGTTAAATAGGTCGATTTTTGTAACAGCGGCGTTACCGTTTGCTTACATTATTTTAATGTAGCCAAAGTTGGAAAAGTTGTAGCTTTAATAATTATTACCACCAGGGAAGTCAGCAAAAAACGAAAAAAGTTAATTAGGTTTGACCTTTAAAAATTATCGGCATACAGCATAACCATATAAACTTTTTATCGCATTGGAAAATTTACCATTTGACACAATAGATACAGATGCCGATGACATACTGGCACTCGAAAACATCTATACTGCCCTTAAAGAAAAATTTGCCGTTGGGTTGCCTTTTGAAGTTAATATTCAACTACAGCAATTTGATGTATTCAGTAATTGTCCGGGTGCCGGTATTGGAGGTTCGCTTTTAATAAACCACCCGGAAATGGGCTGCTATTTATTATTTGTTAAAGTACCAACACATATACAAAACGGACGGGGCCCATCAATCAACTATTACAAGTATCAGCTTTGGGCGTATAGTACACTGAGGAGTGATTTCGGACGGGTTATTATTAAACGGGAAACTTTCATTGAGCGGTTATTGAATGCTATACATCCGGTAGAATTGAAATTTAAAAACGATGCTGAATTCAATAAAAACTTCAATGTTGTCGCCAATGACCAATACAAGGCTTTGAATGCAATGACGCCTGATTTTCGAAATGTAATAAAGGAAATTAAATTAGAGAACTTTATTATCGAGATAACGAACAACGAGTTAATAATTGGTTCAACCGAACTGATCAGTGCGGATCAAAGTGTCGAATTATCTCTAATTGCGAGCAAGCTATCAACTATAAAGTAAACAAGATATCATACGCCGTCCTATAAAATGGCCTTGTATCGCAATTACTCACAATGCGCTATTTCAAGTTCGGCCCACAAACTTTACCGGCTTTCTCCCTCCAAATGTCTTAACGCCATCTCCTTTAAGTAATGAACGTTATTCACCGGCACATTCATCTCTTTGGCTTTGTCATCCCAGTAACGCAGGCGGATTATTAAATCGGCATCCGGGTTTTCTTCAAATTCTTCAGCTTCGTCAGCTGTCATCCTGCCGCCCTGGAACTCCAGGGTAGCCTTGCTGGCATCTGACAGTTTGTTATAATATTCAGGGTATTTATAGGTAAGATATCTTTTAGCAATTACGTGTCCCTGCACCAATGCAGCTATCCGCTCAGAAAAACCGCGCTCCAATAAATAATCTGCGCCAAGCTCCTCGTGGTTTACGTTGCCCATACCGTCCATACTTTCGGCTTCCCCGTCATCAGCGCAAAGGTGACCAATGTCATGAAAAAAAGCGGCAAGCACCACCTCGTCATCATAACCTTCATCTTCGGCCAGCATTGCGGCCTGGCTCATGTGCTCCAGTTGCGAAACCGGCTCGCCTATATAATCTTCATCACCGTGTTTTTCATACAGCGAGAAAACCTCGTTTACTATTGCCTGGTGATTACGTACAGAAGATTCCATGAGCGGGCAGTTTTTCAGCAAATAAAGTTAGACAATATTACATCACTGTTAAGCACCGATTAATTGATGTGCAAAAGATGTGCGAATTTCTGATGTGCGGATGTGCGGATAAAAACGAATATCTATAAAATTGCCGTTCTGCCTTTTCGATGTTAATGGTTAATTTTACTGGTTTAGTTTTGCACATCCGCACATCCGCACATCCGCACATCCGCACATCCGCACATCATTTCTTTATTTAACTTTAATTAACAAAAAGGTTATTTGGCAGGGTATGCTTTATTAATTACTTTGCGCCCGGCATAAACCTTGATAAACCTATAAATACTATTAATGGAAGAAGATATCATTATCCAGATAAGCAACCGGATAAAAGAAAAAAGGAGAGAAAAGAACATAACTGTGCAGGAGCTCGCCTTGCGGGCGAACGTGAGCAAAGGATTGATATCGCAAATTGAAAACAGCCGGACTATACCTTCGCTGGTTGTTTTAATTGAAATTATAAAGGCACTTGAGATAGACCTCAACGAGTTTTTCAAAGACATCCGCTCAAAAAGTACAGCGTTACCCATACTCGTAAAACGGAAAGCCGAATACGAGCACTTCGAAAAAGAGCACGCCAGTGGTTTTCATTACCATCGTATTTTCACGCAATCAATCAACCCATCGACGGTTGACATCGTAGTGCTGGAACTGGAGCCTAACGCTACCCGCCCCCTGGTTGAAACCGATGCCTTTGAATACAAGTATATCCTGTCCGGCGAGGTAGAATACCAGTTTAACGAAGACAAAATCTTATTACAACAAGGCGATTCCATGCTGTTCGATGGCCGCATACCTCATACCCCAAAAAATACCGGTACTCAAACTGCCAGTATGCTGGTGATATATTTTTTTGAAGAGAAGAAGTGAATTTGAAGATTAATTGATTTGAAAATTTGAAAACGGAACCTTCGCTTTGATTTTTCAATTTTCAAATCGTCACATCATCAAATTTTCAAATCCGGAAGCATTAACCGAATCTTAACACTAATTTAGTTTGATATTAATAAACTAAGTTTAGTATTGCTGAACAATTTCTCTATTACCATGTCTATAAAATTAGTTGTATTTGACATCGCCGGCACCACGGTTAAAGACGATCACGATGTAAGCAAGGCTTTCCAGGCTGCATTATTAAAATCGGGCTACGAGGTTCCGCTCGAGCTGATTAACCCTTTAATGGGCTACGAAAAAAACCAGGCCATCAGGCAAATTTTGCGCCTGCACGAGCATAACGACTCCAGGATAACAACCGAACTGGTGAGCAAAATCCATAAGGAATTTGTATACCAGATGATAGAACATTATAAATCGGCGCCGGGCATCGAGCCGCTGCCAAATGTGGAGGAAACTTTTGCAGCCCTTCGCGCCAAAGGCGTACAGGTGGGTATCAATACCGGTTTTTCGCGTGATATTGCCGACACCATAGTTAACCGCTTGCAATGGCGCGAAAAGGAATTGATAGACCATGTGGTGGGTTCCGACGAAGTTGAGCTTGGTCGCCCGCATCCATACATGATACAAAAAATGATGATCGACGGCAAAATCGATCGTGCCAGGGAAGTTGCTAAAGTTGGCGATACCGAAGTAGATGTACGTGAAGGTCAGAATGCCGGTTGCAAATATGTTATCGGTGTTACCACCGGCATATTTACCCGCCAGGAACTTGAGCCATATAATCCTACACATATTATTGACGATATTGCAGATGTAATTACCATCATTAGCAAATAGTTATGAAAATAATGGATACCCTGCGGGCAAAAGTCGCCAAATGGCCATACGCTCTTTTATCGGTAATGGCCGGTGTTGCCGCTTTTGGAGCTTATACGTCTATGTATGCTTTCCGAAAACCGTTCGTGGCGGGAACCTTTGCAGGCTATCAATATCTGCATGTCGATTATAAGGTATGGCTGATTATCGCGCAGATAATTGGCTACGCCATGAGTAAGTTCTATGGCATCCGTTTTATATCCGAAATAACCGGTACTAAACGAGGCGTCACCATCCTGATGCTTATTGGCATTGCATGGCTGGCTTTATTAGGCTTTGCTTTTGTGCCTGCCCCCTATAACGTTGTCTTTTTGCTGATTAACGGGTTTCCGCTCGGCCTCATCTGGGGCCTTGTATTTAGCTACCTCGAAGGCAGGCGCTCCACCGAATTTATGGCTGCTGTACTATCCGTAAGCCTGATATTCGCCTCTGGATTTGTAAAAACTATCGGCTCATTTTTATTAAAATCAATGCATGTAAGCGAATTTCACATGCCTTTTTTAACCGGGGCTTTATTCGTTATTCCGTTAGTGCTGTTTGTGTTTTTCCTTGAATTAATGCCCGCGCCCACGGCCGAAGACATCAAACTGCGCACTAAGCGCAAACCCATGGATGCAGCTGAGCGCAGGCAATTCCTGGTTCGATTTTTACCCGGCATTATCCTCACCCTTATTATCTACGTGTTACTAACCGTTATGCGCGACGTACGCGACAGCTTTGAACGCGAGCTATGGGATAGCTTTGGTATAAAAGATTCATTAATTTTCACCACCACCAGCACGCAGATATCAATTTTTGTTTTGGTTGCGATAAGCCTGATGATATTGGTGCGCAAAAATCTGAGGGCCTTTGTTATCATCCACCTGATGATTATAGCGGGATGTGCTGCAATCGGTATATCCACGATAATGTTTTCTTTAAATATGATAAGCCCTACTACCTGGATGATTGTTACCGGCCTGGGTTTATACATGGGTTACATCCCTTATAATGCCATATTTTTTGAGCGGATGATAGCCACATTTCATTATAAAAGCAATGTAGGCTTCCTGATTTATGTGGCCGATTCGATAGGCTACCTTGGCAGCGTTGGCTTACTGCTTACCAAAGAACTGGGCAAACCAAACATAAGCTGGGCTGAGTTTTTTAAGGAAGGCGTGGTTTTCGTAGCAGTAATCGGTGGCATTGGCGGCATACTATCCCTCATCTATTTTTTACAAAGCGCCCGCAAAAGCAATAAAAGCGAAGAGCCGCAAGGCGAATTAAACATTCTACCCGTATGACACAATCTTCTTCTGCCTCCCCCTTCAGGGGGTCGGGGGGCTCGGCCATCATCATCGGTGCCGGTATTGTTGGTTTAGCTACCGCCCGTGCGCTGGTACTCAGGGGCTATTCTGTAACCATATTCGAGCGTAACGAACGTGCTGTTGGCGCATCTATCCGTAATTTCGGAATGATATGGCCTATCGGTCAGGCAACAGGTCCGCTATTTGAGAGGGCTATGCTGTCGCGCAGTATCTGGAAAGAAGTTTGCGCTGAAGCCAATATCTGGCACGATGAAGTTGGCTCTATGCACCTGGCTTATCACGACGACGAGCTACAGGTTATCTCAGAATATGTAGAAGTAAACCATTCTCATCGCGATTGTAAGCTTCTAAATGCCGACGCGGCGCTGAAAAAATCTCCTGCCATCAATCCAAATGGCCTTAAAGGTGCGTTATGGAGCGGCGAAGAAATGATTGTGGAATCACGCGTTGCTATCGGGCAGGTGGCTAAGTACCTGGCCGAAAAATACGGCGTTGAATTTCACTGGAATACCGCCATAACCAGCATCGAACATCCGAAAGTTATATCCGGCGACCGCGCCTGGGAAGCCGACGAAATATTTGTTTGCAGCGGGGCTGATTTTGAAACGCTATATCCCGAACTGTTTTTAGAAACAAACATCACCAAATGCAAGCTGCAAATGATGCGCCTGGTTACCCAGCCCGACGAATGGCGCATCGGTCCGTCATTATGCGGCGGCTTGTCCATGATACATTACCCAGGTTTCCAGGCGGCAGCTTCGCTACCAGCCTTACGGAAACGTTACGAAGAACAATACGCCGAATACCTGAAATGGGGGATCCATGTAATGGTATCGCAAAACGGCAGCGGCGAGCTTACCATCGGCGACTCCCACGAATACGGTCTGGTTCACGACCCTTTCGATAAGGAATTTATTAATACAATGATAACTTCCTATTTGCAAACTTTTGCCAGCTTTAAGGACTGGAAATTGCTGCAGTCATGGCACGGCATTTACCCCAAAATGATGAACGGCGCAACCGAGCTGATAGTAGATATCGCCCCCGGCGTAACCGTCATCAACGGCATCGGCGGTAACGGAATGACGCTATCGTTTGGGCTTTGTGAGGAGGTTATTGCGAAAAGGGTTCATAGTTGATGGTTCATGGTTCATAGCCAAAAACTGTACGCTTTATCCCATAGGCAAAAGGAAAAAATTAAATTT
>JAZJZL010000034.1:16974-45253 GCA_040389845.1 Bacteroidota bacterium
AAAAAAAGCGGCCCTGCTGGCAGGTGCTACAAGTTTATCAAGTATTATACCGGCTTCTATACAAAAGGCGATGGCTATCAATCCAGCGCCCGGAACCACTTATCTTGACGCAGAGCATATTGTTATCCTGATGCAGGAAAACCGCTCGTTCGACCATGTTTATGGTACGCTTAAGGGTGTGCGTGGTTATAACGACCCACGCGCTATCGATCTGCCTAATAAAAATAAAGTCTGGTGCCAGTCCAATGCAAAAGGTGAAACTTACGCGCCTTTCCGCCTCGACATCAAAAACACAAAAACTACCTGGATGAACTCGCTGCCGCATTCATGGCGTAACCAGGTAAACTCGCGCAACGATGGCAAGTTTGATAAATGGCTGGAAAACAAGCGAAGCGGTAACAAGGAGTACGCCGATATGCCACTTACCCTCGGCTACCATACACGCGAGGATATCCCTTTCTATTATGCCCTGGCTGATGCCTTTACAGTTTGCGACCAGAATTTTTGCTCGGCCTTAACAGGCACCAATCCAAACCGGTTATACTTCTGGACAGGTACCATTCGCGAAACTCCTGACGAAAATTCGTTGGCCCACGTTTGGAATGATGACATGGACTACGGCACCCTTAAATGGAAGACATTTCCCGAGCGTTTGGAAGATGCCGGTATATCATGGAATTGCTACCAGAATGAAGTAGCCATCGACACCGGTTTTGAGGGCGAGGAAGACCCCTGGTTATCTAACTTCCAGGATAACCCGCTGGAGTTTTTTGCGCAATATAATATCCATCTGCATCCGCCGCACATTGTAGCAATGGAAAAGCGGTCGGCCGAGCTGCCCGCAAAAATTGAGGAATTGCAAAAACAAATTGATGCTTTGCCCGCCGGTGATGCCCACATCGACCACCTTAAGAAACAATTACGGGAGATGAAGGGTTATCTCAATTCCGTAAACAAGGAGCGCGATACCTACAAGGTTGAGATGTTTGACAAACTATCAGACAGGGAAAAAAGTCTGCACGCCAAAGCTTTCAGCAACAATAAAAATGACCCGGACTACCGCACGCTGGTTGATTTAAAATATGATGATAATGGTGTGGGCCGCGAGCTAAAAGTGCCCAAAGGCGATGTTTTGCACCAGTTCAGGGCCGATGTACACGGCGGCAAGTTGCCAACTGTATCATGGGTAACCGCCCCTGAAGCTTTCTCCGACCACCCAAGTTCAGCCTGGTTCGGAGCATGGTATATCTCGGAAGTGATGGATATACTCACCAGCAACCCGGAGGTTTGGAAGAAGACTATTTTTATTTTAGCGTACGACGAAAACGACGGTTACTTCGACCATGTGCCGCCGTTTACCGCACCGCACTCGCATAAAGACGGAACGGGCAAAGTATCTGCAGGTATAGATACCCGGGTTGAGTTTGTAACCCGCGAGCAGGAACTGGCCCGTCATAACTTCCCCGAAAAATATGAAAGAGAAGCGCCTATAGGTCTCGGGTTCCGCGTGCCGTTGGTAATTGCATCGCCGTGGAGCAAGGGCGGTTATGTAAACTCCGAGGTGTTCGACCATACCTCCACCCTGCAATTCCTCGAGAAATTCCTGAGCCACAAAACAGGCAAGCAAATAACCGAGCCAAACATCAGCGACTGGCGCCGTACCGTTTGCGGCGACTTGACATCAACATTCCGGCCATACAATGGCGAGGTAATTCCCCAACCCGCTTTCCTGGGTAAGGATGCAACTATCGAGAGTATCCACAAAGCAAAGTTCAAGAAGCTGCCCGATGATTATAAATTATTGACAGCCGAAGAAATTGCCGTTATCAATAAAGCACCGCATACTTCGCCTTATATGCCTAAGCAGGAAAAAGGAATAAAGCCGTCATGCGCTCTGCCCTACCAATTATATGCCGATGGCAAGTTAAGCGCCGATAAAAAATCGTTTGGCCTGAGGTTTACAGCGAGCGAAAAAGTTTTTGGCAGCCATGCTATCGGTTCGCCGTTTAATGTATATGCGCCGGGTAAATACCTAAATGAAAACCTGCGCACGTGGGCATACACCGCCAAAGCCGGGGATACCCTTGCAGATGAATGGCCGCTTACAGATTTCGAAAATAGCAATTATCACCTTCGCGTATACGGTCCCAACGGTTTTTTTCGCGAATTTAAAGGCGATGCCAAAGACCCTGATTTTGAGATAAGCTGCGAATACCACGTTAATAATGGAAACCTGGAAGTGATATTGCATAATAACAGCAAAACACCGCATACTGCGGTAATTAGCGACCTGGGTTATAAAACAAACAACAAGGTTTTACCTGTTCTTCCGGGGGCTAAGTCAACATTTGTGCTTAACCTGGCAAACAGCCACAGTTGGTATGATTTTACGGTGAAAATTAACAATTTCCCGGCGTTCGAGAAGCGGTACGCCGGCCACGTTGAAACCGGTAAATCCAGTTTTAGCGACCCGCAAATGGGGAATGTATAAGCGTCCGTTAAGACTTACGAAGTTTTTAAAACTTCGTAAGTCTGACGTTAGCCCCAGGACTTTTTGGGCAATTGAAAACTTTTTACCTTTCGTCTTTACCCTCCTTTCAAACAAATTGCTGTATCACCTGCTGCAATTGCGCGGCCTGAACAACGCCGCTTTGGCGCCATTTGGTTTCGCCGTTTTTGAATATTATTAGTGTGGGAACACCCTGAACACGGTAGGCATTGGCTGCCTGCGGGTTTTTATCGACGTCTATTTTGATGATGGTTACTTTATCGCCCAGCGCATCTTTTACCTGCTTCAATATCGGCGGCATCATTTTACACGGCCCGCACCACTCTGCCGAAAAATCAACCAATACCGGTTTCTCTGATGCTATTATCTCCTGGAAATTTGCCATGACTTTTAGATTTATTACAAGATAACACTTGTTTGAGGGATATGGTTCATGTTTTGAGAAATATTACGGTGCGTTTACTTAGGATATAAGCTTTTCGTCATTGCGAGGTTCGCTGCTTGCAGCGAACTTCGAAGCAACCGCTGCACAGGACGGTACCGGACCTTAGTGTACATGGCTACCGTGATGCCGGCGGACAGGAAACCATGTAGTTTAGTGCTCCCATGCAGTATGGTGTAGAGATTGCTTCGAAGCCGATTGTGAACAATCGACCTCGCAATGACGTGTGAGAGGTTGCTTTTTAAGAATCCATTTCAAAAATTCCGAAACCGAAATTCCGACTTCCGCATTCAAACTCAATGCATCACCTTCGGCCGCTCCGGTTGCAAAATATTATTATCCGATAACCAATCCGCCAAGCGTTGCGGCCAGGTATTGATGGATTTTAGCTTAGAGCGCTGCCCCATATTGAACCCGTGCGCACCTTGCGTAAACAGGTGCGCTTCAACAGGAACCTTGGCATCGCGATACCTTTGCAGCAACTGCATCACCGGGACAGAACAGCACGGGTCGTCATTAGCGGCCAGCAGGAACGCAGGCGGGGCATCCGAAGGTACAACATCCGGAATATAAAGCGGGCCGGGATAAATCTGTACAATAAAAGCAGGTTTAGCGCTTTGGCGATCAATTGGGTCTGGCGCTTTTGGGTCGCCTTTGCCTTTATCGAAAGCCACCATATCCACAACCTCGCCGCCAGCCGAGAAACCCATCAAGCCGATGCGGTTGGTATCTATTCCAAATTCAGCGGCACGGCTGCGTACCAAACGCATAGCACGGAAGCCGTCCTGTTTGGCGTGAACGTCTATTTTATAAGGTGATAACGTATCGCGTCCTAAACGGTATTTCAACACAAATACGGTAACACCCAGGCTATTTAAAAACTTAGCCGGGTCAATTCCTTCTGCGGTATAAACCAATAACCTGTGGCCGCCTCCGGGACAAACAACCACGGCAACACCATTAGCTTTGTCTTTTGGCGGCAGGAAAACCGTGAGCGACGGATTATGCACATTCCTCACCCAATAATCCTTTGCCAGTTCAGGCTCGTTGCGGCGGTTTTCAAAACCCGGCGCGCCTTTTTCCCACAGCGGGATGACCATCGGTTGAGTTTGCGCCCATACAATGGCCGGATAAAGCAGCAGTAAAGTTAATAGCTTGCGCATAGTTGATTTAGTTTTATAGGTTTATAAAGATAGCTAATCAAATAACTATCAACAACCTGGTATCATCAAAATCAGTCGAAATTAATTCCCGGGATAGTATACCTCCAGCGCAATATCTCCTTGTTCACCACCTAGCGGCGGCCCGTTTGGCGGAGGATTATTCCCAGGCTTACCGCCCGGCGGCGGTGGCGGAGGATTCGCACCCTGCGCTAAGGGCTTTGGCGGTGGCCCACCGGGGCCACTAGCACCGCCCGCAATATAAATCTTATGGTTAAGCACCGTACCGCCTACCCCGTTGCGGGCCTTATTCAGGTCGGCTACTTTGGTCCATTGCTTATCTTTTTCAGGATCGACGCAATAAACATCTTTCTGCGGACCGTTTGGCTCGGTAGCCGTCGCCCGCTCACCGCCGATATAAAATATCTTACCATTCATATTTACCGCTGTGCCGCCGCCGGTGCCCATTGGCAGTTTTGCAGGCAGTATGCTCCACTTGCCGGTTTTAAAATCGTAGCAGTCTACATCAAGCACCACTTTATCAAAAAACGACATAAAATTATCAGCATCGTGCAGGCTGGTATTTCTGCCGCCGATGGCATATAACTTATCCCCCAAAACAACTGCCATGCTATGATCACGGATATGGGGAGCATCAGGCAATGCAGTCCATTTATCAGTCGCCGGGTCATAGCAATCAAACATGCTGTTGGTGCCGCTGCGGTGGCCATGCGTTATACCGCAAACAATGTAGACTTTCCCATTATAAGTTGCTTCGCCGGCCCCTCCCCTTCTTCGATCAGCAGGAATTTCCGCCAGTTTTTGCCAGCTGTCTTTTTTGGTATCGTAGCTGTAAGCGTTGGGCAAGGCTATTTGGTCAGGGTAGCCTCCTTCATAAAAAGCATCCAACACATAAACTTTATCGCCAACTCCAACCGCCTGGAAATGGTGCATGGTAAATGGCGCAACGGCTTTCTTCGTCCAGCTATTGGTTGTCGGGTCGTAAGCTTCCACCGCCCGTGCACCGCCATCGCCGCCAATTAAATACAATTTGCTCCCAACAGCAACCAGGCTGCCCTCGCCACGCGAGCCCGGTTGATTTTTACTTTTAACCAGTTGCCACTGGCCCTGGGCAAAAGCCGCGGCTGTTATTGCTGAGATAAAAAAAGTAGTAAAGAGCTTTTTCATGTCACTTATTATTTGAACCTTGATTTGCTTGATTAGAGGATTCTTCGATTTTATAAGCACATCGACAGGAATCTTTAAATCCCCTAATCAAGCAAATCATGGTTCTATTTAATTTGATACACCGCCAATCCGCTATTATCAACCCCGTAAACCTTTGCAATAGCCTTTATGGTTGAACCTTTTTCGGCGCTAAAGGGTTTTGAGTATTCATTTTCTTTGGCGAACGATGGTGTCGAGCCATCCGTGCTGTAATAAATTTTAGCACCATTGGTTGCGCTGCTGATAGTTACCATATTGCCGTTCGCGCTAATGATAGGCTGTATAACCCGGTTTACATACTGGCGGGTGCGCGCATCATTTATCACGCCTTTCCAGTTCATACCAAAGCCGAAATCATAAGTATGGCCGGCGGCATCGGTGTAACAAATCATATCGTGCGGAATATCCTCATCCTGTAACTCTACTGTCGTCATATCGTCAGGCATCTGAAATGGCAGTAAGCCGGTCGGTTCAGCGGCACCAGACAAAATATCCAGTATTGCCTGGTTCTGCACGCCGAAGCTGCCGATAATCGCGCTGGCGTCTTTTTCAAACTCCCTTGCCACCATCGGCTTCGAAATATTGATAGCCACCACTACCGGCTTGCCTTTCATCGCAATTTTAGTGTCGTGAATGATCTTCAGATCCATCGCATTAGCAGTGATAACACTTTTATTTTTGTAGGTGCGGTCGTTAACGTTTGGTTCGGTCGGATCACCGGCAGCTATACTGTGCTCGCGGGCTTCGGTAGCAGTATATGGCCCGTATTGAAGGCTGATAGGGAAATAGCCGCTTCCCCCACTCTTTGTATCATTGAAATCATAGCCGGCGCCGCCATTCGGGCTGTTTACAAAAACGATGGCCAGATCTGCTTTTGACGGATCGTCTGTTACATTAAAGTAACGTTTCAGCAGCTCCGGTCGCACGGCATCTTCCCATTTTTCAGGCGAAACATCACCAAAAATGCTTTTGTTGGGCGCTACGTATTTTTTGGGGATATAAATTGTCCTGGTCTTCGCTATCGGCAACACGTGGTTCTGATTTTTCAGCATCACCACCGATTTCAGCTGCGCATTGTACCCTGCCGTCATAAACTCGGGTTTGCCAACAGTTTGCGCAGATTTTTTTACATCAAGATAGGGGTTCTCAAACAAACCTGTCCTGAATATATTGCGCAGCAGTCTCACCGCCGACTGCTCAAACCGGGCAAGCATAAAAGGTTCGCCATGCTCCTTAACACCCATTTGGTAAGCCTCCAATACCGGCCCTGCATCGTTGTTACCACCAAACTGATCAACACCCGCCATCAGTATCTTGTAATGGCGTTCGGCAACGGTTTTATCTTCCATACCCCATGATTTACCAGCCAGGAAAACATCCGGGGTCTTAGCTTCGTCGGCAGTCACCAGCCAATCGGTACAAACCACGCCGTCGTAGCCATATTTTTGGCGAAGTAAGTCGGTAATCAGGTATTTGCTGTAGCTATTGCCCCGGTCTTCTTTGTTCTTGATATCGCGGCCATAAGAAATGGTATAATATGGCATTACCGCTGCCGCCATACGTGTTTTGCCTTGTAGTTTCAAAGCACCATCAACAAACGATATTAAATGCTCATCAAGGTTATTGCCCGGGTACACTGCGTATTTACCATACGCGTAATGCGCATCCCTGCCACCTTCTTCGGGGCCGCCCCCCGGCCAGTGCTTCATCATAGCGTTAACGCTGTTAAATCCCCAGCCATCGCGTATCTCGGCAGTTCCGCCCGAAGTCTGGAAGCCGTCAACATAGCCGCGGGCCATATCTGCCGCCAGTTGCGGGTCTTCACCGAAAGTACCATTAATACGTACCCATCTTGGTTCCGAACCCAGGTCTATCTGTGGCGAAAGTGCCGTAGTAATTCCCAAAGCGCGGTACTCTTTTGCAGCTATCGAGCCGAATTGTTGCACTATTTTAGGGTCGAATGTAGCGGCCAGGCCCAGTTGATCGGGCCATTGCGATATTTTACCGCCCGCACCCGCCGTATACTCCACGCCGGAAAATGCGCTGTGCCGCGGGTCGGAACTATTATTTGCCGGAATTCCGAGGCCGACCCCTTCAACCAAAGCCTGCACGTTGTTGCTCCATTTGGCAGCTACTTCAGGGCTTTGAACCGTAGTGACCAGCACGTGGCGCAAATTATCCTTTATAAGGAAATCTTTCTGCTGATCTGTTACCCATGATGGATCGACACCGCCATCTTTAAAAAGTTTGCCGTTATAGGTTCCCCTCCCAAACGGCCCCGCCAGCGCCGGAATAGCCTGGTGAACGCTATACAGCATCAACCCGGCTATCTGGTCAACCGACATCTTCGACGCCAGGTCCTTCGCACGTTCGTCAACCGGCAACCGCCAGTCTTCATATTTATCAAGCTTGCCGTTTTTGTTTAAATCTTTAAATGAAAATCCATCCACCTTTAAAATTTTTACGCCCGAATTGATGGAATAACCAAGCGTAGGCCCGTTATTATTTTTTATAAGCACAACGCCCGAGCTGTCGGCAGCAGGTGGTTGCGTGCCGGTGGCCGGTTCGGACTTCATTCCGGCAAATAAAACGGATGAGGCACCCGCAACACAGGTGACGGCAATAATCTTTAGGGATTTTTTCATATTAAGCGCAGCAATAGTTATATAAATAACTGGTTTATAGTTGGTTTGTTTGTTAGATATTGCAGGGGAATATCATTGTGTTTATTTGACACAACTAAATGTAAATATAATAACAAAAAACTCAAATCCTAATAGATGGGCGACCAGTAAATATAGACGAAGCATAAAATTTTGCTGATAAAACGCTCCCGTATCCGGCGGCCTGAAATGATTTGTTAAAAAATGTAAAATACCTGTTACGATTCGGCTATTTGTTTATCTTTAAAGCGGTTTCCCCGCCTTATGAACAAACTATTGATTGCCGGCATCCTTGCGGTGCTGTTCCTCGCTTCGTGCCGCAAAGATGATGACAGTAAAAAGCTGTTTATCTATAATTCTACAACCGTTAATGTAACCCTCGACGCCAATCATCCGGGTAGTTTAATATCGGATAGCTTTGAAGGCTTAAGCTTCGAAAATGGCATATTTGGCCAGGATGCAAGTTTTTTAAATCCAGACAATAAAGTCCTGGTTCAATTAATGAGAAACCTTGGGCCGGGGATTATGCGTATGGGTGGCGGCACCAGCGACTTTACAGTATGGACCGGCAAACCCCGCGATGCGGGCACTCCGGTAAACGCTATCACGACGACCGATATCGACCGGCTGGCGGCGTTATCCAATGCAACCGGCTGGCCTGTTTTGTTCGGTTTAAATCTTGGTGAGAACAATACCGTGACCGCTGCAAACGAGGCGGTGTACGTGAATCACGCTCTCGGAACAAACCTGTATGCATTTCAATCGGGCAATGAGCCGGATTACTTTTCGTCCAATTCAAAACTGCGAAACGCATTTTATGATGTCAACGATTTTATAGGTGAATGGGACACTTATCAGGCAGCAGTAAGAGCGAAAGTGCCAGGCGCCAGTTTCGCCGGGCCTGATGTGGCATCAAAAACCGACTGGATAGCCTCGTTTGCTGGTCGCGAATATACGAGCGTGAAGCTATTAGACGGGCATTATTACGAAACCGGGCCGGCAACACGCAGTGATATTAACTATCAATCCATCTTACATTTCAGCAGCCGGTTATCAGAGCTGATCCAGTCGTTCAAGCCCTCCCCGGGCATGCCACAGCTGCCATACAGGGTGACAGAATGCAACAACGTTTATGGCGGCGGAAAACAAGGTGTAAGCGACGTATTTGCTTCGGCATTGTGGGCGCTCGATACGATGTGGATACTGGCCGACAACGGCTGCCAGGGCATAAATTTCCATAATGGTATCGGTCTGCATTATTCGCCGATATTCAGTGACAACGGTAAATTAACTGCAAGACCGGAATATTATGCCATGCTTGCTTTTAGATACGCCGCTATAAACGGAAGATCCATCCCGCTTAAAGCAGACAAGACTACCTATTGCAGCGCACATGCCTGCAGCAATAATGGCGGCTATTCCATTACTCTTATTAATAAGAGCATCGATACTGATTACGATTTTAATATTATTCCCGGTAAAAGGATCGGCAATATTACCGTAAACAGGCTTAATGCTCCCTCAATTCTCGCAACCACCGGGACGAAATTTGCAGGCAGAGAGGTCAATGCCGATGGAAGTTTTCAACCCGCCGCAGGAGATGACCTAGCTGTTAATAAAAATAGCTTCATTGTGCATGTACCGGCGGCAAGTGCGGCAGTGGTTGTGGCCCAATAGCGTGGTAGCAGTTTACCGCCTTTTGCCACCTTGTCAGTACCATGACAGACAAAATCAAGCAATTATTTTCAAAAAAAACTACCCTTGTCATGCCGACTGCCAAATTGGCAAAAAATATTTTTCAGCGATAAGTGTACTTTAAACACCCGTTATTTAAAGACTAACGTGCCTGTTAGTTTGTCTGCAAAACACTGCTGACAATTAAATGACTCTATTTTTAAATCACCAAAATTAATTTTTTTCGATTGGGTTAAAAGCTCTCGCAATGGCAGGATTTTTTGGTCCATCAATATGATTTTGGTTAAAAAAATATTTAAAAATTCGCCAAAAGGCCGATTTTTCATTTCAAAAATCCTAAAACATCAGCAAAAATTGAAAACAGGTGCTTTTTTTTATTGAATTTAAAAATAACTCAAATATTATTTTTGGTGTTTTTAGCGCAAAAAAAAGATAGTTAAAAAGTGGCATATTTTGTGTCGCCCACTGTGCACAGAGGATGTATTTTCTCTGAAAGCTATTAATCGTTTTATAAATAAATACTTAAAAATTAAAGACATGTTAGTTGTATTAGAAGTTGTTGCCCTGTTAGCTGTTATTATTTTACCGTTGTTCCCTGCAAGAAAAGCAGTTAGCAAATAAGGTATTACAACCGCTTAAAAACTTGAAGGATGGCAGTGCTGCCATCCTTTTTTATTTTTTGCAATTACTGAATGCTTTTAAAACGGCAGGCTTATTTTTTTTAACTTTGACCATTGATTAAAACCCGATGAGCCAGGTTAGAGAAATAAAATGCCCGCATTGCGGCCAGTGGACTATGTGGGACGGAAAGATTGATGATCGCTGCCTGCATTGCGACGGCTTTTTAGAAACCCGGCAATTTTCGCGCGAAGTTGAAAGAAAAATGCGCGACGATGCGGCCAGGGAAAAAAATATATTAATTATACGACCGGAAGACGGCCCTTTAAAACGCTTAGGCAAACATTTGTTAAACGCGTTGCGCTGGTGGACGATTGCGATGCAGGTACTATTCTTTGCGATAGTAACCATCATCATCGTACTGATAAGCGTCCTGCCCGCCTAAATGAAAACCCTGCTTAACAAATGGTTTATAGCCGGCTGCCTGGTTTGGCTGCTTGTATTTATCACCCGTAAGCTTGGCCATCCCCTGCCCCCATACATCAACGGCTATGCTACCGATGCCTTTGCCATCCCTGTAATCGCTAATCTTATGCTTTGTTTTCAGCGGGTGGCTATTATTAAAAGCAATTATTATACATTATCGGTTTGGCATGTGGCTTTCATTACTGCCTACGTAGCGCTGGTTTTCGAGATATTGCTGCCTGCATATTCTAAAACTTATACCGGCGACTGGATTGACGTTATGCTTTACGCCATCGGCGGAATATTCTTTTATAAGGTGATGAATAAGCCGGTAATGGAGGTTAGAGACAAATAACCGCAGCCAGCCAACAGCTATTCCTTAAACCGCATACTTGCCAGCAAATCTTTTAAATATTGGTGCGCTTTATCTTTATCCGCAGCCTTAAATTGCAGTATCCCATTCATGCTCTGCAGATTTTTGTTTACTTCGGACCCAAACCTGATATAAACTTCATCCTCTTTCTGAAACTCATAGACACCAAAACGTACACTATTTACGGTTTCAAAATGCGAGTCGTTCAACGTAGCACTCTTGCTCACGCCCCTTACTCCCCTGGCCTGTAGCGAGTCGAGCGGTTTAAGGTATTGGGGATTTGCTTTAAGGTCCCAAAAGCAAACTATAACGCCATCCGCCAGGTACGTAGTCTCGTGGTTGCCTGGTACCAGTGTCACCTTAAAATGGCTGCGCAGGTAAGTTTGTAATTGCTCGCCGGTAAGGCTTGTTGCGTTTTTTGGCGGCATTGCGGTAAAAACGTTGTTTACATCCGCCTGGGCCGTGGCATACAGGCAAAAAAGCATACAAACCACTAAAAAAGAAATCCTTTTCATGTTAAAAGTTTTAGGTAATAATTGATTTACAGTAAAAGAAATTGCAAGCCTTTCCTCGTCAATAACAATAACAGCGTGGGATTAGGGCCGCGCCGCTGCCTGGCTATCGATAGCCTTGTTCAAATATAAAAAATGGATGGGATATTAGCAATGCGGGGGATTTTTAGGATAGAATTCCTCATTAACTTTTACGCAGGCCTGCGACCTGCGCTGGAATGTGTCGGGCCTTTGGGCCTTTGAGATTTTTTTTGTCTCAAGAGGGGGCGATACTCAACACAGTTCAAAGCATGTGTCGGGCCGTTGAGCCTTTAATATAACAAAAACTAAAAGCCCCAACGGGGCGACACACGCCAGCACAGGTCGCAGGCCTGTTCTAACAAGTAGAAACATTATATTACACATCAATCCTTATTTTTGCATCTAATATCGCTATATGAAAAACCTTTATCTCCAAACTATTCTGCTCATTGGTTTCATCCCCTTTGTAGCAATAAGCCAATCTCACAGCAACGACACCGCCGGGCATTACAAGCTGGTATGGGCTGATGAATTTAATAAAGCCGGCGCCCCCGACAGCACCACCTGGAAGTTTGAGCATGGCTTTGTACGCAATCACGAAGATCAATGGTACCAGCCGCAGAATGCTGTTTGTAAAAATGGCTTGCTCACCATAGAAGCAAGAAAGGAACATTTACCTAACCCTAATTATATCGCCGGAAGCAATAACTGGAAGACAAACCGGGAGTTTATTGAATACACATCATCAAGCATGAACACCGGGGGCCGGCACAGTTGGCAATATGGCCGTTTTGTAATGCGTGCCCGTATTGAAACTGATGCCGGCTTATGGCCAGCATTCTGGACCCTGGGCGTCAACAAACCCTGGCCGTCAAACGGCGAAATTGATATAATGGAGTATTACCGTAACATGCTGCTGGCTAACATTGCCTGTGGTACTGCAAAGCCTAATAGCGCAAAATGGTACAGCAACCGCAAACCCCTTGATTCGTTAGGGACGGGCTGGAGCAAACGCTTTCATATTTGGCGTATGGATTGGGACGAAAACGCCATTAGCTTGTTTGTTGACGACCAAATACTAAACCGCGTTGAACTGAAAGACCTTGTTAACCGGGATGGCTCCGGGTTTAACCCATTTAAACAGCAGCATTACATTTTATTGAATCTGGCCCTCGGAGGCGATAACGGCGGCGACCCGGCAGCAACAAAATTTCCGCGCCGTTATGAGATAGATTATGTGCGGGTATATCAAAAGCCATAGAAAAACCAGGACCAGTAGCTGTTATGTATTGATAAATCAAATTTGTAATTTTGTTAAAAGGGGTGATACTATGCAAAGCCAAAAATTAAGCTCTTTACAGCTGGAATTATTGAAAATTTATTCTTTTCAACCAAAAGAGGAGGATTTGCTTGCCATAAAACGAATGTTGGCAGAGTATTTCTCTGATAAATTTCTAAAGAACATAGAAAAGGCAGTTATAGACAAAAACATTACTCAAGAAGATTTGGATAATTGGATTAATGAATAATCTTCGCTTTGTCATAGATACTAATATCTTTCTCGTTTCCCTCGCCCCGGGTTTTAATTATCACTGGATATATCAGTCAATTTTATCGAATAAGTTTGATATTGTAATCTCAAATGAGATAATAACCGAATATCAAGAACAAATAGTTAAAAGATATGGAACTGAATTTACAGACGCATCCCTGGACTATTTACTATTGCTTCCCAATGTTATCCTGAAGAATCCGGACTTTTATGGCAGTTGGTTGAGAACGATAAAGATGACAATAAATTCGTCGACTGTTACATTGCTAGCCAGTCAGATTATATCGTCAGTAATGACAAACATATTCATCAAATTAAAACAAATATATTCCCCCAGATTTCTGTATTGAAATATGAGGAGTTTGAAACCATTTTTAAAGAGAGATTTATCTCTTAAATCGAGGTCTAGCTAATTACTAACTTTTCCCATCTTCAATGCCCCCGTTGGGCACCGCCCCACTTGCGCCGCAATTTCCTCGCTCGTGGCACCATCCATATTTACCCATGGCTTATTTGAAGGATTAAACACACCCGGCAGCTGTGTTGCGCACCGTGCGGCATGTTTGCAAAGTTCCGGGCGCCATTCAACGGTAACCTCGCCGTTGGTATAGCTGTGTCGCAGTTCAGACTCTTCACTGGTATAAGCGAAGGTGCGTATCTGTATTTCACCTTCCAGTATTTTTGATACCGGGCATGCTTTAGCTATCTGGGTAAGGCGCTCCCGCTGTTCATCAGTTATGGGCGAGATAAAATTCAGGTCCCGGTCAATCACCGTAATCTTTTTATCGCCCTCAAGCTTAAAAAACATATTCACGGCAACGGCAATCTGCGGCACATCCCATCCTTTACGGTCGATATACATACGCAACGTTGCAAGTGTGCAGCAGCCCAGTGATGACAGCAATAAAGTATAAGGATCGGGCCCTAAATCTTTCCCGCCGGTAAACTCGGGCTCGTCCGAAATAAACTGACCATTGCGCCACGTAACCGTGCATTTATATTTTTCCATGCCGATGCTTGCGGCAACCGGCTCTGTTAATATGTATTCCATAATAGTATTTGCCTTTTACTCTGAGCTTCTCATCAACCCAATTAATCAATTTCAGGCTATGAACCATCAACTATGAACCTTGAACTAATATAGCACATCCGCATAATCCGGCGTTATCGAAAATATCTTTTTAGCGTATGGGCAATAAGGTAAAATTTTCATTTTATGTTCTCGCGCAAAGTCTACTCCGGCTTTTACCAGTTTCCTGCCGAGGCCTTTGCCGGCATATTCATCATTAACCTCTGTATGGTCGATGATAAATTTATCCGTTCCGGAAAATATGTAATGCATCAGGCCGATTTCTTTTCCTTCATCCTCAATAAAAAAGGCACCACGCTTGCCGTCGTTTTTGTTTTGTACCGTGTAGCTCATAGTTAGTAATAGATAGCTGTAAAGCTATGATTATGTCATAAAATTACGATATTTCGGTCACAGATTGCACGCATAAGTTCGGGCATTAGCTTTTTTATCAGGAATGACTTACATTCGGGGCTTTACAACTAATCTCTGGTCTCTAATCACTGATTAACTAACATGGAACCTGTTACCGTTGCTACCTTAAAGACTTTTGAGAACCTGAAAGGCGTTCCCGACGACCAGCTACAATGGCTTATCGATATTTGCGAAGACCGCGTTATCCCCGAAGGCACGCTGGTGAGCAAACCGGGTGATCCAATGACCGGGCCTAATTTTGTTATATCCGGTCAGCTTGCTGCTTATATTGTTTTAAACGGTGCAAAGCGGGAGTTGGGCATCTTCGGCGAAGGCATCATTTCAGGTTACCTGCCTTACTCGCGGGGAAGGATCTCTAACGTGTACATGAAAACAAGGACCGATGTGCATGTATTATCCTATCCTACTGAAAGAATTAGAGAAATGATAAGCGGCCAGTTTGAGCTTACCCAGGCGCTGGTGCATGTAATGAGCAATAGGGTGCGCGAGTTTACAGCCTTTCAGCAACAGAACGAGAAAATGATGGCTTTGGGGAAACTTTCGGCAGGGCTTACGCACGAGCTGAATAACCCTGCGTCTGCCATCGTTCGCGATTCAGTCTCCCTGCGTGAACACCTGAGGCTTGAGCCGGAAACCTTTAAAAAACTCACAGCCATACAAATGGATGCCGCACAGGTAGACGCAGTTAATGGCGCACTGTTTAAGGTGCTGGCAGAAACAGAGCGGCCAAAGCTTACGCTGAAGGAAAGGACCAAACGTGAAGAGGAATTAGGCGATTGGCTGGACAATAATGACATTGAAGATGGTTACGACATGGTGGAAAGTTTTGTGGACTTTAACTTTACAGTAGCCGACCTCGATAACTTCGCCAGTCATATCCCCAGGCGTTTTTTACCCCCGGTGTTCGGCTGGATAAATACCGTGCTGGTAACCGAGAAAATGGTGGAGGATATACAGGAATCAGCCCGTCGTATAGCCGAACTGGTAAAATCTGTAAAAACGTTTACCCACATGGATCGCGGCAGCGATAAGCAATACGCCGACATTCACATTGGCATCCGCAATACGCTGAACATGTTGGGGTATCGAAAAAAGAAAGGCAATATCACTGTGGTGGAGGATTTCGACCTTAACCTGCCGCCGGTAAAAGCCTTAATCGGCGAATTGAACCAGGTTTGGACTAACCTTATAGATAATGCCTTTGATGCCATGGAAGCAAATGGCAAGGGCACGCTAACCATAAAAACCGAAAGGGACAAAGAGTTTGTGCAGGTAAGCATTATTGACGATGGCCCCGGCATCCCCGATGATATCAAATCAAGAGTGTTCGACCCGTTTTTTACCACCAAAGAAATGGGAAAAGGAACCGGCATGGGCCTGGAGGTAACGCAGCGCATTGTAAACCAGCACAGGGGATCCATCAAAATAAAATCAGAACCAGGTCATACCGAATTTATTGTTTGTTTTCTTATAGATGGGTAATTGAGATTTCGGAAGTTGGATTTTCGATTTCGGATTTATTTGCTAGTTAAGACCGGCGATTTTTTAACCGCAGAGGGCGCAAAGGAGGCACCGAGATACAGAGGAATATAATTTTGCTAAAGTGTCGGAATTTGATGTTTGATAGAGGTTTTTCTAAGCGCATTCCGCTCAATCACCTTAAAGCGTCGGGATATCAACCGCCGGATTTACATGATGCTTAAACACATACGATACGGACAATTCCAACCCTCCCTGGCTGTTAGTAGCGGTTTTTAAAGCCGAGGTATTAACATCATAGCTAAGACCAACCACCATCCCTTTTATACGAAAGCCCACATCGCCTACTATGGCATCGCCGGCGCGCAGCATGCCGCCCAGTATCAGGCTGTTGTTATCTTCAAACTTCATTTCGGTATACAGCCCCAGCGCCTTTACCGTGTTGCTTTGCTGTTGTATGTACAACAGGTGCGGCGTCATATAGAAATTAAAACCTGCCTTAAACCTTATACCCCCGTGTACGGTAAAACGCATGGGCAGCTTGCTGGTAAATGTACCGGCGGTAAATGGGTCCTGCGGCGATGTAAGATGCGATACGCTTACTCCACCGAAAAATTTGGTGTCATTAAACGGATTGCCGTCGAAATAAAAAATTCCGGCGCTGGCATCAAATACAGTTGCGCTGGTGGTCGAAAAATTCTCGAACGATGGCGTGTTTGGGTCAAAGCCGATAGTGGAGCTAAACTGATCGTCGAACTGCAGCTTGCTGGGGTCGAAACTACGATTGATTAAGCCTGCCTGGACACCGAAATGCAGCTCGCTCAAGCCATCTTCCGAAACCGGGACGTTATAACCATATGATGCATAGGCGGTAAAATAGTTAAATCCCGCCGTGCCTGCGGCCTGGTTAAGAATGTTGATGCCCAGGCCCATTCTTTCACCCGCACGGAAGTCTGCCGACAAGGCTGTAGTTTTATAACCGCCGGGGATACCTGACCATTGGTTTTTAGCATTTGCGTTAATACGGGAGTCACCATCGATAACGCCGGTTAGCGCCGGGTTAAGCCACAAGGGGTTAGCATAATACTGCGAAAAATGGGGGTCAATTTGCGCATGTGCTGCACCAATTACCACCAGGTTAAGTATAACCGATATATAGATAACTATCTTTTTCAACGTAATAATGTAATCGTTCCTTTTTTGGTTACCGGTTGCCCGTCGTTCATCACAGCTTCTAAATAATACACGTATACACCCACTGGCTGCATTTTGCCTTTATAAGTTCCGTCCCACCCCTTTTGCGGGCTTAGCGACTGAAACAGCATATTGCCCCACTGGTCGTAAACAGAAAATTTAAGGGTTTTTATATTGTCGTTATGCACATACACTATGTCGTTTTTACCATCGCCGTTAGGTGTAAAGGCATTGGCTACGAAAATTTTATCCGCATTGGGTTCAGCAGCAATGCCCATTACCGGTTTGGAATCGGGGCTGGTTTCACAATCCGTATTACCCAAAGCACGTACAAGAATAGTAACCGCCTGGCCAACCTGCAAACCGGTAACTGTATGGCTTGTACCGGCCTGGCCGGAACTTGGGTCGGTAAACGTAACCCCATTATCAGTACTTACCTGGTAGGCGATAGCACCAGCTATCGGAACCCAGGTAAAAGTAAGATCGGGCGCAGCGGCAGCGGTTACATGCACCACCGGCGCCGGTAGCGGCGTCAGCATTTGCACTTTAGCCTCAGCACGCGTTGCCGAAACACAGCCGCTTACTGTATTTACCGCTTCGGCATAATAACTGGTATTACTACTTAAAACCGGAGTTGGAAATGTGCTGCCCGTGCCTATTGGTGTGCCGCCTGTAGGTACATCGTACCAGTTGATAGTTTGATCGGGGTCCGGATTATTTGACGTTAATATAGCTGTAGTACCAGGACAAATGCTTGCACCCTGCGCTGTTGCTACCGGTAACGGATAAACCGTTATAGCTGCGCCCGCCCGGCTCGACGATATACAGCCGGAAGCGTTAGAGGCCTCAACATAGTAGGTAATATCGTCGGTCAAAATGGGTGTGGTAAATTCCGGGCCGCTAAATAATGCCGTACCGCCCGTTGCCGCAGCATACCATTTATAAGTAATGCCGTTTTGCGGACTGGTAACCTTCAATATCGTCGGCGAACCTTTGCATCCTACAGGTTCTGCATCATCTAAAACAGGCACCTCCGGCAATTGATTAACAGTCACATCCACACTGGCCAGTTGCGGGCTTGAGCAAGTGCCGTTTGATGCCTCAGCATAAAAAGTTTGATTAGCTGTTAACGGTAAAGTTTTGAATACCGGCCCCTGGAACAGCAGGTTATCCCTGGTTGGCGTATCGTACCAGTAATAAGTAAGCGAAGCATCCGGCGAGGCTATAGATAACGTTGCCTGCTCATTGGCACAAATAGGAGCAGCCGGGCTGATGGTTATGTTTGGCGGACTATTAATAATGGTAAGTGTAACCACCTTCGTGCTGGGTATTTGAACAGTACAAGCCCCGGAAGTGACTACGCGGCGATATTGAGTAGTTACTGTAATGGGATCAGGATCGTAGTCGGGCTGAGTTCCATTGCCTGGCACATTGGGCCATGTTGCGCCATTATCTGTAGACAATTGCCATTGATATTGGATGGATGCCGCGCCATCGCCGCCCTGTACCAGGCTACCTATAATAGTTGCAGGATCTACGCTGGTACAAAATGTGGTTATCAATGGCGGATTTATTGTATTGCTGCCCGCAATTATAGCCGGAGTAATATGTATCTCAACAGCGGCACTAACCAGCGGTGTTGTACAGGTAACTCCCTTCACTACGCGGCGATAAAATGTTGTTGCAGTAAGCAAGGGCGGGTCGAAATCTTTTCCTACCTGGCCACTTATATCGGTAAAATGCGCATCCACATTATCAGGCGATTGCTGCCATTGATATTGGGGTGATCCATCGCCACCTGTTGGTACGCTCCCGGTCATCGTTGTGGCATCGCCTGTTTGGCAGAATGATACTGTGCCGGTTGTCGTAATCGTATTTTGAGCCCAGGCAGAATAAACCGTTATCTTAACCGGTGTGCTTATCGACGTACCATTACAGGAGCCCGACGAGACTACCCGCTGAAACCAGGTTGTTACTGTAAGTGAAGGCGAATCATAGCTGGCAGAAATTGCGCCGTTAATAGGCTGATAGATTACCCCGTCAGTCGAGCTTTGCCACGTATAGGTGAAGGTGCCGTTGCCCCCGGCGGGCGGATCGCCGGTTATAGTAAACGCACCGGTCGACACGCAAAACAGGCTGTTTGCCGCGTGGATGTTATTGGCTGTTATTGCGGGAGTAACGGTTATAGTTACCGGGGCACTTGCCGTTGGCGGCGAACAGCTCCCCGAAGAAACCTGGCGACGAAAATAGGTAGTTACGCTTATTGCTAATGGATCGTAATTCTGCTGGTTGGTATTGTTTATGGGTTGATAAATGGTGCCATCGGTGGAAGACTCCCATTGATAAACCGGTGTGCCATTGCCGCCTGTTACCGGGCTGCCGTTTATTATTGTTGGGTCTCCCGTAGCGCAAAAGGACGTTACACCTGTTGGCGTTATGGTATTGGCAGAGAGCGCAGGCTGAATTGTAACGGTAATAGGATTACTTGCCACCGGCGGAACGCAAGCCCCGGATGTTACCGTACGCTGGTAGGTAGTAGTTTGAGTTACCGTACCCGGATCATAGCTCTGCAAATTCGAGTTTGGAATGTCAGTAAAGCCTCCTCCGTTAATCGATTTCTGCCATTTATAAGTGTAAGTTGTTCCATCTCCGCCTGATGGCTGCAAACCTGAAATAGTCCCCGGTGCTCCGTTGGCGCAAAAAGTTGATACCGGCGGGGCGTTGATTGTATTGTTTGCAATGCCCGTCTGTATGGTAATTGTAATGATGTTATCACTTGGTACGGGTGCAGTACAGACACCCGATATTGCCATGCGCCGAAAGTAAGTAGTTTGGCTAACAGATGGGCTGGAATAGTCTTGATGCTGGGCAGCAGTACCGGGAATATCGGCAAAGCTAACACCATCGGTACAACTTTGCCATTGATATGAAAAAGAGGCTGCAGTAGCACCACCACCCGACGGAATATTTCCTTGCAGGCTTAAGGTACCCGAAGGCTGGCAAAAAGCTATAGTACCCGGTTGAAACAACGTATTATTGGTTATCGCATTTTGGATAGTTATAGTAACCGTATTGCTGGTTTTGGCCGCGGTACATGTACCCGAGGTGGTAATCCTTCTAAAACTTGTGGTCGTGTTAATACCACCAGGGGTATAATCCGGGCCGGTAGCGCTGGTTATATCTGCAAACGAACCGCCGTTCACCGAACTTTGCCATTGGTAAGTATAAGTACCGATACCGCCCGAGACAGGCTTTCCGGTAATAGTCCCCGGGTCTCCGCTGACGCAGAAAGTGGTTACTACAGGGTTATTAATACCCCCGCCTGAAATGGCCGTTGAGGGATTTACCGTAATATCATAGTAAGAGTCGTAAGTTGTACCACTCGTTGTTATCGACCGCCGGAATGTATAAACTTTGGGCGAAGTTGTGGTATTCGCAAGACTTGCAGTTTGGTAACTTGGGCTTGTATTAGTGGTCCCCGGCGCAGTAACCCAAAGACCACCGGCATTCAGCATTTGCCATAGTAATGAACCGGACGGTGTAGAGCCATCACCCGGAATAGTTATCGACTCCCCGTTGCAAATAGCGGGTAATGTATGTGCCGGATATAAGTTTACTGAATATAAAGTAACATTATCTACCAAATAGTTTATCGGTCCTGCCGAAAAATCCTGCTGAGCGCCAGACCCGGGAGAAACCGTAGAAGTAGGTTGATCCAGGATAATTGTAGGTACTATTGCATTAATGGGTATACCCGCGTGTATATTTATCGCAATAAAGTGATTGGTTTCATCAATTACTTCTGTGGCTATTTGTTGTGATATCTTAAAGGATATGATATGACCCGGCGCCGACTTTGGGGAAACTTTTTTTGGGTGATGCTTAAGACTTTTTGAAGGTTTCAACGAAAAAACACCCGCGTACACGCACATCGAAATAAAAAGGAGCGGCAATAATAAATAGCGGGTACCTTTTTTAATCATACCAATACAAGCGCTTTCGGGTATATATACTCAATAGTCGTAAAATCATTCATTTAAAACAGTACGGGACGATGAGTTGGTTTGTTACAGGCTTTTTCGCAGTCCGATACTTATTTAAAATAGAATAAATAAAGGTAAGTGTTTTTAACGAAAAATGGCAAAATTGCTTATTAGTTAGCGATTTATCACCAACAAGAATCCATTTCAGTTTAAATATCCAGGCAGTTATCCGCCCTGTAAAAAACGGATGTAGACTTACGATAAAATAAGCCAGGCGAAATGCCGCTGAATGATAGCTCTTTATATCCGGCTTTCTTTAAAAAAACTATTCCTTCCTGGTAAAACTCGCGTTCAGAATCATCCAAAACGATAACTCCGTTATCTGATACCGCATTTATCGCTTGTTTGCAGCAGTTTACACGGTCGCGGCCGTCAACAATCAGTATATCAAACTTTTCTTCCAGCTTTACAGGCATGCGGCAATAGTCGCCATCGCGCACCAGTTCGCAAAAAATCATTTCGGCGTTTTCAGGCTTTTTGCTTACAATCATATCAAACCAGCTCTTATCGTGCTCTACCGATACTACCAGCCCGGCATACTTCGCATAAAAGAAAGTTGAGTTGCCCGAACCAAATTCAAATACCGAATGGCTCTTTTTGATGCGTTCCTTTATAAAATCGATAAATGAATAAGTAACCCATGGGATAGGATTTCCCTCGCCGTCAACCGGCGATTTGGTATCGAAGCCGTTAAACCAGCCGATATCCTGCAAATAGCCTTTATGGTTAAAGGATAACAACATTTTAAGCCGGCGCGGGCTGGTCATTACCTTTAACAGCGATGTAACTTTACTCATTTTTTAATGATTTTTTGTGCGAGCGAAATTAGAAATAATGATTTTAACATCATAACGCCCTGTTTGCTTACTTTGGGTATAAATAATATTACAAATGTGGCACTCGCATAGGCTATTAATGTTGCAATAGCTGCCCCCATCATGCCCATACGCGGAATCAGCACCAGGTTAAGGGCAATATTAACTATCGCGCCGAAACCGGTGCGCACAAAAGTCAGCTTACTGAAGTTTTCGGCAATAAGATACTGGCTGCTGGCCGCACCCAGAAATACAAACACGCCCGACCAAATATGAATCGATAACGCCGGGGCCGCATAGTAATACTCGGGCTTGAAAGGCAAGATACGATAGATAAGCGGCGCTGCGAATGTTACTATAATAGCTATGGGCATACTGATGTAAACCATCAAATCGTATAGGTTTTGAATGCGTTTTTTATAGCGGTCAATATCATCGCGCTTTGCGTTCAGTATAGCGGGGAATAAGGTAGTGACGATAACGGAAGGGATAAAATTCCATACCTCGCTTAAGTTTGCCACCGTTGCGTAAGCACCGGCCTCTTTCGGGCCGGATATATTTTGCACCATTAGCGCATCTATTTTCATATAAAGCGATACCATGATACCCGAAATAATAAGCGGCCAGGAGTATGTTAACAATTTTGACGCGAGCCGGCCATTAAACGACCAGCTAAATATACTGCGCTGCTTGCGTTGATAGGAAAAAAAATACCCTACAGAGAGCAGCGCAAAATCGACCGCATAGGCATACACAAACCATATAAGCGGCATTTTTAAGTAAATGAGCGCCAGTTTGATTGCCGCAGATACCAGGTTGCCCGCTATTTGTACCTGCATAATGTATTTTGACTGTACCTGGCTCTGAAAGTAGGAATCAATAACATTGAACGCCTGGATTACGCCGATAGTGGATAGTATCAACACAAAGCTATAAGGCGTCTCCTTTGCAGGATAGACCAGGTAAGCAAGATATATGAGAGGGACACATGAAAGTCCGGCAAAAACTTTCATCCAAAATGACGTGCCTAAAATCGCGTCCCTGTTTTCGGGGAACTGATGCAGCTCTTTTACGATAAACTGGTCGAGGCCGAGGGTGGCAACTGCCGAGAAGAAATAAATGTAAACCGTACCGCCCGTTAAGATGCCATTATTCTCCCGATGCAGGTAGTTGGCTACTGCAATTCCCACAAACATCTTTATAGCCAGGCTACCAATGCGGCCAATAAACATCATGCCGGTATTTTTAAAATACTTTTCGAGTGCCTGCTGGTCAAAACCTGGAATGGAAGGGAAGCGCATAGTTGTAGCAGCAAAGGTATTAAAAAAACGAAACCCGCCGTGTAATCGGCGGGCTTCGTTTTTTATGGGATGGATTTTAATTTAAATGCAGTAAACCATTGCCATCTATATAAACCGGGCTTCCGTTTGGTCTTACAGAAATGCTCTTTACACTCGAAGCGCTGGTCGAAAAAGGGTTCCACGAAGTTCCGTTCAATTTTGCTATGGCTGATGATGAACCGTCTGTTTCCGCTACAAATACGCTGCCATCCGAACCGATGCCAATATCAGTTGATGATACGCCCGGGATAGGGTACCAAAGGCGTGTGCCATCATATTTATAAACAATGTTCGACAAGTTAGACACGTATGGAATACCTGATGGGTCAACAGCGATATGTATACCTGCAGACTCCGGCATAGTAGTCCAATCGGTACCGTTCCATTTTAAGATATTCTTCCCGCCTGAGCCGGAAACATCCTGCGTACCAATGATAAATGTCGACCCATCGGCGCCAATGCCAATATCGGTTGCCGTGCCGGGCATTTGATGCCAGGCGGATGTAGAGTCGGTGAAACGGTAAATTAAATTCGATTTATTAACCACCCATGGTTTTCCATCAGGCCCTACGGCTATGCGAACTCCGGCACATAAAGGCAGCTTGTTTAGCTTATTCCCTGCGACTTTGTAAATGCCATAGCCACCGGTTGGCGAAACCAAATCGGTTCCGATAACATAAATTGAACCATTGGCGCCAACAGCTACATCCGATACCTTGGTATCTGAAATATTATTGCCGCCGACTATCACCACGCACTTTGCAGAAACCGGGTACGTTTTATGTTTAGCCGTAATAGTAATTATACCGGGACGAAATGCGTTTATCAAACCTGTGGCATCTATCTTCACAATAGACGTGTCAGACGAAGTCCAGTCAATCTGGTCGGCGTTGTAATTCTTAGCTGCAAGATATTGGGTAGTGCCCTGGGTGATTCGTACCGTATCGAAGGTAAGCTTGATAGAATGGTCGGGCTGTGTTTGGATGTCAGTAATCTTGCTGCACGAGTTCAGTACTACCATAAAACCCAGCGCACCAATGATGAAAAGGTTCAGAGTTCTCATAAAATATTATTGATTATTTTTATAACCGGCACGCAGTAAAGCATGCACAATTACAGATTAAATATAACTATTTGTTTAGGTTTTGAATTTTATTTTTAACGCCTTTAAATAAAAAAGCATCCGGACTACCCGGATGCTTTATATTATTTGTTGATTTTCTAACCCAATCAACCACTCACTTAATCAACGCAAAATTATTGATTCACAAACTTCTTCGAGTTTATCTTACGCTCATTTTCGTTAAGGAAGATTTTGCGCAGGCGAATGCTTTGTGGGGTAACCTCGATATATTCGTCAGCCTGGATGTATTCCATCGATTCTTCCAGCGAGAATTTGATAGCCGGTGCAATACGCACGTTGGTATCGCTACCAGATGCACGCATATTGGTTAGCTGCTTGCCTTTAGTAAGGTTAATAACCAAATCGTTATCGCGGATGTGCTCGCCTAATACCTGTCCTTCGTAAATATCAACTCCCGGATCGATGTGGAAACGACCACGGTCTTGCAATTTATCGATAGCGAAAGCGGTAGTTTTACCAGTATCCATCGATACCAATACACCGTTTAAGCGGCCTGGAATCTGGCCTTTCCATGGTTCGTAAGATTTGAACCTGTGTGCCATGATAGCCTCACCCGCAGTTGCAGTCAGTACGTTGTTACGTAAACCTATGATACCGCGTGATGGTATTTCAAATTCCAAATGCTGTAAATCGCCTTTTGGCTCCATTACCAGCAAATCACCTTTACGCTGGGTTACCAGTTCGATAACTTTACCTGCAACTTCTCCCGGTACGTCAACTATCAAGGTTTCAATCGGCTCGCATTTTACGCCGTCAATTTCTTTTACGATAACCTGCGGCTGACCCACCTGTAATTCGTAACCTTCGCGACGCATGGTTTCAATCAGTACCGATAAGTGAAGAATACCACGGCCATAAACCAGGTATGAATCGGGCGACTCGGTTTCAACAACCTTAAGCGCCAGGTTTTTCTCCATTTCTTTGTACAAACGATCACGCAGGTGGCGTGATGTTACAAACTTGCCTTCTTTACCAAAAAACGGTGAAGTGTTAATGGTGAACAACATGTTCATGGTAGGCTCGTCAATGTGGATTACCTCCAGTTGTTCCGGCTTTTCAAAATCGGCAATAGTATCGCCAATGTCAAAACCTTCTATACCTACAACAGCACAAATATCGCCCGAACTTACTTCGGTAGCTTTAACCTTACCGAGGCCTTCGAACGTGTATAATTCTTTTATTCTTGATTTTTGGATTTTACCGTCGCGTTTTACCAGCGATACCGGCATGTTCTCTTTTATGGTACCACGCGCAACACGACCGATAGCGATACGGCCCACGAATGAAGAATAATCCAATGAGGTTATCTGCATTTGCAAAGTACCTTCGCTAATAGGCGCAGGAGGGATATTTTCCAGGATAGCATCCATCAATGGGAAGATGTTATCGGTTGGAACTTTCCAATCGGTGCTCATCCAGCCTTGTTTTGACGAACCGTAGATAACCGGGAAGTCCAGCTGGTCTTCGGTAGCCTCAAGGTTAAAGAAAAGCTCGAAAATCTGCTCGTAAACTTCTTCCGGGCGGCAGTTTTCTTTATCTACCTTGTTTACAACCACAATTGGTTTTAAGCCAAGAGCCAAAGCCTTTTGGGTTACAAAGCGGGTTTGAGGCATGGCGCCTTCAAAAGCATCGCAAAGCAATAAAACACCGTCAGCCATTTTAAGCACGCGCTCCACCTCACCGCCAAAGTCGGCGTGACCAGGGGTGTCGATGATGTTGATCTTAACATCTTTATAACGTACCGAAACGTTTTTCGAAACGATGGTAATACCACGTTCGCGCTCCAGATCGTTGTTGTCCAGTATCAGTTCACCGGTTGTTTCGTTGTCACGAAAAATGGAACAACTGTGTAATATCTTGTCAACCAATGTAGTTTTACCGTGGTCAACGTGAGCGATAATCGCTATATTTCTTATTTTTTGCATGAAAATGCGCCTCTAAAATTTGCGCAAAGATACGGTTATTTAGTGATAATTTCAATAGCTAACAAGTTGTTGAAGGAATGATGATTTGGAGTTAATATTGTTTATGTGATTACACCGATTAGAAAATGATTTCACCGATGGAAAGAGAATTAATTATTTTGTTGGTTTCACCCGTACCAATTATATTTACAGGATAAGCCTCAAAATGCGCATCAACTGAAATTAAGGTCATATCTTCTGCTATGGCTTGCGCGATGAGTAACCTGTCAAAAGGATCCCGGTGATGATGCGGAAGGTTGAAAAGTATTTTCAGGTGTCCCGTTTCTATCTGAAGAATCTGAATATAGTTGATAGACAAAAACTCCTTTATATCGTCAAAAGATTTTATTAGCTCTAATTTATTTTGACTCGATTTGATAACGATCTCCCATAAACTTCCGATGCTAATAAATTTACTATTATTAGGATTATCAATTTCTAATTTTGCTGCGACAGATAATTTATCCGAGCCTTCTGTATACCATATCAGCGCATGCGTGTCAAGCAACACCTTCATAGTCACATATAATCTTTAAAGTCGTCAAGCGGAGCGTCAAAATCGTCAGCTATAGAACCAAAAATCCCCTTGCCACCGCCAAATCCGGCTTTAATTTTAAAAGATTCCGGTATTTGTTTACCTTCTGAGTTATCGGTATCGGAGATATGAATGTTACTGTCGCTAAGCATGGCGTCAACCATATTTTCTAACCTATGCTTTTGATCGACAGATAGCAGATTTATTTTCTTTTCCAATGTTCCCGGTTCCATAATGCTAATTTACAAAATAACTTTGTCATAGTAAAACGTAGCTTAACTACAATTACGTTGCCAAAGCAATATTATACATCAAAAAACAATCGGTGAAATCATCCTCAAATCGGTGAAATCCCAAAAATAAAAAAAAGAACCCCGGCTTTCGCCAGGGCTCATCCAACACACACGCACCTATCTAAAAACTACTGTTAATAATGGTTGTAATGATAGTGATGATAATAACCCCGGTGGCCGTATCCGTCACGTACTACACATCCTGAACCTATGGTTGCTATAGCGCTTAACAACAGCGCAAATGCTAATATTTTCCTTTTCATGGCTTTGGTTTTTAATTATATCGCCTTAATTGGCGTCGTTTTATTATTGGACAATTGCTGAATCAAAAGGATTAATCCCAGCCGGATATTTCTTTCCAACCCGGTGAAATATGTTAAAATCACCAAAGGTTAAAAACCGGGGCAACAGGGCTTTTAATGTTTATATTTGATAGCAAACCGACCCAGCATGAAAAAAATATCCCTCACTCTCACAGCTCTCTTTATTGCAGCCATAAGCCTTAATACCTCCGCGCAGGTAATCACCAAATACGGTGATGACGTATCCACCCTTGATGGCATCATTAAAGCCTTTTACGATGTTGTTAGCGTTAAAAAGGGCGGCAAGGTATATTTTGAGCGCGATAGCCTGCTGCACTGGAAAGATGTAAGAGTTGGCGGCGTAAGTATGAATAAAGACGGCAAACCTGTTATCGGGTTTGTTACGCTAAAGAGGTTCCACGAGCTATC
>JAZJZL010000035.1:0-7838 GCA_040389845.1 Bacteroidota bacterium
CGTCTACCTTTATAGAGTAAGTTAACGTAATTTTCTGTCCATCGGGCGTTACAACATCTCCAGACCATTTGCCATTCAAATCAGCAAATACAGCGGCCATGCAAATGGCGAAGCTGCAAATCAATGTTGTGGTTATCGATAGTTTTCTTTTCATAATGATTTTTCTGTTTTATGTATGATGTTGCAAGCAGCGTTTATGTTGCACTCAAATGATTTATATTGATTACTTAACCCGTTTTAAGGTGGCATGAAATTTCGCTCCGCTATAATCCATGCTCATTCCCACGGAATCAGCTTCGGGATAAAATTTGCCGGTATGCGGTATCACTACTCCATCGTTATTGGTAATATTGAAGGTAAAGTCGTTACCGCTAACCTTGCCGTCCTCTATTTTTATCGAATGTCCGAAGGTTTCTGCAACCCCAGTAACTTTATCGCCATCAACATTAAGGGTATAAGTTACCACTACGTTCTGTCCGTCCGGAAGCTGAAGACTACCCTGCCATTTGCCCGCTAAATTGCCCAGCAGTATCGCGATGGCAAAACAGCCTGCCAATATGGTTGTTAACAGTTTTGTGCGCATTTTATATTTTTTAGCGATGTGACGCGTTCTTTTTACCGCAGGTTACAGCAAAAAGCAAGGTAAAATTTTTAAAGTCCTGGCTCTTGATTCCTGGCTCTTGACTCTCCTACCTCATATCTATAAAAAATGTCTTAAATTTGAATTGACAACCTATGAAGTTCAGAAGCGCCCGGCATACCAAAGACTTAAACCGTATTATTGATTTTTACGGACGAGTATTAGGCTTGAAGGTTTTGGGCGAATTTAAAGACCATCATACCTACGATGGCGTGTTTTTGGGCCTCCCGGGCGCCGACTGGCATTTAGAGTTTACCACCTCGAATTTATCTCCCGTACATTATCCGGATGCAGACGATGTGCTGGTTTTTTATGCTGAATCGGTGGAAGAGTTTAATGCCATCAAGGATAAATTTATTGCCAATCGTGTACAGCCCGTAGCACCAAAAAATCCTTACTGGAAAAACAATGGCATTACGTTTATCGACCCGGATGGGTTTAGAATTGTGATATCAGTTTTAAGGATCGTCCCGAAAAGGCTTGAACCCTAATACTGTAAAACAATTTCATTAATTTCTTATTGTTTTGTAAACATCTGCTATGAACAGAACAATCGGAATTATACTCATTATTATAGGTGCCGCCATGCTGATATGGACAGGTTTTACTTATACGAAAAAAGAAAAGGTGGTAGATGCAGGCCCGTTACAAATTTCTGTCGACAGGCAGAAGTCAATAAACTGGCCGCCATACCTGGGCGGGATTTTGGTGCTTGGCGGGATAGTGATTGTGGCAACAGCAAAGAAAAAATAAAAAATTGCTGCCGAAAGTTTAGTCCGATTGGGGAACTCGCAGCAATATTTTAGCTTTTAGCTTTCTGGTTTAACCTTTCAGCTTTTCCCTTATCTTCGCAAATATGATATTCGATTTCCGGCTGAAAGTATTTTACACAGTAGCAAACCGGCTAAGCTTTACCAAGGCCGCGGCGGAGCTGTTTATTACACAGCCGGCAGTAACCAAGCATATTAAAGAACTTGAACAGCAGTTGAATGTACAGTTGTTCTATCGCAACGGAAACAACATTTTGCTTACACCCGGTGGCAAAATAATGCTGCGCTATGCCGAACGTATTTTCCAAACCTACACCGAACTGGAAACCGAGCTGGCGCAACTGAATAACATGGAGGCAGGAACGCTGCATATCGGCGCAAGCACAACCGTTGCACAAACTATTCTCCCAAAAATACTGGCGCTATTTAAAAAAACTTATCCTGCAGTAAACTTCACCTTTATGCAGGCCAATACTGATGTTATCACTCAACTGGTGCTGGCCGAAAAAATCGATATTGCCATAGTTGAAGGAGCAGCCCATTATCCACAGATTGCCTATGCACCGTTTGCTAAGGATGAGATTGTATTGGTAACCCGGGCAAATAACCAGCTTTCTAAAAAAGCAGAGATAACGCCAAAGCAACTGTTAAATATTCCGCTGATATTGCGCGAGGCAGGTTCCGGTACGCTGGATATCATTTTTAATGCGCTTAATGACGCCGGCATCAACCCAAAAGATCTACAGGTAGAAATTCGCCTGGAAAGCAGTATCGCTATCAAACAATATCTCCTGTATTCGGAAACAGCTACGTTTCTTTCCATCCAATCCGTCATCAGCGAATTGAAGTATAATGAGCTAAGCATCATCGAAATAAAAGGACTCGAAATTTTCAGAACTTTCCAGTTTATCCAACTGCATGGTAAAAATTCCAAACTGATTGACCTTTTCAAAAGATTTTGCCTGGCTACCTATAACTTAAAGTAATCACCAATTACTATTTATCATTAGCTTACAGTTATAGCAAAGCCGACCTTTAGTTATTATTTCATTACTGATTATATGGAACCGATAACTACTGATATTTGCATTATAGGCGCTGGTCCGGTTGGCTTGTTTGCTGTTTTTGAAACAGGATTATTAAAAATGCGCTGCCATTTGATAGATGTTTTACCCCAGGTTGGCGGTCAGCTTTCCGAAATATATCCTCAAAAACCAATTTACGATATTCCCGGCTTTCCAACCATCAATGCCCAGGAACTGGTTGACGGACTAATGGAGCAGATAGCGCCATTTAAACCAACCTTTAGTCTTGGCGAACGCGTAAATGAATTGGTACAGTTGGAAGACGGCTCATTCGTAACCACAACCAGCGACGGTACTGAAGTTCATAGTAAAGCCGTAGTAATTGCCGGCGGACTTGGCTGCTTCGAGCCCCGCAAACCTGCTATCGACCGTTTGGAGGATTTTGAAGGCAAAGGCGTAGCCTATATGGTAAAAAATCCCGAAGCCTATCGCGGCCGCAAAGTTGTACTGGCCGGCGGCGGTGACTCCGCCCTAGACTGGACCATATTTTTGGCTGATATTGCCAAAGAAGTAACCCTCATCCATCGCGGTGATACCTTCCGTGGGGCACCGGACAGCGCTGAAAAAGTATTCGAACTGGCTAAACAGGGACGCATTAACCTTGTATTACAGGCACATATTAAAGCCATCGGCGGCGAAGGGCACCTGCAATATGTTGAAATTGTAGATCGGGAAAGCAAAACAACGGTTATAGAAGCCGATAACCTGATACCATTATTCGGCCTTACGCCAAAGCTCGGCCCGATTGCCGAATGGGGACTAAACGTTGATAAATCTGCCATTATGGTTGACACATTTGACTACAGCACCAATGTACCAGGTGTGTATGCCATAGGCGATATTAATATTTATCCCGGCAAATTAAAGCTTATACTTTGCGGTTTTCATGAGGCTGCGTTGATGGCGCAAAGCGCATTCAAATTTGTATACCCGGAGCAAAAGCTGAGTTTTAAATACACAACGGTGTATGGGGTGACGGCATTTTAATTTCTCCTGTAGAAGACGCAATACTTGCGTCTCCCGCTGCAAGGTAAACGAAATACATTTACCCACATATGTTCGCCAGAGACACAAGTATTGTGTCTCTACATGAAAAAAATATGATTAACCTAACAATAGAAGACCGCGACGGCACACGCCGGCCGGTTGAGATACCCGAAGAGATAAATTTAAGCCTGATGGAAGTGCTTAAAGCATCAGACCATCACATATTGGCTACCTGCGGCGGCATGGCCCTTTGTGCCACCTGCCATGTACAGGTTGTTGAAGGCCCCGAAAAATATTTTCACCCCAGTGATTTGGAACTTGATTTATTGGATACGTTGCCGGATGCTTCGTTTGACAGCCGCCTGGCTTGTCAATTAAGGATTAGTGAAGATATGGACGGGATGGTATTCAGGATTAGAGGGGAGGAATGATCGTAATATTTGTCATTCTGAGCGCGAGCGAAGAATCTTTACCCTGCGAAAGGTATAAAAGCGAAAGATAGCCGCGCGACTTGTCCATCGGCTATCTTTCGCTTTTATAAGATTTTTCACTGCGTTCAAGAGGCAGTTCTTCGCTCGCGCGCAGAATGACAAAGGGGAAAATTCAAATCAACTCCACAAATTAGCAGGATAGGTGCCATTAGCTACCAGTTCCGAAATGCTTTTTTGTACGATAGGTTTATCTTCCTTATAAGTTACACCAAACCATTTTGAAGCAGTTGGGATGACTTTAAATGAGGCCTCACCGCTTTTTATCAGGTTATCGGCCACAATAGGTATAAAAAACTCTGATTTTGGGTTCTCTGCATTTGCAGCAACAAAATCCCTGAACATTGGCTCACTCTGTTTAAACACAGCCGGTGTAAAGCCCCAGAAATTCATCGATACGCGGGTATCGCTGCTTAGCGGATGCTCACCAGTCGCGTCTCTGTAAGCCACACTGCCATCTTCTTTAAAATAAACTTCGGTGCGCTCGTTAATCTCCACCATGTTGCCCTCGTCGTTTACCTTACAAACGCCACGTGATACAGTGCCATAGTCAGACAAAGTCCTGTCAATCTGGTAACCAATCAGCGAATAGGTATCGTCGGTCACTTCAGTGGTTAAAAATTTTGCCATTTTCTCGAAGGAATCATAGCCGTAGAAATCGTCGGCATTAATAACACAAAACGGCTCATGCACCTGGTTATGGGCAGATAGTACGGCGTGCGCAGTACCCCATGGCTTGGCGCGCTCTATTTCCTCTTCAATACCGAAAGGCTTCAAATCGAAGCTTTGAAAAACATAATCGGTCTCTATACGGCCTTTCAGTTTGGGCTCAAATATCGCTTTAAAGTTTTCCTGGAATTCTTCTTTAATAATAAAGCTCACTTTTCCGAAGCCTGCTTTAATAGCATCGTAAATTGAATAGTCGATAATAGTTTCGCCGTTAGGGCCAAAGCCGTCAACTTGCTTCATGCTGCCATAGCGACTGGCCATACCTGCGGCCAGTATCAGTAGTGTAGGTTTCATAGTTTTTTCAGGCACAATTTTATAAATGTAAATATGACATTTTTATATTAACATTCCCGGTAAATAATGCTTTTACCGGTCAAATGTTTTTCAACAGGCGTTAATTATTTTATATACCTAAAATCCTGGCCGGCCTTAATGTTCAGCAAGGTTTCGTAAATCATGCGGATAACATTATCGACGTCTTCCTTATGAATCATTTCGACCGTGGTGTGCATATACCGCAGCGGCAACGAAATCAATGCTGATGGCACGCCATCGTTTGAATAAGCAAATGCATCGGTATCAGTACCTGTAGAGCGGGATGACGCCTGGCGCTGAAAAGGTATATTTGCCTTTTGCGCTGATTCAATCAATAGCTTATTCAGATTATTTTGCACGGCCGGAGCATAAGATACTACCGGGCCTTTACCACAAGCTAAATCGCCCTGGGTAATTTTATTGATCATCGGTGTTTGGGTATCGTGGGTAACGTCGGTTACGATAGCTACATTCGGTTTGATATGATGCGCTATCATCTCAGCACCGCGCAGTCCGATTTCTTCCTGTACCGCGTTCACGATGTACAAGCCAAAAGGCAGAGTTACTTTATTCTCTTTCAATAAACGTGCTACTTCGGCAATCATAAAACCGCCGGCACGATTATCCAGTGCACGACCAACGTAGTAACGGTCGTTAAGCACCATAAATTCGTCTTCGTAAGTAATTACGCAGCCAACGTGGATGCCCAGCTTTTCAACCTCTTCCTTACTGGTGCAGCCGCAATCCAAAAAGATATTTTTCAGGGTTGGCGCTTCTTCTTTCTCGCCGGCCGTACGGGTATGTATTGCGGGCCAGCCGAAAACAGCTTTTACTATGCCATTGTCGGTATGGATATCTACGCGTTTTGACGGCGCTATCTGGTGATCTGAACCGCCATTGCGGATAACGTATATCAAACCATCGTTGGTGATATAGTTTACAAACCACGAAATTTCATCGGCATGTGCCTCAATAACCACTTTGTAAGGCGCATCCTTATTGATGATACCTACCGCGGTGCCGTAGTTGTCAACGTAATGGTCGTCGATATATGGCTTAATGTAATCGAGCCATAATTCCTGCCCTTTCCACTCAAAACCGGTGGGCGAAGGGTTGTTTATATATTTTTCGAAAAATGCGAGGGAAGCATCAGTTACAACAGTTACGTGCTTTGGCGCATCGGCTGTTTCAGAAGTTTTTTTGGCCATATTTTTATTAAATACCTCTGTTTGAACAGGGAAGGCAAATATAGTAATTGGTTGATTAAGTTGATTAATTGAGTGGTTGTTTTTAGATTGAAGGCACAATGAAACTCAATCAACTTAATCCAACCTAATCAACTCAATCAACCCACCGTTAACATTTATCAATTTCTTAACACAAGCTTTATATAACAACCGCACCTTTGCGGCGAGTTAATTTTTTAATAATAAGGTCAGTTTAGTTAGTTAGGTCAGCCTGTTTGAGCAACAGGCTGACTTTTTTTTATGCACCTGTCGCCAAACTTTTCACCGCACCAGGATTATTACACAACAGCCTTAAACCCTTTTCGGCTTCATACATCCAAACGATATATGAAACTGTTATCACTATTATTTATTGCGCTGCTGTTTTGTTTATCCGGCTGTGAAATGCCCTTTTACGTGGCAGTACCTGAGCACTATGCACCTACATCCTTTTTTGGCGGGGATAACACTACCATAGTTCTGATTAACCAGTTTAATGCAGAAAATCTTGGTATTAGTAACAAAAAGAAAACTGCCGCTATTAAATCGGGAGCATATATGGCTATTGATGCAGCAGCTAAACGCCTGGCTCAACTGCCGCATGTTAAAACTATCAACCTAACTGATTCCACCAATTTTAAGGTTGATACAAACTCAATAAAGCTAATCGCTCAAAAATATAAGGCTACTTATGTACTTGTTCTTAAAAGTTATTACGCAGATATAGTTCTTGATGAGACTACAAATAACGACTATAAAACCTATTCGCTCGTAAATTTCCTGCTATATGAAAGCAACGGCTTGTACTATAAAAAGTTGAATGGCAGGGGGAGCGACCCGCAGACGAAACCGCAATACATGAAGATGCAATTTACCGGTCTTTACAACCAATCCGCGCTGACTCCCGCGCCTGTAAACTACTCCGCCGCGCATGGCGCGCAGGATGCATTGAAAGCATATTTTTCATATACCCAAACACATAGCCGCCCGATGTACGATGATGACTTTTTGCTCCCTGCAATCAGGCAATTCCAGACATCAAACTACATTAAGGCCGATAGCCTGCTGCGACCATTTATAGCAGACAGCAACCGGGTGAGGGCGGGCAAGGCTTATTACGCGCTTGCAGTAGTTAACGAAGCCAAGGGTGATTTCGGCGCCGCGATTGATTTTGCACGGCTGGCATTAAAAATAGATGGTGAGAATGAATATGCACCGGGTATTTTGGGCGATTTGCAACAAACAGAATAAGCATCCTTACATTTAACCACAGAGTTAACAGAGAAGCCACAGAGGCCACACAGATTTAAAAATTGCTGGTTTACTATTCAATATTCTTTCTCCGTGCTCGCTGTGTCTTCTCTGTATCACCGTGGTTAAAAATTACCGTAACAAGTTAAACTTTTAGCCGTTATTTGTGTCCAATCCGCATCATGAAGCTATTATCACCGTTACTTATCATCGCCCTGTTTTTCCTCGTCTCCTGCGAGACCCCGCTATACGTTTCCGTGCCGGTTGAATATACGCCGCGCGCTTATTTTAGCAAGGATACCACTACCATCGCCATCATCAACCAGTTCGATGCGGATGCGTTGAAA
>JAZJZL010000035.1:7848-8835 GCA_040389845.1 Bacteroidota bacterium
CTGGACAGATCACGAGCCTGAAGGATCAGGTGATGGACGCGGTGCACGCCATCGAGCTGCTCTACGAACGCCGTGGCGCCATCACCGGACTGCCCACTGGCCTGGCTGAGCTGGACAAGATGACCGACGAGCAGCTTGACGCGCTCCTGGCTCACGATGAATTGACTGATGACCAGCGTGAAGACCATGAACGGCTAAGCGGCGAGCGCAAAAAGAAGCTGGCCGCCATCAAGGCAGGCGCATATACGGCTATAAAATCAGCAGGGATGCAGTTAAGTCAGCTACAGCATGTTAAAACCATCAATTTGGCCGACTCTGCCGATTTTAAACCGAGCACAGATTCCGTAAAGCTGATAGTGGAAAAATATAAGGCTAACTATGTTTTGGTATTGAAGAATTTCAACGCCGGCATCGGGATAAGTGATATTAATAATTATACAACATCTTACGATACCAACGTAGGCGTGAACTTCCTGCTATACGAAAGCAATGGTATTTACTATAAAAAGCTGAACGGAGTTGCGAACGACCCAAAGTCGGACGAACCATATATGGGCCTGCTGGCTGCTATTGTACTGCAGCCAACGGTGGGTCGGAATAAGGTTGCTGTTAATCAGTCAGCAGAACATGCCGTTCAAAATGCATTGCAAGATTATTTTCCCTACACCATCAGTCATAACAGGCCGCTGTATAACGATGACTTTTTGATGCCTGCGGTAAAAGAAATACTGGCTCAAAATTTTGATAAAGCCGACGGTCTGCTACAACCATTTTTGCAGGACAAAGATAAACACCATGCCAGCAAAGGCGCCTATAACCTGGCGGTAGTTTATGAGGCGGAAGGCGATATAGATGCCGCCATGGACCTTGCACAGCAAGCATTAACGTTAGACAACACGAACAGATTTGCAGCTGATTTGCTACGCGACCTGCAGGGTGAATAAGTATTGCAATAATTATCTCCTGTTTTCAAAATCCCATCAGACC
>JAZJZL010000036.1:0-42496 GCA_040389845.1 Bacteroidota bacterium
TTACTACCATCGGTCTTAATCTGTCATATTAATCATCAACAAAAAATGAAAAAACTTAAATATATAGCAGCAATTGTTTTGGCAATGAGCGCTGCATCCTGTAAAAAATACCTGGACGAAACGCCCCAGGGTGTAGTGTCCAAGCAAGACCTTACTACGCCTGCAAATACAGACGCAATGGTTATTGCCGCCTACTCATACCTCGGCAACGATTATTATTTCTTCCCATTCAGCAGCATGTGGGCTTACGGCAGCATTCGCAGCGGCGACGCTTATAAAGGCGGTGGCGGGCCGGGCGATATTGCCGAGTACAACCAGTTCGAGGTGTTCTCGAACAATACCATCACCAATGGTTCCGGCGATAATGTTTTTTACCAGTTGTATGTTGGTATTGCCCGTTGTAATACGGCCTTAACCTTGGTTGAGGGACAAGATGCAGCGGCCTATCCGTTAAAAACACAACGCGAGGCTGAGCTGAAATTTTTACGCGGGCACTTCTACTTCCTGCTGAAAATATTGTTTAACCATATTCCGTATATCGATGAGGTATTACAGAAATCGACAGCAAACTATGGTGCGGTATCGAACATTGCTTTAACCAGCGACCAGTTATGGAGCAAAATTGCTGATGATTTTACGTTTGCCGCAGCTAACCTGCCGGTAACCCAAAGCGATGTCGGTCGCGCTACGAAAGGGGCTGCACAGGCTTATTTAGCTAAAACATTGCTTTACCAGGCTTACACGCAGGATGATAAGAACAATGTAACAGGTATTGACAATACAAAATTGCAGGCGGTAGTTACCAATTGCGATGCAGTTATTAATTCGGGAAAATACCAGTTGGATGCGGATTTCGCCAATAATTTTTTGCCGCAGTTTAATAATTCAAACGAGTCGGTATTTTCAATCCAGTATTCAAAAAACGACCAGACGCCGATAGGCAGGGTTGATGCCGGGCATTGTTTGAATTACCCGATGGATGCCGAATACGGCTGCTGCGGTTTCCATGTACCGAGCAATAATATGGTAAATGCATTTAAGACCGATGCAAACGGTTTGCCGATGTTCGACACATTTAATAATAATGATGTGGTGCCGGCAAATGATTTTACAAGCGGCACTTTCGACCCTCGTCTCGACCATACGGTGGCTATCCCCGGTCACCCCTATAAGTACCAAACCAACCTGCCTTACCAGGCCGCATGGGCGCGCGACCAACAGTCGTACGGGCCGTTGATGAGTATAAAAGAAACGGTTGCTTATACCGACCCTTCGTTCACCCGTTTCCCGCCGTTTATGTCGAGCTCGAAGAACTGGGAGATTATCCGTTATGCGGATGTGCTGCTGATGAAAGCTGAAGCGCTGATAAAGTTGGGACAGGAAACTAATGCCTTGCCGCTGATTAACCAGGTGCGCCAGCGTGCCTTAGCCAGCACCGCACTGCTGAAAAAGGCTGACGGAACGCCAACGTCAAACTACAAAATGGATGTCTACAAACCCGGCGTTAACTGCACGTGGACCAATGATTATGCATGGAACGCACTAATGTTTGAACGCCGCCTGGAATTTGCGATGGAAGGCTACCGTTTCTTCGACCTGGTGCGCTGGGGCATTGCGGCCGATTATTTGAATAATTATTTCCAGGCAGAGGTTAAGCGCACGCCGCATTTGGTTGGTGCACACTTTACCAAAAACCGCGATGAATATTTGCCAATATCGCAGGCGCAGATAAATTTCAGCAAGGGATTGTATAAACAAAACCCGGGGTGGTAAGGTAGATAAAGGTGACGCAGGGCGATGCCCTGCGCTGGCGGATGTATCCCTTACAGGGAAAGCAAATTAAGGTAGAACTTAAAGCTTAATACCCTGAAGGGGTTACATCTGTCAGCGATGGGTAACACCCATCGCGAAAATAGCGCGAAATGAAACATGTTCATTATCAGTTGTTTATAAATATATAGATATGACAAATGCTGATAGTGAGTGTGTTCCATAATGTTCGAGGTGTTCCGTGATGAAAAACGGAACGCTAACCATGCAAAAGTGTGAATTGTCGTCGTTAGCGATGATGTGAAATATGAAAGATGTTCATTATTAATAACTTGCAAACATGTAAATATGAAACATATTGATAATGAGCATGTTGCATAGTGTTCGGGGTATTCCGTGATGAAAAATGGAATACCGGAACATAATTAGACGGAGAATCGTGATTTTGACCAGCTATTATATTGACCTTAAATATTTGCTAACTTGTAAGCATGCGTATTTATATGTGCGGCGACATCGCACACAAAACAAAATAAACTCAACAAGGAAAAAACAATAAACACTAATAACCATGATGAAGAGTCGTTTACTACTTCTTTCGCTGCTTGCGGTCTCGCTTCGCGGGATGGCGCAAGACGCAACCACACCAACGCCGCAATGGCGGCCCGTGTACCACTTTACACCCGATAAATACTGGACGAATGATCCGAACGGGCTAATTTACCTTAACGGTAAGTTCCAGCTTTACTACCAGCATAACCCGCAGGAAAACAAGTGGGGCCACATGAGCTGGGGCCACGCCGAAAGTGCCGACCTGGTACACTGGAAGCACCTGCCGGTAGCCATTCCCGAAGTGGTTAGTAAAGACACTACCGTTTATATCTACTCCGGTTCGGCGGTTATCGATAAAAATAATACCAGCGGTTTCGGCAAAAACGGCAAAGCGCCAATCGTGGCTATCTTCACCGGAGATTTGCCAAAGCAGCAAAAAGAAGCGCAGTACATTGCGTATAGTAACGATAACGGCATGTCGTACAAGCTGTATGATAAAGACCCGGTTATCGACCTGAATAAAAGAGATTTCCGCGACCCGAACGTTTTTTGGTATGAGCCGAAGAAACAGTGGATAATGACCGTTTCGATGGTGAACGAATTTATGGTTCGTTTCTACGGTTCCAAAGATTTGAAACACTGGGAAAAGTTGAGTGATTTTGGTCCGGCAGGATACACTAAAAATGGATGGGAGTGCCCGTCGATGCTGCCACTGCCGGTTGATGGAAACCCGGCGAATACCAAGTATGTGCTGTTTGTATCAAACTTTGGTGAGCACGGACCGCAAATGCAATATTTTGTAGGCGATTTCGATGGTACCAGCTTTAAGAACCTGAACCCGGCCGAAAAAATGCTTCGTGTAGATTACGGCGACTGCTTTTATGCCGCCATTTCCTGGCGCGATGCACCGGCCAATAAAAAGATATTGATGGGCTGGCTCATCAACGGCAAACCGGAGACTAATCCGTGGAAGGGCCAGATGTCTATTCCCCGCGACTTGTCGCTCAAGAAAACAGCCGATGGCATCCGCCTGTTCCAAAACCCGACTACCATCATCACCAATTCATTATCAAAATATGCGAAGGGCGCAGTAATATCAAAAGCAAACTTATCCGTAAGTGGGGCAATGAAACTGAACAGCACATCTCACCTGGATGCAAACTCTTACTGGATAGATGCAGAAATTCAACCAGGCAAATCGGATAAATGCGGTTTCATAATAGCGTCAAACGAAGATGGCTCAAAGAAAATTGAGGTAGGATACAATGCTGCAAGCAAAGAAGTATACGTGGACTGTACCGCTGCTGAAAAAGATAATAAAGACAAGCGTAATCTGCTGCAAACTGCGCCGGTAAAGGCTGTAAATGGCATTATCAGGCTGCGGGTACTGGTTGATAAATCGTCGCTGGAAGTATTTGGCAACGGTGGCGAACAGGTAATATCAACCATGATTTATCCTGATAAAGATGCAACCGGCGTGGCGGCATTCGCTTCCGGAACGGCTGTCTTCAAAACGCTGAAAATTTGGGATATGGATAAATAGCCTGTCCAAACCACGCAGGGCATCGCCCTGCGCTGACATATTTATCCCCGTTGGGGAAAGAAATTTAAGATTGAAGAACCCTGAAAGGGTTCAATATGTCAGCGATGGGTAACACCCATCGTTAAAGCGATATAAGACTCTTCACAAATACAATTGGCTTACCGGATGCGCCTGCCCAACAGACGCTCCGGTATTTTAATATAAATGTGGAGTTGACGGTTAAAATTCCTAATTTGCCCGATATTTACCCTACACTAACTATGAGAACAATTACCAAAGCGCTCACCGCACTGGCAGTGAGCGCCTTTACACTGACTTCTGCACGGGCGCAGGTTTACAAAATGCCCGCTTACCCGTTAATCAGCCATAATACTTATTTTAGCATTTGGTCTAACACCGATAAGCTTTACGACTCGCCAACCCGTCATTGGACAGGTAAAGACCAATCCCTTGAAGGAGTGATAAAAATTGATGGTGAATTCTATCACTTTATGGGCAATGAGCCGCCTGAATTAAAATCCATCGTCGCGGCCGGCGACGAAGAAAACTATAGCTGCCATTATATTATAGACACTGCACCTGAGAAAGGCTGGGAGCAACCATCATTTGATGATAAAGGCTGGAAAACCGGCGAAGGTCCTTTCGGCGATGACCGCATCAGCAACGGGACAAAATGGACGGGTACCGACATTTGGTTGCGCAGGAAGTTTTCGCTGGCTGATATCCCGCAAGGAAAATTAATCCTTAGAAATTATCATGATGACGATGCCGAATACTATCTGAACGGTCACTTGATAGCCTCCCGCCCCGGCGCCAATGGCGATTACGAAATGTTTGAATTGCCGGAAGAAGCAAAAAGCTTTATGATAAAAGGCGACAACATATTGGCTGTCCACTGCCGCAATACGGGCGGCGGCACTATGATTGACGCCGGTATTTCGGTAGAGATAAAACACGACCCATTCGCCGGAATTAAAACTGCCGAACAATTAAGTGTTACCGTTAATGCAACGCAAACCATCTATCACTTCAATTGCGGGCCGGTTAAGCTACGGGTTGCATTTACTTCGCCATTAATATTGAATGACCTGTCATTACTATCATTGCCGGTATCATATATCAGTTACCAGGCACAAGCTACGGATGGTAAAAAGCACGATGTAAGCATCCTTACCGCAGCCAGCTCCAATATCGCGGCGGATGTAGCATCGCAAACCATTAAAGCACAAAAATATTCGGCATCGGGTATGCAAATACTAAAGGCTGGAACGGCAGAACAGCCTATATTGAAAAAGAAAGGTGATAACGTGCGGATTGATTGGGGGTACATGTATGTGGCAGTTCCATCGGGCAATAAGGCTACGCAGGCGGTGGTTGAGGGCGGCAAGGCAATCAGCGCATTTACAGAAAACAAATGGCCTGAAAGTGTGACGGAAGGCAAACGCCTGATGCTAAGCACAATTCAGAATTTGGGTGCAGTTGGTGTTGCTCCGGTTTCCCAATTTTTGGAGTTAGGCTACGATGAGCTGCAATCAGTTCAATACTTCGGCGCAAACCTGAAACCGTGGTGGAGAAATACCCCTGGCGCTACTATGGAAAAAGTATTAGCGAATGCCGCTTCGCAATATAAAGCCATCGTGGCCAAATGCGATGTTACTGATAAAAAGATATATAACGATGCACTTGCAGCCGGTGGCGAAACTTATGCTAAACTTTGTGTAATGGCCTACCGCCAAAGTATTTCGGCGCATCAATTGGTTAAAAGTCCGGCAGGGGAGATACTTTGGTTGTCGAAAGAAAACTTTAGCGGAGGCTTTATCAATACGGTAGATGTTACCTACCCTTCCGCGCCGCTCTACCTGATTTATAATCCCCAATTAATGGAAGGTATGCTGAATGGTATCTTTTATTTTTCGGAGAGCGGTAAGTTCAAGCATGGTTTTGCAGCGCACGATTTGGGTGTATACCCGCAGGCAAACGGTCAGCTATATGGTGAAGGTATGCCGGTTGAAGAATCCGGCAATATGATTATCCTTGCTAATGCGATAATAAAAGCTGAACATAAACCCGCTTATGCCCGCAAGCATTGGAAGGCATTGACCACCTGGGTAAATTATCTGGCCAGGTTCGGCCTGGACCCGGGCAACCAGCTTTGCACAGATGATTTTGCGGGTCACCTGGCGCATAATGCTAATCTTTCGGTAAAGGCTATTGTGGCTATAGGCTCTTATGCGCAAATGGCTGCCGCCTTAGGCGATGCCAAAACCGCCGCCAAATACAAGGCTATGGCTGCCGATATGGCCAAACAATGGGTAGTAAAAGATGACGCCGGCGACCACTATGCCTTAGTATTCGACAATAAAGACACCTGGAGCCAGAAATATAACATGGTTTGGGACAAGGTATTTAAGCTGAACCTGTTTCCGCAGAAAGTTTATGATACCGAAATCAACTATTACCTGAAACACCAAAACACTTTCGGTTTGCCGCTGGACAGCCGTAAAACCTATACCAAATCTGATTGGATATTGTGGACTGCGGCTATGACCAGCAATAGCAATGACTTTAACGCTTTAATTGCCCCGGTTTACAAATACGCCATCGAAACCCCAACGCGTGTGCCGCTAAGCGACTGGCATGAGACCACTAATGGAAAACAAGTGGGTTTCCAGGCTCGGAGCGTGGTAGGAGGATATTTTATGAAGAGTTTGCTGAAGAAGTAGTACGCTAAGAACCTTTAACGATAAAAGCAAGTTACGTACGACTTGCTTTTATTGTTACTAAAGCTATTGTTAGGCCGCTGCGCTTATTGCGTCAGTCAATCTTTCCTCCATATATTGCGCCCATGCAGTTGAGCAGGCATCATAGCATTCAAAAGTCGGTACCAGGCCAATGTGCGTAAACACGATTTTTGTTTTGCCGTCTTCCTCCGAAATTTCAAAGCTGATTTTAGTGCCTTCCCATTCGTCGGTAGTATCTACAAAGCTGAGATTAGCTTCGGTTACCAGCCAAACTATCTTCTTGTCGGGCACCAGCTCCACTAGTTTTTGTTTAGTGTAATGGGCGCCGCCACCAGCCCGAAAGCTGAACTCATCGCCCAGCTTTTCTGAGCTGCCTTCAAATGATTCTTCGTACAATCCCGACCACCATTCTCTAACGTTCAAAATAGTGTTATATGCGTCTGCCGGTGTTTGCTCGACAAAGATTGTTGTTGTGAAACTTTGGTTTTCCATATTATTGTTTGGGTTTTAAAAATTGCATTTGTCCTAAATGATAATCTACATGGCTCACCCTTGTCAAAACAGCGTTTAGCTTATTGCGGTGTGGTTCTTTGGCGAAGTCCTCTTCAGATACCGCAGTATGTTTTTGAAACCACTCATCGGGGCTGATGGTCGCGAACTTTGCGGCCAGCGCGGTTTTTACATTTGTCCAATCCTTGCGTACTTCGCTTACCGCTGGTAAATCGCTGGTTTGTTTATCGGGCGTTAGCACAAAAGGGTTAAACAAATGCGTGGCAAGCTTTTCATTGCCGAGTAAAGGAAATATCGAATCGCCCAGCGCGGTAAGATGGCCGAGCAGGTAAATTCCCCTGTTTCTTCCGGGGGCTGTTTCATTCATTAATTGTTCGTCGGATAGTTCTGATAGCAATTTATCCAGTTGGTTAACTTTTGAGTTCCATGCATCCAGTACCATTTTAATGAATACTTCCTGCTGTGTTGTAACGTTATTCTCTGTCATGATTTATCGGTTTAATTTATTGATGTGACGATTTTATATTTAAAATAATGGCGAAAAAGAGTTTTCTGCCCGTACCTCGCGACTAATTCTTTCTAACTGATTGTAGGTAGCTTTGTAAAGCAATACCGCCATACTAATCCTCTTAACGCCGAGATTTGTAAGCATTTCTACAGTGAGTTTTGGGTTGCTCACAATATTTACAGGAAGGGCCGTAGCACGTGTTATCTCTTCAATGGCCCCGGCATCAGGTACAGCAGTGACAAATAATCCATCAGCACCTGCGTCCTTATATAGTTGTGCTCTTTTTAAAGTAATTTCCAGGGGGGATGGCAGCTTTTGCAAAAAAGCATCCGTGCGCGCGTTGATAAAAAGCTGCTGGTTAGTTTTTAGCAAATGGTTCTTGATTGTTTCCAGCTTTCGCAGATAAATCTCCTCGCCCTGCGCATCCTATATATTAATACCCGAAACGCCGGTATCTATCAGCTTTTGAATGTTATCGGTTAATACATTTAAATCGTCGGTATATCCGCGTTCCATATCTACCGTTAACGGAACTTTAATACTTGCCTTAATCCGTTGCACTATATAAAGCAATTCATTAAAAGGGATTTTCTCGCCATCGGCATAGCCAAGAGAGCTTGAAATAGCGCCGCTTGATGTGCCTATAGCTTCAAAACCTGCTTCTTCTATCAACTGCGCGCTCCTTGCATTCCATGCATTGGCAATTATTAAGGGTTTTTGCTGATGATGTAACTGGTGAAATTTCTCGTATTGATTCATCGTTTTTCTTTTGTTTTACAGGCTTCTGTATCGCTGCAAAGCAAAAGTAGCGTCTATATTATCGATAGAAAGGCGGTGAAATAGACATTATGATGGGTGGATTTAGACGCAATGAAAAAAGACATACTCAGGGAAATACTCGAGATATCCAGTTAAGGCGTAAAAAACGTATAAAGTTGCTTTTGGCAACAGTATAAATCATTTCCGCGATATTTTCCACCTCACCAACACGATGGAGTAGGTGGTTTAAAGACACACAAAGTGATGAGCTTTTAAAACATCAGGAGTTGCCCGTACTGATCGAGCTGTCGGCATTAGCCCATAGCGAGCTTTGAAAAGGAATAAATGTGACGAAGGTCATATCGCCGGGTATACCTAAGTCATCCCCGGGCCGGACACTGCAAACTAAATTTGTATAGCCGATGGATGAATGAATTTCAATTTCGGCAGATATGACAGCCCTTCCCGGTGATGGCAAAGGCTGCCCTCGGCGGAACCGGAAAGCCCGGTTCCGTTTTTTTAACAATACAGGATCAGCCTGTTAAATTTTGAAACGATGTTAGGTAAACTTAATGAATCACAGATCACCAGTCTTTTAACAGAACAAGTAATCGGAAGAATTGCCTGCCATGCGCTGGGTGAAACTTATATCGTCCCCATTCACTATGTGTATCGTAATGGCTGTATATACGGCCACTCCGCTGAAGGAAAGAAGATCAGGATGATGAGGGAAAATCCCCAGGTCTGTTTCGAGATCGAACATATCCAAAATGCATTCCGCTGGCAGACCGTTATAGCCAAAGGCACCTACGAGGAGATCACAGATATCGAGGAAAAGCAACAAGCGATGCAAGGGATCATTCACCGGATCATGCCCCTTGTAACCAGTGCAGAGGGTCATCCCTCCCACGGCATTACAGAAAAGGACAGTGATGTAGGTACATCGGTCGAACTGGTCATTTACCGGATCAAATTAACCGAATTATCGGGCAGGTTTGAACAAAGCTGAGTACCTACAAGCAGGGACCCGTTAAAGTTGAATATTTGTACAGCATCAGGCGGCGCGGTGCTTACCTGTTTTTACAACCTGGCTCTCCATTTCACCCGGGCGGCCGGTAAAATGGTAACCATAGGTTCTTTCTCTATACTAATGACCGAATCAATAAATACATTTTTCTTTTTAAATTCGAGTATGTTCGCGCCTAACCTGGTCCTGGATGCAATGACCTCTGCATCCGAAAGTCCCAGACTATTATAATTTTGATTTTGCATTCGTTGCCAATAGTCAATTATTCTCATTGGTCCGGGCCATTAAAGCAGGGGGGCGTTTAGGTCGGTCAAAGTTTTGTCCTTTCCTGATCAACTTGGAAAATTGATACCTTGGTTTTATATTATTGCCCCATATCCAGGGGGGAATACCAATAAAGGAAGCGATACGTGACGCGCCAGCTTTTGCGTATGGCTGCCGGAAAATAAACCGGTAAAAAAGCCATGGGGCCGATGTACCATGGTCAGGATATCCACTTGTCCATGCTCATGAAGCCAGCTTAGGCCGTGATCAACATCCATACTTTTAATATGATGATAGGTTATTTTCGGATAACTGACCTTCTTGCCCAGTTCAGTCATAAATACTTCCGCATCGTATTTCTCCTCTCCATGTTCGTATTTATGGTCAGAAATATGGCAGATCCGGATCTCTGCATCCAGTGATTTGGCCAAACAGGGCAACGTATGCAAGATGTTGATGTCACCTTTGTCGAGATCGGTTGCGAAAGCGATCGTCTTGATCTGTCCGAAGATATATCCGGGCGGAATGAGCAGAACCGGGAAAGACGCTTTGGCGATCAGGTCACGGGAACAGCTGCCGATAAAAAAGCGCTCCAATCCTCCTGCGCCCGACATTCCCATCACCACCATCGAAGCATTATGTTCGTCCAGGACATTCCTGATCACGTCGGTAACGGGTCCAACCTCGCTGGTATAATCAACCGCCGGGTGGAATTCTTCGGGGAAAAATGCTGCCTGTTCTGCAATTTTAGTACGTAATTTTGCGGATTGCTCTTTCAATTGTTCTGTGGTATCGTTTTTGATTGCCTCATAATCTACCAGCGGCCAGGCAACTTGTGCGGCAGCGGGTGCTTCAATGGGAATCATCATAGCATTACAAAGCGTAATATTCTTTTTTAGCAATGTTGCCAGGTGCACTGCGTAACGTGCGGCGTTATTTGCCGAAGGGGAGAAGTCGGTAGGTATTAAAAGCTTTTTCATGACCTTGATTTTTAATATTGATGATGAGACAAATTTGGCCGATCATGATGGCAGCAGGAATGACATTGGTCACAGACTTACATGACAGATAGCATAATTATGACTCGAACAAACTGCGTAGTTCAAAAAGGTGAAGAACAATTTTTATCGGCAAATTACCACGAGTTGTCTTTCTCGTCCTTCTATTCTTAATCACCCTCATAGATCACCCCGGAGGTTGGGGTTTCTTTCAATTCAATTTTTTGCAAACCGGGAAGCGCTGTTTTGAATTGTCGCCATAACCATTCTGCAACATTTTCAGCAGTTGGATTATTCAAACCGGGGATCTCGTTAAGCAGGGCGTGATCCAGTTGGTCAAGTATAGGTTTACAGGCGGCTTTAAGGACACTGAAATCAAACACCCACCCTGTATCCTCCGAGACGGTTCCGGATACAAAGACCGTGAGGTGGTAAGTATGCCCGTGCATAGCCCTGCATTTATGGCCATGCGGGACATTTGGTAAAAAGTGAGCCGCGTCGAATGTGAATTGCTTATATATGATCATGGTAATAAATTTGGCCGGTGACCTCTCCGGGCCATCGTTAGCTGCAAAGTTGCATGGGGCTGCCCCGGTAAAAAATGTTCCTCGTCACGGATCCCGCAATTTTATTCAGGTTCCGGTTACTGGCCTATAGGCGATCCGTTAAAGGATCATTTCCAGAAATGACGATAGTCACATTTTAGCTGTGCACAATTGCTGAGCTTTACTTTCAATAAAAGCACAGTAAAATGAAAACAATAATCCTGGCTACCGACTTCTCAGAAAGCTCCAGGGACGCTGTCCGATTCGGGTACAGACTTGCCTGTTTTATTAAAGCCAAGGTGGTAATCGTCAATGCGATGATTATTGCGGCAGAGATTCCACAAACCGGTTTCGTCACCTGGCCGGACGAAGAATTTGACGGGCTGCTGAAGGATTATGAAGTGGAGATAAAAAAAATCAAAGCAGAACTGGAAGGTCAGGTGATGCCAGGAGCATTCTGTCCGCAGGTGATTTGTATCAATGAGGCAGGCCGGCTGACGGAGGTCATCAAAAACGCCACCGTCGCCTACAATTCCGACCTGGTCGTCATTGGAACTCACCAGGGTGGATTGTTCAGCCGTTTGCTAATCGGCAACCATGCCGAACAACTGATGGACGCCGCTACCGGCCCTTTGTTGATCGTAAAACCCGGGACGATTTTTCAACCTTTAAAAAAGATCGCATTCGCAACTGAGTTTAAAAATCCGGAACAAGACCTGGAGGTCATTTACCGGCTGATCACTTTTGCCAAATCCCTCAATGCTGAAATATTGCTGGCCCACATATCAGACGATCACGAAAACGCCGATAGCCTCCACAAAACTATGGCCGAATACCTGCTGGAACTTTCCAATAAGGCCGACTATCCACATATTTATTACCGGCTGATCTATAACTCGAAAACAGAAGAGGGCTTGACATGGCTTTGTGAACACGGGCAGGTAGATATGCTGGCTATGGCCCATCGTTCCCGAAATTTACTGGCCGAATATTTCGGTGTCAGCCACACTAAAAAAATGAACAAATTATCGGGCTTGCCGCTGTTGGTATTCCCACTGAATAAAAATTGATTATTCCATTAAAATATTAAATCATGACAAATTTAGCGTCCGACACCGAGTTGGAAACCGAATTACAGGAGGTTTATATTCAAGCCACGCACTGGCTACAGGATATTTCTTTTCTCGAAACTGAAACTCATTTTTTCAGGAACATCATCAACCGTTATGAAAGCCCAGCTGCCGAAGGATCACGAAAGGCGGAATTTGAAGAAAAAGTGTTAGCCCAGGATAAAAGACTGGTAGCATTAAAAATCAGAATCCCAGAGTTTCTTACCTTCCTCGAACCATTTTTCGGAGATCAGAAAGTAGCCATGAGCCTCGAATTCCTGGATCGTTACAATGCCTTGAAAAATGAGCTGGATGCGCTGTTCAGCAGCCTGAAGAGTACCAAAAAAGAACTTTTCGATTATACGGAATCTGTTATGTCCCCGCTTCAACAATGAAAACGATAGCCGTACTTACCGATTTGTCAAGAAGTGGCGAACATGCTACGCAATTTGCGCTTCATATGGCTAAGAAGATGAAAGCGAATGTGCTTTTATTCAATACCAATTGTGTTCCTGCTGCGCGGCAGTTGGTACCTGCGGGGCAGGAAGAACCGGAACCCGATAACGGGCTTGCCGATTTTGGCCACCGGATGGAGGAACGTCTGATGACAAGAACATTCCCAGGTTCTTTTTTGCCAGAGATCCACATGGACAATGACAATAAGGAAATAGTAGACATTATGACTAGCCTGATGCAAAACCCGGATATTTCATTAGTCATAACAGCGCCCGAAACCGAAAGTGACCTGGCGTCTTATATGATTAGCGACGACTGTAACCGGATCATTGACTGGGCGACCGTTCCGGTAATGGTGATACCAGAGTGCGCGCCGTTGCGCAATTTCGAAAAGATCGCCTTTGCCTCCCAGCTGCATGAAGAAGATATTAACTCCATCAGCGAACTTGGCAAGCTGCTGGAAAGCTTTGCCGCCGAATTGATGGTGGCGCATTTGAACAGCGATTGGTCAGATCAGGCGGTCAGAGAGAAAGAGGAAAAACTCAACAGGGATCTTTACAAAAAACTGGATTGCGGCGGGGTTTATTTCCGCAGCATACCAGACACCGTACCATATCAAAACTGGGACTGGCTGAAAGCCAATAAACGGACGGATCTGCTGGCTGTCGTCCAACAGCCTAGGGAACGGATGACAAGGTTTTTCCAAAGGGGTAAAAACCCATCAGTAACCCACCATCTCACGGTGCCGGTGCTGGTACTGCCCAAAAAGCCATGACCCTTGATACTCCTAATGGGAATGGCGGCATTTTAACCGATGCCGCCATTTTTATTTAGCCTAAATTTCTATACCAAGCAGTTTTTCCTCAAAATTCGCGAGATCGCTGAACCACTCTTTGAGCAAGATGGAGGTTTGACTTGCAGTGCCTGTAAAAAGCGATTGATAGTACCCGATACCTTCTTGTAATTGCAATTTAAACTTGCTTAGCTGCTTCCGTTTTTTATCGGTCAACTCTTTGATCTGCGACTGCAGATCATGTTCCAGGTACTCAATATACAGGCTTAGCTCCTTCATAAACATATGCGGGCGCCTGATCTTCGCCAGCAGGTCCGTTGCACCGTAAATATGCTGAACCATCTCTTCCAGCGAGTAAGTTCGTGAAAAATAAGCCAGGTTTGGGCCCGGGCAGATGGCGATTGTTTTGTTTTCGCGGGGTTTGAGCAAATCATATTTGATGTACGCCGAGGCACAAAGCCCTTCGCACAGGCAGATCTTTTCAACAACGGTTTGATAAGCCTGTTCATATTCCGCCAACGGCAGGCCTGCTGCACTGAGTTGTTTCAATTTGAGGTTTTGGTACTCGCGGGAGGCGGTACAGATCGGCTTTTCGGTAAATTCGGTATTGGTGCACAGGTACTTTTTGGTGCAGGGGCTGCCGGGCCGGTTATTTTCCAGGCGCTTAAGGCGAAGTGTTTCAGCACTACTTTTCCTGAAATTATTGAATAAGATACCTAATGGCGATGCGCCGCTTATATAATAATCGCTTTCGTCGGCATGCTCCAATTGCCCAAGGGTTTCCTGGTCTACATTTGTCACCTCGGGCACCAGCAGGAAAGGGCTGCCCCAACCGGTGGCATCCACGCGGTAGTGCTCCCGTAAAAACTCATTTTCCATGGCCGTGCCGATACCTCCCTGGACAGAAAGCCGCTGGGCCGGCATATTAAAGCAAGCTATCCCTTTTTCAGTGAGCGCCTGCCGGCAACTTTGAAATAGCTCTTCTGCCATTTCCAGGCGCTTCTGTTTAAACTCTTCCAGAATCGGGCCTAGCAGGAAACCTTCTGTAGCGAAGGCATGGCCCCCGCAGTTCAGCCCTGATTCTACCCTGAATTCCGAAACCCATATTCCCTTTTTTGCTAAAAACTTAGCCTGGATAAAGGCGGAACGAAAATCACTCACCTTTAGGATCACCTTTTTTGCAAAATATCCATGTTCGTCAGGGAAAAAATCAGGAAACGTTTCCAGGTAACTGTATAGCCGGGGGTTCAGCCCGGCTGACATGATGACGGATGAATGCAGGTTACTCAGCGCGAATCCCCGCAGCGCAGCAAGCGCGTCGGTATTTGTTTCGCCGGTGGGGTCGCCACCGGCCGTATAGTTCATTTTGTCGACCTTCGACATGATATTCACGTCGATCGCGCCAGGAGTCATTTCACTTTTGAGCAGCTTCCGGAAATATTCTTTCTGATCTCCTTCGGGATATTCCAGCATCAGGTCATAGCCCTGCCTCAGGCGTGATTTCTCCGGCAGCATTTCAAAATACCGGCAAAGATCGTTTCCTGCTTCGAATGACATCGCGCTGAGCTCTTCAAATTGCCGCTTAACGAGCCGGTTGACCATGTCCAGGTAAAGGGTGATGCGCCTGGCGCGGGCATCTGCGTCATTTTTCAAAACAGGCACGTAATTTTCCCTGTTCAGCTGTGCATGATATTGGCGCATTCTTTCAATGAGCTCATCATCTACGATGGAAAGTGTGGATGAAATACCGTATCGGGCAACCTTTAGCGGGGTATCAATGGAGTATCCTAATCCCAGTACTGGGATGTGAAATGTGTGGCTCATCTTAATTTATTTAATCAGTATTTGGGTTCTTTCGTTCAAATTACAAGGCTGACTGACCGCAGGCTGTGCTCTGTTTTCACAGCCTTTGGAAACAGGATGTTATTTTCCAGGTGAAGATGTAACAAGGTATCTTCTTCGTATGCGGCTAACAATTTGTATAATATTGGGCAAGTACTGGAAGTGTAAGCGGGCGCCATATAATGGTGGGTCATTTCCCGGATCTGTCGCAGGCCGGCGGCCACCTGTTCACTTTCGGCCTGTATAAAGGATATCGGCACGGCAACGTGCCCAAGTTTGCCGTCTTTCAGCGCATGCCCCTTTGATCCCGCATCGGACAGTGAAATGAGGTACGGGAACAATTCTTTTTCTTCGTGCAGGGCTAATTCCTCCAGTTTCTTTCCCGTGCGGTTAAAAAGATCAGCAACGGCCCTGATCTCCGGGTGCGTTGAGCGGTTCGAGTCGGCGACCTTATAAGCAAGCTCACCCACAAACCGGGTTTGGTTCTGTATAAACCCGTGATGGAGCTGCATGATATATTTGGTCAGAAAAGCCATATTCCAGCCCAGAAAATCTATATCCTTTTCCGGCATCGTACGGTCAATCGCATCCCATTCCCATAGCACCTGATTTAAGGTATCGTCTTTCCCTTTTAAGGCTTGCCCGAGCGTTGTACTTCCGTTACAGCTAAAATCTATGCCCAGGTTCCTTAATACAACAGATTTACGGTAATCGCGGGAAATGATATTGCCCAGTGTTTGGCCCTCCGGGATTATGGGGTCTTTAATAACGCGTGTGATCCAACTTTCCGGGCCATTTTCAAGGGGATCCCAGGCGAAATTTTTTCCGCGCTCTAAGGTCAGCAGATGGTAAAGCGGTCTGGCTTCGATATCCGTATTGATGATCAGTTGCCGGCCGGGTTTCAATGCATCGTACCGGGCCAGGATGGCAGTATGCCATAGCAGGGGTTCAACAGCGGTCAGATCTAAACTCTCTGGTATTTCCATGAATAGCATTTGCGGGCAAAACTATCGCAGAGGCAGTCAAAAATAAATGACGACGGTCATTTACTGCCGACGCATGCATCATATTATTAGCGATAAATATCCGGCAAGGTTGTCGCGGCCGCGGAGCAGCAAAATCACGCACTTAATATTATTTATCAGCCCTGCTGTTTGCGGGGGCATAAAACCGGGGCGCGTTCCATGGTTTCGGAAAATATGACGTTGATCACATTTTTTAACAACGCAGGTCATTCCGCTGATGACGGCAATCAATCACTTTTGGCCTGTCAAATAGAACGTAAAAAATGCCGGAAATCCAAACAATTGTAAAAACCAGCTGCTATCATTGCGGGGACGAATGTCTCAGTACCGAATACCGGGCAGATCATAAACAGTTTTGCTGCCAGGGTTGCCAGCGCGTTTATACGATATTATCAGGTGCCGGCCTTTCAAGCTATTACCAGTATAATGATCACCCTGGAACCACCAGAACACGGACTGATAAACGTTTTGATTTTTTGAGTGATCCGGCGATTCTCGCCGAATTACTCGACTATTCCGATGACCGCCTGTCCATTATTACCTTATATATCCCGCAAATCCATTGCAGCTCATGTCTTTGGTTATTGGAACACCTGCACCGTTTTAACCCGGCCATACACTATTCCAGGGTGGATTTCCTAAAAAAACAATTGATCATTCGCTTTGACCCGCAACAGATTAGTCTGCAGGAGGTGGTTGAGCTATTGAACGATATAGGATATGAGCCTTTGATCAGCCTGCAGGATGTCATCAAAAAACAAAACAAATCAGGTAAAAGTAACCTGGTTCAAAGAATCGCTGTCGCGGGATTTTGTTTCGGAAATGTCATGCTGCTCAGTTTTCCGGAATATTTCGGTTTATCCGGTTATGAACAAACGTTTCGTCACTTTTTCGGATACCTTAATATTGGTTTTTCGCTTCCTGTGGTCTTTTTCAGCGGTCGGGGATATTTCACTTCGGCATGGCATAATTTAAAGAACAAGGTTTTAAATATTGATTTTCCGTTGGCATTGGGGATCGCAGTGCTTTTTATTCGAACGGTGGTTGAGATACTAACCCACTCCGGTGCCGGATTTGCTGACACCTTATGCGGACTGGTATTCTTTCTGCTCATTGGGAAATTTGTTCAGCAGAAGACCTACCATCATATTTCATTTGAACGGGACTACCGTTCGTTTTTTCCGGTAGCCGTACAGGTAGTTGTGGAAGGCAGGGAAAAGCCTGTAGCACTTTCTGAACTGAAGACCGGGCACCGTATGGTGATCCGCCACAACGAGATTATTCCTGCTGATGCCATTCTGCTTAAAGGAGAGGCGCTGATCGATTTTAGTTTTGTTACGGGGGAGGCAATTCCAGTGACGAAGACACTCGGGGAGATCATCTATGCAGGCGGCCGCCAGACAGGCGAAGCCATCGAGATGGAAGTTATTAAACCAGTTTCGCAAAGCTATCTCACACAGCTATGGAATAATGAAGCCTTTACCCGTAAGCAGGATAACCGGATGCTTACCTTTAATGAAAAGGTAAGCAAGTATTTTACCGTTGTGCTGATCGCTATCGCCGTAGGCGCATTCCTGGCCTGGTTGCCCTTCAGCCTGCACAAGGGTTTCGATGCCCTTACAGCGGTGCTGATCGTTGCCTGCCCCTGCGCGCTGGCTTTAAGTACGCCATTCACGATGTCAGCTGCCTTGAGCATATTCGACAGAAACATCTTCTATTTAAAAAATACTGCAGTGGTGGAACAATTGGCCAGGGTTGATACGCTGGTGATGGATAAAACCGGGACGATCACCACAGGAACTGGTAAGCACATCGAACTTGGAGCAGACCTAAACGCCAACGAGCGTCAGCTGATCTTCAGTGCATGTGCTAACTCGATACATCCCTTAAGTCGCATGATCTGTAAATATCTGGGTAATCTGGAAAAGCTGCCGGTCATAAAATACCAGGAGGTCGCCGGCAAAGGGATCATGGCGACCGTTGATGGGCATAGCTTGCTTATTGGCAGCGGCAGTCTGGTCTTTGGCGATGAGCCCGAAGGCCAGTTGCTGACCCGCGTTCACCTGCAATGTGACGGGCGTTACCTGGGTTACTTTGGTTTCTTTCATGAATACCGATCCGGGATGGATCAGATCGCTGCGCTGTCACCAGCCTATCAACTCTACCTGTTATCGGGCGACCAGGACCACGAAAGGTCGGAAATGCTCCGGTTCTTTCGGGACGATAGCCACCTTTTCTTTGGGCAAACTCCCCAGCAAAAGCTGGACAAGGTTGTTGCTTTACAGCAGCAGGGACTTAAAGTGATGATGTTTGGTGACGGGCTAAACGATTCCGGCGCCTTAAAGCAAAGCGACTTAGGTGTCGCAGTAACCGATAATGTGAATAATTTTTCGCCGGGGAGCGATGCGATCCTTGACGGGCGTGCCTTTGATAAATTGCCGGCTTTCCTGCGCTTTTCCAAGGATACCGTGACGATCATCCATATTTCATTCCTGATCTCGCTTACTTATAACGTCATCGGGCTCAGTTACGCAGTGACCGGCCGCCTGTCGCCTTTAGTGGCTGCGGTATTGATGCCATTGAGTACGGTCACTATTATTTCATTCACAACCCTGGCTACGCATTTTACGGCTAAAAGGAGAAAACTGCTATGAACATTATCTATTTCCTGATCGGCTGCAGCGTGTTGCTGGCGCTGATCTTCCTGGGCGCTTTTTTCTGGGCCCAGCGCAGTGGCCAGAACGATGATCTGTACACCCCGGGTATGCGCATACTGCTGGACGATGAAAAGAAACCGGAGGACAAAAAATGACCTCTATCATATTTATTGCCGATGGTCATCATTCTGTCAGCAAAAGCATCCCGATAATTTTACAACCATAAACATTGAACAATTTTATGCAGCCCGAAAAATTTTATTATGACAACAAAATCGTCCGGAATTTTGGTATCGCTACCGTAATCTGGGGGATCATTGGGATGACGGTAGGCCTTATCGTGGCCATACAACTGTATCATCCAGGTGCAAACATGCACAACCAGTATACAACTTTTGGACGCATCCGCCCGCTGCATACCAATGCGGTGATCTTTGCATTTGTGGGCAACGCTATTTTCATGGGAGTGTATTATTCGCTGCAGCGATTGCTCAAGACGCGGATGTTCAGCGATGTGCTCAGCCAGGTTCATTTCTGGGGCTGGCAGCTGATCATTGTTTCCGCAGTGATCACGCTGCCGCTTGGGCTGACCACTTCCCATGAATACGCAGAGCTGGAATGGCCCATTGATATCGCTATTACGATCATCTGGGTGGTATTTGGCTGGAATATGTTCGGTACAATCTTCAGACGCCGGGAGCGCCATCTCTATGTTGCCATCTGGTTTTACATTGCTACGTTCGTTACCATTGCGGTGCTGCATATAGTGAACTCCTTTGAACTGCCGGTTTCAGCTTTTAAAAGTTATATGGTTTATGCCGGTGTACAGGACGCTTTGGTGCAATGGTGGTACGGCCATAACGCCGTAGCCTTTTTCCTGACCACCCCTTATTTGGGCATGATGTATTATTTCCTACCCAAAATGGCCAATCGCCCAATTTATTCCTATAAACTCAGCATCCTCCATTTCTGGGCGCTGATCTTTATCTATATATGGGCCGGGCCTCATCATTTATTATACACAACGTTACCAGGCTGGGCGCAGTCATTGGGGGTTGCCTTTTCTATTATGCTGATCGCACCAAGTTGGGGCGGTATGATCAATGGCCTGCTGACGCTTCGGGGAGCCTGGGATAAAGTCCGGGACGATGTGATCCTGAAATTCATGGTTGTTGGGCTAACTGCCTATGGCATGGCCACCTTTGAGGGGCCGATGTTGTCGTTGAAACAAGTGAACAGCATCGCCCACTTCAGCGACTGGATCATCGCCCACGTCCATGTAGGTGCGCTTGGCTGGAACGGCTTCCTGACCTTTGCCATATTGTACTGGCTCATCCCGCGCATTTATAAAACGGAGTTGTTTAGCAAGAAAATGGCGTCTTTCCATTTCTGGATCGGCACACTGGGTATCCTGTTCTATGCCATACCGATGTATTGGGCCGGCTTTACTCAAAGTTTGATGCTGAAAGAATTCACCCCTGAGGGGATGTTGAAATACCCGAACTTTCTGGAAACCACTCTTCAGATTTTGCCTATGCACATGATGCGTTCGGCTGGCGGCGCAATGTATTTGTTAGGGGTGATTGTGATGGCTTATAACCTTACCCGTACAGCCTTACAAGGTAAACTTGTTGCCAACGAAGCGGCGCAGGCTATGCCGTTGGAGCCAATACACACTATGACCCGGGAAAAAGCCTGGCACCGCAGGCTGGAACGCAAACCCATTCAGATGCTGATCGCCGCGTTATTGGTGATATTGGTAGGCACCTTTGTTGAACTAATGCCTACGCTGACCATTTCATCCAATATCCCGACCATAGCAGCGGTTAAACCTTATACCCCGCTTGAATTACAGGGCCGGGATATTTATATCCGCGAAGGCTGTTCTAACTGTCATTCGCAAACTGTCCGTCCGTTCCGTTCGGAGACCGAGCGTTACGGTGAATATAGCAAAGCCGGTGAATTTGTTTACGACCACCCGTTCCTGTGGGGTTCCAAACGTACCGGTCCGGACCTTGCCAGGGAGGGGCAAAAATATGGTAATGCCTGGCATTATAACCACCTGATGGACCCGCGTTTGATGTCGCCCGGCAGCATTATGCCTCAATACGACTGGCTGATCACCCAAAACCTGGATACTTCACTGACCAGGGCAAAGATCAATGCCATGCGCAAGCTTGGTGTACCTTATGCACCCGGTTATGAAAATCAGGCGAATGCTGACCTGGACAAGCAAGCTAAAGAAATCGCAGCTAACCTGAATAACGACCATATTAAGGTCCAAAGCAAGAAGGAGATCATCGCGATCATCGCCTATATCCAACGATTGGGCACCGATATCAAAGCAAATAAAACAGCTAATAAATAATCAGATCATGTTTAAGCAATTCACCGAAAACATCAACGCACACCAGGCATACCTGCTTTTTTCCCTGGGCATATTCTTTGTCTTCTTTATAGTCGTGACCATTGTGCTCGTCCGCATACGCAAACCGCATGTCGATCATATGCGTGATCTGCCCTTACAGGATAGTTTAACAGATGTACCACAATCCCTGCCATTATGAAATATTCCCGGACACTTTTAATGACTGCCATAGCACTGTTCGCACTACAACCGGCTATGGCCAAGGATGATAGCCTTTTACCCGGCGAAACGATGGACTACATCGGCTACGGTGCGATTGTCGCCACTATGATCGTTATTCTTATCGCATTGCTCGTTGTTTTAAGAGCCTTCAGGGTGATGGAGCGCATTATCCTGAAGCAGCAAGGGTTAAGCGTTGCGGAGATCGAGGCGGAAATGAACCCAAAAAAGGTTAAAAAAGAAAAAAAACCAAAGGCAGCTGTGTGGCAAAAATTGCTATCGCTTAAACCTTTGGAGGAGGAACGGGAACTCCTGATCGAACATGATTATGATGGTATACAGGAATTGGATAACCCGATCCCGGCCTGGTTCATGTACCTGTTTTACGGATCAATTATTTTTGGCGTGGGTTACTTGCTTAACTATCACGTATTTAAGACTGCCCCATTGCAATACGCAGAGTATCGCAGCGAAATGGCGCAGGCGGAGATCGAAAAGAAGGCTTTTTTAAGTAAAGAGGCTAATCGTGTCGATGAAAATACGGTTAAACTGGTTCATGATCCTGCCGTATTGGCCTCGGGACAGGCTATTTTTAAAAATACCTGCGCGGCCTGTCATGGCGATCATGCGCAGGGAAACGTCGGGCCGAACCTGACGGACGATTACTGGTTGCATGGCGGCAAGATTAATGACCTGTTCAAAACCATCAAGTATGGTGTGTTGGCCAAAGGTATGCCGACCTGGGAAAAACAGCTTTCGCCGAAACAGATCTCGGACGTGGCCAATTATATTAAGTCGCTGCATGGCAGTAACCCGGCAGGCGCCAAGGAACCCCAGGGCGAAAAAGGAACCGATAGTAAACTTACCGCCGATAAATAGCCATGGAAGCGTCGCTCAAAGATAAGGGTACCGAAAAACGCCAATGGATATATCCGCTGATCCGAAAAGGAAAGCTATACCGTTGGAGAAGCTGGATCAGCTACGTGTACCTGGCATTTTTCTTTGCCGGCCCGCTGATCCGGATTAACGGACAGCCCCTTTTGCTGCTCAACTTTATGGACCGGCAGTTTGTGATCCTGGGCCAGGTTTTCTGGCCGCAGGACATCTTTCTGTTTGTCCTGGCATCGCTGGTGTTCGTCGTTTGCGTAGTGTTGTTTACCATCGCCTTCGGCAGGATTTTTTGTGGATGGATTTGCCCGCAGACCATCTTTATGGAAATGTTTTTCCGCAAGATCGAGCAGTGGATAGAAGGCGATGCCCATAAGCAGAAAAAACTGGATACTGGGCCCTGGACAAAAGAAAAACTCTGGAAAAAAGGGACTAAGCATATCTTATTTCTATTGCTTTCTTTTTTGATCGCCAACACTTTCCTGGCTTATATTATAGGCAGTAATGCCTTATGGAAGATCATTACGGAACCGGTACGACTTCATTGGGCTGGCTTTTTCAGCATCTGGCTTTTCACTGTCATATTTTACCTGGTTTATAGCCAGGTGCGTGAACTTGTTTGTACGGTGATCTGCCCGTATGGGCGTTTGCAAGGGGTAATGCTAGATCCTGATACGCTGGTGGTGGCCTATGACGATGTACGCGGCGAGCCGCGGGGAAAACTGGCGAAGAACGCCGACCCTTTAAATTTGAAGGGTGATTGCGTGGACTGCGGGCTTTGCGTTAGTGTATGCCCGACGGGCATCGACATAAGGCAGGGTACCCAGATGGAATGTGTGAACTGTACCGCCTGTATCGACGTTTGTAACGAGGTGATGGAAAAGATCCATAAGCCCTTGAACCTGATCGGGTTTTACTCCGAGAATATGATCCATAAACAGCAAAAACCATCTTTTACCGGCAGGATGATGGGGTATAGCGGCATAATCACGGTATTAATGACCGTGCTTTGTTACTTTATTTTCAGCCGCTCGGATATGGATATGACGGTAATGCGCAGTGCCGGTATGTTGTACCAGGAGCAAAAAGGCGGGCTGATCAGTAATATATACAATGCGGAGATCATCAATAAATCCAATAGTGGCAGAGATATTGTTATCCAGCCACTGGACCCGGCTGTAAAGGTAAGGTACATTCAGCAGCCGGGAAGGATAGCTGCAGGAAGCTCGGTAAAAACTGTTTTCTTCCTACTAGTTCCGGCAAGGCAGATCCATGCGGCAAAGACCGAGCTGAAAATAAGCCTGGTATTAAATAACAAGATCATTCAAACCGTCAGCACCACTTTTGTGGGGCCGCCAAACGATTAAACTATGAACTGGGGAAAAGGGATCATTTTGGGCATGGCCCTGTTTATGTTGTTCATCATCCTGATGTGTGTTAAAATGTTCAACCTTCCGGCTGACGAATATGACCATCATTATTACGAGAAAGGTCTTGATTTCGATAAAGATTATGCAAAAGAAAGGCAGGTTTTGGCCGATAAGGCGCAACCTTTAATCGGAATTTCCGGGAAGGATATCCAGCTCACGTTCAAGGAGGAGGCACAGGGTACGGCTAAGCTCGTACGCCCCTCAAGCGTTTCGATGGACAGATCGTTTGCGATAAAAACCAACGGAAATGGTGTGGTGGCATTGCCCTTGATGCATGTGGCCAAAGGCCGCTGGCACATTGTGCTGGAATGGGTAAGCAACCATAAAAACTACCTGTATGAAAAGGAGATCGACCTGTAATGAACGCTAACCAGATCGCATTTTATATTGGCTTATTCGGCAGCGTCCATTGCATCGGCATGTGCGGCCCGCTTGCCTTCGCTGTCCCAACCTTTCATCGCCAATGGTGGCGGGTCATCGCAGATAAGGTTATTTATAACTTCGGAAGGGTTTTTTCCTATACGCTTCTGGGCCTGCTCATTGGGGTGCTGGGCAAGCAACTATGGCTGGCGGGCCTGCAGCAAAGTGTCAGCATCATCAGCGGCGTTTTTATTATCGCAGCAGGGTTTTCGCGGATGTTCAAGCTAGAATTCAGCCGGAGCAAATGGATGCCGGCGTTCTTAAAGCCGGTGGACCGGTTGCTCCATTATGCGCTGAATCACCAGGCCGGCCATTTTGCCATCGGTCTGCTCAACGGCTTTCTTCCCTGCGGTTTTGTATACCTGGCACTGGTAGGTGCAGTGAACACTTCATCCCCCTCAGCCTCCGCACAATATATGTTCTGGTTTGGTATGGGCACCTTTCCACTAATGCTGATTGCCACGGTCAGCGCCGGTTATATTGGCCCGGTATTTCGCCGAAGGATCAATAAGGCTATGCCTTTCCTGATGGTCTGCCTGGGCTGCTGGTTCTTGTTGCGTGGTATGGGGCTTAACGTTCCTTATCTAAGTCCACCGAAACAAAACAGCGGTGTTACATTATGTCATTAATTTGAATTTAGCCAAAGGATATGCTCAGACACTTGGGAAACCGGCGGACGGATGCTCATAATGTTAAAATTGCGGCTTTGCTCAGCTTATCCGCTGGCATCGTCAATGCTTGCGGATTTCTTGGTTTTTCCGTGCTGACCACCAATGTTACCGGCCACGCGGCCTTATTTGCCGAACGGCTGGTGATGGAAGACTGGAAGGCTTCCCGCGTGGTCGCGCTGTGGATGTTCCTTTTTTTAGCAGGTGCCTTTTTCTCCAGCCTTATCATCAACAGGATTGGTCGCAATCAGCGGTTTTCTTATGTTATCCCACTGCTGGTTGAAATGACGGTATTCCTGCTGATCGGATTTTTGGGCTATCGTTACGATCGTAGCCTTGTGGCACGCGAGATATTTGCCGGCAGCTTGTTGTTTGTTATGGGGATGCAAAATGCGATGGTTTCGATGGTGTCTGGCGCCGAGGTACGGACGACGCACCTCACCGGGACCTTTACCGACCTCGGCATTGAGCTTGCGCAATGGACCCGGGCTCCTGAAGAAGAACGGCGGGCACTAAACGTGAAGTTAAAGCTTCATGCAACCATTATCACCTGCTTCTTATCCGGTGCGCTCACAGGCGCTTGTGCCTTCCGTTATTTGAGTTATCATTCCTTATTCCTCCCGTTCATCCTCTTGCTCTTCACGCTGGGTTACGATGTGTTCCGGATACATGGGAAACGCTATTACCGGAAACTTTCCGGCCGCCTTTCCACGAAGTGATAAGCATCACTTTTAATACCGACGACAGTCATTCGGCAGCTGGTTTTGCGACAGGATATTTGTCTTAACAAAAGATAATGATTATGACAACAATAACCGCAAGCACCCAATGGACCGCCGGCACGGCGACACCAATCCCATCAAAAAGCCTTATCGGCAAATGGAACCTGTTTATGGAAAGCCAGACGGACCGTAAGACCCTGTGGTTCCTGGTTTCCCTTGTATTTCAAGGGGTATTTCTGTTGCCGGTTCCGGCCGCGCTGATATATTTCTGCAATGCCCCCGTTTTGGTACTCGGAATTACCCTTGGGCTTTTCTTCGCCAATATTATTGCAGGTATGGGCGGCGCCGGGATAAAGACTTTGTTATCGCTTTTCGCAGGAAGTATTATTATCCACCTGCTGATGGTGGCCCTTTTTATCCTTTAAAGTTACCGGTTTAATCTCATTCCTATGATTCCACAAACCATGAAAGCGGCAGTGATCCGGCAGTTCGGCGCTCCGCTGCAAATAGAAGAAGTTCCTGTTAAAACCCCTCAAGCCGGGCAGATATTGGTGAAAGTGATCGCCTGCGGCGTTTGCCATACCGACCTGCATGCCTGTAATGGCGACTGGCCGGTCAAACCAAATTTGCCGCTTATTCCCGGCCATGAGGCTATCGGTTATGTAGTGGCACTCGGGACGGGTGTAAAGGAAGTAAAAGAAGGCGATATAGTGGGCGTACCCTGGCTGCACAGCGCCTGCGGCGGCTGCGAATTTTGTATCACCGGCTGGGAAACCCTGTGCGGTACGCAGCAAAACGGCGGATATAGTGTTGACGGCGGTTTTGCCGAGTATGTGCTGGCCGACCCGAGGTATGTTGCGCACTTTCCAAAGGATATCAATTTTACAGAGATGGCGCCGATCATCTGTGCCGGCGTAACAGTCTATAAAGGACTTAAGGAAACAGAAGTAAAACCTGGTGAATGGGTAGCCATCTCGGGCGCAGGTGGCTTAGGCCACCTGGCTGTGCAATATGCCAAAGCCATGGGCATGCATGTTGCCGCCATCGACATATCTGATGATAAACTTGAGCTGGCTAAAGAACTCGGCGCCGAGCTGGTGGTCAACGCCACTAAGGAAGACCCGGGCGCTTTCCTGCAAAAAGCAACAGGTGGGATGCACGGAGTACTGGTAACCGCGGTTTCGCCTGTTGCTTTCCAGCAGGGGATTTCAGCGTTGCGCCGGAAAGGCACCATCGCTTTGAACGGTTTGCCAAAAGGCAGTTTCGATCTGTCCATCTTTGATACGGTGTTGAACCGTTACACGGTGAGGGGCTCGATCGTGGGCACCCGCAAGGACATGCAAGAAGCTGTAGCTTTCGCGGTTGAAGGCAAAGTGAAAGCAAGGGTACACACAGCAAAACTGGAAGACATCAATACCGTGTTTGATGACATGAAAAAAGGTTTGATAGACGGCCGGGTGGTACTGGAAATTGCCAGGCCCTAAAGCGCATTACTGATGCTTAAAGGAATCCTTTTAGTCAACCTGGGCACGCCGGACAGTCCAAGTGTTGCCGATGTACGTAAATATTTAACTGAATTCTTGATGGATGAAAGGGTGATTGATATTCACCCTTTTTTGCGTTTTTTGCTCGTCCGGGGGATCATTGTCCCGTTCCGGGCGCCAAAGTCGGCGAGGTTGTACCAGGAAATTTGGGACCCGCAAACCGGCTCGCCTTTGTTGTACAACAGCAGGTTGCAGCAAGAGCTGCTACAGCAGGAATTAGGGGATGAGTACGTTGTTGAGCTGGCGATGCGCTACCAACAACCCTCCATAGCTGACGGCCTCGCGAAACTCAAAGCTGCTACTGCAGATGAAATTCAGATTATCCCGCTTTTTCCGCAATATGCATCAGCCACGAACGGCTCCGTGATCGCCGAGGTTATGCGCGTTATCCGCACCTGGCATACAATTCCTCCTGTTACCATTTCCGGCCCCTTTTATAACCATCGGTTGTTTATCCGGGCCTTTGCCGCTAAGGCAAGAAGGCACGACCTGGCTGACTATGACCACACCTTGTTTAGCTTTCATGGCTTGCCGCTCAGCCATCTTCGGGATTGCGCTGGTTCGGGAAAGTGTGGGGGGCACGATGCGGGTTGTTGTCAGCAAATAAATTCGCAAAACAAGCTGTGTTACGCTGCGCAATGCCACGAGAGTGCGCGCCTGATCGCGGCCGAATTGCAGCTTAACACTTCTGAGTTTACCATTTGCTTCCAGTCGCGGCTGGGCAAGCAGGAATGGATCCAGCCTTACACTTCCACGGTCATTCAACAACTGGCTGCTGCCGGAAAAAAAAGATTGCTGGTACTTTGCCCGGCATTTATTTCAGATTGCCTGGAAACGATCCAGGAGATCGGCGCCGAATACCGGGACGAATTTATCGCCGCCGGCGGCGAGCAGATGCAACTGGTAGAAAGCCTGAATGATTCCCTAATATTTATCCGGATGCTTCGGGAGCTCAGTGAAGGTTCATTGGCCATTTCCGGCCGCGGACCACTGGCAGTTTAAACCGCCATGCTGAACAGTTGCGTCTTTGGCTGAGCAGCCCACAAGCGCGCATCCAGGCACATGCAGATATTTCGCAGAAACCGCTTACCTAGCGTGGTTACAATAAGTCCGTCGGGATAGCGTACTACTAAACCATCTGTTTCCATCCCGGTCAACCTGGGCAGTGCCTCCGAAATGATAGCCGCGCCGGTTTCCGGCTGGTTCCAGCGGGTTTCGCCTTTGCACATGATGTCCAGGATATGCCGGCGCAATACCAGGTCCACTTCAGAAAGCAGGTGGCCCTTCATCAGCGGAAATTCGCCCGCCGCAATGATGGCCAGGTATTCTTCCACGGTTTTTAGATTCTGTGCAAATCCATACCAGGAGTCGCTGATAGAAGACACGCCAAGGCCAATCAGCAGTTGTGTATGCTGCTGGGTATAGCCCATAAAGTTGCGATGCAGTCCTCCTGTATCGGCTGCCTCAAGGAGCTCGTCGCCGGGAAGGGCGAAATGGTCCATACCGATCTCACGGTAACCGAAGCTGGTCAGCAGGCTGCGGCCGATATCCTGTAGTTTACCTTTTAATTCGGGATCCGGCAGGTCAACTTCTGTGAAGCGGCGCTGCCCGGGTTTCACCCAGGGTACGTGGGCATAGCTGTAAAATGCGATCCGGTCCGGTTTTAGACCGCTGACGATATTCATGGTATTTATCAATCCCTCCAGATTTTGAAGCGGAAGGCCATAGATCAGGTCATAATTTATAGAAGTGTAGCCGATGCGGCGTGCCTGTTGGGTAACGGCCTGCACTTGCTCAAAGGTTTGCTGGCGGTTGATGATAAACTGCACTTTAGGGTCGAAGTCCTGGATACCAAGGCTCAGGCGCCTGAATCCAAGGTCATATAGGGTTTGCAGGTGATCGACGGTCGTATTGGCCGGGTGAGCTTCAAAGCTGAATTCGGCTTTTTCGTGGATCTGAACTCCCGCCAGCAGGCCGCATATCAGTTTCTGCAGATTGCCCGCGCTGAAAAATGTTGGTGTCCCTCCGCCGAGATGCAGTTCGCGTATGACCGGAACATCTTTAAACAGAGACTTGTACATTTCCCACTCTTTTAATACCGCGGCAATATACGGTACTTCCACCTGGTGATTTTTGGTGATTCGGGTATTACAGCCGCAATACGTGCAAAGGTTCTCGCAAAACGGGAGATGAATGTAAAGACTGATGCCCGATTCCGCATTACTTTCGTCAAAGCTGAGCTGGACAGATCTTTTCCATAACTTTTCGCTGAAGGTCTGGTTGTCCCAATAGGGCATTGTCGGATAGCTGGTGTAGCGGGGTACCGGGACGTTGTATTTGTCGCTGAGTACTTTCAGGATATTTTCCATAGTTCAGGAATGAACAGGTTTTTCAATTTCCAGGTTTTTCTGACAATTTTTAGCGCAGGCGCAGGCCTTGCCGACGCATTTGCCTGCTTGCCAAAGGTCTAGATTTTTGATGGTCTGATCGGCGATCTCCTGCAGCGCTTCCCGCGTCAGGTAGGCCTGGTGGGGGGTGATGAGCACGTTAGGATGGCTCATCAATTTCACCAGCAGTTCATCTCTAACCTGGTCATGCTGGTGATCCTCAAAAAATAGCCCTTTTTCAAATTCGTAGACGTCGAGCCCGAGGTAGCCAATCTTACGGCTCTCCAGGGCTTCCAGCACGCATTGGGTATCGATGAGGGGACCGCGTGAGGTATTAATCAGCATCACTCCCGGCTTCATCAGCCCCAATGTCTGGTCATTAATAAAATGACGCGTATTGGCGGTCAAAGGGATATGCAGGGAAATGATATCTGAAGTTTGTAACAGCTGTTCCAGGGAGACCTGGCGGATGTAGCGTACGTTGCGCGGAAAATTAAGGTCATAACCGATCACTTTACAGCCCATACCATGATAGATGGATGCTACCGCCTGCCCGGTAAAACCCAGGCCGATCACCCCGACGGTTTTACCGGCGAAATTAAAACCTACCAGTTCGTCATTACGGAAATCAAATTCATGACTATGCTGGTCGGCTTTCATCACCTGCCTGTTGAGGGCAAACGCCATCCCCACGGCATGTTCGGCGACTGCCTGCGGGGAGTAGGAGGGCACGTTGGCGATCTTTATTCCCGCTGTTGCTGCTGCCTGCTGGTCGATGTGGTCAATGCCAGAGGAACGGGTCACAATAAATTTAATGCCGAGCGCAGCCAATTGTGCGACCACCGGTGCCGAAACATCGTCGTTCGTAAAGACGATCACGCCATCCTTGCCCTGTGCATATATCGCTGTGTCCGGGCCCAGCGGGTTGGAGATCAGCGTGATATCATGCTTTTTCTGATTGGCTTTCGCCAGGTATTCCTTTTCAAAAGGTTTGATGCTGTACGCTACCGCTTTCATTCGAAATAGTTTTGATTAACAAAGCTATTGTTCCGGCGGCGGCTATAGAATGAGCGATGTCAGCAGAATTAATGACAGTTGTCAGTTTTTCATCTTTTCGAGCTTCCCGGGTTCCAACAGTGTGATCTGGCTTCCCTTCTTTTCGATGAGTCCTTCATCCTTAAAATCGGATAAGGTACGGCTGACGGTTTCCGTGGCCATTCCGGCCAAGGCCGCCAGGTCTTCGCGCGTGATCTTAAATCCCTCGGTAGAGGCACCGCTTTGGCGGTGTAACCTGATCATGGCTTCCGCCATTCTTTTACGGACCGAGTGATACGCCAGTTGCATCAGCTGGTCTTCTTTTTCCCGCGCGTCGTTTGCAAGCAGCTTGATAAATTCGCGGGCAACTTCAGGGTATTGGTTCAGTAACTGATCTAGCTGATCTTTTGGTATTTGAACAACCACACTATCTTCCATCGCTGTAGCCGTGTCGGTATAAGGGGCGTTTGAAAGTAGCGCATTAACGCCAAGGTATTCCTCATCGCCTACGATGCCAGTCATCAGTTCCCTGCCGTCCTCGGCCAGGCGGATAGTTTTGATCTTGCCGCTGATGACCAGGTAAAGGCCCGTCCCGCGATCACCGTCATAATAAATCACCTGGTTCTTTTTAAAAACGCGGCTTCTTCTTTCCTGGATGATCTTCTTCAATTCGTTCAACCCTTCATTTTTACCGATGATCGTATTCAACCGGTCAAGCGACCTGCTGTGGAATTTTTTCTGAAGCTCCTGTTTTTTCAGCCGCGTTTCGATGGCGTTCAGCAGTTCAATGTCATCAAAGGGCTTGGTCAGGTAATCGTCCGCGCCCATTTCCATACCTTTCCGCAGATCAACGCGTTCTGCTTTTGCCGTCAGGAAAATGAAGGGAATTGCAGCCGTTTCGGGGTTTTTATTGAGCATATACAGCACGCCGTAACCATCCAGCTCAGGCATCATGATATCACACAGGATGATATCCGGAGTGTGGCTGATCGCCAGCTCTACACCAGTTTTACCGTTGCCGGCCTCCAGCGGTTCATAGCCCGCCAGTTGCAGTATTTCCACTACATTTTCGCGGATATCATTGTTATCTTCGATGATGAGTACTTTCTTTTTCATATTGTAGGGAATGTCATAGTGAATAAGGTGCCCTGGTTAACGTTACTTTTAAAATCGACCTGGCCGTTCATCAGCCCAACATAGCGGGCCACAATATTGAGCCCAAGCCCTGTGCCGGGTATATTACCGGTGTTATGCGCCCGAAAAAATGCTTCGAACAAGTGCTTCTGGTCTGCTTCCGGGATCCCGATGCCGTTATCCCGGATCGTGATCACACAGCGTTTTGAACTGATGTCTGTATTAAATTCAATAAACGTGTTTTCACCGGAGTATTTGATGGCGTTGGCGATCAGGTTGGTCACGCAATGCCGCAGCAGGTTTTGGTCAAGGTCAACCTGGCTGGCTATACCCGTATGCTGGTAAATTATGCTCTGGTTCTGTTTGGCCACCAACTGGAGCTCTTCGGTAATCTCCTCTGAGAATTTAACAAGGTCGAAAGATGAACACGACACCTCCACTCTCCCGGCTTCGAGCTTTTCCAGGGACAAAAAGTCGTTCAGGATGCCGGTCAGGATACCCACGGAACCTTTGATCTTGGCCACATGCTTGCGGATATGTTCGTTATCGTAGGGTTGGGCATATTTTTCGATGAGAGATGCGGACAACTGCACGGCGCTCAATGGTGTACGAAATTCATGAGAAGCCATTGAAACAAAGCGGCTCTTCAACTGGCCGAGTTCCTTTTCCTTGACCAGGGAGGAGCTGACCTCCTCCTTTGCCTGTTCCAGCGCCAGAACCAATTCTCTAAGGGAAGAGGTACGGCTTTCCACCAGGTCTTCCAAATGAGCAGCATATTCTTTCAGTTGCTCCTCTGCTTCTTTTTCCCGGGAAAGGTCATGAATAAAGCCGGTGAATATCTTGCGTTCCGCGAATTCCACTTCGCTTACCCCCAGGCGGAACGGGAAAGTCGTACCATCTTTACGCAGGCCGGTAACCTCCCGTCCGATGCCAATGATATGCGGCTCGCGGGTTTGCTGGTAACGGGCGATATACTCATCATGTTCGCTTTTATAAGGCGCAGGCATTAGCATGGAGATATTGTTGCCGATCACCTCTTTCGGTGTATATAGAAAAAGCTTACAGGCCGAAGGGTTTATAGTTTCTACGATCCCGCGGCCGTTAATGGTAATGATGCCATCTATAGCGTTATCAATAATGGCTTTAAGAAGTGCCGCGTTTTCCATGCTCGAGATCTTGTCGGTTTTGTGATTTTCCTCACAAATATCCATAATTAAAGTTAACAGAAAACGTAATAAAATACAGTCAAAAAAGTGACTCTCATCATTTTCTTACCGGAGCGGTTTGTCTATATTTTTTCGCGCAGCAGGTTAAATGTTTCGCTGTTTGGCTTGTGGCCGGTACTTTTTTCTATGCCAGATACATTTAAAATGTCGCGCTGGCTTCAAGTGATGTCAATCACATTTGCAGCGCCCTCCCGTCATTTCTCAGCCATCGTTTACAAGGTAATTTAGCTGCTGGAAAATTCCCAAAACGAGCATCCCGTCATGAAAAATATAAAAACCGGATATCTTCTCACGATCAACAGCGGCTCGTCCAGCCTGAAGTTCTCGCTGTTTGAGCGTATTACGCTTGCCCTTGAACTCAGCGGAACGATCTGCGAACGTAGGCCAGGCGACCCGCATATGACAGTTAAAGACGGGAAAGGAAAAGTGATCATCAGCCATGCCGTCAGGAACCTTACCCTGGCTAATGCGGAGAAAGAAGTGATTTCCTTCCTGCATGACTACCGTACAAAATACCCGGTTACCGCCATCGGCCACCGTGTGGTGCAAGGAGGGCCCGATCACCGTCAGTGTGAGCTGATCGGCCCGGCGTTGCTCAAGGAATTGCGCCGGCTGGAATACCTGGCGCCAAACCATTTGCCTAATGAGATCGCGCTGATCAAGACCTTCGGCGAGGCCTTTTCGGATGCCGTGCAGGTTGCCTGTTTCGACACATTTTTTCACCGGGAACTGCCCGCTTATGCCAGCACGTATGCACTGCCTGCAGAATACCGGGAAAAAGGGCTCATGCGTTATGGATTCCATGGTCTTTCCTACGAAAGTATCATGGATCAACTTTGCTCAAAACACAAAAAAATCAACAAGAAAAAAATCATCATAGCCCACCTGGGCAGCGGAGCCAGTATGGCCGCAGTGAAGGATGGCCGGGGCGCCGACACCACGATGGGGGTAAGCCCCCTCGGCGGGCTGGTCATGAGTACACGTCCGGGTGACCTTGACCCGGGTGTGATCCTGTTCCTGCTGCGGCAGCACCAGCTTACCGTTCCACAACTGGACGACCTGCTCAGCCATTCTTCCGGGCTAAAGGCTCTTGCCGGCACGGGGGATATGGCTGTTCTTACCGGCTGTTCGCCGGATAATACGGAGGCACAGGCAGCCATTGACTTGTTTTGTTACCAGGCTAGAAAACAAGTGGGCGCGCTGGCGGCGGCCATTGGCGGCCTTGATGTGCTGGTCTTTACAGGCGGCATCGGTGAAAACTCGCCGGTGGTCCGTGCACAAATCTGTGAGCACCTTGGTTTTTTAGGTATTAAAATAGATCGTCATAAAAATAATAAGGGGAACGGGCGGATATCCGTCCGGGGCTCCGGTGTCAGGGTTATGGTACTGGCGGCAGATGAAGCCGCTATGATCGCCAGGCATACCAGGCAGCTTACTGAAGAAACACATCCTTAACAATAGCATGTAATGAGCACATTGAATCCATCCGAATTAAACAATCTGCACGCTTATTGGCAGGCGGCTAATTTCCTGGCAGCCGGGCAGATCTACCTGCAGGAAAATCCATTGCTGAGAGAGCCGCTCAGGCCGGAACACATCAAACCGCGCCTGCTGGGGCATTGGGGCACGTCTCCGGGGCTGAACCTGGTATATGTCCACCTGAACCGCGTGATCAAAAACACCGGTGCGGATATCCTTTACATTTGTGGCCCTGGCCATGGTGCGCCTGCTATATTGGCGCATACCTACCTGGAAGGCACCTATTCGGAAGTTTATCCAAAGGTTTCGCAGGACGAGGCAGGCCTGCGCACGTTGTTCCGCCAGTTTTCCACACCAGGCGGGATCCCCAGCCATGTCAGTGCGCATACCCCGGGGTCTATCCATGAGGGCGGTGAGCTGGGCTATGCGCTGTCGCACGCGTTCGGAGCGGCCTTTGACAATCCCGACCTCCTCGTAGCCTGTATTATCGGGGATGGCGAGGCGGAGACTGCGCCGCTGGAAGGAAGCTGGAAGTCTATCGCCTTTCTCAATCCGGCGCGCGACGGCGCGGTCCTGCCGATCCTGCATATGAATGGTTATAAGATCTCAGGTCCGACCGTGCTGGCTCGGATGGACGATGTACAGCTCACGCAGCTATTCAGCGGTTATGGATATGATGTCTTCTTTGTGGAGGGCGATGACCCGATGGCGGTGCATCAAAGGATGGCCGGAACGCTGGATGAGGCCTACCGCCGAATCAGGCTCATCCAGCAACAGGCGCGCGAACAGCGTCTTGTGGAAAAGGTACTTTGGCCGATGATCGTTCTCCGGACGCCAAAAGGCTGGACCGGTCCCAGGGCCTGGAACGGCGTACCGATCGAAGGCACTTTCCGTGCACACCAGGTACCGGTCACGGGGGTTCGCGAGGAGGTCGGCAAGCTGGTATTGCTGGAGGACTGGATGAAGAGTTACCGCCCTGACGAACTTTTTGACGAACATGGCAGGTTGCTGCCTGCGCTCGCGGAGCTTGCGCCGGTTGGATCAAAGCGTATGAGCGCCAATCCCTACGCCAACGGCGGCTTGCTGTTAAAGGACCTGGTATTGCCGGATTTCGCTGATTTCAGTATCAGGGTTGACCTCCCGGGAACCATTGAAGCCGAGAGCACCCGGAATTTCGGAAAATACCTGCGCGATATTTTTACCCTGAACAAAGAAGCCAATAATTTCCGGTTATTCTGCCCGGACGAGACCACTTCCAACCGCCTGGAGGCCGTCTTCGAGGTTACGGAGCGTTGCTCGATGGAAAGAATCATTCCGGGTGACGATAAGCTGGCGAAGGATGGCCGGGTGATGGAAGTATTGAGCGAGCATCTTTGTGAAGGCTGGCTCGAAGGCTACCTGCTTACCGGGAGGCACGGGCTTTTCCCCTGTTATGAAGCATTTGTGACCATCGTCGATTCCATGGTAACCCAATATGCCAAATGGATCAAAACCTCGCGGGAACTGCCCTGGCGGAAACCGATTGCATCTCTCAATTACCTGCTTACGTCGCATGTGTGGCGACAGGATAATAATGGCTACAGCCACCAGGGTACCGGCTTTATCGATACAGTGGTCAATAAAAAGAGCGCGGTGATACGGATCTATCTTCCGCCGGATGCCAATACCCTGCTATCCGTTATGGACCACTGTTTCAAAAGCAAGGACTATGTGAATGTGGTTATCGCCGGCAAACAGCCGGAGCTTCAATGGCTGAATATGGAGCAGGCCGTGCGCCATTGCGCACAGGGTGCCTCGGACTGGGAATGGGCCGGCAATTGCGAAGGTTCCATACCTGATGTAGTACTGGGCTGTGCGGGGGATGTTCCGACGCTTGAAACTGTAGCTGCCGCGGAACTTCTGCAGCAGCATTTTCCCGATCTGAAGGTTAGGGTGGTGAATGTGGTTGACCTTATGGCACTTTCGCCGGTTGCCTATCACCCGCATGGTATGAGTTCCGAACTTTTTAGTGAACTATTTACTGATTCGACCCCGGTAATCTTCGCCTTTCACGGTTATGTGAGGCTTATCCACGACCTGGTGCATGGGCGACCGGATCCGGCCCGTTTCCATGTGCGCGGGTATATGGAAGAAGGAACTACTACTACACCCTTTGATATGGTGGTACTGAACCAGATGAGCCGTTTTCACCTGGCTATGGAAGCGGTCAAACGGGGCTCCCGGATGCGGCAGCGATCGGATGCTTTTTTACAATATTGCCAGGGGAGGCTGGCGGAACACGAAGCGTATATTTGTGCTAACCTGGATGATCTGCCAGAGATCAAGGACTGGAAATTATCCCAGCGAGAAACCATCGTACAACCTTAAAACCCACCGGATATGAGAACCGTTTTTGTGATAACCGACCACAGCCCGGAGGCAGACCATGCTGCAACCTTTGCTTTGATGATTGCCCAGGCGGTCCACGCCGATCTCCTGATCGCTGATACTGTAAAGGCGAAACGTATAACCATCGGCGAACCTGTGCTTGCCGGCGCAGGGGCTGAATCAGCTGAAGAACCTTATTTATCGCCCTCTGAATCGCTCAGGCAGCGGATAGACCCGGATGCGGCCTATCTACCTGAAATTTCTGAACTTGATATTTCTGATCTTCCGTTAGACGATCTGATCGCGCTGATCATCCGCAGGGACATTTGGTTGATGGTGGAAGGTATGCCGGACACACTTTCAAAAGCGTCCTCAGGGATTAGGCTGAATATACAATCTGTGCTGAACCGGGTGCGTTGCCCGCTGATGCTGATTCCGAAAAGCTGGGGGCTGAAACGGCCGGAGCGTATTGTTTACCTGGCCGACCTGCGTTACTGCCGCCAGTTTGTGTTGAAATTCCTGGGCCTGCTGGCTGCACCGTTCGATGCCGGGATATCTGTCGCCCATTTGTCGGCAAAGGGACTGACGGACATAGCCGACTCTTACGCCGAAGAGATTTTCAGAAAGGATATTCATCCCCATGCGCATTACGAAAAAATAATGCTAAGTAATACCCGGGAAAGGGACCTGCACCTGGCTGTAGATGTGTTGATCAACGGACTGCATAACGACCTGATGGTGCTGGTCAACCACCGTTACCATTTTGAGGAGCTGATAGGGCGGCGGATAGGCGATGTATTACCGGCGGATATCACTATCCCGATCCTCATATTCCCGCTTTAAATATTCACTCATGAAAATGGAGACAAACGGTCTGGATAATTTCTGGAGCCTTCCCTTAGCCTCGGTGTATGACGAGTTGAGCTGTGGCCCGGGAGGCCTGAGCGCTGCCGAGGCTAAGCGACGGTTACTGGTTTATGGCGCCAATACGCTCCGGTTCAACCCGGCCAGGTCGCGATGGCTTTTGTTCCTTTCCCAATTCAGGAGCCCCGTTACCCTGCTGCTGATCGTCGCGGCGCTACTGTCGGCCGGTTTGGGGGATGCTGCTGACACAATCATTATCCTGGTTATAGTTTTGATCAGCAGTCTGCTGGGCTATTTCCAGGAAAAGGGCGCTGCAGATGCCGTCAACGAGCTGTTAAAACTCGTCCGTGTGCATTGCACGGTGACGCGTGACGGGGAATTTTGCGATATCGCAGTGGAGGACGCTGTTCCCGGCGATATTGTCCACCTTGCTGCCGGAGACCTCGTTCCCGGCGATTGCCTGATCGTGGAGTCAAGTGAGTTATTTACCGACGAGGCGGCATTTACCGGGGAGACCTTCCCGGTAGAAAAACGATGCGGGGAAGTTCCCGCCGGTTCGTCCTTGTCCGGGCGCGCCAATGTATTATTCATGGGGTCCCATATCATCAGCGGAACGGCTACCGCACTGATCGTGATGACCGGGCCCGGTACGGAGTTTGGTCATATCTCGGCCGGACTGACCCGGCAAGCAGCCGAAACCGAATTTGAACAGGGTATCCGCCGGTTCGGTTATATGCTTATGGAGATCACGCTGCTCCTGGTATTGGTTATCTTCGCCATTAATGTACTGCTCCACAAGCCGGTATTGGATTCCTTCCTGTTTTCATTGGCGCTCGCGGTCGGGCTGACACCGCAGCTGCTGCCTGCTATTATCAGTGTCAATCTTTCCGCGGGAGCCCGGCGTATGGCAAAAAAACAGGTAATCGTCAAACGGCTTTCCTCTATAGAGAACCTTGGCAGCCTGGATATCCTTTGCTCGGATAAGACCGGGACCATCACCCAGGGGAAAGTAACACTGGAGGGCTGTTATGATGCCGCCGGCAAAAAGAGCAATAAAGTTATGGAATATGCCTGCCTGAATGCCAGTCTGCAGCAGGGTTACACGAATCCTATCGACGAAGCATTGATCCTTGCCGGTGGTGCGGCTTCCGGTGATTATCAAAGACTGGCTGAGATTCCTTATGACTTTAGCCGTAAACGGCTAACCGTTTTGGTCGGGAATGGCGACACTGGACTGGCTATTACCAAAGGCGCTTTTTTAAATGTGCTGGATTGCTGCGACCACATTGTGCAGGACGGGAACGTTTTGTCAATCGACGCGGTTAAGAAGCAAGTGCTGCAGCAATATGCGAAATTCAGTGCAGCCGGATTACGGACGCTGGCGCTATCTTACAAAGTTACCGGCCTTACCCCGGAATTCACCAAAGATGACGAGTGCGGTATGGTGTTCGCCGGTTTTATTACCCTGTTCGATCCGCCCAAAGAAGGTATTGGCGAAACCATCGGCGACCTGGGTTTGCTTGGCGTAACGCTTAAGCTGATTACCGGCGACAATGAGCTGGTGGCCCGAAGTCTCGCGTTGCAGATCGGCATGAAAGATCCCCGTATATTGACCGGCGAGCAATTGCAGCTCATGAGCAACACGGCTTTGCAGCACCAGGCTGTGGTGACGGATATTTTCGCCGCAGTGGAGCCTAATCAAAAGGAGCGGATCATCGTGTTACTGAAAAAGGCAGGCCATGTCGTCGGATTTATGGGGGACGGTATCAACGATGCGCCGGCATTACATGCCGCCGATGTAGGAATTTCTGTTAATACTGCCGTAGATGTCGCTAAAGAGGCTGCGGATATTGTCCTGCTGAGCCAGGATCTGCAGGTACTGGCAGACGGTATTATCGAAGGTCGGAAGACCTTCGCCAATACCATGAAGTATATTTTCATGGCCACCAGCGCGAACTTCGGCAATATGTTCAGTATGGCTGGCGCATCATTGTTTTTGCCTTTCCTGCCGCTCCTGCCTAAACAGGTGCTTTTGACCAACCTGATGACCGATTTTCCGGAGATGGCCATCGCTACCGACCGGGTTGATGCGGTGAACATCGGGGCGCCGCAGCGGTGGGATATGCGTTTCATCCGACGGTTTATGATACTTTTCGGGCTGCTAAGTTCGGTATTTGATTATTGCACCTTTGCCGTTTTGCTGCTGATACTGCATGCCAATGAAAAGACCTTTCAGACTGGCTGGTTTACCGAGTCCGTGATCTCCGCCATCCTGATAGTGCTGATCATCCGGACGCGGCTACCATTTTTCAGGAGCCTGCCAGGAAGATACCTTGCGCTGGCTACGATCATGGTGCTGCTGGCCATTCTTTTTATTCCGGTAAGCCCGGCTGCGGCCTGGTTTGGATTTGTACCACTTTCCCTTGCCTATTACGGCTATATGCTGCTGATCATCGTGGCCTACCTGTTCTGTGCCGAAATTTTAAAACAATGGTTTTACCGCTGGTTCAGTCGTGTAGGAGCCCGCAAGAACAACCGGGTTATTTAGCCCCTTAATTTCTAAACGAGATGAAAACAAGTACTACTGAGATACAATTCCTGGACGGCCCGCATTCGCGGCTGAAGGAGTTGAAATTTACTTTACAAACCATGTACGATCTGATCCACGGGTTACGGGCACTTCATTTTCTCGGACCCTGCATCACCATTTTTGGCTCCGCCCGGTTCCAGGAGGGCCATCCTTACTATGAGCTGACCCGAAAGGCGGCGGCAGAGTTCGCCAGGCTGGGCTTTACCATACTGACGGGTGGGGGCCCGGGGCTAATGGAGGCTGCCAATCGTGGCGCCCGCGAGGTGGGTGGCAGGTCTGTGGGTTGTAATATTCAGCTGCCTGTAGAGCAGGATCCGAATGCCTACCTGGACAAATGGGTTTATATGCGGCATTTTTTCCTGCGGAAGGTGCTGTTGGTCAAATATTCCTTTGCCTTCGTGGTGATGCCCGGCGGTTTTGGCACCCTGGATGAATATTTTGAAGCGCTCACACTGATCCAAACCCGCAAGATCCATGATTTCCCGGTGATTATTTTCGGTAAAGAATATCACCAGGAATTGCTGGCGCATATCGCGGTCATGCAGCGAAATGCCACAATCGGCGACCTTGATACGAGTCTGTACCTGGTGACCGATGACATCGCCGAGGCGGTGGCCCTGATCCGCGAAAACAGCATCAAAAAATTCGGTCTGAAGCCCAGGCCGAAAAGAAAACCACTGCGATGGCTTTTTGAGCGTGATTAATGTATAGTTGAGGGTAAGGGGCTGCTGTGACCAGTATCATATTTTTAACTGCGCCCGGTCATGGGGCAGGGAGCTTACCCATGCTACTTTTAGGTCATCAAATTTTAGTGAATATGACCGAAATAACCTATCAAACCGCCGCCGAAGCGCTGAAGATCGTCATGCCGGGGCACCGGGTGTTTATCCACGCCGGTGAGCCTGGTGGAGGCGTTGCAGGACAGGCATCATGAATTATATAACGTGGAGCTGGTCAGCATTACGACGCTCGGCGGTGTGAATTTTGATAAACCCGAACACCGGAAGTCTTTCTTTTTCAATTCCTTGTTCGTTTCCGCGGCTACCCGCAACGTAGCCAACAGCGAAGACGGGGATTATGTGCCGATCTTTCTCAGCCAGATCCCGCAATTATTCCGCAGGAATATCCTGCCGATCGATGTCGCGCTGATCCAGGTGTCACCTCCGGACGCACATGGTTATTGTTCGCTGGGAACTTCCGTAGATATCGCCCGCGCGGCGGCGGATACCGCAAAACACGTGGTAGCCCAGGTCAACCCCCTTATGCCAAGAACACATGGAGAAGGTTTTATTCATGTCAACAGGATCGAAGCGATGGTCTGGCAACAAAGCGAGCTCCCGGAGGTTAATTATGACTTCCAGACGAACCTGGTGATCGAAAAGATCGGCTACCACGTAGCATCGATGGTAGAAGATGGCGCAACCCTTCAGCTGGGCATCGGCGCCATTCCTGACCAGGTCTTAAAAAACCTCACCACCCACCAGGACCTGGGGCTGCATACCGAAATGTTCTCGGATGGAATCATTCCGCTAATAGAGCGGGGCATTATCACTAACAGCAAAAAAAAGTTAAATACCGGCCGTTCAGTCACCGCCTTTATAACGGGCACCCGGAAGCTGTATGATTTCGTTAATGACAATCCTGCTGTTCGGGTTATGGACATCAGCTATGTTAATGACACCAGCATTATCCGGCAAAACCCAAAGGTAACCGCCATAAACAGTGCCATCGAGATCGATCTTACCGGGCAGGTTTGTTCCGATTCCATCGGCACCTACCAATATAGCGGTATCGGCGGACAGATGGATTTTATCCGTGGTGCTTCGCTGTCTGAAGGTGGCCTGCCGATCATCGCTCTCCCTTCCCAAACCAATAAGGGTGTAAGCCGGATCGTGCCCTTTCTGCATGAAGGGGCGGGTGTAGTCACCACCAGGGGACATGTGCATTGGGTGGTCACAGAATACGGCATTGCGAACCTGTTCGGCAAAAACCTCAAACAACGGGCGCAATTGCTGATCGGACTGGCGCACCCCGATCACCGGGAGGACCTGGAGCG
>JAZJZL010000036.1:42506-59930 GCA_040389845.1 Bacteroidota bacterium
TTTTCCATAGGTTTGAACACGCCTGACACTGTGCTATTTTTTTGCCCCCCCCCTGTTCTTTTCTGTGATTTGTGAAAACCGAGCTACTTATCTGCAAACCATTAATGACCGGGATCATTCTTAAAAGTGATCCCGGTCATCGTCCTGCAGCTTATTTCGCCCGATCTTGCCACTTATTAAACCGCTAATCAAACTGCCATGGAAACCATGCCATCAATATCCTCCCGATCCTTACAATATTATGTGATCGCTAAAAAATGGTCTTCCGATCTGGAGTTTTTGCGCTTGGAAACCGGCTTTCTCCGGCAGTTACTTGACCGGTATACTGTTCGTTTACAGAGCGAGGCATATCCGGCAATTAGTAGGTGCCGGAAAGGCACTTCAGGAATTAGAAGGAACGGCGATCAGCGACCTTTTATCCAGGCAGCTTACCCAACTGGAATTGATGGCGGAAGATGTTATCCCTGAGGATACGGAAGCCCTGGCCGAGGTACAGGTAAAACCCGAAAATCTGATGGGCGAACTGACCAGGCGTTACCGGTCGGCAAAGCAGGATATCTTCCGGCTGGTGCTGGATAGCCATTATGACGATCTATATTCGGTGAATTCGAATTAACTGACGTGTAATTAATACCCGAAAAGGCGCCGTGAGCTTCACGTGCGCTTTTTTTTAGCTTTTATGCTGAAGTTCATTTTTTGGTGCCTTTTGCATCATTATTTTACAACCCTTCGTAACGGATATTTGAGCTATTAATCAATGGTTATGAAAATAGCGATCCAACCTTTCCGGATATTCATGGCAGCCATTTTGTTGCTCAACCTTCAGTTCTCCGCGTGTTTTGCAGGTGGCGGATTCCGGCAGCCCGGCAAGTCCGGGATTGCAGACAGTTCATTGAGCGGCGAAATTCGGCGGCAGCTGCAAAGCGGCGAATTGAGGGGGCAGCTTTATTACCCCAAGTCGGTCTCCATGTTCTATACCGGCAGCGAAAATATGCCTTCCTGGATCCGGCCGCAAGACGGTATGGGACCTGCCTGGCAGGCGATGCTCATGATCGACTGTGTTTTACAGTTTGGGCTGTCACATAACGATTACCATCCCAGGGAGTTGACCTATACCCAGCTGCACCAGATCCTGGATACACCCGGCAGGGTAACGCCCGCACTTCAGGCGAGATATGATATCGTCCTTACGGACGCCATCGTCACCCTGATGAATCACCTCCATTATGGCAAGCTGAACCCGGACTATCCGTCTGGCCGGATAGATGCGATAACCACCGGGAGCTTTCAGGCCCCGTGGGCGCTTATAGCGGGTATCAGGACCGGAAAGATCATGGAGACCATCGAGGAAGCGGAACCCAAAGCCAAAGAATATACCGATATGCAGCGGCGCATGCATCTGCTGGAAGGTATTTACCAGGATGATTGCTATGAAGTGCCCCAGGCGGAAGTAAGAAAGATCGCTATCAATATGGAACGGCTGCGCTGGGCGAACCTGGAGGACAGCGTTTATATGCACATCAATATTCCCTCTTATACGCTGAAGCTATACCTGAAAAATACAACCTGCCGCTTCCGCGTGATCGTTGGTAAGCCCAGTACGCCCACACCCACGCTTTTGAGTACGATCCGGTATTTTACCACAGCGCCGGAATGGAAGGTGCCATCCAAAATATTCCGTAAGGAGATTCTTCCTAAAGCGCTTGCAGATACAGGTTTCCTGGAGCTTAATCACTATGCTATTTATGATGGCAAAGGAAATTATGTAGATGCCAATAAATCGGCACTTGCCCTGGTCCGGCGACAGCCGGAAAAATATTTTGCACGACAATCTGCCGGTTGCGATAATGCACTCGGTCTGATCATCTTCCGCTTTCCCAATATTTACGACATCTACCTGCACGATACGCCGGAACAAAAGCTTTTTAAAAAGGAGGAGCGCGATTTGAGCCATGGCTGCATCCGGGTGGAACAGGCAGAAAAGCTGGCTGCGCTATTGTTAAAGAATGATAGATCCGCGGGCCAAATTAAAGCGTTGCACCAGGGCGTCGCAGGTAATATCAATAGGAATATTTATTTAAAAAAGCCAGTTCCTTTAAAGATCACTTACCTAACCTGTGAGGTTAACGAAGGGCAGTATGTCACCTACCCCGATGTTTATCAACTAGATGATAGCCTGGAGGCGGCGCTGTATGGCAACCTGCAATTATCTGTGAATAAATAAAAAACTCTCTATTGTTCTGGAGTTTTTCATAAGATAGTGCCTGTCACGCCGGTTCCCGCAGAATTTGACGGCAATATAGTCTATTATTCTACTTGACTCAGCAAATGCTGTAGAAGCAACCATCTTTCGGAGGCAACGTATACTCCATGAAATGTTTTGATTTGAAATGATCTGACTATTTTTTGACCGAAGTGGTCAAATCTGCATTTAAAATGCATTTTAAACAGAAAGGGCGCATTTTCATGCGCCTTTTAGCTTAAACGTTCGACCTGTTGGGTGGTCTTTGTGAACCCGCTGGTACAATTCCCGAACCAATTTATAGAGGAATAGAGGAGAATAGCTTCTCTTAAAATGCCCGGGGAAGATTAGAGAAAGGGTGTAGCCACGGAGGGCAATGGTAATTTTTTTCAGGCAGGAACTTCGCCGGAAAATTCCTTTGTGTTTACGATCCTCAATTTATTGTCTTTACAAGTTAAATTCACAATATTCGGATATACGCTATATTATGGTGTATACTATGATTTTACAGGCTGCGATGAAAACCATTGGTCAAAATTGATGCCACCCAATTTAGCGTCGCCCCGGGGAACCAATGCATCCTGCGGAATGTGGCCGCCATAGTATTCGTTATTGTGGTTAGTTATCACAGTTGCAGTGCTGCCCTTTGCTTTTAAATACATTGCGACGTATTATTAAAGCACTATAACTTATGCCGCTTGGGAATAGCAAAAACTGAATCTGCTGCTTAGTATAATAATTGCCCTATCCGGCTTGTCATAATTAGCGTATTCACGACTTGGTAAGGGCAAAAATAAGGTAACGATAATCTGCTGCTTTTACCAAAAACGGGGGATGATTGCGAAAAAAAATCGCTTATTCCACACGTATTCAAAATGTTCGGCGCAATTGGTTGAAATAGAAAATAGGGATTCCTGTACAAAAAATAGGGAATATTACCCATAAAGCCAATTTCAATAAATCGTTGCTTTGCGACTTAAATCACACATCTACCACCATGAAAAAAATGAATTCAATCACAAAGACTCCAATCATCGTTTAGCACGAGAAACGCCGCAACTACCAGCGTCCTGCTATACAAGCCCCCAGGCCATTCCTTTCAAATAGCATAGGAATACAGGAATAGCTTGTTGGTTTTTTCGGCGGATGGCTTCTTAATGCATTTAAACAAACATCAGTAACCTAACAAAACACCTATGAACAAATTGAATGATGCTAATGCCTATCCTTTATCAAATAATTCGTCGCCCGCCGCAAGCAAACAGGTAAACGATGAGCCAACAGGGGTTACTACTATGCAGGCGCCACAGATAACGTTACCCAAAGGCGGTGGGGCAATTCAATCAATCGACCAAAAATTTTCGGTGAATGCGATAAATGGCACTTCTTCTGTCAATATCCCGTTCCCTTTTTCTCCCTCGCGCAACGGGTTTATGCCTTCCCTTTCGCTCAGCTACAGCTCTGGGATAGGGAATAGTCCGTTTGGCTTGGGCTGGGGTGCCGCCCCGGGCTCTATCGTAAGGCAAACAGACAAAAAGCTGCCTGAATACCGCGATGCGGATGGCTCGGATATTTTTATCCTTTCCGGCGCCGAAGATCTTGTTCCAACCTTAATAAAAGATTCATCCGGTAATTGGATTAACGATGTTTCTTCGGCTAATGGCATCACTATTACCCGCTATACCCCAAGAACCGAAGGCGCGTTTACACGAATAGAAAAAATTGAGGAAGCCGACGGCAATACCTATTGGAAAACTACCACCGGCGGCGATGTTGTTTCCATATTCGGGAAAAGCAAAACAGCGCAAATATATGACCCTGCCAGTCCGGATAGGATCTTTAAATGGCTATTTGAGTTCAGCTATGATAATATGGGCAATTGTTTTCAATATGAATATAAAAAGGAAGACAAGACAAATATACCAAGCGCTGTTCACGAGAAAAACCGCTTGAATGATATCTCCGCCTTTACCAATGTCTATCTCAAAAACATAAAATATGCCAATAAAGTTCATTTCAATGTATCGGATATTAATTTTTCAGATTGGCAAAATTTCCTGGATGGTATAGACTACCTGCTGGAATTAGTGATGGATTACGGGGAGCATGACGCCTTGAAACCATTGCCAACCGATGACAAAGGCTGGCCGGCCCGTACGGATGCTTTTTCGGACTGCCGTGCAGGATTCGATATACGTACCTATCGCCTTTGCCGCAGGATATTGATGTTTCACAACTTCGCCGAACTTGGCGCACTGCCCTGCCTGGTACGGTCGCTTGATCTTGACTACGAAGCAGGGGAGGCGTTTACCTTCCTTTCGTCTGTTACGGCGAAGGGCTATATCAGGCAGACTGATGGCTCTTATTCTGTAAAAGCGCTACCGCCTTCTGAATTTACTTACCAAAAGCCGGCCTGGAATACAGATGTAAACACATTGTCAACAGAAAGCCTGGAAAACCTGCCGGTCGGTATTGACAATGCGGCTTACCAGTTTACAGACCTTTATAATGAAGGCATTTCGGGCATTCTTACCGAGCAGGCGGGTAATTGGTATTATAAATCCAATATGGGTAACGGCAAATTCAATCCTGCAGAATTGGTTACTTCCAGGCCATCCGCTACGGGACTTTCAAGCGGGGCGTTGCAATTACAGGACCTTGAAGCCCAGGGACAGCAGTTTTTGGTAAGTATGGATCTGCACGGATATTTCGAGCTGGATGACGATAACCAGTGGCTGCCGTTTAAAACTTTTGACGATGTGCCGAATATTAACCTGCACGACCCAAACCTGAAATTCCTGGACTTGAATGGCGATGGGCGGCTGGATATCCTGATCTCGGGAGATGAAGTATTTACCTGGTATGCCTCTAAAGGGAAAGAAGGTTTTGAAGCAAGCCGGGACATACGAAAAGAGATTGATGAAGAACGCGGGCCGAACATTGTATTTGCCGACAGCACGCAGTCGATAGCATTGGCTGATATGAACGGCGACGGAAAAAAGGACATTGTAAGAATCCGCTGCAACGAGGTTGTTTACTGGCCTAACCTGGGCTACGGCAAGTTTGGCGCCAAGGTAACATTAGGCAGCACCCAGGCGTTCGACATCCCCGAAAACTTTAACCCGCATTATATAAAGCTTGCAGATATAGATGGCTCAGGGACCAATGATATTATTTATCTGGGGCATAATTCATTCAAGGTTTACTTTAATCAGGCCGGCAACAGCTTAAGTGAACAAAACATCGTGAATGGTGTGAATCCGCTGCCTTTTCCTCAAATCGACGGATATAGCAATATTTCGATCATCGATTTGCTGGGCAATGGCACAGGGTGTATCGTATGGTCGTCGCCGCTGCCTGGACACGCAGACGCCCCCCTACGGTACATCGACCTTATGGCAGGCAAAAAGCCTTACCTGATGACAGCCACCAGGAATAACATGGGGGCAGAAACCAGCATCCTGTATCAGCCATCTACTGCTTATTACCTGCAGGATAAACAAGCCGGAACACCCTGGGTAACTAAGCTGCCTTTTGCGGTGCAGTGCGTGAGTAAGGTTGAAGTGGCTGATGATATAAGCAAAACCCGTTTTACCAGCCAGTACACTTATCATCATGGTTACTATGATCACCTTGAGCGCGAATTCCGTGGGTTTGGCAGGGTTGAGCAGACCGACACAGAAGACTTTGAAGCCTACAGGAAGAACACCGATCCGAATGGCGGGATCCAACTGGTTGACGAGCATTTCTTTCAACCACCTGTACTTACTAAAACATGGTTTCATACGGGGGCATTCATGGATAAGGAAAAAATACTGAACCAGTTTGCACATGAGTATTTTCAGAACGCATCTGTCCCCGAAAAAACAGTGGAAGACCCGCCGCTACCCGCTACGCTTACCATTGATGAATGGCGCCAGGCATTGCGTGCTTGTAAGGGCATGCCTTTGCGGGTAGAGGTATATACGCCCGACGGCAGCGAGGTGCAGCACATCCCTTATACTACGGCAAACCATAGCTGCCTGATAAAATTCCATCAGCCGCAATTGCAAAATCAATACGCCGTATTCAGCGTACATCAAAGTGAATCATTGGCCTATAGCTATGAACGTAATGCTGCCGATCCGCGCATTGCACACACCATTACCCTTGAGGCAGATGACCTGGGCAACGTGCTGAAGGCAGCGACCGTAACCTATGGACGAAAAATAGCCGACCCGGGCTTAACCGCGGATGAGCAAGCCCGGCAAGCCAAAACGCATATCGCTTGTTCGCAAAATAACTTCACCAACAGTATCAATACGGCAGACGCCTACCACCTTCCCCTGCCCTTCGAAACGATGAGCTGGGAATTAACCGGATTCACCCCCGCGACAGGCGGATACTTTACTATTGATGAATTAAAAGTCGGGTTTGATAGTGCTGCTGTTATTGCTTTTGAAGTCCCGCCATCTGCAGGTATCAAACAAAAGCGCCTGCTTACCCAAAACAGGTCACTATTCCTTAAAAACGACCTGGGTGGCCCGCTGGCATTGGGCGCTATAGAATCACTGGCGTTACCTTATCAGTCGTACAAACTGGCCCTTACACCCGGTTTAAGGGACAATATATTCGGTGGAAAAGTTACCGATGACATGTTGCTTACCGAAGGCAAATATGCACACTTTAACGATGGTAACTACTGGATAGCAAGCGGTACGCATACAATGGATCCCTTGAATTTTTACCAGGTTACCGTAGCTACCGACCCCTTCGGGATAAACACAACCATAGGCTACGATGCTAATTACCACTTTTTTGTACAGCAAACCATTGATGCGCTTGGTAACCAGGGCGGTGTAGCAGGTTTTAATTACCGCACGCTTTCGCCATACCTTATTTACGATATTAATGATAACCGCAGCGGCGTGCGTACGGATGAGCTCGGCATGGTTACAGCCTCCTTTGTAATGGGCAAGGAGGGGGAAAACAAGGGGGATATGATGGATATAACCAAAACTGAGGCCTCGGTAAATGACAAGCCGGGCTCAACGCTGGAATATAACCTTGATGTGTACAGAACAGCCGGTAAACCCAATTTTAGTAAAGCAACAGTACAGGAGACACACTATTTTGACAGCCAGGCATCAGGCGTGCCATCGCTAATCCAGGTTAGCTATAGCTATATGACAGGTACGGGCGGCGTAATTATGCAAAAAAAGCAGGCCGAGCCCGGTATTGCATTGCAGGAGAATGAAGACGGAACCGTGGTACCTGTTGATACCACACCTAACCTGCGCTGGATTGGTAACGGCCGTACGATATTGAACAATAAGGGTATGCCCGTAAAGCAATACGAACCCTATTTTAGTACAACACCTGATTTTGAAGATTCGAAGTTATTGGTTGAACGCGGCGTAACACCCGTGATAACTTATGACAGCGCCGGGCGGGCCATCAGGACGGACTTTCCGAACGGAACGCTCAGCAAGGTAGAGTTTGACGCCTGGATGCAACGCTCGTTCGACGAAAATGATACAGTATTAGAAAGCCAATGGTATGCCGAGAGGAAAATCGCACCTGTAGCCGGTATTGCAACGCCTGAAGAAATAGCGGCGGCTGATAAAGCGGCGGCGCATGCTGATACGCCTGCCATCACCTATCTCGACTCGCTGGGGGGGGCATTTTTAGGCGTTGCTGATAACGGAACAGCTGGAAAATACAAAACCTCCACCGAAACTGACATTAAAGGCAACGCCCTTAAAGTTTCGGACGCGCGTGGAAACATCGTGGAGCAATATACCTATGATATGCTCGGCGCAAAACTATACATCCTTACCATGGACGCCGGCGAACGCTGGTCGGTTTCGGATGTTATGGGCAGGCCGATGCGGGCTTTCGATAGCCGTGCACATGTGTTCCGCTATGAATATGACAAGCTGCACCGGCCGCTAAAAGTATTTATGAAGGACGGTACTGCTGCGGAAATTAATACAGAAAAAACAATATATGGCGAAGGTGTGACTAATGATAAAGCATTGAACATGCGCGGCAAAGCCTACCAATCGTTTGATTCGGCCAGTTTATCAACCTGTGTTAAATTCGACTTTAAGGGTAATTTGTTACAGGCGTCGCAGCAGCTTTGCAGTGATTATAAAGCAAATATAGACTGGAGTGCAAATCCGGCATTACAAACAACGGTATATAACTCATCCTCAATGTTTGATGCCCTCAATAGGGCTGTGACAGTTATCTCACCTGAAAATAGTGTTTACACTCCAACTTATAACCAGGCCGGGCTATTAAATACCGTCGACGTAAACCTGAGGGGTGAATCGGTTAAGACCAGCTTTGTTAAAGATATCAATTATGATGAAAAAGGCCGGCAGGAAAGCATCGTGTACGGCAATAATACTAAAACCAGCTACCGGTATCAACCTGACACATCAAGACTTAGCCAGATACTGACAACTGGCAAAAACGGCACCGACCTGCTACAAAAGTTGAGCTATACCTACGACCCTGTCGGCAACATATCGGCGATAAAGGACGAAGCCCAGCAAACAGCCTTTTTTAATAATGGAGTGGTAAGCCCGTCGGCTGATTTTGTTTATGATGCCTTATACCGTTTATTAAAAGCTACAGGCCGCGAACATATCGGCCAAAGTTTACCTACAACAAATGATGATTCAAATATTAATCTGCCGCAACCGGGCGATGGCGCGGCAATGCGTAATTACACCCAAAGCTACCGGTACGACGAGGTAGGGAATATTCTGCAAATGATCCATACCGCCGGAACCGCCGGCTGGACGCGTAACTACCAACATGAAACAACCAATAATCGTTTAAAAAGCAATACGCTAAGCAACAGCACCGAAGCCTTTACCTATGATGCGCACGGAAATATTGAAAACCTGGCGCAATTGCGGGGCTTAACCTGGAACTACAAAGATGAGTTGCAAATGGCGGACCTGGGGGGCGGGGGTAAGGCCTACTATGTTTATGCAGGCGGCAATCGCGTACGTAAAGTAATTGAGCGGCTGGATGGTGCCAAAGAAGACAGGACGTACCTGGGCGGCCTGGAGATTTACCGTAAGACAAACAGCGCAGGGGTGGTGCAGGAGGAAACCGAAACCTTGCATGTAACAGCACTGGTAGAAACTAAAACTATTAAAAGCGGCGCGGCTGTTTCAGAGCGCCTTATCCGATACCAATATAGTAATCACCAGGGTTCATCAAGCCTTGAGCTGGATGCAAATGCGGCAATCATCTCGTATGAGGAATACTACCCCTATGGCAGCACAGCTTACCAGGCCATTAATGCTCAAATAACAGCAGCAGCCAAACGGTATCGCTATACAGGATTGGAACGCGATGACGAAACGGGCCTGGAATATCACGGGGCAAGGTATTACCTGCCATGGCTGGGACGATGGCTTAGTGCGGATCCCGTTGGTATTAAAGGGGGCTTGAATGTTTATAGGTATTGTAAAGGCAGCCCTGTCCGTTTCGTGGATTTAACGGGTAAATCACCTGAAGAGACAATTATAGTGCAAAGCCGGAGCGGATTGAGGAAAGCCATAAATACAGCGTTTAGGATTTGGACTTTAATTGTAAGTATTGAAACAGATAAAGACATTCATGTTCCAAAATTAAATAAGCAGCTTATTGCACTATCAGAAAGCGAAGCTGAACGTAAGTCAAAGCTCAAGGCTTCAGAAAACAAAAAGTATCTTGATAACGAACGGAAATATCCTCCCCCGCCGCCACCTAACCCTGAAAATCCGCCTGGCCCTAAAGGAGGAACCTCTGAAACCGTGCAGGGGGAACAATATACCCATGGCGGTGGCAATACGCACGAAGGTGGAAATGTCCTTGGCACTGAAGGGAGCGCACAACATGTTTTAGAAGAGGCTACCCACATACCGGGCGTGACGACGACTGAAGCTGTTGGGGGAGGCATAAAAGCGGCCCTAAAAGATGGGACAAAAGGGCTTGCAAAAAAAGGCCTTTCTACTGCGTGGAACATTATTGAAGGACTTAGACCCGACCCAATAGATGCCATTATCCTCACCATTCAAACTTTAGGTGCAGGCGCAGAAGCAATTGATTTAAAAAAAGCAAACAGATCGGCTGCGGGGTTTGCCGCCGGATTATCGGCCAATCTTCTGGGGAAATCGGAACAGTGGAAGGAAGATCACCTTGCCTTAAATGGCATAAACCCGAGTTTGCAAGATCGCATTATAGGCGCAGAAGGAGTAGACGAAAAAGCCTTTAACCAGGGCCTAAGGCTGGGTTACAATTTTGCCAATGGCCTAACGCAGGAACAACGGATCGATGTTTTAAACAGCTCCACTATTAGCCTGTCCCTTAAGCAGGGCTACACAATTACCGGAGGGCATAGCATTGAAGACGTATGGAAGGTAGCCTCTACCTTAATTACTGTAAGCGGCAACATAATTAACCAAAAAGCGGAAGATGTAAGGAGGCGTAGACAGGATGCAACAGATCTTAAAAATAGCCAGGAGTTGCAAAAACGGTTTGACGCAGGTACTGCGAAACCCTACTAAAGATCCGGAAACACATAATTAATAAAAATATTTAACACCAACCAATACATACCAAATGGAAAACAACACCACTGCTGCGGCAGTTTCTGAAAATGCACAGGCATACAAAACTTATGGTACTGTGCGCGATGCCTATCAGCAATTAATGTCCGGCGTCACGGTTAAAGTATTTAACCAGGGCATGCGGAGTAAAAGCGCTATAACACAAACAGTAACCGCTGCTGATGGCACTTACACAATAAACTTTACACTTAAAAGCCCCGGCACTGCCGCACTTGTTGTGGCCTTATACGATACAAAGGGAACTTTACTTAAACAAAACGAAACACAGTACGACATTCCTGCCGAGCAGCAGGTTAACTTTGACCTCAGCGGCAAGCCTTTTGCCGGCGTAGCTGATTATTACCTGTTGCTGAATACCATCCTGCCTTTCGTTACGGACGTACCCTTGGCAAAAATGACAGAGACAACCGATGATCCGGACATTAGCTTTGTGGCAAAAAAAACCGGTTTATCTATGCCGGTTGTTGAGCAAATGGCTATGGCTGCCCGCTTTGAAACATTTTGCCCTGTACCGGCTTATGTATGGTTCGGCATTTTAAGCCAGGGCGTTCCTGCGTTATCTTCGGCAAGGCAACCGTCAGCCGGCTTTGAGGCAAAAGTGACAGAGACGTTCGACGCTTTGATGCACACGCCTGCGGATAAATTAATGGACGCGCTGCAAAAGGCCGTTGACAGAAATAAAATAGCGTTTACAATTACTGCGGAGTTTGACAAGCTGCGCAAACAATTAAATGATCAGTTGCTGGCATATGCCGAAAAGCACCCTGTAACCGGCATGCCTTCGGCACGCTATCAAAAAGCTGCGCTGGCCGGCCTAAAGGGCGAGGCACTAAAAGCATTCATCGCGGCCATTACTAACCACACCGGCAGCGAGGCTGATTTTTGGAATGGCCTTGAGGAATCAAAGACTTTAAAAGCTTTAAAAAATTCAGAGAGTGTAGAGGCTGTTTTTAAGGTTGATAATTTGACCGGCAATCACCTGGCGTTTACTGGCACATTGGTTAAAAATGAAAAAGTAACCACAATAGCCGATATTAGGAAACTAGCCGGATACACCGCAAATGATTGGGCTGCCTTGCTCAAAAAGAATAAGATTAAAGCACACACCGCCACGCATGGCGAAACCGAAACCGAAAAGCTGCATAACTACGCCGGGCAACTGGAAGCCAGCTTTACAAGGGCTTTCCCAACGGCTGCCTTTGCAGCACGAATGAGTAAAGACAGCAAGCATAAGCTGCTTCACCATGATAAAGTAAGCGCTTTTTTGCAGGATAATCCTGGTTTCGACCTGTTAAATCACCAGGTAGGAACCTTTATCGACCAGAATAAAAAAGCTGTCGCCAAAAAAGATGCAGCGGATGTGACAGATGGTGTACGCCGTATCCAGCGCGTGTTCAGGCTTACATCGTCATACGATGGCGCCATAACCCTGCTTAATGACAATATTCACTCGGCGCACCAGGTATTTAAAATGGGCAAAGCCAATTTTGTTAAGAATTATAGCGATAAGCTTGGCCGGCAGCAAGCCGAACAAATATTCGACAAAGCTAATACTGTACACGCCAATGCCATTGCACTTACCAGCGACCTGAAATCGATGGTTGACGCATCCGCGATGAATGCGTTCCCGGATTTCGGCGCGGCTATTACAACAAGGCTGGCGACAGACCTGCCCGACCTTGACAGCTTGTTCGGCCACGGCAACTACTGCGAGTGCAGCGAATGCAGCTCGGTATATGGCGCACCCGCATACCTTACCGATATTTTGCATTACCTGGATAAAAGGCACAGTACCTTACCTGCCGTGGGCGGCAAAACGCCATCGGTAAAAGATCTGCTGTTAATGCGTCGCCCGGATATCGGCGACATCGACCTTGGATGCGACAATGCCAATACGGAGGTGCCGTATATCGACATCGCCTGCGAAATAATGGAAGATTATATTGCTTCGCCGGTGGCGGTCATCGCAAACAGCTCGCAGGCTTTGCTGCTTAAAGGTGTAATCAACACCACGCTGTTAGCCACCATTAAGGCGCAGCTAACGGCCACCGGCCAAACAGGGCCAGGTAACCTGCTCACCGCTGCTGCCACAGTTTCCGACCCTTACACAGTAAATCATTTACAGTCGGACGGCAGTTATCAGCTGTTAACGCACTGGATAATAAGGGACGCGAAAATTGTAATCAAGGCAACTGCAACCAACGCCGCCAGCACGGTGGAGATAAGGGTATTGCACCAAACATTGTTATCGAAAGATACGATAAGCACGGGTCCTGAATATGTAAATACAAGCGTCTATACTAATTTTTTAAATACGGCAAAGACTCCGTTTACCTTACCGTTCGATCTTTATGAAACTGAGGGCGAGCTTCATCTTGAAAAGCTCGGTATAAAAAAAGCGGGCCTGGTGGATGTCTTCCGTAAAGAAGACCATACTGCGCCCGGCACCTCAAATGCTGATGTAAAGGTAGGCTATGCCAGCTTGGGGATATCACTTGCCGAGCAGGCACTTATCTTTACTGCCGACCCCACTCACCAGTCGCTTTACTGGGGTAATGCGGCAGCAACCACAACCATTCAGGTAGATGTTTTTGAAGGATTGTCCGGCCTGACTTACAGCCAGGTGTATGACCTTATACAATTACAATTTATCAACCCCAATAAAGATACGGTAATTGAACATGACAGCCTGGCCGCCAATACCAACCAGCAGCGGCTGCTGAATGTTACGCCTGCCAAGCTGGATGCGATGCACCGTTTTTTAAGGTTATGGCGTAAAACGAGCTTCACGATGTATGAACTTGATGCCATCATCATGTCGCCGGCGATAGGGCAAGGCTCGTTGCAACCCAAGCTGGCGTTGCAATTGCACCAATTTGTAACGCTTCAGCAAAAGTTGCAACTAAGCGTTTTTCAGCTCCTGGCGTTTTACCAAAACATCGATACCACGCATAGCTTGCCTGATTGCCTTTATAACCAGCTATTCCAGGATATAGCCATTACCAACCCGGTTAGTGCTAATTTTTCAATAGCTTCCGCCACAGCAGGCACCTTAAACCTGGCAGAAGCCGATAAGCCGGTGCTTGCCGCTATCCTGCAAGTTTCTTTAAACGATGTAAATGCGCTGATTGCCCGGTTCACAACCGGCGCAGCAAAAGTCAGTCTTGCGCTGTTCTCGTCAATGTACCGGTATGCACAACTGGCACAGGCGCTTACCTTATCCGTAACCGACCTCCTGAATTTAACCAACCTGGTAGATGCGCAGCCGTTCCAGAACGTGCAATCTACATGCATGTTCATTCAAAAATACAATACGCTTAAATCATCCGGTTTCAGTATCGATGAATTGAACTATATACTACGTCACCAGGATGACGCCAGCCATAGCCTTGTACCCGCTGCCGATGTAGTTACAAATGCGCTCACCCAGTTGCAAAATGACCTTTTGAAAGCGCGAACAGTATCGCAACCAGCGGTTGACGCAAATGGGGTATTACTATCATTATGGCTGTCTGACGGTGTATTTAACTGGGACCCTATCCTGCTTAACCGCCTGGTTGATATACTGAATACAACTGACGATACAGTATACGTGCAAAAGATAACCGAGAACAGCGGCTTTTTGCGTAACCTAAGGATGGTTTATCATGATATTAGGTTAACTACCCCGCTGCCGGTTTTACCGCTTACCACCGGTGCGACACCGGTAACCATAACTTTTCCCGCGCCGATGGATGGCCAGCTGGTTTTTGACAGCAGTTCAAAATCATTAACCTTAACCGGCTATATGAGCGCTGCCGACCAAACTGCGCTGCTGGCCTTAAGCACCGATGCAGCCTACCAGTCGGCAATTAACGCGCTTTACAACAAATCACAGCAAACAGACAGTACCGCAGGGAATATTTTCTTTGCTACGGCAACCGATGTTACCACCGGCTTGGCTGGCATACTGAACGGTGATACTGCATCCCGTTTTGCCTTTTTCATAAATAAGCTGGCCCCGGTTTATAAAAGATTGCTACAGCAGAATGTGCTCGTAAAAGACATCAGCAACTGGTTCAGTATTGATAAAACTGTAATCAGCCAGGCCCTTAATTCTGTACCTGCAATTTACACCGACCTTACTACAGATGATTTTGTTAATAAAGTGGCTGTTTCGGCCACACAAACCAGCCGCTACCAGTTTATTGCCAAACTCTGCTTTACAGCAGGCCGTTTAAAGCTCACCGCAGCCGACCTTGCCTTTTTATTGCCCCATGCTGCTGATGTGGCTTGTCTAACTCTCCAGGGGCTGCCATTGGCGCCGGTAAGCACGGCAGCAACAACATTCCCTGCTTTTGAAGCGTTGGTAAACCTGTTAAAGTTTCAACAATATTACCCGGCTAAAGTAACCGATGTGGTAAATAATACAATCCTGTCGGTATACTCAATCATGCTTGATGCTATTAACCAGGGCACAACGGCGTTGACAGGAACGGAGCTGACCAACTATGGCAACAACCTGGTAAAAAACCTGACGTTGCTAACCGGCTGGAATGCAACAGATCTGACAACGCTTATAGGCCCGGCATCAAACATTATTACCCTTGTTTTAGCCACCGATATTAAATCGGTGCCCATCCTGATGCGCCTGCACCAGCGTATAACAATGCAGCAGCAATTAGGCATAGCCATTAGCGATGCATTTGCATGGACTAAAGATGCCTACACCGCAGCCGACGTAGCAAAAATTAAGCAGACGCTCAAGCAAGGTTACAGCAACAGCGAATGGGTACAGGTAAGCCAAACCATACAGAACACCCTGCGCGAAAAGAAACGCGATGCATTGATTGCGTACCTGCTGGCCAACCCGGGCACACAACCCTGGAAAACTGCCGACGACCTGTATAACTACTTTTTACTGGACGTACAAATGTGCTCGTGCCAGCCTACATCGCGCATTGTACAGGCTACCAATACGGTACAGCTTTTTGTTCAGCGTTGCTTCATGGGCCTCGAATCGAATATCCTGGTAGATACAGCGGTTGACCCTGACTGGAACCAATGGCAATGGATGAAAAACTTCAGGGTATGGCAGGCAAATATGAAGGTATTTTTATACCCGGAAAACTATATTGAGCCGGAACTTTTGCCTGCGGATGTGAAATCTTCTTTTTTAACAGAGCTGGAAAGCGAGTTGATGCAGAATGAGGTTACCGCCGAAAACGTTGAGACTGTTTTTAAAAATTACGTCGATAAGTTAAGCGTAGTATCAAGGCTGGAGATGAAGGGTATGTGGTATGATGATCCATCTCAAACATTACATGTATTTGGACGTACTTTCGGCGGCGATCCAAAGGTATATTACTACCGCAAATTTATTGAAGGGCGGCGATGGACCCCATGGGAAAAGATTGATCTTGATGTAAGCAGCGAATATATAATGCCGGTAGTTTACAATAATCATGTTTACTTATTTTGGGCAATAATTAAAGACCAACCCACAACTAATCCTAATGCTCCGCAAAACTGGCAGATTCAATTGGCTTATAGCGAATATAAAAACGGTAAGTGGAGCCCGAAGAAAATATCAAATAACGACGATTCCGGCCAGATTATCTGCGCCAAATCTACTTTCCCGGATGCGTCTAAATTTTTCTTCACTCCCCTGGATATGCCGATATTTGATTACAGCAAAGTGCATAAAATAACTAATCCGGCAGCCGATTTGCCATATCTGCAGTCTATATTAGACGCAATCTCGAAAAATGGTACCATTGTTATAAATTGTTGCTATTACAGCTCAACGGTAGCAAACGCTTATGTTAAGGGCTTCCAATTAGATATTGCGAAAGGTTACCCGGTTATTGTAAATGCTCCTGCAAATCTCGAACTGGTAGGTAGTGACGGTACGGTGCAAACCAAAAACCTGGTGAATATGCTCGAAACGGAGATTAATACGCCACCGTTAACAACTGTGCCTTCTTCAAATACGGTCATCCCCGACCAATCGCGCGGTAAGTACGCTAACCTCGTTTCCTTCCAAATGAGTATGAAAGACCGCAACGTTTTCATCAGCCGGCTTCCAGCAACAGATGTTATTTTCACCGGCGAACTTTTGCCTTTCTTTTACCAGGATCATCATCGCTCTTATTTTGTACGGCAGGAGCGTACTGATAATAGTACTTATGAGGTGACCTATGAGGATTACCTGGGTTTTGCAAAAAGAACCGTATTAGGCAATACGAATTTGACCGGAACGGATGCGCAAATAAATACCGAACTCAACGGCCCGATAAGCTCACATTATTTTACCTTTTATCATCCGATGATCGCAAATATTATGCAGCGTTTGTTTGTTGATGGTGTTAACGGGTTAATGGCGCGCGATACACAGCTGGCAACCACAGGATTTAATTTCGCAACTTATTATAGTGACCTGCTGACCACCAATAATATCTACAAAGGCCCCTCAAATTCGGGCTACCCGACAGAGAGCATGGACTTTAGCCTTCAATTAGGCTATGGGTTATACAACTGGGAACTATTTTATCATGCCCCGCTGATGATAGCCGAACGCTTAAGCCA
>JAZJZL010000036.1:59940-67344 GCA_040389845.1 Bacteroidota bacterium
GAGGACTTATCTGACCAACTAGATATTAAAGAACAGCAATTTGATGATGCTGACCGTTGGTACAGGTATATATTTAACCCGATGGATAGTTCGGATAACCCCGCACCGGGTAAATACTGGAATACCAAACCCTTTTTTGAAACTACCAGCCAGGATTATTTGAACCAGCGTATTGACCAAATATTGCTTGGCGTTAACAATCCTTCTGACAATTTACATAGTGAGTTTGTGAAAAATATCGCTGACTGGCGCAATAATCCGTTCCAGCCGCATTACATTGCCGAATATAGAACTGTAACCTACCAAAAAGTTGCTGTGATGAAATATGTGGGCCACCTTATCCGTTACGGCGATTACCTTTTCGGACAGGATACCATGGAATCGGTTAACCAGGCTACACAGCTGTATTTGCTTGCCTCGGAGATTTTAGGCCCTAAACCTGAGATTCTTCCTTCGGTAACTAAACCGGTGATTGATAACTATTACCAGTTGGAACAAAAGCTGGATGATATGTCGGATGCGGTGGTAAATGTAGAGAACCTGTTGCCATTAAACACGTTAAAACAATCCAGCGCGCCACCACCTGTGGCAGCCGGTTCGCGCACGCTTCCAGGTATGCAAACCACATATTTCTGTATGCCGGTAAACGAAAATATGGTTGGCCCAACCGGTTATTGGAATGTAATTAACGACAGGCTGTTTAAGTTGAGGCATTGTTTGAATATTGATGGTACAGTTGTGCCGGCAGCGCTGTTTGCCGCGACTGTTAATCCATCATTATTAGTACGGGCAACGGCAGCAGGTATCGACTTAGGCAGCATACTGAATGACATGAGTGCCCAAATGCCGGCGTATCGCTTTAACACTATGCTTCAAAGAGCAATGGAGATTTGCGGCGAGGTAAAATCATTGGGTTCGGCATTGCTTTCAGTACTTGAGAAGAAAGACTCGGAAGCGATGTCATTGCTGCGCGCCGGCCAGGAATTGAAGGTATTGAATGCCGTCATGGTTGTTAAGCAAGCACAAATTAATGAAGCGCAGTTGTTAATGGACGGGTTAGACAAACAGCATCAACTGTTACAGGTTCGCGACAGTTATTATTCTAATCTTATTGGTACCGGCTACAATAACTGGGAAAAAACAGCGCTTGGTTTTAATAGTGCATCGGCTGCAATTAGTGCAGGTATTACAGCGGCTCATATTATAGCGGCTGTAACCGCAAATGGCCCTGATTTTACCGCCGGAAGCGGGGGATTAGGAGTTGTAGCAGTCGCTTCGGATGGTGGCTCACATGCTTCAAAAAGTGCTTCGAGCGGGGCTGATATATTGCAATCCGTTGCCGGTAATCTTGAAAAAACAGCCGGGATTTTAAAAACCGTTAGCGATTATAGCCGCCGTGCTGCCGAATGGCAGTTCCAGGCCGATCAGGTAGGCGTTGAATTTGGCCAGCTTGAAAAGCAAATTGAAGGTGCGCAGCTGCGTTGGGAAATTGCCAATACAGAGGTGAAAAATCAGCAGCTGGTAATTGATAACGCCGGTGAAACAAATGATTTTATGCAGAGCAAGTTTACCAATGAAGAACTGTTCAATTGGATGATTACCCAAACATCTGCAACCTATTTCCAGGTGTACCAGCTTGCATACAGCATCGCAAAAAAAGCGGAACGTTGTTTCAGGTACGAACTTGGACTTGACGACTCATCGTACATTAACTTCGGCTATTGGGATAGCCTGAAAAAAGGCTTACTGGCCGGCGATCAGCTTTCTTTAGACCTGAAGCAAATGGAAATGGCGTATTACGACCAAAATAAACGCGAGTTGGAATTAACCAAGCCGATTTCACTTTCACAACTCGACCCGGTTGCGTTGCTGAAATTGAAAACAACACGCCAATGCTTTATCAATTTACCGGAGGAACTGTTCGATATGGATTACCCCGGCCATTACATGCGCCGTATTAAATCAGTTTCAATTACCATACCATGTATCACCGGCCCCTATACAACTATTAGCTGTAAGCTAACGCTTGCCAAAAGTGCTTTGCGTGCTAGCTCGCTCGCATCTGGCCAGTACCAGCGTAAAGCAACAGGCGACGATCCCCGATTCAGGGATATTACCGCACCGGTACAGTCAATTGCCACCAGCGGTGCGCAGAATGACAGCGGCATGTTTGAGCTCAATTTCAGGGATGAACGTTATCTTCCCTTCGAAGGGGCGGGCGCTATAAGCCTTTGGCACCTGGAATTGCCAGCAGTATTTGACCAGTTCGATTATGACACAATCTCAGATGTTATACTCAACCTTAAATATACTGCCCGCGATGGGGGAGCCGCGTTAAGTACAAGCGCATCTGACAACGTGACCGCAAACATCAACAAGATGCTTGTTTCTGCACAGGACACAGGGTTGATGCGAGTGTTTAGCGCTAAAACTGACCTATCGACAGAATGGTACAAATTTTTGAATCCTGCAAGCGTTGCCGACGATCAGGTTCTTACCTTAAACCTCGATAAAAGCAGGTTCCCGATATTTGTGCAGAACAAGGCTATTAAGATCACCTCGATAGAACTTGTTGCCGATGGCGCCGGGCCGTTCAACAACCTGCAGACAGTTCCGGCCCCAACCAATACCGGCCCGTTAAACCTTAAAAAGGGAGTTTATGGGGATTGGCAGGGCATTACCCTGAACTATAACAATGCGGCAGGTGCGTGGCTAATTAAAAACCCGGTTGCGAACCCGCGAATCACGCCGGATAATATGAATAACATGATTATCATTGTTCACTACACAATAGCGTAGCGGTAATTAAATTGTTAGTTTATTTACAGGGACCAGCCAAACAAGCTGGTCTCTTTATTTATAAAGCAAATTGATTTTGGATAGTTTTGCATATTTCATATAGGTTAAATGTTGCCATATTTGCGACAACATCTAAATCAATTACTATGAAATACACAGTTTGGCCCTCGTCTCATGCCCTAACAAGGCGCTTTTGTACCCCTGCAACAGGTTGTCGTTATTTTAACAGACCTTTCAAAATCAACTTATTGTCTTAATGAGATTCCAGTAACGTACCGCTTTTGTTATTTCTTTTTAAAGGCCGTGTTGGCAATGCATGCCTCCGGGGCCTTTATTAAAAGACAGACTAATTATTGAAATTTTATAGCCGATGAAATTGATTGAAAGGGCTGATTTTCTGGCCATTTTAAATGCGACGTTTGAAAACGTAAATAAAAAGGAAGGGCGATGCATTTTGATAACCGGCGAAGCCGGGATGGGTAAAACCGCTCTAACAAAAGCATTTTGCAGCGGGTTGGCAGAAAATTGCCAGGTATACCAGGGCACCTGCGACGCATTTTCCACGCCACATGTTTTAGCACCTTTATTTGATATTAGCGTGCAAATGGAAAATGAAGATATTGTCAAAAGCTGTGAGGCTACCGACCCTATGCTCTTGTTTGTAAAAATACTCAAAGTGTTAAATTGTGCCCGGAAACCGGTAATACTGGTAATAGAGGATATACAATGGGCAGATAAACACACGCTTGGTTTTATAAAATTTTTGGCGAGGCGTATCTCAGATGCTCCCTGTATGTTAATCCTTACTTGCCGGGATAACGAGGTACCAGCCGGGCGCCCGTTGACCACTGTGCTGGGCGACCTTTCGCGAGAAGCTTTAACGCGCATCACCCTGCCCCCCCTTTCGGCACCGGCAGTTAACGATATGGCTGTAACAGCGGGATATAACGGGGACGACATCTTTCACCTCACAGGCGGAAACCCATTTTACGTGAACGAAATCTTAGGTGCTAAAAACCCAGGTGTGCCGGACAATGTACGCGACACTGTATTAGCAGTTTATAGCCAGCAGCCTGATATAACAAGACATGTATGGGACATTTTGTCCACGTCAAATGCAGGGTTGGAAACGATATACATAGAAAAAATATTCCCGGACTATAACCAGGCGATCAAAGCTTCCCTTGATGCGAAGATACTGGTACTGTCAGATGGGAAGATATTTTTTAAATATGAGCTTTACCGCCGCACCATAGAGGCCGCACTGTCACCATTGGTTAGAATTGACCTGAACAGGCAGGTGCTTAACGCTTGTATTAAGGAGCCCGGGCAGAAATGCGAAACCAGGCGCATTTTACACTATGCCAAAGAGGCCCACCGTGATGATTTGGTATACCAGTATGCCGTCCTTGCTGCCAAAAGGGCTGATCTGAAGGGAGCGCATGCCGAGGCCGCAAAATTATACCGGTTAGCCATTGATTGTAATTACCACCCCGACGAGGAACAAGCGAACGGCTTATATGAACTGTATGCCCACGCCTGCTATTTGGCAGGTGATTGCCGGCATGCAATAAGTTATATTGAAAAGGCGCTGAATTTTTGGAAGGATAAACAAAACCCGGAGAAAACTGCCGCATGCACGTTGCTTTTATCAAAGTTATGGCGCTCTGAAGGGGACAGGCTACTGGCTGAAAAATTAGGAAATACAGCCGTAAACATGGTAGACAGCTCAACCCCGGCAAAATTGAAAACTTTGACTTATGAGAATATGGCGCAACTAAGTTTGTCTGCCGGCCGGCCAGGTGAAAGTTTGGAATGGGGCCATCAGGCGCACGCAGCGGCGACGGGTATCGGCGAACCCCAGATGATATTCCAGGCACGCCTCCGTATCGGCGCGGCCCGGATGTCCATAACCACGTCGTTCACAAAAGGCAAGGCAATATTACTGGAAACCCTTGATACCGCCTTAAAAAACAGTTACTGTGGCCACGCTGCCCATATCTATTGTATTTTAGCTGTTAACGGTATCCTCGCCAACGATTACATCTTTGCAAAAAAGATAATCAACGATGGTATCAGCTACTGTTGCGAACGCGGGCTGGAACCGGTGAGCTTGTATTTGCAGGTATGGAAATCGCGCCTCTGCCTGGAAACAGGGGAGTGGGACAACGCCTGCGCCATAGCAGGTGCATTACTAAAAAACGACGATCTTCCACCGGCTATAAAGGTATGCGCCCTTTGCTTAACTGCTACTTTAAAGCTACGACGGGCGGAACAAGGTGCGCTGCCTTTATTGTTGCAGGCAAAATCCATGGCTTTTGATACCCTTATGCATCCCGGCCTGCTGTTTGTATCGGTGGGCTTGCTGGAATACGAATGGCTGACTGGTGAGAACCTGCTGCACCAGAAGGATATTGCCAGCTTATTAGATACGATAACACAAAGGGAAAAGCTTAACGGAATTAACCGGTTGCACTACTGGTTGAAAAAAACACAAAAGGACTATTTGCTATCAGGCGAAACCACGGATCGACCGTTTAGCAGCCCGGCCGACAGGACGTTCGGAGCGCCAGTTGGCGGCTCTTTTGAGCACGCTATTGACCTATTTGAAGGCGGTGAAAGTGACAAGAGAAAAGCGATGGTCCTGGTTCAAAAACTCGGGGCCGTCGCCGTGTGCGAAAAATTAAGACGGGAAATGCGCAAGGCCGGTATAAAGAACATTCCGCAGGGACAGCGCAAGGTGACGCTGGCGAACCCGGCGTGGTTGACAGAAAGAGAGCTGGATGTGTTACAACTATTAAAAAAGGGGTTACTTAATAAAGAAATTGCCGAGAGCCTTTTTATAGCATCGAAAACTGTTGGCCATCATATTTCCGCCATACTAACAAAACTTGACGTCAACTCCCGTGGCAAAGCAGTTCAAAAAGCATTAAGTTTAAATATTTAAAATAGCGGTTTAATAGGATAGTCGCCTATTGCCCTATTGCTAATGCCGCCCACCTGCAAGCCAACGATAGCGGGTGGTTCGGGATAAATGGCCTGGGTTTACATAAAGATGTATAGTTCGTTTTTTAGCCAGGGATATGGATGCATGTCCCTGGTGGTTGATCTTGTTCTACAATTATTTGCCTGGGGTATACCCTTCCCGGTACCATGGGATATTAATATCCCCTTTCTTGGCATTGGTAATATCCATGCTCATCTTGATTTAATTGGTTATAACCGCAGGACACGTTGCTTGTTTGGTACTTCCAGTGAACATTTGATAAAGATGGGACTGAGACATGTTTATACACCACGAAAGGGTAGGCTGCCAAGTCTTCCAGCGAGCATTTACTAAAGTTTGGACTGAGACTCACCTGGATATGAACCGACCGCAAGTTTATACTTTGGCTTAAGTCAGCATTTACTAAGTTTGAACTGAGACATCATACAAAGTGCGTGAAATCCTGTTCCAAAAGCCTAAGTGAGCGTTTACTAAAATTAGAACTGAGACTTAAACTGTTTTGACCCTGGCTGAATGAAAAAGTGCCTTAGAAGTGGTTTAAAACAAGAAAAGCCTTTATTTCTAAAGGCTTTATCTCCGTTTAAACGATTCTTGTGATCCCGCTGGGATATTATGTGATCCTGCTGGGATGCTAATTTATTTTGAAAGTGCGCGTATAATGCACTGTTTAATCAATTCAAATAATTGGGGCACCACGCAGGGCACCAGTTATTTTGATGTATTTAAAGACGGTTTAAAGAACAAATTTTTCTCGTACTTCAAAGATACGACTGGTGCCCCATTTTTGCAAAAAAAGGATCACTTTTTTTGATACTGTCCGCTGCTTTTAGAAGGTTTCGTCAAATCCGATCTTAAGTTTGTTTTCAAAGAAGGAACGGCAGTTATGTTGTTGATGAATAGAAACTAATAAGAGGTTAAAACTAAATAGTTGCAGCCGGTTTTCCCGCCATGCTTTGTTTAACCAGTGCCGCAATAAATTCGGCAAATGCGCTGATGTCGCCGGTTACGCTGGCGGCTTCCAGTGATTTCATATAGGCATCGCGCTGTTCTACGGGTATTATTGTCCAGGGATAGCCGCCTGAAGCAAGCATCGCGTTCATTAAAAACCTCCCCATCCTGCCATTACCATCCATGTAGGGGTGGATGTAGACAAAGATAAAATGTCCTAGTACTGCTCTGACTGATGCTTCGGGTTCTTGCTCCAGTAATTCAAAAAGTAAAGGCATCGTGTCCCTTACCCCCGCGACATTAACCGGTACGTGTTTAGAACCGCCGATATAAACCTGGAGATTGCGGTAACCGGCCAGATCGGCTGGCCTTAAAATACCGGCCGCTACACTTGGGCCAAATAATTCCCGGTACCAGCCAGCATGATCGCGGTCAGCCGCTGCCCCTGCGTTTTCACCGTCTAAAATTCGTTTGATGGTATTATTAACCTGTTGAAATGCCTGCCAGTAACCCCTTGCGGCCATCGCATTGCGTTCCCTATGGTCATCAGCATTGCCCTGGGCGTTCCACTGGCCGCTCCTGACACGCTCGATCAATTCCGGTGTAACCTGGTAACGTTCAATAGACAAGGAGTGATAAGCATCGGTAAC
>JAZJZL010000037.1:0-11932 GCA_040389845.1 Bacteroidota bacterium
CTGGTCGCAGCGCATTTACGATAGCTTTTAATTTATTAGCCATACCTGTTTTTGTGCTGCAAAAATGCAATTTTTTGAGGATATTGAATCCTTACATTGTTCTTTGATTAAGGGTGCATTAAAATAATTCCCCAGTGGGGATAAACATATCAGCAATAGGTAAAAACCATTGCGAAAACGCCGGCGATAATAAATGATGACAAACCATTGCCCCTTGTTATTTTGCTATAACTGATATAAACTAATTACCGTAGCTTTGTATTTTTATTTAATATTTTAATGAAGACTTATTTCCGGCTGCTATCCTTTGCAAAACCAATCGAGAAGTTTGCCATTCCATACGTAGTATTTACCCTGTTATATGTTCTTTTTAGCTCGCTGATATACCCGTTACTAATACCCTTATTAAATACGTTGTTTATTACCGATAGCTGTAACCCCAACACTGTTGTGGCAGTACGCCCCGAGCATGTTTTAGATATTGTAGGATGGTTTAAGTTTTACACGGCCGAGTTTATAAAAATACAAGGCCCTTGGGGGGCGTTAAAATTTATATGCGCAGTAATTGTTGTAACCATGGTATTAGGCAACCTGTTCAGGTACCTTGGCGCGCGCACTATGGAAAACCTGCGTCTTCACACTTTATTAAACTTGCGGCGTTCGGTTTTCAATAATGTGATTGATATGCACCTTGGTTATTTTAATAACCAGCGCAAAGGAGATATCATTTCTAAAATAGCCTCTGATGTACAAGTGGTGCAATTTTCTGTAACTGCCACGCTGCAGGTTATTTTTAAAGAACCATTCCAGATCATAGTTTTTTTGTATTTCCTTTTTAAAATATCGGTTCCCTTAACATTAGGGTCGCTTATCATAGTGCCGATATCCGGCTATATCATCTCAAAAATTGTAAAAAAATTAAAAGCCCAAGCCCAGGCAGCACAGCAGACTTACGGGAACATGATCAGTTATCTCGATGAGTCGTTGCAAGGCATACGTATTATTAAGGCTTTTAACGCTACTAATTTTATTAAAAAACGCTTTAACGACGAGAATACGAAATACTCGAAAATATTACGTTCGATGGCTAAGCGGCAGCAGTCCGCATCCCCGGTTTCTGAGTCACTATCGATAGTTATGATAACCATTATTGTGTTGTATGGCGGCTATCTTATTTTAAATAAAAGGTCGGCAGCATTAGGCGGCAGCGAGTTTATTACATACATTGCTATTTTTTCGCAGTTGATGAGGCCGGTAAAATCTATCTCCGACTCATTCAGCAACATTCATTCGGGCATAGCAGCGGGTGAACGCGTACTAGCGCTAATAGATGAAAAGCCAGCCTTGAAAGATAAACCCAACGCTAAAGAGATCAAAGAATTTAATGAAGGCATCCAGTTTAAAAATGTATCCTTCGCTTATGGCGAAAGGCAGGTATTAAACAATATCAGCTTCATCATTCCGAAAGGAAAAACCGTTGCATTGGTAGGCCCCTCGGGCGGTGGTAAGTCAACCCTGATGGATTTGGTGCCGCATTTTATTGAGCCACAGGCAGGTGAAATATTAATTGACGGGCATAATATTAACGACTATACCGCCCAATCATTAAGGTCGCTGCTTGGTGTAGTAAACCAGGAATCGATATTGTTTAACGATTCAATATTTAACAACATAGCTTTCGGTAAAACTAATGTTAGTAAAGAAGAAGTTATTGCAGCCGCTAAAATTGCCAATGCGCATAACTTTATCATTGAAACAGAAAAAAGCTATGAAACCAATATCGGCGACCGGGGCACCAAGCTATCCGGCGGCCAGCGCCAGCGCATTTGTATTGCCCGTGCAGTATTAAATAATCCGCCGCTGATGCTGCTGGATGAAGCGACATCTGCCTTAGATACCGAATCAGAAAAATTGGTGCAGGATGCTTTAAATAATCTGATGAAAAATCGCACGTCACTGATAATTGCACATAGGCTAAGTACTATACAAAATGCGGATATTATTGTAGTACTGGAGGCTGGCGTTATCGTGGAGCAGGGCACCCATACCGAACTGCTGGAAAATAATGGCCTGTATCGCCGCCTGATAGATATGCAGACCTTTGCAGGCTAACGAATGTCATTTGATTTGTGCGGGATACGCGAAATGTTGCATCTCTGCGATAATCTCTTTCTAAATATTTTAGCCCCTGGTGGTGTTGGCTACTTTACAGTTCGGAAGATTATTCTCTTGTCATTCGTGAGCGGAGAATCTTAAAAGAGCAATATTGGCGGCGGACAGGTATGCCTGCGACCTGTAAATTCTTCACCTGCGACTTTGTATAGATTCTTCAGCCGCGTTCCATTAGACATAATGGCATTTTTCAATCTTCCGAACCGTTATGGCGTTGTCACCAACAAGCACGATAATCAAATGCTTAATTTTTTAATTATTGTAACAATTCTTTTTCAAACAGTATTATAACCGGATTGTTACCCAGGTGTAAAAATATTCTACAGATGTTTGAGTTTCAATTTTAAAAGATAAATTATGCGCCATTTTGACGAACCCCCTTACCAAACAAAGTCGGCAGTATTATTTGTAATATTTAACAGGCCCGACACTACACTTAAGGTATTTGAACAAATAAGAAATGCTAAGCCCGCGCGGTTGTACGTATCAGCCGATGGTGCGCGCGCGCACAAGCCAGGCGAGGCTGTCTTGTGCGCTGAAGCAAGGTCGGTTACAGACCGCATTGACTGGGAATGCGAGGTGAAAACCCTATTTAACAAAGAAAATTTAGGCTGCAAAGATGCCGTTTCGGCGGCAATAACCTGGTTTTTCGACAATGAAGAAGAAGGTATTATACTTGAAGACGACTGCCTGCCGGCACACAGTTTTTTTAAATTTTGCGACACCTTACTGGATGAATACCGGCACGATACCCGCGTGCGGCATATTACCGGCTGTAATTTGCAGCAAGGGAAAAAATGGGGCAGCGGTACTTATTACTTCTCGAACAGGACGCATGTTTGGGGCTGGGCCAGCTGGCGCCGCGTTTGGAACGATTACGATAAAAACCTTGAGAAATACAACGCCGCTGAAATAAAGGACAAGCTGCAAAGTGTTTACGCCGACCCGCTAGTGGCCGACACGTGGGTGAATATTTTTACGGAGCTGAAGGCCGGTAAGATTAACTCATGGGCCTACCAGCTTGATTTTATCAACCTTTTTAACAATGCCCTTACCATTATCCCCAACGAAAATTTGATTTCGAACATAGGCTTTGGCGATGGCGCAACCCATACGGTTGATGTGGACAATGTGTACGCCGACGTACCGCTGCAGGAGATAGAAGAAATAACCGCCCCCGTTTATATGCTGCCTGAAAAGCAAGCCGATATGAACCTTTTAATACCCGAATTTCATATCGAGGAAAAAAGGCGCAAGCAAAAGCTGCTTCGGAAAAGGGTTAAAAGATGGTTTAAATCCCTGTTTGCCAGCCCACGCCTTGCCGCGGGATAATTTTAAAAATATCGACAAACATAATAATACATATAACTGCCGGTCGAAACCTTTTAAAGCGAATTTAGCGGGAATTGCCTATTTTTGGCCGCATAACAGAAAAACATGGGACTCAATTTTATAAAAAGAATAACGCAGATACGGAATATTTTAAATGTTGTAATAAAAAAAATTGAGGACGACAAAGGGCTTAAAGTAAACCAGTTTTTAAATGAGCATCTGTTTAATAATCCAAAATATACCTCTTCGAAACGACTCAACAAGAACGAATATCAGGTGTTTTCGCAAAACGGTGAGGACGGCATAATTGCCGAAATATTTAACCGGATAGGCACAACAAATAAATACTTTATTGAGTTTGGCGTTGAGAACGGCCTGGAATGCAATACGCTTAATTTAATATATAAAGGATGGAGCGGCTTGTGGATTGAGGGTAGCGAGCATGACTGTAAAGTAATAAATGAGCGCTTTAAGGATTTGATTAGCGGCAATCGTTTAAAAATCCAGAACGGTTTTATTACTGCTGAAAATATAGAATCGTATTTTGATAAGGCGGATACACCGGCAGAGCCCGACATGCTTTCGATAGACATTGACTACAACGACTATTATATCTGGAAAGCAATTGATAAGTATAAGCCCCGCGTTGTGGTAATTGAATATAACTCGATATTCAGGCCTGATACTCATTTTGTTGTAAAATACAACGCTAGCCGCATGTGGGATAAAACCAGTTTCTTCGGCTCGTCGTTGCTTGCACTGGAGCAGCTCGGCATTGAAAAAGGGTATTGCCTGGTTGGTTGCGTATTTACCGGAAGCAATGCGTTTTTTGTGAGAAAAGATATTGTGGCCGATTTATTTGAGGCTCCGTTCACCGCCGAAAATCATTACGAGCCTAACCGCGATTTTCTTTATTACAAGGCCGGTCATCCGAAAAACCATTTGCCTGATTAAGTTTTGTCCCGAAGGGAATATTATTTTGCCTTGCTGAAAACTTTGCGATGGTGCCGATAATTATTCCTTAGCGTGAAGTGGATAAACTTAGCGTATCTTTTTAAATAAAACCGTTTCAATACAGGCTTGTACGGGCCCTGAAAATGCAACAGTGCCATGTCCATTTTTTTGCCCGACTTTAAAGAACAGGTAATGCGGTCGCCTCTTACTTTTAAATATTTGCGGTCGGCAAATGAAATAAATTCATCGTCCTGGCAAATTATGCTTGAAAGGTTATGATCAATGCCATATTCAAACCTGGTGGAGTTTGAGTTGATATAAGTGATGCCCCGTTGCGTTTTCCAAAGGTAAAGCAGATTCATATCAGATATCCCTGTTTGTGTTAGCCTTTCAATTTGCGATTGGTAATAATTGGCAAGGAAATCACTCTCCTTATTTTTTCTATAGGTTTCCATTGTGAAACCTATAAAATCATTTATTAGCGCCCGGTTCCAGAATGTGCAGTGCGGCGAAATTTGGCCTTCAGACCCGCGCCTGTCAAAGCCCTCGCTGCCTACAAAAGTGTCTTTTAAATTATAGCCCTGCAGGTTTTTAAATGCTTTACTAATATAAACATCGGTATCGGTCATCAAAAAAGGCTCGTCATCCTTTAAAATAGAAGCTATAGCAAAATATCGGGCAAAACAGGCAATTTCAAACTCAGGCGAGTTTATACTGTAATGTTTGTAAATACTTAAAAACTCTTTAAAAAGCTTATTGTCTTCAAGATGGGGGTTGTCGGTTAAAGTTACATTGAATCCGAGCGATTTTGCTTTTTCAAGGTAAGGTTTCAGGTAGTTAACCGGCCGCGTTTCGAACACATGGATATTTTTAAGCATGTAACAGTATTTTTACCATTATACGCGATATTATTTATATACGCTACAGGCATTCAATAAGTTTTTTGTATTTGTCTGTAAATTAATTGATTAAAAAAAGTGCTTATTTAAGCCTGAAACACATAAAATAAACAGGCCATCCCGAATATATCCGGAACGGCCCTATTTATTTTATGATATTATTACTGGAACTTAAAGCCTATACCCAATTGGAAAACCTCGTTACGGTAGCCGGGGATATAGTAGGCATTATCGTCAGTTTCCTGGAAATCGATGGTGTATCTTGCACGGATTTCCACGTTAGGATTAATATCGAAACCGACACCGATTACGCCATCAAGAACAGTGCGGTCGTTGGTGGTGCTGTAATGCTCGCGATTGACAACGTTAAAGCCATCGTCGTAAGTATTAGTGGTGGATATGGGGAATGAAACCTGCGGACCTACCACAAAATTAAAGAATGGCGATAAACGGAATTTGGCGAGCAGCGGTACATCTATAAAATTACTGCGCTGGGTAAAGTTACCATCGTTTGTTTGTGCCGAATAGCCTTTTTGCGAAAACAAGACCTCCGGGGCAAATGATACCGGGTAGACAATGGGAATGTCTAACGTAAGGCCAACGTGGTAGGCTGTTATGCCGTTTGTTGTATAATCGGCGTTATAAGAGTCAACTGCATCGGCGAAGTTAAAGCCGCCGGCAATGCCAACACGTACCTTATAAAAATCGTTTGATGAGCTGCGGGGTGCTGAGCGCCTCGCAGCCCTGCGGTGGCCATAATAATAGCCCTGGGCGCTTACTGAGCCTGCAATCAGCAGGCATATAGCTGCAAAGAGAATTTTTTTCATGTGGTTTTTTGTTTGATATATCTGATAGATTGTAAAACATTACAAAGGTTTATTCATTATTGTTTTTTATTAATGTGTCTTCATTAAAACTTCATATTTCAGCTACATTTGACGATGTTATTAACCATAAAACCCCTGAAATTTTTACTCCTTTCTATTATATGCCTGTGGTCAGCAAATGTATTTGCGCAAAGTGAAAACTATGTGAAAATGCTCGATAGCCAGAATCACTGGGTCGATTCGGTGTTTAAAAAACTCAGCCGCAAACGTAAAATAGCCCAGCTGCTTTTTGTTCGTGCACATACCAACCTGGGCCAGGCTTATGAAGATTCGGTAGCAAAAGTTATTAAGCATGAGCAATTGGGCGGAGTAGTGCTATTCCAGGGAGGGCCTGTGCGTCATGCCCAGCTGATTAATAACTATCAGAAGCTGGTAAAAGTGCCGCTGCTGGTAGCTATGGATGGCGAATGGGGCTTAAGTATGCGGATAGATTCGGCAACGTCATATCCTTACCAGATGACGCTCGGCGCTATTCAGGATAACAATTTGATTTATAGAATGGGCCAGATGGTGGCGTACGACTTTAAGCGCCTGGGCCTGCAAATGAACCTGGGGCCTGATATGGATATCAATAACAATCCCGATAACCCGGTCATAAATTACCGTTCATTCGGCGACAATAAATATAATGTTGCTGCCAAGGGTATAGCTTATTTTAAGGGGATGCAGGATGCAGGTCTGCTCACAACTGCTAAACATTTCCCCGGCCACGGCGATACCAATGTCGATTCGCACCTGGATTTACCATTACTGCCCTTTACCAGGGAACGGTTGGATTCGCTGGAAGAATATCCTTTTAAGCAGGCAATTAATGCAGGCATAAGCGGCGTAATGATGGCCCACATGAACATCCCGGCGCTGGATACGACCCAACATTTGCCATCGACATTATCACGACCGATAGTTACCGGGCTTTTAAAGGATTCACTAAGGTTTAAAGGCTTAGTCGTATCAGACGCGATGGAGATGAAAGGCGTAACAAAATATTTTCCGGATGGAGAAGCGGACGTAAGAGCGTTTTTGGCAGGCATGGATATTATAGAGCTTTCGGAAAACTCGAAAAGAGCCATAAAGAAAATCCGTAAGGCTGTGCGCAAAGGCCTGATATCGAAAGAAGAGTTCGAAATCAAAGTAAAAAAGGTACTAACAGCCAAATATTGGGCCGGATTGAGCCATTACCACGAAACTAACACCGATCATTTAATTGAAGATATCAACCGGCCTGCCGCTGCCGAACTTAACCAGCAATTAAGCGATGCCGCAATTACGCTGCTAAAAGGCGATGGTGCCACTTTACAGATGACACCGCTTATCAAAACGGCCATAGTTAGCATCGGTACCACGCAGTCAACAGTTTTTCAGCAGGAGTTATCTAAATTATATAGCAATAGCAAAACGTTTAACATCGCCAAAAATGCTTCGCCGGCAGAGTTGAAAGCCCAGCTTGCAGAACTGCAGGATTACGAGCAGGTTTACGTAAGCATAAACGACACCCGCCTGCGCCCGGCAAGCAAACTGGATTACACGGCTGATGTAAAACAATTCATTGGTGACCTGGCTGGGCACCGCAATACGGTGATCAGCGTTTTTGCTAATGCCTATGCCATTGCCGGTTTGCCAGGAATTGAAAAATGCAGCGGATTATTGGTGGGTTACCAAATGACCGACTTCTTGCAGCGTTCGGCAGTTAAGGTTATAACAAGACAAATAATTCCTTCGGGGCGTTTGCCGGTTACTATCAATAAAGATTTTTCGACCGGGATGCGTGTGGCGCTGTAAAATGTTTAGGCTTTTCGATCGTCATCCATATTTAAACTGAACAAATGGAGCAAAAAATAAAAGTGATTGTTACCGGCGCTACCGGTATGGTAGGCGAGGGGGTATTGCAGCAATGCCTGGAAAGCACGCAGGTCTCGGAGGTTTTGATAATTAATCGCAAGGCAAGCGGGGTTACTCATCCGAAGTTGAGGGAAGTCATCCACGCAGATTTTTTTGATTTTAGTTCGATAGAAGGGCAACTAACCGGCTATGATGCCTGCTATTTCTGCCTGGGTGTTTCGTCGGTTGGGATGAAGGAGCCGGAGTATACCAAACTAACATATACACTTACCATGCACGTAGCAGAGACGCTAAGCCGTTTAAATTCGGGGATGACTTTCTGCTATATATCCGGAGCCAGCACAGACAGCACCGAAAAAGGCAGCTCGATGTGGGCGCGCGTAAAAGGCAAAACTGAGAATGATTTAGGCAAACTGCCGTTTAAGCAGGAGTTTAACTTCCGCCCCGGTTTTATGAAGCCGGCTGAAGATGCAAAAAATGTGCTGACGTTTTATAAGTATATGGGCTGGCTTTACCCGGTATTTAAGTTGTTTTGGCCAAACACCGTTTGTACCATTGCCGAAGTAGGTCAGGCAATGATAAACGTTTCGCTGCACGGGTTTGAAAAGAATATTTTGGAAGTGAAGGATATTAAGGTGGCGGCGCACAGGTAGCCAAAAAGATTTGACAACTTTTAAAAAGTTGTCAAATCTAACCCCTTATAACCCGCTTTGTATTTAATAGCTTTGCGGACATTAATGTTCCAAATCCGAAATGGAAAATCCGACATCCGAAATCAAAAAATACAAGCACATTTTCTTCGACCTTGACCATACCATCTGGGACTTTGACAAAAACGCCGAAGAAACCCTGCACGAGTTGTATGAAATTTACCGGCTCAAGGAAATCGGGTTGCCATCGGCCACAATATTTATCGAGACTTATACCCGCAATAATCACCAGCTTTGGGCCGAATACCACACAGGAAAAATAACCAAAACCGAACTGCGTGAAACCAGGTTTAAGCGCACTTTTATCGAGCTTGGCGTTCATCCGGATGTATTGCCTGTTGCTTTTGAGGATGACTATGTAAAGCTTTGTCCGACCAAGACAAACCTGTTTCCGCATGCGCACGAAACGTTGCAATACCTGCAGGGCAAATACAAGCTTCATTTAATATCAAACGGATTTAAAGAGGCATCCACTTTAAAAATAGGTAATACAAACCTTGGCCAATATTTTGAGCAGGTGATTATCTCCGAGATAGTGGGCGTAAACAAACCGGATAAGGCCATATTTGAGCATGCGCTTACCGTTGCCGGGGCCGAAAAATATGAAAGCATTATGATTGGCGACAGTTTGGAAGCTGATGTTTACGGAGCCCTGAATTTTGGTATGGATGCCATTTATTTTAACCCCTTTAATGCACCCAGGCCTGATGATGTGCCGTTGCAGGTGAATGGGTTAGAGCAGTTGATGAGGATGTTCTAAGGAAGAAGAAAATAGGGGCGTATTGCATACGTCCTATGCAATAAATCATATCAGACAGGCAATTTTCGCCAAACTGCTTTACGAGGGCGTATGCGATACCATAGCCGTTAACCTAAGGGCATTTGTGCGTGTAGCCCCCTCTAAATCTCCCCCGGTTGGGGAGACTTTAGCTGCGGCGGTGCCCATTTTTTTAAAGTCCTCCCAACCGGGGAGGATTTAGGTGGGGTTTAACCCGTTGTAAAGGTGAACTTTCCTTAGGTTAACGAGTATGGTATGCGATACGCCCCTACATGTTATTACGTTTAATATGGGGCATTGCAAATCATTTTAAACCCTTACCTTTAACTCATGAACCTCGCAAAAGAGCGCAAAGCCATAGACGCCGCGCTGGACGAATACCGTTCCAGGCTGGATACTATTTCCGATGAGCTTTTTACCGAAACGCCACCGGGTGGGGGATGGTCGTACGCGGAGGTTTATTCACATATCACCAAGGCCACCCTGGGTTCATCAATTGCTTTGGAGCGATGTGCCCACGGGAATTGTGAGCCAACCACTAAAGGCCTTACGCTGATTGGCAGATTTATGATGCTGACAGGTTCCTTCCCGCCGGTAAGTGTAAAAGTGCCGGAGGCCTTGGCGACAAAAATGTCAGTTGTAAAAATGTCTAAAGAAGACGCCCGTAATGCGCTGATAAAATGCCGTGGCCGCATTGATAGTACCTTTCCGTTAATCAAAAATTCGTCGCCAACCTCGCGCAACAGTCACCCGCGCCTGGGGATGCTTAACGCAGGTCAGTGGTTTAAGTTTATCCGCATTCATCTTTATCGCCATTTAAAGCAGTTAAACCGCATCGAAAAAAAATTTCAGTCAATGTGAAACCTTTTACATTTAACGCAGTCTTAACAATAGAATAACCTGGTACTTCGATATTTGCTTAAATTTTATAATATGCATTTTGAATTAGGATATATGGTTGTGGGTAGCTTACTATTCTTAGTTTGCATATACTACGTTAGCCCATTTGAACTAAAAGTAAATGACGACGACGAAGAAGATTAATCGTTGCTTGTATATTTCTGATTTAATTTTCCGGTATTACTTACCGGGCGGACAAATATCCCCCCAATTTTAATGGCAAAACGCGAAGTTGATATTGTTGTAATATCCGACGTACACCTTGGTACATACGGATGCCACGCCAAAGAACTGCTCAAGTACTTAAAGAGCATCAAACCCAAAATTTTGATTCTAAACGGCGATATTATCGATATATGGCAGTTTAGTAAATCGTACTGGCCCGAAGCGCACATGAAGGTAGTGCGTCGTATTCTAAAATTTGTTACCGATGGCGTGCCAGTATATTATTTAACCGGAAACCACGACGAAATGCTGCGCAAGTTTACCGACTTCAACCTGGGCTCGTTCCAGTTGGTTAATAAGGTGGTTTTAAATATCGATGGCAAAAAAGCCTGGATCTTCCATGGCGACGTGTTCGATGTTACGATGCAGTATTCAAAGTGGCTGGCTAAGCTAGGCGCGGTGGGATACGATACACTGATATTAATAAACAGCATTGCCAACTGGTTCCTTACGGCGCTTGGTCGCCAAAAAATGAGCTTTTCGCAAAAGATAAAGGCCCGCTTTAAGGAAGCTGTAAAATTCATTAACCAATTTGAGCAAACGGCTGCCGACCTGGCGGTGGATAAAAATTACCAATACGTTATCTGTGGTCATATTCATCACGCTGAGATAAGGGAGATAGAATCGACAGAAAAGACCGGTTCCGTTACTTACCTCAATTCCGGCGACTGGGTGGAAAGCCTTACCTCCCTTGAGTATCACAACAAAACCTGGACTATTTTTAAATACGACCCAAAAGTATTTGAAAACGATGCGGATGAGGATGATAAAACAGATGTAGAGGATCTTGATGCCCGGCTGGATATTAACCTGCTGCTTGAACGTTTTAAACAGGAGCAGGATTAGAGTTATTGTTGTAACGTTTAAAGGTTGAAATGTTGGGAAAAACCTTACATCTTTTAAACGGTTGAACATGAAAAAACAATAATAATTTAACAAGTTTGCGATAGTCAATATTTAATAACTTTTCAACTTTACAACCTTACAACATTCCAACCTACCAATGAAAATACTTTACGCTATACAGGGCACAGGTAACGGACACATAAGCCGCGCGCGCGAAATTGTGCCCCTGCTGCAGCAATATGGCGAAGTAGATTTAATGATAAGTGGTACCGAGGCCGAAGTTAGCCTGTCGCAGCCGCTTAAATACAAATTTCACGGGTTTAGCTTTGTATTTGGTAAAAATGGCGGGGTTGATAACTGGGCAACGTTTAAGCTGATGGATACCCCGCA
>JAZJZL010000037.1:11942-13145 GCA_040389845.1 Bacteroidota bacterium
GGATATCCGCAGCCTGCGCCTGAAGGAATATGACCTTATCATTAATGATTTTGAGCCGGTGAGCGCGTGGGCATGTAAGCTACAGAAATTGCGTTGTGTTTCGCTGAGTCACCAATGTTCCTTCGTATCGAAAAAGACTCCCCGGCCGGAGAAATGGAGCTTTGCTGAATGGTTGTTTAAATATTATTCACCTGCTACAGATTATATCGGTTTTCACTTTGAACGCTATGATGATTTTATTCATACACCCGTAATCCGAAGCGAGATCCGCAGTCTTAAAACTTCCAACCTGGGCCATTATACAGTTTACCTGCCGGCCTATGATGATAAGTTGCTGGTAAAGGAATTAAAAAAAACTAACAAACGCTGGCAGATTTTTTCGAAGCGACAGAAAACGCATTTTGTGGAGGGCAATGTGGAAGTATTCCCGGTGAATAACCAGGACTTTAACACCAGCCTGGCCAGCTGTGAAGGCTTACTAACCGGCGGTGGCTTTGAGGGTCCTGCCGAAGCCCTGTTTTTGCAGAAAAAAGTAATGATGATACCGATGAAGGGTCAGTATGAACAACAGTGCAACGCATTAGCAGCATCGAAACTTGGTGTGCCTGTTGTGCATGAAATTGACGAGCGGTTTATCTACCACCTTAATAACTGGATAAACGACAATAAACAGGTAAAAGTAGACTTCCCCGACGAGACCGCACAGATTGTAGGCGACCTGGTGAAAAAGTACGCGAGGGGTTAGGTATTCCATTTCTTCGGCCATAGTGCGCCATAATCACCCGTTTCAATAACCTGCCGAACGATTAAAAACAAAGCCTTATTTATTGAATAGATTTCACATTAATTTTTGTGATTGCCATTATCGCAGTATAAAAAACACAAACATGAAAATCAGACTATTCATATTCACTGCAGTATTAGCATCAGTGGTAATCAATCAGGCAAACAGTCAGACCAAAAAAGTAAAACCAGCTGCAGGAAATTCAGAAAAACAAACCTTCTTTACGCCCAATCTTATAAAAGGCGAGAAACTGGCTAATATTTATTCACGCGCCATTGCCTACAGCGGAGACGATTTTGCAACAGTAGTTTCAAGGGTAAGCGGTTCGAGTATTTATGAGGTTATCGATAACAATCCCGTAAAGCCCAGCTTTAACGAAACAGACCTGTATGACGGCCGCCCGGCAAGTACGGGTGTTT
>JAZJZL010000037.1:13229-24069 GCA_040389845.1 Bacteroidota bacterium
ACACAGTCATTCGTGAACACCAGCGCCAGCGGATTATTGTTTAGCAGTTTGATATGGGGAAATCCGCCAGCCGGCCTTAAGGAAGGTGACACCTGGCAGGCAGATATTACGCAGCCATGGGAACTTGGCGGCGCAGGTAAGCAAACCGTAAAAGTTATGGCTATAGATGCCAAACATAATACTATCACCCTGCTCCGCGAGGGCAACAGCGAAGGTTTTTATGATGGCGACCGAAAACAGGTAGAAGTAACCACCAAAGACAATAAAAAGATAAAGATGGACCTTTTGCCCGGCACTTCGCATTGGTCAGGTTATACCATTTTTAAAGACGGCATAGTAATAGCAGATGAGTTGCTGGTAACGCGGCCAATCAGCTTATCGTTCGGAGATTTGCATTTTTCCGGTAATCAGCGCGAATATATCCTGCTAAATGCCATGCCGGTGGAGAAATAATAATGGGAATATCACGGTAAGGGGATAGGAATTACTTATTCCCCTTCTTTTTTCTCCTTCACAATCACAAACACATCCTCGTTATCCTTTTTCATGAGGTATTTTTCGCGGGCGAATTTTTCGAGCTGCTGGGGGTTGGAGGTTAGCTCCTCGAGGTCTTTGGTTACTTTGGCGGTTTCTTTTTGGTAAAAATCGCGCTCCTGCTTTAGCTTGTTTACTTCTGTGTGATACTGGTATTGCGAGAATAAATCATTCTTATCAAAGAATATCATCCACACTACAAAAGCAGCTGAAACAAGGAAATATTTATTTCTGAACAGATTTATCAAACGAATGAAGCCCATACCACTGAAATTTGAGATAAAGCTATTGATTCCGGAACTGTTACGCAAATTGGGGTTGTTAACTTTTCAACATGGCTGTTGGTGAGTGGTTGATTGAGTGAGTGGTTGCATGGTTAAAAACGGAGTGAATGGTTGATTAAGTAAACGGTTGAATAGTTAAAAACAACCCAACTTAATCAACTACTCACTTAATCAACCACTCACTACCCTCAATTAATCCCTCCGCTTACTGCGATTACCGCCACGGCTTGCACCGCTCATAGAGCCGGCTGTAGCGCTTTTGCCAGAGGAACCACGTCCACGATCAGAACGGCCAAAGCCGCGGCCACGTTTTTGGCCACCGCCCTGTCCGGGCTTTTTGGTTGCGCCTTCAGCGTGTTTAGCTACTACACTTTGCGGACTCATTGGATATGGATGCTCTTCCTCAACAGGTATCTGCTTAGCTATAAGCTTATGAATATCTTTTAAAAATTCAATTTCCTCCTGGTCGCAGAAAGATAAAGCTATTCCACTTGCTCCTGCTCTGCCTGTACGGCCTATGCGGTGCACGTAGGTTTCAGGGATGTTCGGCAGCTCGTAATTAATAACGTGGGTTAGCTCATCTATGTCGATGCCGCGGGCAGCTATATCAGTAGCTATCAGCACACGGGTGGTGCGGTTTTTAAAGTTGGTAAGTGCCCGCTGGCGTGCATTCTGCGACTTGTTGCCGTGAATGGCTTCGGCAGTGATGCCCACCTTTACCAGATCTTTCACCACCTTATCGGCACCATGTTTGGTGCGGGTAAATACCAGGGCGGTTTTAATTTCCTTATCTTTTAAAATATGGGCAAGCAGTGCGCGTTTGTCATTTTTCTCAACGTAATAAAGCGCCTGCTGTATAGTATCGGCGGTTGATGATACCGGGGTAACTTCCACCTTTTCGGGACGCGTTAAAATGGTATCGGCCAACTGCTGAATCTCCTTAGGCATGGTAGCCGAGAAAAACAGTGTCTGCCTTTTAGCAGGCACTTTGGCGATAACCTTTTTTACATCGTGCACAAAACCCATATCGAGCATGCGATCGGCTTCGTCCAGTACCAGCATTTTCACGTGGTCAAGGTGTACGTAGCGCTGGTTCATCAGGTCGAGCAAACGGCCTGGCGTGGCTACCAGTATATCAACGCCGCGCCTTAAGGCATCAACCTGCGGGTTTTGTGAAACACCGCCGAATATCACCAGGTGTTTTAAGCCTGTGTGCCTGCCGTAAGCGGCAAAGCTTTCGTCAATCTGTATGGCCAGCTCGCGGGTTGGGGTTAATATAAGCGCCTTTATGGTCTTTTGTTCCTTATGTTGCAGCCTGTCCTGGTATAACAATTGCAAAATAGGTATGGCAAAAGCGGCGGTTTTCCCGGTTCCGGTTTGTGCGCAGCCCAGTAAGTCCCTGTTTTGTAAAACGATTGGTATGGCTTGTTCCTGTATTGGGGTAGGCGTAGTATATCCCTCTGTTTTTAAAGCCCTGAGAATAGGCTCAATTAATTTTAAATCTTGAAATAACATGTAATATTTTATCTATATGCTAACGCGGTTGCATAAGCGGATCTGAAGAGTCGTCTGAGAAATCAAAACCGTAAGCTAACGGGTATTCGCCACAAAGATACGTTATTTAACTAAGATTTGCCGGATTAGAAGATTATAGGATTTTAGGGTGACGAAACGAGTGTATTAAACCAGGGGCTCCTCAGCCGTTGTTTCTTCTATTTCCTCTTCGTCCGTCCTCTTGAATAATGCATGGAATAGGAGCATCAACATGCCGATAAGTATCAATACATCGGCCACATTAAAAATTCCGGTTTGGAAAAAGCCGAAGTTAATATGCATAAAATCTGTTACCGAGCCATACCTTATCCTGTCGTAAATATTACCGAAGCCGCCCCCCACTATCAATATAATGCTGGCCAGGGTTGTCCTATTAAGCTCGCGGGTGAGCATAAATATTAATCCGGCAATAACCGCTAACAGAGGCAGCAAATTCAATACTATAAACCGGACCGGACCTGCCAATGTGTTGCCTACGCTTAAAAAAGCGCCGGTATTTTCGACCCGCGTAAGCGTAAAACGGTCGTTGAGGTAATGCGTGTACTGGTAATATTTAACGTTCTCTCTAACAATAACTTTTGAAACCTGGTCGAGACCGATAACAACGGCAAGCAGCGCTAGGATGATTATAATTCGAACGAAGCCTTTGGCCTTCATGTTTATTAGGATTAATACGACAAATTAACGTCGCAATCGGGATACTATTATCAAATTTAATAAACGGATTTCATAAATATGTCAAAATAACCTATAAAAATCCCCGGCCTTTAATACGCCTTCAAATTCAGTATATTAGGCGCAAACTTTCCGCAATGAAAAAATTATTACTCCTGTTTTTCCTCTTTTTCAGCATCTATACTTTACGGGCACAGCAAGACAGTCATCTCATATCGGTTACCGACATGACGAAGATTGTACAACTTGGCACTTCCTCGTTTTCGCACAACGGCAAGTGGGTTGTTTTTGTCACCAAATCCATCGTACCTAATGATGATAAAAAGTACGAATACGTTTATCATACCCAAATTTGGATTGCACCTTCCGATGGAAGCGAAGCACCCCGTGCATTAACCGCCCTTACTACCAACGGCAGCCAGCCCGCATGGTCGGCGGATGATAAGCAGATAGCGTTTGTAAGGAGCATTAAAGATAATTCACAGATTTTCCTGCTGTCGTTAGTTGGAGGCGAACCTGTACAGCTGACGAAAGACCCTCACGGCGCCTCTTCTCCCCAATGGTCGCCCGATGGAAGCAAGCTGCTTTACTCGGTGGGGCTATCTTATAGCGAGCTACTAAAAGATTCAGTATTAAACCCCGGAAAAGCTGTACCAAGTTGGCCGCTGGAATTACCCGGACTAAAAGCCAACCTGCCGCAATCAAAAGCCAAACAGAATGCGGATGGTTCAATGGATGAGATCCGTTCTTATCTTACCCAAAATGAGGCCGACAACAAAGTGAAGATTTTTAATAAGCTAAATTTTGAGGGTGAGGCCAGCACTGAACCGGAATTTGATTTCGGCCATTATTTTATCATCGATGCAAAGCCGGGCGCTAATGCTGTGCCTCTAACACATGGCTTTAACAGCTATTCAAACGCAGTATTTACGCCGGATGGCAAGACGATCATCCTGACCCGTAATACCGATACTCTCCTCAATCCGGACCGTGCTCACGAGTCTGCAATTTATAGAATGCCGGCAGCCGGTGGCGCTTTAACGCCATTAATAGCAGAAGCAGGTCTATCTTTAAGCAATGGCAAGCTATCGCCGGATGGAAAGTACCTGGTTTACCAGTCGTCGAAAGATAATATGCAGATCAGTGCGCAATTGCTTTTTTTATATGATATGCAATCCGGCAAAAAAATCAATATCCCGTTCGATAGGAGCATAACCAGTACGGCATGGTCGCCGGATAGCAAGACGCTTTATTTTACAGCACAGTCAAATGGCGGCGCGCCTGTTTATAAAACAGGCGTCATTAATCCGAAAGTAGAAATGATGGGCACTTATGATGAAGGTCTGGGCAACCTTGACGTAAGCAAAACTCAGCTGGCGTATATCAAAACCGAAGTTGCAAGTCCTTATGAGCTTTATGTAAGTGATTTGAATAACAAAAACGAAAAGCGGCTTAGCTCATTTAATATCGACTGGCTGAAAGACAAAAAGTTAAGCATACCCGAAAAGAAATACTACACCAACAGCAAAGGCATTAAGATTGAATACTGGGTAATGAAGCCCACCAATTTCGACCCTAATAAAAAATACCCGGTAATGCTGCAAATTCATGGCGGTCCAACCGCTATGTGGGGGCCGGGTGAAGCTACCATGTGGCACGAGTTCCAGTATTTCTGCGGAAAAGGTTATGGCGTGGTTTACTCCAATCCCCGTGGTTCCGGCGGTTATGGTATCGATTTTGTAAAAGCCAATTATAAAGACTGGGGCGATGGTCCGCAAGAGGATGTGCTGGCTGCCCTGGATGGCGCCTTAGCCGAAGGCTGGGGCGACAGCAAGCAAACCGTTGCCACAGGCGGCTCATACGCGGGTTATCTTACCGGCTGGCTTGCAGGGCATACTAAGCGTTTTACGGCCATCTCATCGCAGCGTGGGGTGTATGACCTCGCCACATTCTTCGGCGAAGCAAATGCATGGTCATTAGTCCCTGTTTATTTCGGCGGCTACCCATGGGAAGAAGAAACAAGAGCCCTGCTGACCAAAGAATCGCCATTTACTTATGTAAATAACATCACCACTCCGTACCTCATCATCCACGGTGAAACCGATTTACGCACCGGAATAGTACAGGGCGAAATGATGTATAAAGCACTAAAAGTATTAAACCGTCCGGTGGAGTATATTCAGCACCCGGGCGGCACGCATGAGTTGGTACGCTCCGGAAACGTCCGCCAGCGTATTGACCAGATGCTGAGGATTTATGAGTTTTTCGAGCGATATATTACACATTAATGGTTTGTCATTCTGAGCTCAGCTAAGAATCTTAAGCTTTGGATAGGTTGACGTCAGATAGGTTGACGGATTACCTGTCGCTTTGGATATCGCTTGTTAAAGATTCTTCGCTCGCGCTCAGAGTGATAAAAAAGGCTGCTCTTAATACAAGGCAGCCTTTTTTATCATTCGTGAAATTCGAATAAATTGGAGATAATTCGTGCTTATCGTTTCTTAAAATATTTAAAATCTTTACCAATAAACCTTGCGCTTTCACCAAGTTCTTCTTCTATGCGCAGTAATTGATTGTATTTAGCAACCCTGTCTGAACGTGAAAGCGAACCGGTTTTTATCTGGCCGCAGTTTAAAGCAACCGCCAGGTCGGCGATGGTTGAATCTTCGGTTTCGCCAGAGCGGTGGCTCATTACTGAGGTGTAGCCGTTGGTTTGCGCTAAAGTAACCGCGTTGATAGTTTCTGTTAATGAACCTATCTGGTTTACTTTTACCAATATCGAGTTTGCAGTATCCTCGTCGATGCCTTTCTGTAGACGTTTTACATTGGTTACAAACAGGTCATCACCCACCAACTGCACTTTATCGCCGATTTTCTCGGTCAGTAATTTCCAACCAGCCCAGTCATCTTCAGCCATACCATCCTCGATAGAGATGATCGGATATTTTTTAGTTAATGAAGCCAGGTAATCGGCCTGCTCTTCGCTGGTGCGGATAGCGCCTTTAGGGCCTTCAAATTTGGTATAATCGTATTTACCGTCTTTGTAAAATTCAGACGCAGCGCAATCGAATGCCAGGCAAACATCAACGCCTGGTTTGTAGCCCGCTTTTTCGATGGCTTTAAGGATGGTTTCAACGCCATCTTCAGTACCTTCAAAGGTTGGTGCAAAACCACCTTCGTCGCCTACAGTAGTAGTAAGGCCGCGGTCATGTAAAATCTTTTTCAGGTTATGGAATACTTCGGTTCCCCAGCGCAAAGCTTCAGAGAATGAAGACGCGCCAACCGGCATAATCATAAATTCCTGGAACGCAATAGGCGCATCAGAATGAGAACCGCCGTTAACAATGTTCATCATCGGCAATGGAAGTGTGTTGGCATTTACACCACCGATATAGCGGTACAACGGCTGACGGCTTTCCTGTGCAGCAGCCTTGGCAACAGCCAGCGATACACCAAGAATAGCGTTAGCGCCCAGCTTGCCTTTATTTTCGGTACCGTCTAGCTCAATCATCAGCTTGTCGATAGCATTTTGTTCAAATACGTCGATGCCTTGTAGTTCTTTGGCAATAACATCGTTAACGTTAGCAACAGCTTTTAAAACGCCTTTGCCCATATATACAGCTTTGTCGTTATCACGCAGCTCAACAGCCTCGTGAACGCCCGTTGAAGCACCGGAAGGTACAGCAGCGCGACCTAAAGCACCATTTTCGGTTAAAACATCTACTTCTATTGTAGGATTGCCACGCGAGTCGAGGATCTGGCGGGCGTGAACATCGATAATTAAGCTCATTTTGATAGGTAATTAGTTAACAAACCACATAGTGTACATTATACACAATTATGCATCAGCCTCCAAATATACACTTTCCTTAAAATTTATCTAAAGATTATTAACGATTTCACTGATTTGAAGATGATTTCACCGATTGTTAATGGAAAATTAACATGGATCGGGGAATAAAAGGGATCGCAGATGTTTGCAGACGAACTGATGACGCTGATGATTGGTGGTTATTGTTAGTCACTATTTTCACTTAGCGTCTGCAATTTCTTCGTCAATCATATTAGCCGCCTGCATTTATTATCAAATCGGTGAAATCATTCCCAAATCGGTGAAATCACAAAAAAATCTATTCCCATTTAAACGTCTTCACCGCTATCGCATAAATCACAATAAACCAGATGCCCAGAATCAGCAATTGGTGCGTTACCTCGTTAAGCCCGGCCCCTTCAAACGCCACTTTGCGCATAGCATCGTTTAAATAAGTTAATGGTAATATTTTACTGATGGATTGCAGCCAGGTCGGGAATGCAGTAGTTGCAAAGAAAGTGCCCGATAATAAAAATTGCGGCAGGGTAATAATATTGGATAACGGCGGCACGGTACTCTCGTTTTTGGCGATACCTGATATAGTGAAGCCGAAACCCATAAATATGATGAGGCCTATTGAAGCCAGTATCAGCATATTTATTACAGTAACTATGCCGTGCACCAGTGTAAAGCCAAACATGTAGTGACCAACTAATATAATGAATACTGCGCCAAGCAACGAGAATACCAGTCGCGCCAAAGCCTCGCCCAAAACAATGCTGTATTTTTTTACAGGCGTAGCAAAAAAGCGTTTGATAACCAGCGTTAACCGCAAGCTTAGAAATACGAATGCAGTACCAAAAACGCCACTGCTTAACAACGAGAAACCCAGCATGCCCGGCAGTATGAAGTCGATATACTTATATTCACGGCCTTTAACAGTTGTTTCGGTCATTTGTGCAACAGGTTGGGTTACCGTATTGCCTCTGCTGTTAATCTGGAAAAACAAGCTTTGCAGCAACGATTTAAATATGCCGCCTTTTTGCTGCGATGCCTCTGTATATTGTACATGCATGTTAACCGGCGGTGTTGTGTTGCCTTGCTTTATATCGATAATAGCGTCAATATTGCCCTTCGATAAGCTTTTTGCCATTTCGTCGGCACTTTGGTCTGTAATCAGGTGAATTACTTTATAGTTTTTTAAGGCCTGATAGACCTGGCTGGTGGTATCCGTTGTTTTTGTAACCCCTACATCAACCGTAACCCCGCTACCACCAATATTGGCAAACACCACTATAAATATTAAAGGAAACGCCAAACTAAACACCACCGCCGAGGGGCTGCGGATAATGGAGCGAAAGCTGGCTTTGGCAATCGCCATGGTTGCATTAAAATTGCTGTATCTCTTTGTATTGTTCATTCAATTGGTTCATAGTTAATGGTTCATAGTTCATAGCCGAAGGTATTCAGGGAGTAGTTATTGGCGGCGGGTCCACGGACAACTTAAAACTGCCAACTGCTTCCTATCCTTCCCGCCACTCTTTGCCGGTCATGTTTATAAATACGTCTTCCAGGTTGGCAAGCTTTACCTGCTTTTTGCGTTCGAAGCCGCTGGCTACAAGCTTATCTATAAAGGCATTCGGCGTATCTATGCCGATGACGTGGCCACCGTCGATAAAAGCCACACGGTCGCAAAGCTCTTCGGCTTCGTCCATGTAGTGGGTGGTGATTACCACAGTAGTGCCTGCATCGCGTATTTCGCGAATTAAGTCCCAAAGATTGCGGCGGGCCTGCGGGTCGAGGCCGGTGGTGGGCTCGTCTAAAAAAATAATGCGCGGGTTATTGATCAGCGTGGTTGCTATAGAGAAACGTTGCTTCTGCCCGCCCGAAAGCTCTTTGTATTTTGCTTTGGCTTTATCCGTCAGTGCAACCTTTTCCAGCATTTCAATAGGCGTTTTTTGTATCCCGTATAAACCACAGAACAGCGCAATCAGTTCTGAAAGGTTTAAATTAGGATAATATCCCGCCGACTGCAACTGAACGCCTATTACCTGCTTAATGCTATCTGCATCGTTCTCGATATTAAAGCCATCGACGGTTATTTCGCCGCTGGTTTTATCGCGCAGGGTTTCTATTATTTCGAGGGTTGTAGTTTTACCGGCACCATTCGGACCAAGCAGGCCGAATATCTCGCCTTCGTAAACTTCAAAGCTTATGCCTTTTACCGCGTTAAAATCACCATAGTTTTTCACCAGGTTCTTTACGGTAATAATGGGTTTTTCTGACATGGCTCAAAAATGCAACGGATTAATGAAATATCAATGAGTTTTTAATGATATGGCATAAAAATTACGGGTATAATAAGTTTGTCATTGCGGGTATACATCAGGGTTCATCCTGAAAAATTCTGTAACGATGTAAAGCCGGAGCAAATTTGACAACTTTTAGAAAGTTGTCAAATCTAAATTGAGATTTAAACTAACTTATTAAATGCCCGATTGAATGAAGTATAGAACTGATGTGTTCGGCAGCTTTTACGGCCAGGTGTAAGAGATGAATTGCGACTAGCGTTTTCATAAAAAGGATTGATTTGATGGACGCAAAATTGCTGCGGAAACGCTTTTTTGCATAGCGATATTAGGCGAATGGCGGCAAAATGTCGGTGAATGGATTGCCGCCGTCGCCGATATGAGCGAAATTATCGGTGGAGTATTACCGGTTTAAAGGGAGATTTCATACCTTAGAGGACTGTCAACCCGTAAAGTTTAATCGCAATTTAAAAACCGACCATGAAAGCCTCACTCATCCTTCTCGCTGCGGCAGCGGTAATTTTATCATCCTGCCATGTATCCGTAAAGAAAACTATTGGCGATGTTGATTCATCGACAACAAAAACATATACCGTGCCCGATGACAGCGCCATCACCAAAGCCGTTGCCGATGCGTACACTGCCATCAGCTTTAAGGAAGGCGAAAAACCGCGGTACGACGAGATAAAAAATTACTTCATCCCCGAAACACAGTTTATAAATTTCCGCACCGACACGGCACAAATAATCACGCTCAACCAGTTTGCCGGCGTATTTAAGAACTTCATCGAGACCACCAAAACGCACATGTTTTACGAGGAAGAATTATTTGGCCGCACCGAACAATTCGGTAAAATAGCGCACCGTATCAGTACCTATGTAACCTATTTAAACACCCGCGATAAACCGGCCGAGCGCGGCGTAAATAGTTTCCAGCTGATAAAAACACCGAAAGGCTGGCGCGTAACCAGCATCATCTGGGATGTGGAGAAACCTACGCTTAAAATACCGGATTATTATTTAAAGAAATAATCGCTGCCCCGAGTTTAGTCCGAAGGAAGTAATTCGTGGTGCGGCATGGCTTAAGCTTCCAGCTTAACGACTCCGGGAAAGGTCGGGCGAATTGTCATATCACTTCAAAAATGATTTGCCGATTTCAGCTGGTTTTCTCCTTTGTAGATGCCCAAAACCCGTTTAGCCTGTAACAAAAACAGCCCTAAAAACGGGCATAATGCGTTTTGCCCGTAACAAAAATGGTATCAAAAACGGGCAAAAGCCGATTTGCCCATCTACAAAAACACCCCAAAAACGGGCAAAACGCATTTTGGTCGTTGCATCATTTTTGGGCTTTTATCGGTTCAAAAACACCTCCCATTTACTGGAAATAAGGTTTTGAAACTCACAGACACCCAAAACATCAACTTCAGCATGTCAAAAACAGGAAAATGTTTTTTTAAATTTACAGGAGGTGCCTTGGTTAAATTATTATCCGCAGAAAGCGGTCAAAAAGGCAGACTGGAAAGCACATACAAATATACAGATAATGGACAAAATAATCAACCGGCTGATAGACATATCTTCAATTGCCATTTGGGATGCTCACCACTATAGCGATGGGTTTAAAACCTTGAGTGTTCGAAACATGCTTTTGTCCACTGTTTTTGCGATGCGTG
>JAZJZL010000038.1:0-3336 GCA_040389845.1 Bacteroidota bacterium
TTTGTGGTGGTAAAGGTTATTGTACCATCGCTGTTAATCGCTTCGATACCGTTCTTGACAATATTTATCAGCACCTGCTCCATCTGCTGTTCGTCGGCCATTATTTTAAACGTGCCTTCTGCTAGTTGGAAATCGAATATGATATTTTTTTCTTGCGCCTTTATACCCATCAGCATAGTAACTGATTTTACCAGCTGATGCAAATCAACCGGGCGCTTGCTGGCGGGGGATAGTTTCACCAAATCAGCAAAGTTGCGCATAAAGTAGTTCAGGTTCTGGTTACGTTCCATGGCCACCTGCAGGGCATCCTTCAGCGTGCTGAATTGCCCGGCATTCCAAAGCTTATCGCTCTTGAGTGCCGACTGCATGATAGAATTAACCGGGCCTACGGTATTGTTTACCTCGTGCGCCATCATCCGGATTACCTTGCCATAAACACTCTTTTCAGCAGCAACAATCTCTGCCGTCAAATCCTCGATCATCACAAAATGCCGCGAAAAACCCCTGTCGATAAAATGTGATTTTTGCAGCTTGTAGGTATTGATACCATCAGGTTTAAAAACGATGTTCTCGCCCGACGTTAACAATTTAATTTGCTTGAACAATGGATGGCTTAGCGTGTCGATAGGGTAGTTAAGTACATGCTTTTCATTGGCGCCGATAATCTGTAAGGCCTTGGGATTTACCTGCTGTACATTGTTATCATAATCCAGGATAATGATACCAGTCGGCGAGGTAAATATCAGCTTTTCCAAAAAGAAATGCTGCTGCTCCTGCCGGGTACGCTCTGTGCGCAGCTCGTCCATCATTTGGTTATAAACATCAGTCAGCTGGTCGACTTCATGTTTTCCTGTCGACAGAAACTTCACATTAAAATCGCGGTCCTTTATGGCTTCTACGCCCTGCATCAGCGTTTTTATCGGCCTGATCAGTTGGTTATAAAGACGAATAGAAATGATAATCGATATAATGACAAAGACCTCGGCGATTATAAAGAAAATTCTGTCCTTATCAAAAATATACCAGGTAACGGCCAGCGCAACTGCGTGAATGATTGCAACAAAAAGGATGTACTTAGTCCTCAGCTTCATCGTAAGGGATTTGGTATTTATCCAGCCGGCGGTATAACGCGCTGCGGGTAAGGCCCAAAGATACTGCTGCTTTCGATATTTTGTTCTTATGATATTCCATTGCCCTTTTTATCATTTCTATCTCCACTTCTTCCAGCGTTAAAGTGCCGATGCCCGGCAACTGGATATTTCCTTTTTTTACCGGGGATAGTTCCAACTGTGCCCGAAAATCATCGATATCCAGCTCATCGTTTTTACTTACCAAAATAGTCCGCTCCACAATGTTTTTCAATTGGCGGATATTTCCCGGCAACGGCAGCTGCTGAAGCCATTTCATCGCGTTTCCGGCGACCGACAATGCCGGCCTGCCATAAATTTCCTTTAAGTTATTGATGAAATAGTTTACCAGCAACGGGATATCCTTCGGCCTTTCGCGCAATGGCGGCAGGTATATAGTAATAAGGTTGATACGATACAGCAAATCTTCCCTGAACAGCGACCTGCCAACCATATCGTCCAGATTTTTGTTGGTGGCACAAACTACGCGCACATCTACCGTTTTGGTTTTACTGCTGCCCAATATTTCGTAGGTACGGTCCTGCAAAACGCGCAATAGTTTTACCTGGCTGCCGGCATCAAGCTCGCCTATTTCGTCTAAAAATATTGTTCCTTTGTTGGCCATTTCAAAACGACCAGTCCTGTCAAACCTTGCATCGGTAAAGGCTCCCCGTACGTGGCCAAACATCTCGCTCTCGAACAACGAAGTAGAAATGCCACCCAGGTTTACTTTTATAAACGGTTTATTCCGGCGCTGGCTGTTCTGATGCACAGCTTCTGCTATCAGCTCCTTGCCTGTGCCGCTTTCGCCCATGATTAAAATAGAAGCATCAGTCCCCGCCACGCGTCCAATAGTTTCCAAAATTTGCAACATCTTAGGGTCTTCCCCAATGATGTGCTGAAAATCATAGGTTTTATCAAGCTGCTTGCGGGTATGGTGTCCGGTTTTCTTTTCCTTTAAATCAAGCAGCGTTCTTACCGATTGCAGCAGGTGGTCGTTATTCCAGGGTTTGTTGATAAAATCGTTTGCCCCGGCTTTCATCCCCTGCACAGCTAATTCGATGCTCGCCCAGCCGGTTATCAGGATAACAGGGATAGCTGCGTTTATTTTTTTAATTTGATTCAGCAGCGACATGCCCTCTTTTCCCGAGGTGTCGTTGGAAAAATTCAGGTCGAGGATAATCAGCTCGGGTTCTTCTTTTTTGATAATCTTTATTGCCTCCATCGGGCCGGAGCAGTCAAGCACATCGTAGTCTTCTTCTTTCAATAGAAGAAGCAGTGATGTTCTTACAGCTATATCGTCGTCGATTACAAGTATCATATGGTTGTACAAGTATAATTATTCTGAACCTGGATTAAACAGATTTTGGGATTTTTCGGATTATAGCAATTCATTCCGAATCTCATAAATCCCAAAATCCGCCTAATCCCGGTTCAGTTATTCTTCGTGCAGTGCCACCGCCGGGTAAATCGCTGCCGCTTGTTTACCGGGATATAGCGAGCAAACCAACACCAGCAGGTAAATAAATATAATAGACAAAACCATAGCTATGATGTAAATGCTGGCGTGCAGGTTAAACACGTCGAGCAGTGGGAATTGAACCGCGAAAAATGTCCCTACAATCAGTGATAACGTGGCCAAAATCATAGATTCTGTAACCAATTGTGACGATACCGACTTGCCGGTAGCACCTATAGCCCGCCTTAAACCTATTTCGCCGCGGCGCTTGTTAATGTTGTACCACATCACGCCAAATAAACCCAGTGCCACGTTGATAACCAGGAAACAGGCTACTATCAGCGTAACAATCATTGGCACCAGGCTAAACAGATTGCTGCTTTTCTTTTTATTCGCCATGTGCTCTATTTCAATGTTTGAACCTTTCATGTAGTTAGCCAGCATTTTATACAGGCGTCCTTCAAATGCGGCATCGGCATTCGGCGTAACCTGTACCATCATTTTTGCGAAGTCATGATAGGAGCCGGTATCTGCGCGTTGGTAAAGCCCCGACCTGGCTTTTGAATAGTCCCCCCCTACCTTTATGCTCTGTATCACGCCGACTACCTTCATGTCCGTTTTCTTATCATCATGACCAATCAATTTACCTATCGGGTCTTCGTTACCAAACAGCTCCTCTTTCAATTGTTCATTAATTACAACCGGTTTGGTTTTTGCCGCAGCGTCGCTTTTTTCAAACCATCTTCCTTC
>JAZJZL010000038.1:3346-3872 GCA_040389845.1 Bacteroidota bacterium
ACTCATAAACATCAGCACGTTTTATTTTTTTTGAGAGAAAATGGCTAACGCCTTTTTTAAGATATCTCGCTCCATCCGAATATCAGCGAGCTCCCTTTTTAATAAGAGGAGCTCTTTTTCATGAGCTGATAGCTCTTTAGGTTTAAAGCTTTCTTATAGCTATCGTCAGCAATATAGTAATCGGTGCCCGGGCTTGCTTTTTTATAATGCACATCGCCTGTCCATTGGTTTTGCGAAAAAGGCACGTTAGGGCTGCAAAAGCTAACCTCTTTTACCTGCGGCATGGCTTTCATTTCCTGCCGCAGGTTTTCATAATAAAGATTAAGCGAGTCGGTGCTTTTTGTGGGGTTGCTGTTATTATAGCTAACCAGCCAAAGGTTTTCATAATCAAGCCCGATTGGTTTCTTGAAGTTTGTATAGTAATAGACCATCAGGGAAAACACTGCGAATATCACCAGGAATGATACCAGCATCTCCGACATCAACAAAAAGTTTTGTTTCTTTTTATTCCAGATGAGTTTAAATA
>JAZJZL010000038.1:3883-25736 GCA_040389845.1 Bacteroidota bacterium
TTGATTCTTGACTCCTGGTTCTTGATTCTTTTTTATTGCGCCTTCAAAGCTGTTACCACATTCAGTTTCGACATGCGCCAGGCCGGATAGACACCAGACAACAAACCGAAAACCAAACATACCAGCAGGCCAATAAACAGCACCGTAAAGTTGATAGTGAGATTAAGATTAGCAATCAGGTTAGCGCTGTTCAGTACCTGCAGGGCTATGAATGCCAGTACTACGCCTATTGCGCCACCCAGTAAAGTGAGAATGATATTTTCGACGATAAACTGGTAAACCAATGTTTTCGACGATGCACCGAACGCCTTACGCACACCAATCTCGGATGAGCGCTCCATAATGCGGGTGATATTGATATTCACCAGGTTAAGTGTAGGCAGCAACATCAATATAAAGGCGAATATGCTGATGGCGGTAATCACAATAAATGTTCCTGAATGCCGCTCATCGCCGGTATCTACATAGCCCTTAATATAAGTATCGGCATGGCTGTAAACATGATCGAATGATTTCTTGTCCTCTACCGGCAATCTTTGCACCATAGCCTCATATTCGTCATGCATCTTATCCAGGTCGGCCGAAGAGTTTGCCAGCAGGATGCCATAATAACCGCCCTGGTATGATTTATTTGTTTTATAGCCGTTGTCTTTGGCAACTGTGTAAGGCAGGTAAATATCGCTGTACATCATATAGCTGGTAATTGGCACACCCTTTATCACGCCAATTACTTTGTATTTCACATTGTCTGCCTCGAAGTATTTCCCTATCGCGCTGGGTATGTCGCCAAAATATTCTTTTTTTATATCCTCAGTTATTACGGTTACTTTGTCGGCATTTTCTACCTGCTGTTTGCTGATAGGTTTGCCCTCCAGGAATTCGTACTCCAGTATGTCCCAGTATTCGGCGTTGGTGTATTTATAGTTAACGGCAATTTTTTTGTTGTTAACGTAGGTGTTCGTCCCGTTAAAGCCCGATGAAATACCGACTGCTACAGGCGTTTTAATGCTGCGCGCATAATGGTCTAAAAAGTAGAACGATGGCGGGCCTGACGACGTTGAGTTTTTCCCTTGCTGTGATAACCTCGTTATATATAACGACCTGTCTCTTTTTTTATCAGGGTACTTGTCACCCACAACTTTATCTATAAAAGCGGTTAATACCAGCAAAATGGTAAGCGTAAAGCTGATACCGAACAAGCTGATGAAGGTAAAGAACTTCCTTCGGCGTAAAACCGCTATGGCTATTTTGAAATAATTTTTAAGCATAGTTTTAATTTTTAGGCTGATGAATTACTGAACCTGCGACCCGTCAAATAATCTAACCAGGCGATGGGTTTTATGCGCCATATTTTCATCGTGCGTTACCATCACTATCGTAGTGCCGTCCTTTTGGTTAAGCTGCATCAATATTTCCATAATCTCATTACCCATGGCGCTATCCAGATTTCCGGTAGGCTCATCCGCCAAAATAATTTCCGGCCGGCCAACAATTGCCCGGGCTATGGCCACACGCTGCTTTTGTCCGCCTGATAACTGGTTAGGAAAATGCTTTATGCGATTGGCCAGCCCAACCTTTTCCAAAGCTTCGGTAGCCAGCTGTTTCCTTTCTTTGGCCGAGACAGAGGTGCGATACAGCAGTGGCAGTTCCACGTTATCAAGTACCTGTAAATCGTTTATCAGGTGGTAGCTTTGAAAAATGAAGCCAAGCTTTTGGTTCCGGAAGTTTGCCAGTTGCTTGTCATTCAGCTTCTCCGTAGTTTGATTACTGATTTTAATATTCCCCTTTGATGGCGCATCCAGCAGCCCGATAATATTAAGCAGGGTACTTTTACCACAGCCGGATGGCCCCATTATCGACAGAAACTCTCCCTTAGCCACATCCAAACTGATGCTGTTTAACGCCAGGGTTTCAACTGTATTTGTGCGGTACACCTTTTCGATGTTTTGTAGTGATATCATAGTGTTAATTAGTGATTTTGTGAGTTAGTGAATTAGTGATTTTTTATTGTTCTAATGTTATAATGTACATGTGTTTTCCTTTTGCCTTTAACCTATCAGCTTTCGCCTTTATCCTTTTACCTTTCGCCTCCCCCATATATTATTTTTTCGTTTTTCTCGAAATCAAAAAGCGACAGGTAACGCAACTGGTAATAGGCGCTCCAGAAATCGCGGAGGGATTGTACATAGTCGCGTTTGGCCTGGTCGTTTTCCTGGAAAGCTATACTGAGGTCGGTGATGCTGAGGTCGCCTAATACGTAGCGTTCCCGGGCTATTTTGTATTTTTCGGATGCGATGCTGTCTGCCTGGGCGGTTAGGGCCAGTTGGTCTTTCATTACGTTGAATAATGAAACCTGCGTAACGATCTGCTGCTTAAAGGTCTGCTTGTCCTGCTCCACGGAGTATTCCGTAAATTTCTGGTTGGCTTCGGCAGTTTTTATTTTAGCTTTCGATCGGCCCCAATCCAGTACCGGTATCGAGAATTGCAGCTCCACCAATTGCTGTGTCTGCGTGTTCCGGTAAATACCGGGAACGTTTTTTGCGGAATTTGAAGTACCGATATTTGCCGTTAACGTTGCGGTTAAACCTGTTTGCCCGTGAGCCAGGGCTACATCCCGTTTTGCCTCGGCAATCCTGCGAATAAAAGCGATGGCATCCGACCGGTTTGCAAAGGCTTCGGCCAGTACCCGGTCGGCGGTAACACTCATCTGGCTGATGGTTTCGGGCATATCCAACACTATTTTTTCGTTGCCCTCCTGTCCTATATAGCTGCGCAGATTCAAAGTCGCAATTTCCATATCACGCCTGGCTGTTCCCGCTGCTTTCTTAGCGTTTAACTGCTCCAATTGCAATTGCAGTATTTCGTTTTTTGATACTTTCCCAAGCTCAAATTTCAACCTGGCGATTTTTAAGATTTTCTCTGTATTGGTCAGGTTAGATTCTGCGGTTTCCAAATTTACCTGCGCCAAAAGCAAATCGAAAAAATAGCCGGTAACCGTAACCGATATCAGTTCCTGCGATTCGATGTATGCCTGCTTACTCTCGTTATATAATAATGGTTGTATCTTTTTATCCCATTTTAAAGCATTAAACTGCCCCAGCGGCTGACTAAACCCGATGGCATAAGGCACGCCGTTATACAAAACGCTGTTCCTGTCAAAATCGTCAAAACGCTGCAAGTTGGTTTGTCCGTAAATAGTAGCACCTGTAGCAGTGATGCTCTGGCTAAAATTCAAGGTCAGCGATGAGTTATCGTAGTGTATGGGCTGGAATACAATGGTTCCGTCGGGCTGCACTACGGGCGTGCTGGTTTTGCTGTAGCCGGGTAAATTTCCGCTTAGTGAAAGCTGCGGCTGGTAGTTCGATTTAAAGGTACGCCATTGCCAGTATTTGGTCTCGCGCGTGGTAGCTGCCTGCTTGGCGGCTATTGAATTATCCTTCGCCAAAGCCACTACCTCCTTCAGCGTAAGCTTAGTGGAATCAGACCCGCCGCTGCTGCAATACGCGCTGGCGCTGATGGCTATGAATAATATTATTATATATAATGTCCTCATTGTTATTTTTATTTCTGGGATTTCACCGATTGGAGAATGATTTTTCGCCAGTTGTCTGTTTTTAAAGGTGCTCAAGAGGGCTATGCCGTTTCACCGATTTTTTTATTTTTTGGCGATTACATTGACTTAGGTGATTACACTGATGTGATTTTAACCTAATCAATTACTCACCAATCAACCCCTCACTGATTAATAGTTATCTCCTTCGAATTCTTAAACTCCTTCATGTCCGATGTAATGACTACATCTCCCGGTTTTACGCCATCTTTTAGCTCCACGAAATCAAAATTGGAGAGGCCTACGTGCACGGTGCGTTTTTCGGCTTTGCCGTTATGAACCACGAAGATGTCCAGCATGTCAGGGCCTTTAAATGCCGGGCCGTTGGCAACACGCATAATGTGGCTATGGGTGGCTGTAACCAGGTAAACATCAACCTTCATATTAGGTCGCAGCTGTTTGCTATTACGCTCATCCAGCGCCACATCGAACGAAATGATGCTGTTTTGAATAGACGGCGACACATTAACCACGTGCCCGCGAAGCTGCGTCTCGTTAATCAATACGATAACCGGCAGACCCGCATGCAATTGGTCAAGATAATTGTCAGATATACTACCCTGTACTTTAAAGCTGCCCAGGTCGGCTATTCGCGCCAGTGATTCCCCTTCGCGCACATTCGCACCAATGTTTCTATTCACGTAGGTTACCACACCGGCGCGGGTAGCCACAATATCTGCCAGGTTTAGCTTACGCTGCAGCGCATTCAGATCGCTGCTTAAAATATCGGCGGCAATTTCGGCCTCCTTTATCTCTATCTGCATTGTTTTCTGCTTGTTCTGCACCTCGTTTTCCAGTTGCTTCTTTTCCAATTGGGCAACTTTCAGGTTCAGCTCCGCCTGTTCGATGCCCTCACGGGTACCACCGCCTGCCTTAAAAAGGCGTTTGGCATTTTCAACTGCATCGGCCAGGTTATCTATGCGCAGCTTCTTGATGTCGTTGTTCGATTGGATGTCGTAAAAGCTCTTGCTCAAATCCAGCTTCAACTTTTTTATTTCATTCTGTTTTGATTCCAGCTGAAATTTCATCTTGTCATAATCGGTCTGGGTAGCCGATTTATCAAGTGTCAGTATCGATTGTCCGGCGCTAACCTTGTTGCCCGCATCCATCGACACTTTTTTTATCGATGCGTTAATCGGACTTGTTAAAATTTCTTCAAACTCCGGCAAAACCTCGCCGGTGGCATTCAGTGTATTTTCAATATTCCCGGTCTCAACAACGGCGGTGGTAATCTCATTTTTGTTTACTGAAGATTTGAGGGTTGTGCGTATCAGCCATATTAAAATCGCCAGCACAGCTATGCTTATTAAAGCGATGGTTGCCGTTTTCTTTCTTCTTTGCGAAGTAACTTCTTGTGTAATTTCTTTATCCATTATAGTACTATGTATTGCATAGTGGTTTACAATAGGCGTACCAAACGTAAGTCACTGATAAATAATTAATTAATATTTTGAAGCAGGCGTTTTCTGTTCGATATCGGACAAAAAATTAAAAAACGAACAAGAAATACAAATTGTGATGAGGCTCAAAGAATGAAAAATGGTCGCTGATGTTAGCTGATTGCGCAGATGGCACTGATGTTGGCTGTCATGAAAACTTAGGAACTTTTGAAACTTAAGTCTGTTCCCATCCTGGTTTATTCACGCATAAACGGATTAAAATTCCTTGTACCGATCTCCATCCCTGCTGCCCGGCAAACCGTTTTCTCGCCGAACTTGAAGTTGATTTTGTCCATCGCCTGGTACAGGCGGATTTGCTCCTCGTTATCCTCGAAAAGGTTTATCTGGTAGCTGCCGCTGGCCAGGTTGCTTAGCCTTACCCCTATCAGGCGCACGGGGCGCTGCTGGTTCCAGGCCTTTTTGAGCAAATTTTTAACGCCGGGAATCAATATATGCTCGGCGGCGGTTAAAGGTATCTTTTCCTGCTGGGTATGGGTCTCGAAATTGGCATAACGTATTTTGATGGCCAAACATGATGACAATTTGTTCTCCTTGCGGAGCTTGGACGATAGCTCTTCTGTCATCGATACCAATATATTTTCAATATTCTGCCGGTCGGAAATGTTTTTATGGAAAGTGTGTTCGGTTGATATGGATTTGCGCTCGTGATGCGGTACGATTTCTCCTTCGTCTATGCCGTTTGCCTTATCCCAGAGGTGACGCCCTGCTTTTCCGAGAATAGCTTCCAGGAAACGGATATCAGTCTTTTGCAACTGACCAATCTTTTCAATGCCGTACTGGTTAAGTTTAGCCGCCGTGCTTTCGCCAAGTCCGGGAATCTTGCCAATCGCCAGCGGTGCTAAAAAATCCTTCTCCTTTCCATGCGGGATATACAGTTGTCCGTTGGGCTTGGCCTGGTTGGTCGCCATCTTTGATACCGTTTTTCCGGATGACATGCCGAAGGATATCGGCAGACCAGTGTCCCGCATTATTTTTTGCCGTAATTCACTTGCATGCTGGTAGCAGTTATGAAAGCGGTCCATGCCGGTATAATCGATATAAAACTCATCAATAGAGGTTTTCATATACAGCGGCACAGCATTATGAATGATTTCGGTTACCTCACGACTGGCCTCGCCATAACGCCCATGTGAGCCCCTTAGAAAAATAGCATGGGGACAAAGTTTATGCGCCAGCTTGCTCGACATGGCCGAATGGATACCATATTTACGCGCTTCGTAGCTGCAACTGGCCACCACTCCCCTTTCAGCCGTGCCGCCAATAATAACCGGCTTCCCGATAAGCGACGGGTCGAACTTTCGTTCCACAGAAACGAAGAACGAATCAAGGTCGATATGCATGATGATGCGTTTGCCGGGCATGAAACAAATATAGAAAAAGAATTGTTTTTTACTAAAAATATTAGCAAATTTGATTTTACACAAACTAACCTAATATTATGAATCGTAAGGATTTCTTAGTGGTGATTTCGCCCGACCAACGAATTATCAAGGATATTTCGTTATATAAAAAAGCATGTGCCAAACACGTAGGCATTTTTCCCGGTCTTTATTCAAAGGCCCATATCTCACTTATTTTGTGCAGAGAAGAAATTAAAAGGCCCAGGCAGTCCACGTTTATTCATGAGCAGTACTTCAAGATGATATCGCATACTACAGCCCAAATTGAAAGTGTAAAACTTAACATCAAGGGCTTCAACTATTTCACCCACGGTAAAAAAACAAAAACTATTTACGCGGAATTAGAACTTTCGCCCGAAATAATAGATTGGTTTAACGTCCTTAAAAAGCTATTGTATATTGAAGGAGAACTGACACCTCACATCACGATAGCCAGGACGATTTCTTTTAACGATTTTGATAAATTGTGGCCATTTTTCGAGAAAATAGAGTACCACGATTCATTTACCCCCGATTGCATTACCGTGTTAACGCGTGAGCCAGACAACGGATTAAAGAATTACTCATTATTTACTAAGCTTCCATTTAGCAATAGACTTTTAAATTCAGTTGCGTTGTAAATAACTATTTATTTTTATCAGACATATACCGGGCGATATCCCGTTCATTTTGGTCTTCCGATTTGCCAAGATGTTCGATGATGTTCGCCTGTTCAACTTCGCTTCGGTTCTGGCTTAGCTTCTTTTTAGCCTGCAAATCATCAACCACCATTTCAAAAGCTACTATGCCTTTCATCATTCGCTGCTTGTATTCATCGGATAGGCTATCGTATTGTTTCAGATAATCGGCTTCGTAGTATTTAATGGTTTCGGTAAGCAGGCTAGCTTTTTGTTCTTCGCTGTCTAAAATGGTGCAATTGCCGTAAGCGTGAACAGCAAGATAATTCCAGGTGGGAACATTTTGTTCCTTTTCGTAATTTTTTGGGGATATATAGGCGTGCGGTTCCGTAAATATTACAAGCGATTTACCTGTGACAACGTCTTCCGCTTGCGGGTTGGCTTTAGCAAAATGCGAACGCAGTACAAGTTTATCGTCAACTTTGATTACAACAAAAGGCAAATGAGTTGCCACCGGCAGATCGTCTTTTGCAGTTATGATGGTTGCAAAACTGTAGCGCTGCATAAAGGCAAAAGCTTCTTCAACACCGTCGAATTTGTTAAAAGATGAAATGTACATAACGAATGACGTTAATAACCCTATGCGATTAACCCAAGCTCTCCAGCATCTTCTTCAATACTGCCTGCGCTGCCCAAACCCGGTTACCTGCCTCATGGACTACGATAGATGAAGGGCCATCCAAAATTTCAGAAGACAGCTCCAAATCGCGCCTTACCGGCAGGCAGTGCATTATCTTAGCGCTGTTGGTAACCCTTAACCGTTCATTCGTTAGCATCCAATCTTCGTTGCCCGGGAAAATCTTTCCGTAAGGCTCGTATGTCGACCAGTTTTTTACATAAATAAAGTCGGCATCTGCCAATGCTTCATCCTGGTTGTGAACAATCTTCGCTCCCTTAGTAAAATCTGCATTAAGCTCATAACCCTTTGGGTGGGCTATGGTAAAATCCACATCAGCGCGGCACATCCACTCCGAAAATGAATTGGGCACGGCCTGCGGCAAAGGTTTTATGTGCGGCGCCCAGGTTAATACAACCTTCGGACGGCTGCGGGTTTTCAACTCTTCTATCGTAATCAAATCTGCCAGGCTTTGCAGCGGATGGCGCGTTGCAGATTCGAGGCTGACCACCGGTACACCGCAAAACTGTACAAACTTGTTAAATATCGTTTCGCTATAGTCCTCTTCCCTATCGATTAATCCAGGGAAGGATCGCACGCCTATAATATCCGCATACTGACCCATTACCGCCGCCGCCTCGCGGATATGCTCAACGGTGTTGACATTCATAATCACGTTGTCGCGCAGCTCTAACGCCCAGCCTTCTTTGTCTATGTTCAGCACCATCACGTTCATCCCCAGGTTTAAGGCAGCTTTTTGGGTACTCATGCGGGTGCGCAGGCTCGGGTTCAGAAAAACAAGCGCCATGGTTTTATTTTCACCAAGATCCTTATGCGCATAAGGATTTTGCTTCAGGCGCAGCGCTTCGGCAACAAGCGACTGCACATCTTGAACGTCGTTTACGGAAGAGAATAGTTTCATAGGCCCCAAACCCCTAAAGGGGCTTTAAAAAGTTAAACAATCATTTGTAATTTCTCGCCACTTCATTCCCCCTTCAGGGGGTTAGGGGGCTATTATTGCGGCAAATGCTTCCAAAAATCTATCGGCATAAGCCTTGGTTAAATTAAGTGCAGGCAATAACCTTACTACATTCGGTTTGGCCTCACCTGTAAATATGTGGTGTTTGAACAGCAGGTCTTTACGCACATTAGCAAGTTCGGCAGGCAATTCTATGCCAATCATCAAACCGCGTCCACGAACTTCGCTTACTTGTTTAAACTTTTTAAGTTCGTCAATTAAGTAGCCGCCCACTTCGGCCGCATTCTGCAACAGGTTGTTACGCTCAATCTCTTCCAGCACGGCTAGTCCGGCTGCACAAGCCAGGTGATTGCCACCAAATGTAGTACCCAACATGCCGTAAGCCGGTTTTATTTTGGGTGATATAATGATACCGCCGATAGGGAAACCATTACCCATACCTTTAGCCATGGTGTAGATATCGGCATTTACGCCGGCAAAATCGTGCGAAAAGAATTTACCGGTACGCCCGTAGCCGCATTGCACCGAATCAGCTATAAAAACAGCGTTGTGCTCATCGCAAAGCGACCTGATTTTCTGCAAAAAACTTTCCGGTGCCACCTGTATACCGCCAACGCCCTGTATGCCCTCGATAATTACCGATGAGATATCGTTTGTCTCAAAAGCTTCAACAAGCGCGGCTTCGTCCTTCCATGGCAGGAAAATCACATTGTCGGTTTCGTTTACCGGGGCGATAATTTTAGGGTTATCTGTAGCTGATACTGCCAGCGAAGTACGGCCGTGGAACGCACCTTTAAACGCGATGACCTTTCTTTTGAAATTGTAGAATGATGCCAGCTTTAGCGCATTCTCATTAGCTTCCGCGCCAGAATTACACAAAAACAGTTGATAATCTTCTTTGCCCGATACCTGCCCCAACTTTTCAGCCAGCTGCTTTTGCAAAGGAATTTCTATCGAGTTTGAATAGAAACCTATCTGATGCAATTGGTCTTCCAGTCGCTTTACATAGTGCGGGTTGGAATGACCGATGGATATTACGGCATGACCGCCGTAAAGGTCGAGGTATTCGGTGCCTTTATCGTCATAAACGAGGCTGCCAACACCTTTTACAATGTTGATGGGATTGATTGGGTAAACGTCAAATAATTTCATAATGCTCAATCATAAAAATTCGTCATTGCGAGCCGGCCTGCTTGCAGGCTGGTTCGAAGCAATCTTTGCTCCATGCCGCACACTCGCGAAAATGATAATGGTTTCCTGTCTGCCGGCTGCAAGGTTCCCATTATCTTAAAGGTTCGTTGACTGTCCTTTGCAGAGGTTGCTTCGTTCCTCGCAATGACGTGTCTAATAGTTTATTTCCGCCTAAAAAGCTATCGCTTTCAATCTTAATCCAGCCTTCTCATCCAGTCCAAACATCAAATTCATATTCTGCACTGCCTGGCCCGATGCTCCTTTAAGTAAATTATCTAAAATACTTATTATCAGTAATTTATTTCCATGCTTCTTAATCTGTAAAAAGCATTTGTTGGTATTTACAATTTGCTTTAGGTCAATGTTATGGCTGGTTACATGGGTGAACGCTTGTTTGTCGTAATACTCATGGTACAACTTTAAAGCTTGCGCTTCGGATAAATCACAATCTACATACATAGATGCTATAATCCCACGGGTAAAATCGCCACGATAAGGGATAAAGCTTATCGGTTGACTAAAGCCTGGCTGCAGTTGTTTTAACGACTGGCCAATTTCATTTAAATGCTGATGCTCAAAGGCTTTGTAAACAGACAGGTTATCATTCCTCCAGGTAAAGTGCGAAGTTGGTGAGAGGCTCTGCCCTGCTCCCGTCGAGCCGGTGGTTGCCGTAACATGCACCTCGCTGTTCAATAAGCCTTTTGAGGCCAATGGTAACAAGCCTAATTGTAAGCAGGTTGCAAAACAGCCCGGGTTAGCGATATTGTGCGCCTCTTTAATAGCGTCCCTGTTTAGCTCGGGCAGTCCGTAGGTAAACAGCTTGGTACGGGTTTTATGGCCTTCGGTGCTGTTGCTTAGGCGAAAATCCTGGCTAAGGTCGATTATTTTGATATCGGCAGGGATTGGGTTAGCTTCTAAAAACTTCTTTGCATCCCCATGGCCTACGCATAAAAACAATACATCGATATTGTAAGCAAGCTCTGCAGCAAACTTCAGATCGGTATCGCCGAAGAGGTCGGTATGCACGTCGTAAACATAGTTACCAGCATTGCTGGTGCTGTGTACGTAAGCAATATCAACATTCGGATGGTTCAGCAACAAGCGCAGCATTTCGCCACCTGTATATCCGGCACCGCCGACTATGCCGGCTCTAACCTTGGTTTTCGAAATGTTTCCTGCTTCCATCGTTTTAAGAATTTACTTTATGATATATCATTACCTGGTTACCGAAAATCTTTGAGAAACCTTTTACGTCTTCACCGCTCCATGAATTGTTCATCTCGCCATAAGTACCAAATTTATTCGACATCAAATCGTGCGACGATTCAATACCCACCACCTGGAAACGGTATGGATGCAGCTGAACAAACACTTTGCCGCTTACGTTTTGTTGGGTATCATTTAGGAACGCCTCTATATTGCGCATAACCGGGTCGTGAAACTGGCCTTCGTGCAGCCAGTTGCCGTAAAATGATGATAATTGATCTTTCCATGATAATTGCCATTTGGTCAATACATGTTTTTCCAGTGTGTGGTGCGCTTTGATGATAATCATCGGCGCAGCAGCTTCAAAACCTACGCGGCCTTTTATACCGATGATGGTATCGCCAACGTGTATATCACGGCCGATGCCATAAGGCTGTGCAAGGGCCTGCAATGCCTGGATAGCCTTGGTCGGGTGGTCAAATTTCTCGCTGTTGAGGCCAATCAGCTCGCCTTTTTCAAATTCAAGCTCAATATCTTTTACGTCTGTCGAGGTTACCTGAGTAGGCCATGCATCTTCGGGCAAACCAAGGTTAGAAGTCAGCGTTTCCTTACCGCCAACCGACGTGCCCCAGATGCCCTTATTAATGGAGTATTTGGCCTTCTCGAAGTTCATGTCAACGCCATGATCTTTCAGGTATTGAATTTCGGCCTCGCGGCTCAGCTTTAAATCGCGTATCGGGGTAATGATTTTTACATCAGGCACCAGGATATTGAAAATCATATCGAAACGAACCTGGTCGTTACCTGCGCCGGTGCTGCCGTGGGCAACAAATTCTGCGCCTATTTCTTTAGCATAGTTTGCGATGGCAGTAGCCTGGCTAACGCGCTCGGCACTTACCGATAGCGGGTAAGTGTTGTTTTTTAACACATTGCCATAAATCAGGAAACGAACGCAGGTATTGTAAAAATTCTCTGTTTCGTCTACAACATGGTGCGAGGTAACGCCCATTTTATAAGCGCGTTCTTCAACGTTTTTTAGTTCTTCTTCCGAAAAGCCACCTGTGTTTACGATTACTGAATGAACTTCATAGCCCAAGTCCTGCGTTAAATATATGCAGCAGAAAGAAGTGTCTAATCCGCCGCTGTATGCTAATACTACTTTTTGTTTCATGGTTCTTGTTTTAGAGACACAATATTTGTGTCCCTGGAATATGTTTTCTAATGTATGATTGTCTGCCTGGTTTACAGAGACACAAGTATTGTGTCTCTGTAATAAAATTAATTTGATATGCTTAGCGAGAATTTCTCAATTCTACGTTTTATCGCATTTTCAATGCGTTCCAGCAATGTCGCTTTGTGCGTTATTTTCTTCATTTTCTCTTCGTACTCCTTTTGCTTTTCAGCGGGGTCGAACAGCATAGCGGTGCACATGCAGTTTTTACGATTTTTGCTGGTCAGGATATCGAAATTTACGCAGCTTTGGCAGCCTTTCCAGAAATCCTCATCCTGGGTAAGTTCCGAATAGGTTACGGGTTCATAACCTAAATCTGAATTTATCTTCATTACTGCTAAACCTGTCGTAAGCCCGAATATTTTTGCGTGAGGATATTTGTCGCGCGATAATTTGAAGATACTTTCCTTAATGGCTTTTGCCAGTCCTTCTTTCCTGAACTGCGGACTCACTATCAAGCCCGAGTTAGCAACGAAATCGCCATGGCTCCAGGTTTCTATATGGCAGAAACCGGCCCAGGTGCCGTCTTTATGAAAAGCTATTACGGCTTTGCCTTCCAGCATTTTATTCGCAACGTACTCGGGCGAACGCTGGGCGATACCGGTACCGCGCGCTTTTGCCGATTCTGCCATTTCATCGCATATCTGCTGTGCAAAATCAACATGCTGTGCGGTCGCAACCTGTATATCAAAATCTTTAATCATTGAAATAGAAAAATTACCGTTAAATTATTTGCCTTTAGGGCGTTAATAATCAGATGATTTTTGTGGGAGAAAGACGCGGGTATCGCGTCTCCGCAACGGGTTTAGTAAACTGAAACTAAATCAAGCCCGTGGCATGTAGGGCCTTCGTCGGGATGGAGAAAATAAAAACACATTTGAAAGCAAAGCAGCGCAAACCGGGGCGAAAATCGCTCTGGTTACAGGCTTATTTAAGCTTTGTTGTTTCATCTTTTATTTACTTTATAGTGTTTTTTAAAATTTGTGCAAAGTATTGCATTAATTTTTATTTATGCAAGAAAAAACTGCATTAATAATACTTTTAACGCAAAATTTACTTAAAGTTTATAATGAATTGACGAGCGAAGTACGTATTGGTTTAAACCCTCGATACATTTACGCCTAAAACTTAGTTTTTAAACGTGCGGTTGCAGGAAATTTTTGTATCCTTAACCCGCCTATCCCTTCCCCACAATATCACCCAAAATCATCTCCGCATGTATCCTCGAGTTTTCGATAAACCACAAATGTGTATCCAAACCGCCGCAAACAACTCCTGCCAGGTATAGGCCGGGAATATTTGTCTCCATAGTCTCTGGATTATAATGCGGGATAAATTTATCGTCAGTTAAAGTGATGCCCAGCTTTTTCAAAAACTCAAAATTGGGCCTGTAGCCTGTCATCGCCATAACAAAATCATTGGGGATGGTTACCAGGCCTTCCGGTGTTTCAATATCTACGTCGTGTTCGCGGACGGCTTTCAAATTAGAATTAAAATAAGCCTTAATGCTCCCCTCTTTTATCCTATTAATAATATCGGGCCTTACCCAATATTTTACCCGGTGATTAACCTCTTCACCACGAATAACCAGCGTAACCTCCGCACCTTTCCGGTAAGTTTCCAGCGCCACATCAATGGCAGAATTGCTTGAACCTACCACAACTACCTTTTGCATGGCATAATAATGCGGGTCTTTATAGTAATGCTTAACTTTCGGCAAATCTTCGCCGGGGATATCAAGATTCACAGCGATATCGTAAAATCCACTTGACAGAATTACTCTTTTTGCCCGGTACGTGGTTTTGCTGGTGGTAACGGTAAAAATATTATCCTTCTTTTCCAGGCCTGTTACTTCTTCAAATAAATTAATGGGCAGGTTGTTAGATGTGGCCACCCGGCGGTAATATTCCAACGCTTCGGTGCGGTTGGGTTTGTTGCTGATGGTAACGAAAGGGATGCCGCCAATTTCCAGCTTTTCAGAGGTGGAGAAAAACGTCATGGTTGACGGGTAATTGTATAAAGAATTAACCAGGCAGCCTTTTTCGACAATCAGGAAACTTAAACCGGCGTTTTGTGCGGCAAGTCCGCAGGCCAAACCGATGGGGCCGCCGCCTATGATGAGTATATCGAGCATGATGCGAAGATAGGCAGAATAGCCTATAGTTCATGGTTCATAGTTCATGGCAGCGTCAAGAAAACAAGGGAATTAATGCAGAGACGCAACACTTGCGTCTCCTTTCCGATAGAGGGTTACCTTTCGCCTCACGCATTATCATAAGCAGCCTGCAAATCTTTAATAATGATCTTTTTCATTTTCATCATGGCCATCATCACTGCGGAAGATTTTTTTGGGTTTGGGTCACTCATCAGTCGTGGTAAAATTTCGGGGGCTACCTGCCACGATACGCCATATTTATCTTTCAGCCAGCCGCATGGGCCTTCTTCGCCGCCGTCGGCTATCAGGGCGTTCCAGTAATGGTCGGTTTCTTCCTGTGTTTCAGGTTCTATGGCGAAAGAAATCGTTTCCGAATATTTGGCTTCCTGACCCCAATTCAAGGCTGTCATGGTCAGGCCAAAAATTTCAAAAGTGGCGGTCAGTACTGTTTCCGGTGGCATAGGCGTGCCTTCGGGATAGTGGTCGACTTTCAGCAGCTTACCGTTAAATACCGATACGTAAAACTTTGCTGCTTCTTCGGCCTCGTGATTGAATAAAAGGAAGGGAGTGATTTTTGCTCGCATAATTTTGGTTTTTGGTGATAAACAAAGGTAGAGGAAAGAAGTTTGGGGTGCAATTGGGGTTTGGTGGTAAATTGCCGTTGGGTTAAAAACAAAGGGCGGTCTGCCGTTTTCGCGATGGGTGTTACCCGTCGCTGACATATTTATCCCCGTTGGGGAATTAAGTTTTCAATTCAACCGTAATCTACTTTCCCTCGAACGGAAAAAATACACCACGCGGGGCAACGCTCTGCATCAAGACAGGTTTCGAATATGCAGGTTGCCTTAGTGGCATTCTCGTATTTCTTTGATCTTAAAAAAAATCCTAAATTACCGGGATAAAACTTACGTTAAACCAACCACAATTTATGCAAACAGCCGAAACCGCACACTGGCCGCTTTGGAAGAAAATTATCTTTCGCTTCTTTTTTGTTTACCTGGCGTTAGAAATGTCGCCCATAAACTGGCTGGATGCCATACCCGGAGTAGGGCTTGTAACGCAGTTCTGGGGCAAGCTGATGGACTGGATAGTTACCGAAGCTAACACCTTGTTTTTTCATGTAAAGCCGGTACTGGTGCCGGAAAACGGCAGCGGCGATACGTCCATGGGCTGGGCGCGGTTGTGGACCTACCTGTGCATGGGGCTGATTGGCGCTATTATATGGTCTGTTTTGGACAGGAAGCGGCCAAATTACACGCACCTCAATTACTGGCTGGTGCTGTTTGCGCGCTACTATGTTATATTGGTAGGACTTAGCTATGGCATTATCAAGTTATTTGGCATGCAGATGGTATTCCCCAGCCTGCACCAGCTGGCCACGCCACTTGGCGACCTGCTGCCGATGCGGTTCTCGTGGTTCTTCATCGGCTATTCCGGGCCGTACCAGTTTTTTTCGGGGCTGATGGAGTTTATTGCGGCGTTGTTGCTGCTTTACCGGCGCACCACCTCGCTTGGCGTGCTAATGGCCACCGGCGTGTTTATTAACGTGATGATGCTGAACCTGTGTTATGACATCCCTGTAAAGATTTTTTCGATGCAGATGGTATTTACCTGCCTGTTTTTGCTGGCTAATGAAAGCGGACGGCTAATAGACTTTTTTATATTGAACAAGCCTGCTCCTGAAGGAAAAATTTATCATTTTAACTATACCAAAAAATGGATGCGTGTTACCCGGGTGGTTTTAAAATGCGTGTTTATAGCGGTAATGCTCATCTATCCTTTTTACCAGGACTCCCAAATTAACATAACCCCGCCCGCAGGAAAACAGCCGGTTAAAAATGGTGTTTATGCGGTTACCCGGTACAGGCTGAACAATAATAACCTGCCCCTTTCAACCCTCGACACACTGCGCTGGCAGGACCTGATATTTGAAGACGGCCTTGGCAGTGTAACCTCCCGCGACACCATATTTAGGCAGCGCTATAATCGCGGCTATTTCACCTATGGACTCGACACTGCCAAAAACATGCTCGGCTTTAAGAAGCGCATGGCCGATAAAGTCTATGTGCTGGAATTTAAGTTCGCTATGCCGGATGAAAACACCATAACGCTTTCGGGTTTGAAAGGTAAGGATAGCTTATTTGTGGAGTTGAAACGCACAAACAGGCATTTCCAACTGGCGGAGCGGCAGTTTCATTGGTTGAGCGAGCAGAACAGGTAGGAATGTTGATAATAAATCAGGTTTGGGGACACTGGCTTATAGCCATATAACGTACCTTTAAACAGTGCCTATGGGCAGCCTGAACGACTAAATAAATTGAATTTTGGTTATGTTCAGATTAAAAAAAATAAGATCGATAATCGCTCCTAAAGGAATGACGGTCAGGCTGACTAATTTCTCCAACCCGAACGGGTTGTGGATATTGGATGAAACGATGTGTGATAGATACGAAACAATTGCAGACCAGGTGGTGAACTGTGACCATAACTTTTACATCGGAGCCATTAATTGCGAAGAATCAAAAGCCGACTGTAAAACCAACATCGATATTTATGACTGTAGCGTTAGCCCGGAAGTTATGATCGGGAAATTAAGCTATATCATTGCTATCAATGGCGGCATTGCTTATGATTGGGTTCCGGTTTCAGCTGACTACGTAACACAGCTGGCAGATTTCTATAATCCGCCGGCAATTCTGCGTCTTATAAAACTTCCAAAATAGGAAACAAACATGATTACCTAAACCTTCCTTATTTATGTTAAACCGATACGAAGCCATATCATTCCAGGGAATTATTACCGGGGGCAAAACTCAGCCCTGGCTGGTTCTTGCAAATGTAAACGGTAACGCAAAACCCTATATTATTAAACTATTTAACCAGGAAATGGATTATGAGGGCGAGAGTGTGGGCAGAGAGGTTATGGGAAATATGCTTGCAAGGCAATTTAATCTTGATGTACCGGAATTTGCCTTAATTGATATTTGCAGCGTTTTATTTGAACAATCCATTTATAACAGAAAAGCATTGGACAGGTTTAAAAGCCTGAAGGTTAAATTTGCTTTCGGAACAGAATACTTATACCCTAACCTTTGCTTTTTTTACGATATTTTAAAATCAGGGCCTATTAAGCATAACATCAACTTTGCCTCCATTTTTGCATTTGACATTATGATAAGGAACACCGATCGGAATTTTAAACGGCCGAATTTACTGATCCATTCTAATTTAGCTTACCTAATTGACTTTGAATCGAGCTTTCAGCTACGAAAAGATCCGCTGGAAGATGTTTTGGTAAGGACAAAAACGCACACGTATTATTATATGCACGTATTTCATAGCCTATTAAGTAGTTGCGATGCTGAAAAGAAAGAGACTATTTTCGATGAATTTATAAACCGGCTGGAAGCAGCCGACTTTATATCGTTACACGCTTATATTGATGAATTAAAGAATACAGGGTACGTAATTCATCAGCACAACCATGTAATTAACTACCTGGAAGCCATAAAAGAAAACAGGTTCTTGTTCAGTGATGCACTAAAATCATTGATTCATGAATAATACGTTTGCTTATATTATTTTACAATATTGCCATTCAATTCTTACCAGGGAAGCTATTAATGTAGGCGTGCTGTTTAAATTTTCAAATGAAAATGAAATAAGAATTTATTTTAAAGAAACAGACATGCTTCATTTTTTATACCGCGAGTTTGACCAAAATGCTTTTGACCTTGCATTAGAATTTATTCGCGAAGGAATTTCAAAATATAACCAGGAGCAAGGCGAGACTAATCTGAAACTTGATCAAAACTTCACCGAGTTTATCAGAAATAAATTAAAATGGCAAGACTCACTCTTACAGTTTTCAGACCCCTTCATCTCCGTTTCCATTAATGACAATCAATCAACTGCAGACTATTATATAAAAATGCTGCTGAATAATTGACCCTACCAGGAACTTTCGGTGTAGAAGCTGGGATTAGCAGGTAAAGCCGTTTCAGTGGTATACGGTGTCAATAACATCAGGAGCTTTCTGACCTATCAAAGGGCAATCTTATCCGCAATCAGCAGACTGCCCGGGGAAGTGTTGCGCGACCTATCCGCATCTGAATTATTAATTCACTATAGTTAAATTACTTTCTAATAGTTAAAATTTAACATAAATTACATGATTTTTTTGCATATTAGGCAACAATACATTAGCTTTATATAATTAAAATAACCTAAGCCGATGCACTCATTTTTCTAAATAACAAGCATTTGATCTATCGTTTTTACAAAGCTCTACACAAATAGTGGAGACCTGTAACCACTTAAAAAACGGGGCCAGCGCGGAGGTTTCAAAAGCGGAGGTGGAATCCGAAAAGCCTTTAAAAGAGTAGGGAACTTATCACATAATTTATGAGCATCACTTCATCAAACCTTGGGACTGCGGTAAATTTTGCCGTGGCCACCACACTCGAAGCTATTAACTCAACTATGTTCGAGTATCTATCCGGTGATACTTTGCCGGTTGTTAATTATTGCTGGATACAAAACCCCAACCAGCCGCTTACGGCAATCTCTCTTGCGGACTTAATGAACCCCGCTACACAGGGAGGCACAAATGGTACAAACCCATTTAACGTGCCTTACTGGACCAACGGAGACCCAGTGACAACGGATATCACGAATTTGCAAAACTCATATTTTATTTGCGGCATACAATTGCAATTGGGTCTTCCCCCGGGAATGGCAATGCCGGGAGCTCAAAATCCCGGTAACCTTCCGGTTTTACCATACGTACTGTCGCTCAATACTTCCAGCACAAACACTGCCATATTCAATCTTCTTTGTGCGCAATTCCAGGTCGTTTTTCCGGTTTGGGGCTCTCACGACTCCTTTACGTACAACAATGACCCGCAACCATCGGGCAGCGCCTGGGCTATCACATTAAATGTGCCGTTGGCCTCTATCATCCCTGCTAACAATTCGAATATCCCTGCCAATGTTGTTAACCAGTTAAATTATCTTGGCCCGGACCTGTTCAGCATCCAGCAATTGTTCCTCGACTTCGCGAGCGCGGTTTTTACAACTGTTCCAACTTTTACTGCCAATTTCCCGGCAATTGTATCGAACCAGATTACACCCGCAATGGTACAAACGTTTTTTGCCGACAATGAAGCAAACATCGGGCTGTCGGTATTGGGTTATTCCATAACACAGAATTCGCCGGATGTACAGCCATCTTCCCTTAATGTTGGCTCTTTAACATTGGTTTTTGATGAATACAACCCGATAAGTGAAAGTACTATGAACTTGAGTACTTTAAATTACCTATGCAACCAGGGCAGTACGCCGCCGCCGCAAAATTATTCCGGAATTACATGGAACTGGATAGACAGTGGCGGCGACGGGCCGCAATATGATGGAATAGTAGCCGTCAGCAGCGATATTTTTATACCTTATTTTGCCACTTTATTAGATGGCTATGTCGCGGAGCAATGCAATGTGCCAACTATGTCGGCAGGCTACTCAGGGCTCTACCTGGTTTTTAACTATTATCTCACTCCCGCAACACCCCCGGCCTATACTGTAGGCACAGGCGGAAACATTATCAATTATTCCTACGCCAGCGGCACAGTTGATGTTAACTGCGGATATCATGCATTACTTTCATACTATGATTTCAAATCATCCGTAACTTATACGTTAACTGTAACCGTTGCGGGCAGTGCGCTTACTATAGTACAACATTTGGTGATATATGCATCTGTAAAATGGGAATCGAGCGCGACCGAATGGAGCGGAAACTATATCGATACAACCATTACCGACGTCTATCAAATGAATGTAGGGCAAAGCGGTAATTTGGTTTTCAGCAGTCCGCAGTCGACAGTTGCCGAGAATGGTGCTGTACCTCCAAGCAACGGCGCAGCCAATTTTTTGCTCGGCATCAGTTCAATGACCAGCTTCATAAATGAACGCGTTCAATTTGCAGGCACTGAGCTGGGCGATATTCCTGCCGCCACCATAGACACCTTCGTTTTTCCGGGCGGCCAGACCTTTACCTTTGCCGACCCCCAATTTTCTGACAGTAACGACCTTGTTTCATACATTACATACGATAACCCGTTAATGTCCGCAAACCAATAATCAATCCGGGAACGCTGGCCCGAACCGGCATCAGGGATAAGTAGTCATCCCTGATGCCTCTTACCTGCTTTTACGAAATGTTGAATTATACCATCAACATTATCCGGTTATTGTTCCTTAAACCTTTTTTATAATCCAATAAAATAATAGTCATGAGCAATACAATAAATTATTCATCAGAAATGATGACCAATTACCTCCAGGCTTCAATTATGGACCCTGACGATACATTTGAGGTTTTGCAAAACAGCCTGGGGAATGCCGTTATGTTCTCTATTGGAACCGATGGCATATTTTACGTTACCTACGAAACACCAAGCACGCCAAGCGGGTGGACACGGCTTGATCTGAGTACAATTGCTATGGTCAATAAGTTTGCAGGCGGCACCTGTACAAAAATGAGTGTAGCCCAAAATACACAGAACGGAACCATCGGCCTCGCCATGGTCGTAACAGTTAGCGGCGCCGATAACTTGTTTTTGTGTATGGGAAATTCAAACTCCGATATGTCGTGGCTAAGTTCGCCAACCTGGGTAAATGCCGCGTATGATTCAACAGTTACGCCGCCCAGCCCATTCCAGATCGCCAACGTTTTTATCAGCGAAACCTTGCAGGGGCAGTTTATAATAGCCGACCTTAACAATTCGGGTATTGTTGACCGTTTTTATATCGTACAGGGCGGTACACAGTGGTGGAATCAAAATTCCTTGTCGATTGATTTGAACACTAATGATTATATGGGTTGCATAGGTCGTTCGTCAACAGGAGGGCCGATTGATGGTATGTACACCGGCGGCTCGATTGACGGAGCGGCGCAGTTGGTTTATTGCCCGGTTTATAATTATTTTGGCGGCGGCCCACCCAGTCCGTCAAATTTGTATTTGCCTGGTAACTTAGTCCCGCAGGCTATGGCCGCTTTCAGAAATGGCAGCAGCAACAGTACCACCGATTTGCTTGTAACGTCAGTAGCCGATGGCGTGGGCAGCCTGTATTACTTCGCCTATAACAACCAATCGACAAACGCACAAGGGTCATTGATCTTCCAGAATAGCCTTCTCATAAATGTATCCAATCTCCAGGCGGTTCTTACAGACGGAACGCTGAGCGTTTGGGGGCTTAACGGCGCTGACGAAGTCTTCTACCTTACCTGCCCGTATACGCTGGGCAGTCCGGGCACATGGTCCACCCAA
>JAZJZL010000038.1:25746-31175 GCA_040389845.1 Bacteroidota bacterium
CCTTCCTATAATTACAAGTGTCGACATGGTTTCGCCATATGTAAACCTCAGCAACAATGGAAACACCATATTCGCGGTGGCGGTCAATACGCTTTTCATACTAACAAGGTCGCCCGAAACCGGTTTGTGGACAACAAATCAGATAACGCTTCCTCCTCCGCTCACTACATCGCCATCGTTCAGCTTCAATTCGTATACTACAACTATCCAACTGTTAGACGACAATAATCAGCCGGTAACCAATTCGCCGCTGATGTTGAGTTCAAATACAAGGGCCACATTTTATATAAACAACCTCTATTATGTGCTCGACACCACGCCGGTGCCCGTTAATACCGACAGTTCAGGCAATATTACCGTTATAGAAAGCATTACCGACCTTACCGGGACAATGCTGTATGTTTCGGAAACAGGGAGTTCAACCGTTTCCATTAACCCGATGGATACGGTGTTTAATCAAGTTGCACAGCTGAATACCGTTACCAGCTTGCAGACTGCAGTTATCACCGATAAAAATGGCAACACAACGCCACTGGTACCGTCGGGCACGTCGACAACCAGTCTGCAGGCCGTGGCAACCTCAAATCAGTCGCTGACAACAGCGTACAACAGCTTTGCATCCCCCACCTATGCCATGGCGGTCGCCGGCTTTAATAAATTTAATGCACCGGTTATAGCGGGTTTCGAGAACGCGATTGCGGTCGATTTAGGCGACTTATACCGTTTGCTGGCTTCGGCAGTTGACTATGTTGTACATATTATAGAAGACGTGGCGACGGGCGTCTGGAATTTCATAGTTGAGATAGGCGAAGCTGTTTACCAGGCCGTACTGAATACTGTTTACGCCGTGGCCGGCGCGCTAGAGTGGGTATTTAACCAAATAGTTGTAGCCATAGACGACCTGATTTCTTTCCTTAGCTTCCTGTTTGGCTGGCAGGATATCGTTACCACGCACAATGTGATGAAAAATATTTTCATCCAGTCCACTCAACAGGCTATCGATGCACTCGCAGGCTTTGAAACTACCGTAGGTGACGCCTTCACCGGCTTGATAAATACGATCAATGGCTGGGCAAGCATTCCTACTCTCAGCCAAACACCGAATAGCACCACGCAGAGCAACCCGCCGCCAACGTCTCAAAACAGCAGCCCCTCTACCATGGCGTCCTATCATTTCAAGGGAAATGTGTCCAACGCCAGCACAACCTCTACCCCACCGTCTTTTGGCCAGGAGATATTCCAGGACCTGATGGACCTTTTAAACAGCGAAGAAACAACGCTGATGGACGCTTACAATGCAATCAATACGGATATTGTTGTACCCTTTAATACGCTTACGGCGACGGAGATCATCCAGAAATTCCTGGCCATCGTTGTTGATACCCTGCTTGAAACTGCGGAGAACATAATTATTGCGATAATAAAAGTGCTGGTACAGGTAACTGAAGAGATACTTAACGTGATGACGGCGCCGATAGATTTTCCGGTAATTTCTGACCTTTACGAATGGCTTACCGGCGATCCGCTTTCTTTTCTCGATGTCGTTTGCCTGATAGCAGCTATTCCAACTACTATATGCTACAAAATAGCCAATGATGCAGCTACAGGCTCAACAGCGGCACCGTTCCCGATAGGTGATACGTTGACCAACGCGCTGTTAAACGCCACAAGCTTTTCCGACATCCAAAACGCATTTTATGCTTCCTCAACTTCCATCGCCGCAGATGCTATGCCGGCAGCGGACACCCCGGTTTTGAACGAAGCAGGCATGAAAATATTTGGGTTCGTAACTGACTTTTTTGCACTGGGGGGCAGTATTGTTTGCGGAATAACATCCACCATAATGAAAGCGCTCTCTTTACTCCAGTTACCGCTACCCAAAACGCTGCTCACCATAAATGCTGTCGGGAACGTTGCCTATGTCTCGCCCAACCTGCCGGCATGGGTCAACGTGGAAACCGACGACTGGGCTACTCAATTAAATAACGGGCTTACTGCCGTAAGTATCATTAAAGGTTTTTCCAACATATTTTTTTCAAGCAACACCACCTATTCAAAAGTATCATCGGGTGTTGAATCATTGATAAACCTTGCGTGGAACGTTCCGGTGATAGTAACCATTGTAGAAAATGACGGCGCCGTTACCACTACCTATAAATCACTGATACCGGCCAGCATCGGTAATTTTGCATTCAACGTAGGTGGTATACTTGAGTTACCCATATTGCTTACCGAAGAACAGCCGGAAGTATACGCAGTGCTGGTACTCGCCCAGGATCTGCTAATGCTGATATACGGCCTCTGCATGCCGATAGCAGGCGGAATTTATGCATTCGCCCCTAACCAAACGGTTAATCCATAAATTGGGGGCAGATGAATTAAAACCGGTTATTAATGTTAACAGGTGGTACTACAAAATAGTACCACCTGTTTTTTTATTTTATATCGGGCAGCCCGAGATGGGCGGTGAGTGCATTCGTCTAATTGCATTGGTTGAGTGAGGCGAATAGGTAAAGTCTACCGGCCAGGCAGGGCTATTCGTGACTTCGGTCAGCGTACATTAGTTTCATTCAACGGAAACAACGGTCTTAGCGGTTTTATACAGGCGAAATGCAGCCAGCAGGTAATAAAAAGCGCCAAATGCTGCGTAGCCGGCCAGGCTGGATATGCCTTTTGTGGGGTCGTGCGCCAAAAGGATGAATGAGGTACCGCCTATCATGGATTGACCGCCGCTGATGATCATAGGCCATTGGCCGCCTAACAATTTCCGGCGGCGTAAGCCTAATATCAGTTGTATTAAACCTGTGCCGATTGCCCAGGCGCCAAAAACCATCAATGTTTCGGGAACGCCTTTTTGCAGGGCAACACCTACGGCTATAGTGGTAATGATACTGATAACCGCGTTTACATATTGCGGTGTTTTAGAAACGCTGCCCCGGTTTATCCTGATATCCATAAAGGTGCCTATCACGTCCCAGGCCGGATAAATTATCAGTAAAATGCCGGCAATGCTCATATTTGTTTTTACAAAGCAGGCCATCAAAATAACCCAGAGCACCGAAAAGCAGGCACGGGTGAAATAAAGATTACCTAATGATTTGGCTGTTCCGATTGTATTAGCAAGAGGATTCGTAGTCATAATTTTATTTTTTAAGATTTTTTGTCGGGCCAAAGTTGATAAAGATAGGGTGGCGCTTTTTTCACTTAAGTTAAAATGCGGTTAAAGCTGACAATTGCATTACAGTGAGACGGCTGATTTTCACTTAAGGCAAAATATGGATCTGATATTCCTTCTATATTTGACACACATGCATACATCCTGATTATGGACAAAAACGAAATGTTAGCGCAGCACCTCAGGGACTTCGCACAACTCAGTGATAAAGATATCAGCGACGGTCAGCCATTTTGGAAAGCGCGGAAGTTTAGTAAAGGCGATTTCTTTAATATGCAAAGTATGGTTTGTAATGATCTTGGGCTGATTGTGAAAGGCATATTTCGCATCTACTTCCGCAATCCGGACACAAAAGAGGATAAGAACATCTTCTTTTTTTCAGAAAAACAGTTTGTCGTTTCGTTCAGGAGCTTTGTATCGCGCAACCCCTGCTGGTACTATATTGAAGCCATGGAGGATTCGGAGATTTTTTTTATTTCGTATAAAGACCTGAACAGTCTTTACGAAACCCATCCGAATTGGGGAAAGTTCGGCAGGCTGCTGGCCGAGCTGTTCTTTACCATCGCGCAAACACGGACCGAAGAATTTATCTTTTTCTCGCACGAAGAGCGCTATACCAGGTTACTGGGCGAACATCCAGATATTATTGAGCGCATCCCGGCGTATCATATCTCGTCATATCTGGGTATTACTAATCCATCGTTGAGCAGGATAAGGAAGCGGATTGAAAGGAAGAAGGGGTAGTGAGGGGGTGACTTGCGATAAGGATAGGTTGTTTTCGAAGCTGAAACGGAGAATTGTTTTAAGTCAACTTTATAGAATTTTATAGTTTTAGACGAAAGGTTTTTTTCATAAAGACAGTGATTAAAAAATTCAATTGTAGCTTGTTCGAGAGTTAACATATGTTTTTAGTTTAATTAGAACCTGCTTTAACTTGAGTATGTGCTTTTGGGTTACGAGGTATTGGGAAATAACTAGAATTTAAGATTTCAATAATGTGTTTAGGCTAGACTTGAGGGAAAATTTAAGACATTAAAGGATACCTCCTTAGAGCTAGTGTGTTAGGCAATGACCTACGACGCGCGGACGGACCTTGTCTAGTAACCCGTATGCGTATTGGCCCATTGTTGCACATTGAGCATAAAAACCGCAAATTTTCTATATTAGCAGGATGAAATCGAAAAAATTGGTTGGAGCCTGGGTTATTACCCTATTCATGTTGAGCTGGGGTGCGGTCCATTTTTTTAATGCAATAGAAACCCGGAATACCACACGTATTATTATGAACGGTATTGGGTTATTTATCTTTCTGATTATAATTTTTATCCTGGTAATAGCGCGGATCAAAGCACGCCATGAAGATGAGACGAATTCAGCCGGTTCATAAGTCATTTTTGCAGCTATCGTCTTAGTAATCGCTATTGGTACCTTCAATATAACATACAGCTTTGATACATAGGGCCTTCATCGGGTTACCTGTCCTGCTGACCACAAGCATCCCGCTTGCGGCACAGCAGCTAAGGGTTTACACCTGTAAACCCCTTCTGTGTTATCTTATTATCAACCGATTATAAATGCATAAAATATAACACATTGATAACCAGCGTCATTCATAGTATTCGGGGTGTTCACGTAGAAAATGCGTGAACACTGAACGCGTTGACGATTACTTTTTCCTTAATGTAATTGCGGTTATCTCGGGCCATATACCCAGTCTGCCCTTAAATCCTAAGAATCCAAAACCACGGTTAACATACAGGTATTTGCCGTTACGCTCATACAGCCCTGCCCATTGCGGGTACATATATTTAATTGGGCTCCATTGAAAGCCAAACAGCTCAATGCCGAACTGCATGCCATGCGTGTGCCCTGCCAGTGCGAGGTTAATGTGTTTTTCGTGTTCAAGTGTTTTGGCTTCCCAATGCGACGGGTCGTGCGACATTAGTATTTTAAACTCATCATCAGCTACGTTAGCGGTTGCCATTGCTAAGTCGCCGTATTTATGAAAGCCGCCTTTACCCCAGTTCTCCACCCCCACCAAAGCAATAGCCGCGCCGTCCTTTTCTATTTGTACCGAAGTATTTAACAACAGGTTAAATCCAATTTTCTGATGCACTTGCTTTAATTGAACAAGGTTGTCGCTTTTTGCTTCCTCGCTTTCCCAGCCTGTGTAGTCGCCGTAATCGTGATTACCCAAGACAGAATATTTACCGAAAGGTGCTTTCAGTTTAGCGAAAGTAGCTATCCACGGATC
>JAZJZL010000038.1:31185-43626 GCA_040389845.1 Bacteroidota bacterium
GGCTTTGTTGTTGACCAGGTCGCCTGTGAATAAAATCAAGTCGCTGTTTTGTTTATTTACCAGTGAAACACCCTTTTCAACACCCCTGCGACTGCTAAAGCTGCCGGCATGAATATCGGATAGCTGTGTGATGGTAAAGCCGTCAAATGCTTTTGGCAAGTCGTCAAATTTCAAAGTCACACGGTGTACTTTATACCGGTGCCGGCCGCCGGTCATGCCATACAGTAAGCTGACAAATACGAAAGCAGCGATGCCCATTGCCAGCTCGCTCGCCCATATACTTCGCGGCGGAAAGTGACGAAATAAGCGGGTAATGTCTTCAACCAGCAAAACCGGCATCGATAAAATTTTTGGCACGAATGTGAGCAGGGTGCCGGCCATCAGTCCGGCAATTAAATTCACAGGCGGCCTGTTTGCACGGGCGCGGGTCATTACAAATATAAAGCCGGTAACCAGCAGCAAATCAATCAGCCAGTATCCCCATAAAATAAAGGAACTATTTGTAAGCGTTTCAACAGCATGGTAAAAGTAGATATCGGCCAGTATCCAGGCCAGTATGATAAACGGGAGGCGGGTTCTCATGTATACAAAAGTACGGCAGCTGTTAATTGTTTATCGCCACCGATAAATGGTTGACGATTGAACTGCTAAAATATTTTAATAATGTTTTAAATTGCAGGAATCTTCTAATTTTTACCCAAAGCCAATGAAAACGCTATTTTATTCAATCGCTGCCCTGCTGTTAACCACAACAGCCGCTAAGGCACAGACTGCAGAAATTAACAATGCTAACCTGCCATCAGCTAATCCGGATAATGCAGAAGTATATACGCCGCTGCCGCATGTGGTGGTGCCGGGCGCCACATTCAGCAGCGCGCCGTCGGATGCTATTGTTTTATTCGATGGTAAAAACCTGGATGAGTGGACATCAGAAGATAAATCACCCGCAAAATGGAACGTGGCCAGTGGTGTGGCTACAGTCAATAAATCGGCCGGAGATATCGTTACCAAACGCAATTTTACCAGCTACCAGCTGCATGTGGAGTGGAAGGTGCCTGCGGATATAACAGGCGCCGGACAGGCGCGTGGTAACAGTGGTGTATTTTTGTCAAACAGGTACGAAATCCAGGTGCTGGATGTTTATAACAACGAGAATAAAACTTATGTCAACGGCATGGCCGGCAGCGTTTACCGCGAATCGATACCACTGGCCAACCCGTGCAAAAAACCAGGCGAATGGAATGTTTACGACATAGCCTATACCGCACCCGAATTTAATGAAGATGGAAGCGTGAAATCCCCGGGACGTGTTACTGTATTTTTTAACGGTGTGATGGTGCAGAATAATGAAGAAATACGCGGCGGCACCTCTACCGATAAAAAGCATATCTACGTAAAACATGGCCCTGCTCCACTGCGGCTGCAGGCGCACGGCGATAAAAGCGAACCGATTAGCTACAGGAATATTTGGATAAGGGAGTAAGAAGCTCAGAGAACCAAGAGTCATGAATCAAGAGCCAAGACCGAAGGAGTTGCAGTGGTTATGAACCATGAGCTTTTCTGCGGCTATGAATCATGAACTATCAACTATGAACCAATTATGAAAGCAGCTTTTATATCACAATATCGTGCCGGGTTGAAAATGCTTGCCGAAACAATTGAAAAATGCCCGGACGATTTATGGGAAGGTAATAACTATGGCGCGGCCTATTGGCGTATTGTATACCATGCCCTTTTTTACACGGCCTTTTATCTTTCTGAAAGTGTGGATACGTTTATCCCCTGGGAAAAGCACCTCCCTGATTACAACCAGCTTGGCACGGTAAACCATGAAAACAAGCCTGTAGTAATAGCAACTACCTATACAAAAGCCGGGCTGTTAAGCTATGCACAGTTTATCAGCGAAAATCTGGAAGAAGCCGTTAACAGAACCAACGAAGGTGATGAAAGCGGCTTCCCGTGGATACCAATGGATAAATTTGAGCTGCACCTATATAACATCCGGCATTTGCAGCACCATATAGGCCAGCTTATCGAGCGGCTGCATCATAATGGTATAAGCGGCATTAACTGGGTTGGAAGGGTGAAATAAATCACTCCTTTACCTTATCCCACCTGTCGGTACCCATCACCAATATTTGGCTTATCTTTTTATCCTTATCCCGTAAAAATTTAACCGACCAGTCGAACCCGGCCATAATAAAATTATCGCCTGACAGGTGGCGCAGCAATAGTTTTTCGCCATCCCAGGATTGCGTGCAAACCAACTCATCATTTACCAATTCTATTTTAATGCCGATAGTGCCCCGTTTCTGAACCACCTGGTATTTGCCGGTATATTCGGCGAGCGGGTTGATTTGAATATTGTTATGGGCGATGATAGCCGCGGTTTGCAGCAAAAACAGCAAGCAGGTTAATATGGTGAGTTTTTTCATTTTTGATTTGTTGTTTGATTGATAAACGTATCCCCTTGCATTATTTCAGTATAAGTTACATGCCCTGCCAAATCCTCCGGGTAAAACCAGGCATCCCGCAATTTCTTTTCGGAGAACAGCTTCAATTGATCGCCGTTATGTACAGACTGCTTCTGCGACCAGTTTCCGTAGCTTAACAGCACTTTGGCATTTATCCGCTTTCCAAATTCGATAATTCCTACCCAGGAGTCGCCGCTGTTTATATTTGATGTTAATCCCTGCTGAAAATCAGCATTTGCCACTCTGAATATCCCGAGCGAGCCATCAGCGCCGTTTGAAGGCAGGTCGATGCCATTGCGTTTTAACCGGGCATACTTGCCCCATGGTGTTGCCAAATCACCAAATGCGGCCTTGACTTGTTTGGCGGCTTGTTCCAGTAATTCCAGGCAATGTTTTTTGTCGCGTAATCCGTACGGTGTTGTGGCAGGCCGGTTAGTGTCCCATCTCACAGCATAATTATATTCGTTTGTCGGGTTAAAATGGGCTGCCCAGGCATAGAATAAGAGCATACCTTTGCTATTGCCATCAGAGTTCCTGTCCCAATTGCGTAATACCTGTTTAGCTTCCTGCAATATCGGCGATGAGGTATTGTCGATACCGGCAAGCAAATCATCCAGTACCCTATCAGCCACGCCGACATGGGTGGATAACTTATAATCTATCAAATGTTCAAATGTTATACTGCTATCTGCCATCAGCATATTTGCCGCTCGCTGGGGACGTAAGGCCATATTATTGGGTGCAATATAGTCTGGATAATCTTTCCTGTTTAGTTCTCTTGGTAAGGTTACAGTCCAGGGTGGGTCGTTGGCATTTTGCAGCCAGCCGCTTTTAGGGTTTTTTAGTTTCGGCAGCTCATCATATTTCAAATAGCCTTTCCATATATCCTTTGAAGAACCAGTTGATATTACGGTATTCCATTCTTCAAAACTACTGCTCCTCCTGCGCGGTACCAGGCCGTTAAAAACATAAAATATGCTGCCGGTGTTATCGGCATACAGCACATTCCAAAACGGAAGCTGCTGCATTTTTAACGCTGATTCAAATTGGGTAAAGTTGGCGCTGTTAGCCATTCGCCACCATTCCAGCAGGGCATCCGGACTATTAGTTCCCGCAGCTTTTATTGCGATGGCGCTGCGTTTACCCATTTTTAAAACATCGCCATACGCACTGCTATAAAATTTCTGCGGCTTGGGTAAAAGTGTTCCGTCCTTTTGTTTTACCCATATTGTATCCTTTCTGGCACTAAACTCATGCTTCTTGCCGTCGAGTAAATAACCGTCATCTTTTAGCTCAAATTCAAAGGCATCGGCATTATCAAGCGTGTTATTGGTATGCGTCCAGCCCAGGTTCTTATTAAAACCGATAACAATACCGGGAAAACCGACGACGGCTGCGCCATAAATAGGACTATTATTGAGCGTTAACTCGCATTCAAAAAAAGTAAACTCGCCACCCCAGGGCAGGTGCGGGTTTTGCACCAGCATGGCATTGTGCGATGCAGAACGCTTAGCTGCTACCGCCATCGCATTCGAGCCCATTTCCTGCCACTCGGGCACCCGGTTAAATTCCGTGCCGCCAACAAAACGGGTGACAAATAAAAACAAGCTTTGCAGATTTACATCGTCAGGTGTTACCGGTAAAACCTGAACGTTCTCTTTATCAATGGCATCAGGATGCGCCTTGGCGTAAGCATTCATCCCCGAGGTAAATGCTTTGATAATATCCTTTAATTGCGGACCTTGCGTTTTACGGAATGAAACGGCAATAGCCGGGAAGTTCAAACTGTGTACCAGCATATCCGAATTTTCATACCTCGCACCCCAATAGGCCGCACCTTTACCCCGCGCTGCGCCATATAATTGCAAAACAAGGTTGGCGTGTGCCTGCATTTCGGCCCAGCCCTGTGCAAAAAACAGGTCTTTTTCATTTCCGGCGGTAATGTGCGGTACGCCCCATTCGTCCCAGTCGATTTTGGCCTGCTGTGCCCTCGTGTTTTGATACAAGGCCAGGCATAATAGTACCAATAGTAATAAGCTTTTTTTCATGTTAGCGTCTAATAGTAGGTTTGACTTTCTGAAACAAAAAAAGGTACAAATGCGAGATTTGCCTACTCAAATCGGGATTTGAGTAGTACCGGGCACCGTTTCAGAGGAAATTATACTATTTTGATATTGGCTTGGTGTTATACCGGTAAACTGTTTAAAACACCGTTGAAAGGTCGCCAGGGAATTAAAGCCGCAATCGTAAGCTATGGCGGCGATTGTGAATTTAGATGATGCAGGTTCAGCTAATCTCTTTTTTGCTTCTGCCACGCGGTATTCATTTACAAAATCATTAAAGTTTTTTTTGAGGTGCTGGTTAAGTAAGTTAGAGACAACCTTATCGGGTAACGATAGTTTTTCTGCAAGCATCTCCAGCTTTAACAGCGGGTTTAGATAGAGGTTATCTATTTCCATTAACCGGACAAGCTGTTGTTTATATTCTTCGGCGCTGGCGTCAGCAAAATATATTTTGACCGCCGGCTGGTTATATTCCGCCACATCGGCCGGCTGCATTTTGTTCTGCCTGATGATGGCCGACATGCCAAGCCAGTAAGTAAACAATGTTCCGGATAGATACAGCACATAGTTGTTCCAGACTGATACAAACGTAAGCAGGATAGTAACCAAAAAGACCGCGACCAAAACAATTACCAGCCGGAGTAGCTTTTTTAGCCATTTCAAATCCGCAAGTTTATAGGCGGATGGTTCTGTGTTCGCGGTTACCCCGATGACGGCCTTATAGCTCATGCCTACATAAACCACCATCGATATCAACGTCGGTAAATCACTTAGTATAGTTTTATTAAATAAAGCATTTTGCAGCCATGGCTGAGCGTAAAAATTAGTGACTACAGGTATCGATAGTATGCCGGTGATATAAAGCAGGCCGATAACCTGGTATTGCGCATCCAGCAGTAATGGTAAAAAGTGCAGGTATTTTTTGCGGCCGGTATGCTCGTCGCCGTAAATAAGACTACGAGTATAAAGATAAATAAGCGGGCCTATTGCTAATCGCAGATTAGGCAGCCACTCCAAAAGTTGAGGATGTTTTACCAACACGTTTGAGCGCATCCCCTCCATTAGGAAAGTGGTTTCCGCTATCACGAAGATAAAAGCCGCAATCCAACGGTTGCTTTTAATCCGCCGGGACGAATAAAACAAGATAATGGCAAGCACCAGGCCCTGCAAGGCAAGGGAGAGTATTATGATATCAGTGATGGCCAGGGATAGTTTCATTCAAACTTTATAACGCCGAATATTGCGAAAATTGTGCGGCTTTAAAATAGGCAAACCGTTAAAAAAGGTTAAGCGCAATATTATTTATTAATTTTTTTACGCGCGCTGTGACATTACCGCAAGTACCTCAACTAATTGTTAAAACTATCAGGTAATTTAGTACAGCACAGGCAAATTAATGAGCACACTTACCCGCGACGAATTATTTCTATCTGTAATTGAGCAGAACAAAGGCATCATTTACAAGATAGCTAATTCGTTTAAAAAAGATGAGAACGACAAAAAAGACCTGATGCAGGAAATTATCCTGCAGCTATGGCGCTCGTTCGACAGCTACGACGAGAAAAGCAAGTTTTCTACATGGATGTACCGTGTTGCCTTAAACGTGGCGATAGCGTCCTATCGCAAAGAGAAAAGACAGAACGAAATTATTGCCCCGATGCCTGAAAGCGTTATCGCCCTTGCAGATGAAAATATTTCAACAGAACGGGAAGATGACCTAAACCTCTTGCAAAAATTCATCAGCGAATTGAAGGAATTGGACAGGGCGCTGATGCTGCTGTACCTGGAAGAACGAAGCGGCAAGGAAATGGCAGAGATATTGGGACTAAGTGAGACCAACATCCGCACCAAAATCAATCGCATAAAAGAACAACTGAAACAAAAATTTTCAAAAATCAATACATAAAACAATGGAAGAACTGGATATAAAACAATTATGGCACGCTTACGATTTAAAGCTGGAACAATCGCTGAGCATCAATAAACAAATCATGCGTGAACTGCAAACGCAAAGGGTGGAAGACAATATCGGCGCCTTTAAACGCAACCAGGTAGCAGGGTTAGTAATCGGTATATTATGGATAGCGGTATTGGCGTTTTTCGCATTGCACGCACAAGGCAATATCTATTTCGCCGGGTCTATCGGACTAATTGCTATATTTAACATATTTGCAGTCGCAGCCTACATAAGGCACCTTGCATTGCTCGACGGCATGAATATCACTGATAGCATCACCGATGCGCAGCAAAAGCTTGCGAAGATACAGACATCGTTAAGTTTGGTGGGTAGGATAATGATACTACAGGCTCCGCTATGGTGCACATTTTGGTATAATCAATACCTGGTTGACCATGCAGGAACTCAGTTTTGGCTGATCAATCTGTCTGTCGTTACGATTTTTGTGATACTGTCAATCTACCTGTTTCAAAAGCTATCCTATAAAAACATTCATATCAAATGGGTGAAAGCTTTCAATGAAAGTTTCGGTGGTAAGAAATTATCTAAGGCGATGGAGTTCTTGAAAGATATAGAGGAATATAAGATTGAGTCTTGAGTCGATAGTCTTAAGTCTTGAGACCGGGGGGATGTATTTTTTGACTCAAGACTAATTATTAGCTTAGCATAAATAATCAACAAGTTACGCGCTCAAATGAAGTTTATTCGGATAATCCCGCACGAAAAATTACAGCATTTAATAGAATGTTACTGGATTATCGAAAGTGATGACGCTACACAGCATTTGGAGAAAATAATCCCGGATGGTTTTACCGAGTTGATATTTCATTACGGCGATGCCTACCGTTCAAAAATCAGCGGGACATGGCGAACGCAGGGCCCGAACCTGCTGGCCGGGCAAATCAGCAATTACTTTTACCTGGAGAATACCGGTACATCGGGGATTATTGCTGTTAAATTCAAACCTGCCGCGCTAACGCAGCTTTTCGGCCTTGATATGAGCCAATATACCGACCGAATTGCCGATGTAGATACGGCTAATGCGAAGTTGTTAGAACTAAGAGATAAAATTATCCCTATCGAAAATGAACATCGATCAAAAGAAATCCTCGACAATTACTTTCTCGAAATCAGCCGGGACATAACGGAAAGCCCGGTTGTCTTCGCAATTGACCTTATCTTCAGCAGCAACGGAATGGTTTCAGTTAAGGAACTGACCGAAAAGGCTGGTGTAGGTGAAAGACAATTGGAACGGCTATTTAAAAGATATGTCGGGCTTTCGCCAAAGTTTTTTGCCCGTATTATCAGGTTCAATTATATTTTTCAACTCATCCAATCAAAAAATACTCCCTGGGCCGAAATCGTTTACCAATCAGGCTATTACGACCAATCACACTTTATCCGCAACTTTAAAGCTTTTACCGGCGAGGACCCCACCTCCTATTTTTTTGATGAAGACAATATGGCTAATTTCTTCCTGAAAAAGTAACCCCTGCAGGTCGGGTTTGTACAATACAGGGCATGCTGCCCCGCCTATATTTGGCTAAAAATCAATTAAAAACATGAAAAGATTATTATTCGCAATTGTATTTGTAGTCACAGTCGCCATGGCTTATGGTCAGCCTAATGCCAAACAAGATTTTAAGAAACTCAAATGGTTAATAGGTAACTGGAAGCGTACCGATGTTAAACCCGGACAGAGAGGTACGGAAACATGGTCGGTTACGTCGGCGACTTCATTTAAGGGATTAGGTGTTACACTAAAGGGTAAAGACACGGTTTCCCTTGAAAAGCTATCGTTAATTATAAGAGGGAATGACATTTTCTATGTGGCCGATGTCACCGGCAATCCTAAACCGGTTTATTTTAAAATGACATCGATTACCGGCGATAGCTTTGTATGCGAAAACCCCGAGCATGATTTTCCGAAGAAGATAAGCTACAAACTGGTTGGCAATAAAATCGAAGCCAGTATATCCGGAAATGGTAAAAGTATTCCGTATAACTTCGTTAAAATGTAGCAAAGTATATCAGGGCTATTTGGCCCTGATATATTTCCTTATTCCTTAACGTAATGCAGGCACACTACGCCGCATTTAAAAGCAGTATTTTCTACTAGTTTCAGTTTTGTGTGCTGATTAATATCTTTAAAAAACGGTATCCCTTCGCCCAGCAAAATTGGGTTTATAAACAACCAGTATTCGTCAATTAAATCGTGGTGCATCAGCGTGTGCGACAAACCGGGGCTACCAAACATAGTGATTTCTTCCCCTTCCATTTGCTTTAATACCGCAACCCGGTTGGCTATATCATCGCTGATGATTGTCGTTTTATCTTTTTCTACTCCGCGCATGGTAGTTGATACAACCACCTTCTGCACGCGGTTATACCATTCAGCGTGCTCCTTGTCGTGCTTTGATGCCTTAGGTTTATCAGCGGCTGTCGGCCAGTAGGCCTCCATTAATTCGTAGGTTACGCGTCCGTAAATACCCATATCAGAGCATGCAGTTTGGTTACCGGCATAGTCAAACAAATCTTCGTCAAGTTTTATCCAACCCATTTCGCCGTTTGGACCGGCAGCAAACCCATCAAGGGATATATGCATAAAGGATACTAACTTTCTCATTTCTTTAGGTTTAATTATTGTTTTGTTTAACAAATATAAACCCGCGGTATGAATTTAACAGGGGCATTACGCGCCAAACCGATGGGGGTATCTGGCCAAAATTCACCGCAGAAATAAAACGTTTTAGGGGTCGACCTATTTATTTAATGTAACCTTACCGATGCGATCGCTCATCATTTCGGTGAACCAAATATTGCCGTTATAATCCACCTTAATACGATGCAGCATGGATTGGCGGCGCGGCAAAGGGTAGATAGTATAGTTAAGCGGGACAGTTTTACCGGCTGGCGCGAATAATGAATCATGGTGATATTTTACCAGGTAGTCAAAGCCAGCGCCACTTGTGTCACTGTCGCTCACGTAAACCTGTACCCAAAGGTTATTTTCCCGGTCGAACACCAGCGAGCCTAAATAATCCGTTAATCGCAACGCAGGTATGCCGATCTGAGTAATCGTTCCGTCCATCGTGATGCGGCCTATTTGCATAGTATTCTGTTGTGTAAACCACATAGCATCATGCGTTACAGGGTCCTGCACTATGCCGATAGGCCACGGATTGTTTGATTTGATATTGTATTCATTCAGCACGCCATCCACCGAACGATGCAGAATATTATTGCCCGCCAATTCGGTACCCCAGATACCCTTATCGGGGCCGGCCGCTAAAAATATCGGTATTGCGCCGTAAGTGGGTAATTGAAAATGCTCTACCGAGCCGTCTGGATTAATTTTTCCTAATGTACTGGTACGTTTCCCGGTAAACCATATCGTTTCGCCATCTGCATCAAGGCCGATGCCATGCGGCGCGGTATTAATTGGTGTTGCGGCACCATCGGCATGGATTTTCACATCAATTTCCTGTTCTATTTTACCGGTCTTCTTATCCAGCCTTACCACAAGGCCTAAATCTTCCAGCGACAGCCACAGGCGATTGTGTTTATCCAATAAAATACCGTGCGGCCAGCTGCCATCAGGCATTTTAAAGTGATTAAGCACATTACCCTGGTAGTCGAGCTTGGCAACATAGCCCATTTTCTGCCCGGAGACAAAAATATGCTCCTCATCTATGATTAACTCGTGGGTAGAGCCTTTGACTGTGCCCGGCCAGTTTAGCGGATATTCTGTAATAATGCCGGTAGTTACCGCGCCACCCGTATCGTGGCCCATATTGTGCATGTCCATATTTTTACTTGTTTAAGTCTGCTATAATAGCGTCTGACGCTTTAAATGCCAGCGCCATCATAGTTAACGTTGGGTTGGCCGTAGCGCTTGTCGGGAATGAACCACAGCCTACGATGTAAAGGTTATTATGATCCCAGCTTTTCATGTTGGCATCGGTTACCGATGTATCTTTATCATCGCCCATACGGTGTGTGCCCATTACGTGGCCAGCACCGCTGGAATAATAAGTCTCGTTTTGGTAGGTAAACTCGCCTCCTGTTGCTGCCCTGTTGGCTGTACTTGGTATTGCGTTTACCGCTCCGAAAATTGTGACAGACGCTTCTTCCGCAGCCTGGAAACCAGCACGGGTATACTCGTCAAGGTTATAGTGAATCTCGGGGCGTGGTATTCCCAAATTATCTTTGCAGGTTGTCGATGGAACAATATAATTGGTCTCCTCTGGCAATTGTTCTATCAGGTAACCAAGCCTGAACTGGCGTACAAAGTCGTGTTGTATTTGGTTGATCAGGTCTTGCCCGAAAAGCCCCTGCTCACCTACATAACCCTGTAATTGGGTGTATGGCGAACCGGCCGGCCAGTTCCAGCCCTCATTACCTATCTCGATGCGGTATGCAGCACGTGTGTTACGGAAGCTGCCGTCGCGCGTGGTTTCTATGCCGGAGGTCGACAAAGGCCCGCGGAAGGGATATACAGGATCAGGCATACTACCCCAGCTTAAATTAACCGGGTGGTCCATCAGGTTGCGCCCTACCTGTCCCGATATATTAGCAATCCCGGCCTCAAGCTGGCTGTTCGACATCAGCAGTAGTTTCGCCGCTTCAATAGCGTGCGCCGCAATTATGTACCTGCTGCCGGTAGCAGTTCCGGCGCCCGTTTGAGGACCGTTTTTGGTTTGATATTGTTTATACTCGATGCCCGTCACTTCACCGCTAGCCGTATCTATTAAGATGTTGCTGGCTACGGTTTGATAAAGAATATCCACATTCCCGGTTTGCAGTGCTTTGTTTAGGGTGATGGTCGCATCATATTTAGCCTGGATAGGGCATATCGGCGTGCAATTGGTATTGCCCTGGCAAAGCCGGCGGCCGTTATTGTAAACCGTTCCATCATTCATAATATTTGATACTCCGTTACGCCCTGCCGGCGTACCGGTAACGGTTAAAGGATTACTATCAATAACAATGTCCTTTAATCCTTCGGTCAGCACCTGGTCGAGGATGCTGGGCGGTATTCTTTGCATCGGGTATATATAATCAGGGCTGAAGGTAATGCCGTGTATCATTTGCTCATCCACATCAGCAGATACGCCAATTTCAAATTCCGCCTCATCATAGTAAGGTGATAGATCATCATACGTCATCGGCCAGTCGACGCCCACTCCGTACGTGCTATATAATTTTAGATCGTTTGGCATCAAACGGAGGCATGTACCCAGCCAATGCCATGAAGTGCCACCCGCTAACCGCTCGTAGGTACTGCCAAATGGCATAGGCCCTTGCTGAATGAAATAGCCTCCTTTATCGATAGAGACGATCGGATTACCGCAGTCTGGCGGTGGTGCAGGCGGATTAGAAATTTGTTTAATATCGAGTACCGAGGGACGCGGTGCATTATAATTTTGCGAATAGGGCGCTTCGGGAGTCTTGGCAGTGGCCATAAAAAACGTCTCCACAAATTCTTCCCTGTTATCGCTCTGAAAAGGAATACCGGCTTCCAAAATCAATACTTTTTTGCCAGCCATGCCCAGTTTCCAGGCGATGGTGCTGCCGGCCCAGCCGCCGCCAACTATAATAGCATCATATTTTTGTGTTGTGCTCATATTTTACTTGATGATGAGGTTAGGTTTAGTTTGAGGGTTGCGGATTTAAAGAAGGCGGCACAGTGTTCCAGTAACCGAAGTTCTCTTCGCTGTAACCCATGGGGTGCGCACCCATGGTTCCCCAGGCCAGGCCATTTTTATAGGCTTTGCCAGAAATTACCTGTGTAGGATAAGAACCGGTAGCAAGTGGAGCGCCAAGGTCATACCAAACACCTAAATACCATAGCATAATAATATTCTGGGCCAGGCGGGCAAGGGTTGCGTCGGCCATAATATAAGTCTTAACACCCTGAACAGGGTCGCCGCTGCCGGCGTGCGCG
>JAZJZL010000039.1:0-28173 GCA_040389845.1 Bacteroidota bacterium
TGCAAACGCCGGGCTTAGCGTGCCGGCGCTTAAAGTGAGGTTGGACAGCGTAGCATCGGCAGGCACTTTAATATTAACAACAGCGCTGCTACTGCCGGTATTATTATAAGCAGTTACCGTGTAATTTGTTGCCAGGCTAAAATGTGTGGGCGTACCGCTTATAGCTCCGGTTGTGCCGGTGAAGGTTAACCCTGCAGGTAAAGCTGCCGAAATGCCATACCCGTTAACAAGGATTTGCCTTAGGCGGTTGTTATTAAAATCACCCACATATAACAATCCGGCCGAATTAAGCGCTACCCCGTGAGGGCTGCTAAACCTTGCCGCTGTGCCAATACCATTTGTAACACCTGCCGTAGTTGCACCGGCAACGGTAGTAACAACGCCGCCGGGAGTTACCTTGCGTATCATATTATTCCCGGCATCGGCAACATACAAATTGCCTGCCGCATCCACAGCCAGACCCGCAGGATTTTTAAAGCTTGCGGCTGCGCCAGTACCGTCCGCGCTACCCGCCGATCCGCTGCCAGCAAGCGTGGTTACTACACCTGCGGACGTAATTTTGCGGATGAGGTTGCCGCTGTAGTCGGCCACGTAAACGTTTCCTGCAAGATCAACTGCTATACCTTGTGGATTATTAAAGCTTGCGGCGGTACCTGTGCCGTTTGCCGATCCTGCCGATCCACTGCCGGCAAATGTGGATACAGTAGCGTCAGGTGCGACTTTTCTGATAAGGTTATTCGTAGCATCCGCCACGAACAGGTTTCCCGACGCATCTAAAGCCACGCCTGCGGGGCCATTAAAGGTAGCAGACCCTCCGGCACCGTTATTTGAACCCGCCGGCCCATAACCTGCTATAGTAGTTACGCCCCCGCTGACGGTAACTTTACGGATCATATTATTACCAAAATCGCCTATGTATAAGTTGCCTGCTGCGTCGGCGGCCACCCCGGCCGGGTTGTGAAAACTTGCTGCAGTACCGGTAGCATTGGTACTACCGGCAACACCGCTTCCCGCTAGTGTAGTAACCTGCCCCAAAGCTGTTATTTTGCGTATAAGGTTACCCGAATGATCGGCCAGGTATATTGTTCCTGCTGCATCGGTTGCTACACCAAAAGGGTTGTTAAAGCTTGCCGCGGTACCCAAACCGTTGGTTGAGCCTGCAGTTGAATTTCCTGCAAGTATAATAACCTGGGCATATGTCAAGGCTGGTATCGCTCCGCCGGTGCTGGTAGGCGTTAAACTTGCAGCGGCCCCAAGTGGTAATACATTAGGAGTGGTATAACTAATGGCAGGGATCGGACCATTTGTAATAAAGCTTAGAATAGAACCCGTGGTTGTCCCATTTGTATTATTAGCGGTTACCCTGTAGTAATATTTGGTTGCAGGGAGCAGTCCTGTAATATTAAGCGCGGCGTTTGTATTGCCACCATTAGAAAAGGCGGTACCCCCAATTGTTGCGGCCGTAGTGGTGGCGCCGGCCAGTGTTGGTGATGTACCGTATGTAAAGCTTACTTTAGCATTGTAGCCATCAGCGTTCACCACACCGTTTAAAGTACCACTTGTCGTTGTAATCCAGTTAGCTGCGATAGTTACCGGATCCGGCAATACCGAAGTAAGCCGTATAAGTAAGCCGCCATAAAGAGCGTCGCCGCCATCGGCTACATATATATTATAGGGGTCGATAACGGCAATTCCCCACGGATAAATAAAAGTATTAGTATGTAAAGGAGTGAAGACGGTTGTAGGTGATCCCGCACCGTTAATATATTCAACAAGCTTATATCCCGTTCCGTCATTTTCACTGCTGTAAAGATTTCCAAAAGAATCAACAGCTAATGATGAGGCATAGGCGCCTGAACCCACCGTAGTAGCGGTATATGCAGGTGCCGTAAGCTTGGTAACCTTTCCGCCATCATTTATATCCGGTGTGTTGCTAAAGGCATCCGTTACAAACACATTGCCATTGCTTGCTACTGCTAAACCGGTGGGGTATTCGTAGCCCGCACCGGCGGTCAGGCTGCCGTAAATAACAGTGCCGGTTGTAGACCCGGCCGGATATTTTACAACATTGTACTTTACCGTGGCCGCATTGTACTGGATGGTATATAAGTTATCGCCGGCATCTAAAGCAAGGGCCGTATAATACTTACCCGTCATAAATGTGGAAGCACTGTAGGTGCCGTTATTGTTATTGGTAAGCTTTATAACGGCGCCGCTATATGCAGAGAAATCGGTCGATACATAAATATCACCGTTACTGGCTACAGCAAGTCCCCAGGGATAATCACCTGCTTCGTGCGTAAGACCCTGGTAAATAGTTACTGGACTGCCGCCGCCGCCAATGTACTCCACAACCTCATAAAACTGGCCCGATGTGCCCGCCTGGGCCCGGGTTACATACAGGTTGTTGTTGGCGTCTTTAGCCAGGGCGGTGTATAAACCACTCGTTTCCAATACAGTATTGGTAAACTGCGCTTGTGCCGGTAATATCGCCACCAGCAGCAAAGCCGTCACTATAAAAGTATTAAAGGCTTTGTAAAATGTTTTTTTCATACGCTAATATTAGATGTGCATGAGTAAGGTTTTTGCCGCGCGCCTGCTAATTAAAATGTACACAGCTACATAATAGCTGTGCCATCAAAAAAAGTAAATACCGCCATATGGCGTAAAAACCACCTGAAGTATCCCGCATATGTTTTTGCGGGTAACATTTAATTAATTTCTGCTCGGGAAAATACCTTCCACCGCGATGATATAAAACATCGACAGGTATGGTGATAACGTAGAAACAGGTTGGCCACCGCCCGTAAACGTAGTGGAGCCTGATCCCAAAACCACATTCGGGCTATTGGTAGCATAAGTTTTTAATTGTGAAGCATTAGGGCCTGAGCCTGTTCCCGGGCCGGCGGCAAGCCAGGTAGAGCCACTTGGGGCGCCGGTAGTGCCCTGTCCGGCATATGCTGTTAAATTGTGTGTGTGCGAAGGCAACTGATTAACGGTAAGTGTAGCCGTTTCGGAGCCGCCCGTCTGCCCTTCAACATAAGGCGATAAACCAGGCCCCTGGCCCTGCCCTATAGGTGCGCGGCCTCTAAGGTCGGGCAAGGCAAATGTGGTTTGTCCGTTACCGCCATAAGTGGTGCCTAACAGTGAAAATAATGCTGTGTTTTGCGCAATTGCTATTAATTGGCCTTCGCAGGATGTAAAGCCCCTTGGGGCAAAGTTTCCCGCGAACAAAAAAACCATTGCTAAATCTGCTTCCATAAAGTAAGATATTGAGGTGAGTGTTTTTTTCCTTAATTCACTCAATATTAACGGATTATTTTTGAAAAAAAAATAAATAAGACAATTATTTATTAAAGATATTTTTTTGCCTTTTAATTGAATAACTCGCCTTAATACGCAAACTATCAGTGCGTTAACATTTACATCAAAAGTATTTTTATTTTCGGGAAATAATTTGATACATTTATATCATAAACTTATCTCATGAACAAACAGCGCAGGTTATTTTTAACTCAATTGTCGGCAATTGCAGGAATAGCAGCTATCGATAAACCATTTAATTCGGTGGCGGCGGTCAGTAAGCATATCAACACCATTTATGCTTCGGCGTATGCGGTTACTGTGTACCATACCAATAATCTGCATGGTAAAATGACTGTTGCTCATCAGCAGATAGGAGGCATCAGCCAGGTAAAGCAAGTAATAGAACAGCAGGACATTAGCGGACTAATGCTTGACGCCGGCAGCTTTTTAAGCGATTCGGAAAATCTGTCCGACCAAAAGTGTATTATCCGTGCAATGAACAGTATGGGTTATCACGCCGCAACACCCGGCGAAAACGAATTAAAGAACGGGCAGGAGCAACTTGCTGCGTTTATACCCTTCATGAAGTTTACACTTGTTAATTGCAACTACGGTTTCAATGATTCATTAAAAGCCCTCGTAAAGCCATATATCACCATTAATACAGGCAAATACAAGGTAGGTATTACCGGCGTAGGCAAACCGCTGAACGGCGTTATTTATAACGATGCTGTTAAGTGCGCCAATAATACAGCTCTGCTATTGCGCGAAAAGGAAGGTTGCGACTTGGTGTTTTGTCTCTCGCACCTTGGCAAAGGTGACAAAGAAAATGCGCCTGGTAACAAAGAATTCGCAAAGCAATCTGAAAATATCGACATGATAATAGCCGACTGCGGCGACAAGCTTGTAAAAGGCCCAAGAATAGTTCGTAACGCTACAAAAAGCCAGGTTGTTTTAAGCCAGGCCGGCAGCGAAGGCTTAATGACAGGCAGAACAGTATTTACTTTTGGCCAGGCGAAGCAGCAAAACGGAATCAGGGCTAAATATTTTATCCCTGGCCAATCTCCCGATCAAACGTTTAGCGAGTCGTTAACGATAATCAGATCGAAAGAAAAAACAGACTAAGCAAGAATATAGTTGATGTTTTAATAGCACTTAGCTTGTTTTATGTTAGCTTCGTTCATGATCTTGCGCTCCAGCGTACAAAATAATATACAGAGCCGCAGTTTTACGTTTTCGCCGGAATGCTCCTGGGGGTGCTCCGAAGCGTTGTTATACGGTTTTCCTTCAACGCTTATAGCAATTCCGGCTCAATTTCCCAATTTTAAAAAACACTTTCCACTTTTAAATATTATCCCTACATTTGCGGGCTAATTGTTGCTCATTGAAATCGCTGAGAAATTATTCGATTCCTTTTACCGGCCTTAAACTGGGAAAGCACCAGTTTGAGTATGATGTTAATGATGCTTTTTTCGACGAGTTTGAATATTCGCTCGTAAAAAAAGCAAACTTAAAGTGCCTGGTAGAGTTAGATAAGCAGGAGACTATGCTCATCCTGACTTTCGACATTAAAGGCACGATTGATACAAGCTGTGCCCGCTGTTTGGCGCAATATCCGCAACAGGTGGAGATACACGAGCAGCAGATAGCCAAATTCAGCGAAGAAGATATGGACGCTGACGAGGAGATTATCATCCTGACAAAAAACGATCACGAGGTCGATATTTCAGGGCTGATATATGAATATATAAACGTTGCACTGCCGTTTATAACTGTTTGCGATGACGAGGGGAATACCCCCTACTGTGATAAAGAAATGCTGGATAGCCTTAACAAGCTTTCTGCTAATAATAACAACAACGAGGCTGACCCAAGGTGGGACGCGCTCAAAAACATTAAATAATTAATACCAGGTTTTATGCCACATCCAAAACGTAAAATATCCAAATCAAGAAGAGATAAACGCAGAACGCATGACAACGCTACTGCGCCAACCTTAACTACCTGCAAAACTACAGGTGCAGTACACCTGCCTCACAGGGCTTATACTGTTGACGGTAACGTTTATTACAACGGTAAATTACTGATTGAGAAAGCAGCTGTAGCGTAAGGTTTAATTTTCCGGCATGAAGATTGGCTTAGACATTATGGGCGGTGATTACGCTCCCAAAGCAACCGTTTTAGGGGCAATTGCAGCATATAACGCGCTATCGGCTGGCCAGGAAGTGGTGCTCATTGGCGACAAAGAGCAAACCGTTTCGCTATTAAAGGAAAATAACTTCGACCCGGATAAATTCAGCTACGTGCACACCACCGAGGTGATCGGCATGGGCGAACATCCCACCAAAGCCATCGTTCAAAAACCTGATTCGAGTATATCGGTCGGGTTTAAAATGCTTAAAGAAGGTACTTTAGATGCCTTTTGTTCGGCAGGCAACAGTGGCGCAATGCTGGTGGGTGCAATGTTCAGCGTAAAAGCAATCCCCGGCGTAGCACGCCCGGCAATTACAAGCATTATGCCTAAACTTGAAGAAGGTTTGGGCATTTTAGTTGATGTAGGCGCCAACGCCGACTGCAAACCGGAGTACCTGGTACAGTTCGGTGTATTCGGCAGCTTATTTGCCCAGCATGTTTATAATATCCCGAATCCGAGGGTCGCGCTGGTAAACATCGGGGAGGAAGAGGAAAAAGGCAACCTGCTTTGCCAGGCGGCCTATCCGTTAATGAAGGAGTCGGGCCAGTTTAACTTTGTGGGCAACGCAGAAGGCCGAGACATGTTCAGCGGCATAGCTGATGTATTTGTTACCGATGGCTTTACCGGCAACGTTATGCTGAAATTTGCCGAATCGTTTTATACGATATCGCGTAAAAAGAAAATTAAAGACGACTTCTTCGATAAATTTAACTACGAACAATACGGCGGCAGCCCTATTCTGGGTGTAAATGCGCCGGTTGTAGTTGGCCACGGTATATCAAACGCCGAAGCCATAAAAAACATGGTGCTGCTTTGCCGCGATATGGTGCAAACAGCGTTAACCGAAAAAATAAAACTGGCTTTCCAGTAAACGATATTTGAATGAGTAAAATTCATGCTGCTATTACGGCTGTGAATGGTTATGTGCCCGATTATATACTAACCAATCATGAGCTGGCAACGATAGTTGATACCAACGACGAATGGATTACCACCCGCACAGGCATCAAAGAACGCAGGATACTAAAAGGCGAAGGCCTGGCTACGTCAGACATGGCCGTTCCGGCGGTTAATGGTCTGCTCGAGAAACGCGGCATAGGCGCTGACGAAATCGACCTGATTATATTCTGTACCACCACTCCCGACCGCGTATTCCCTGCCACCGCAAACATTCTTGCCGACAAAATTGGCGCTAAAAATGCATGGGGATGGGATTTACAAGCGACTTGTTCCGGCTTTTTATTCGGCCTGGCTACCGGCTCGCAATTTATAGAGAGCGGCAAGCACAAAAAGGTTTTGGTAGTTGCGGGCGATAAAATGTCGTCGATGATTGATTATACCGACCGTACCACCTGCATTATTTTTGGCGATGGCTGCGGCGCGGTATTGTTAGAGCCCAATTACGAAGGCAACGGCGTTATCGATTCTGTTTTAAAGAGCGATGGCTCCGGCGTGCAATTCCTGCATCAAAAAGCGGGCGGCTCGGTAAAGCCGGCATCGCACGAAACCATTGATGCGCGTGAGCATTACCTGTACCAGGAAGGCCAGGCAGTGTTTAAGTTTGCTGTAACCAACATGGCCGAAGCGGCTGCCGAAGTGATGGAACGCAACAATTTAAAGGCCGACGATATTGCCTGGCTGGTACCGCACCAGGCTAACAAGCGCATTATTGATGCTACCGTTAGCCGCACAGGCATCGACCCCGAAAAAGCCATTATAAATATTGAGCGTTATGGCAACACCACAAACGGCACCTTGCCTTTATGCTTGTGGGAATGGGAGAATAAATTTAAAAAAGGCGATAACCTTGTACTGGCTGCTTTTGGCGGCGGGTTTACCTGGGGTGCGCTTTACCTGAAATGGGCTTATTAAAATGACGTGGGAATTTGCGGATGTGCGAATGAAATAAAATCCGCATATTTGAAATAGCGACTAATAACCGATTTGGTTTTTTGTTCATTCATCAAATCCCGATAGCTATCGGTCGCACATATACTTATACTTTTTATAGAAAGAAACAGAAATGAGTAAAATTCATGCCGCTATTACAGCTGTACATGGTTACGTCCCTGACTATGTACTAACCAACCAGGAGCTGGAAACAATGGTAGATACCAACGACGAGTGGATAACCACCCGCACCGGTATAAAAGAACGAAGAATATTAAAAGGCGAAGGCCTCGGCACGTCAGACCTTGCCGTGCCCGCAGTTAAAGCATTATTAGAAAAACGCGGCATCGGAGCCGACGAGCTTGATCTCATCATCTTTTGCACCACTACCCCCGACCGCGTATTTCCCGCCACAGCGAACATACTGGCCGATAAAATAGGCGCTAAAAATGCCTGGGGCTGGGATTTGCAAGCTGCCTGCTCCGGCTTTTTATTCGGCCTGGCAACGGGTTCGCAGTTTATAGAGAGCGGCAAGCATAAAAAAGTATTGGTAATTGGCGGCGATAAAATGTCGTCGATAACCAATTATAAAGACCGCGCCACCTGTATTATTTTCGGCGATGGCTGCGGCGCAGTATTGTTGGAGCCTAACGACGAAGGCAACGGCATTATCGATTCCATCCTCCGTAGCGACGGTATCGGCGTACCTTACCTGCATCAAAAGGCGGGTGGCTCCATGAGGCCGGCATCGCATGAAACGGTTGACAACCTGGAGCACTTTGCCTACCAGGAAGGCCAGGCAGTATTCAAATTCGCTGTAACTAACATGGCCGATGTTGCTGCTGAAGTAATGGAAAAAAACAACTTGAAATCGGAGGATATTGCGTGGCTGGTTCCGCACCAGGCTAATAAGCGCATTATCGATGCTACTGCTAACCGTACCGGCTTAACCCCGGATAAGGTTATTATCAACATAGAAAAATACGGCAATACAACCAATGGCACTATCCCGCTTTGTTTGTGGGAATGGGAAGACAAATTTAAAAAAGGCGACAATATTATATTGGCGGCCTTTGGAGGCGGCTTTACCTGGGGCTCGGTATATTTGAAATGGGCCTACTAATATGCCGATTTTTGATGTGCGGATGTGCGAATTAAAAATGCTCATCTACACATCAGAAGTTTATATATTTGCACAGCGAACCCGAACAATATTAATTGCTTATTGTTCATTTAACAATTATAAATCATTCACTTAATTAGTTCATCCGCATATATGCATATTCGCACATTCGCAGATTAATTTTTGGCATATTTGTATATTAACGCATAACTTTATCTTTATCAAAACCAATTAACACCCGGCATGGATATTAAACAAATTCAGGATCTTATACGCTTCGTTTCCAAATCAGGAGTGAATGAAGTTTCAATAGAGCAGGAAAATTTTAAAATCACGATAAAAACCAACCAGGTTCAAACTGTTGTGAATGCGACTATTCCGGATGCGGTATATGCACCTGCGCCGCAAGCTGCTTTGCCCCAGGCGGTACCAGCCGCTGCCCCGGCTGCAGCACCCGCGGCCGACACATCGCACTATATTACCGTAAAATCACCGATGATAGGCACGTTTTACAGGTCGGCAAGTCCTGAAAAGCCATTGTTTGTAAATGTTGGCGACGAGATAAAACCAGGCTCCGTGCTTTGTATAATAGAAGCGATGAAATTATTCAACGAAATTGAGTCGGAAGTATCAGGCCGCATAGTAAAAGTACTGGTTGACAACTCATCACCTGTTGAATACGACCAGCCGTTATTTTTGGTTGAACCGATGTAAATGTGCGAATATGCAGATGTGCGAATGTGCGAATGATTGGCATGTTCGAAGTTTCATCTGCACATCCGCACATCAATAATCCGCATATTAAAATTATGTTTAAAAAAATATTAATAGCTAACCGTGGTGAAATTGCCCTGCGAATTATTCGCACCTGTAAAGAGATGGGCATAAAAACCGTAGCTGTATATTCAACTGCCGACCGCGAAAGCCTTCACGTACGTTTTGCTGATGAGGCTGTTTGTATCGGTCCGCCGCCAAGCCGCGACTCTTATTTAAATATCCCGAATATTATTTCGGCCGCCGAGCTGACTAACGCCGATGCCATACATCCGGGCTACGGCTTTCTTTCAGAAAATGCAAAGTTCTCGGCCATTTGCGCTGACTACGGTATCAAATTTATTGGTGCTACCGCTGCACAAATTAATTCTATGGGCGATAAAGCCTCGGCTAAGGAAACCATGAAAAAAGCGGGGGTACCATGTATTCCTGGTTCGGAAGGTTTGTTGGGCAGCGTAGCCGAAGGTATCAGCATCGCTAAAAAAATAGGCTACCCTGTTATACTAAAAGCTACTGCCGGTGGTGGTGGCCGCGGTATGCGCATAGTATGGAAGGACGAAGAGTTTGAGCATGCCTGGGACAGCGCCCGTGCCGAATCAGGGGCCGCCTTTGGAAACGATGGCATGTACCTTGAAAAATATGTACAGGACCCGCGCCACATAGAGATACAGGTTGTGGGCGACCAGTTTGGCAAAGTTTGCCACCTGAGCGAGCGCGACTGCTCGATACAGCGCCGCCACCAGAAACTGGTAGAAGAATCGCCTTCGCCGTTCATGACCGAGAAGCTGCGTAAGAAGATGGGCGAGGCGGCCATAAAAGGCGCCAAAGCCGTTAAATACGAAGGCGCCGGCACCATAGAGTTTTTGGTTGATAAAGACCGCAACTTCTACTTTATGGAGATGAACACCCGTATACAGGTGGAGCACCCGGTTACCGAAGAAGTTATCAATTTCGACCTGATAAAAGAACAGATAAAGGTTGCCGCAGGTATTCCTATCTCCGGTAAAAACTATGAGCCGGTAATGCATGCTATAGAATGCCGTATCAATGCCGAAGACCCGTTCAATAACTTCCGCCCTTCACCAGGCCGGATTACTCATTTCCACTCGCCGGGCGGCCATGGTGTTCGCGTAGACACACATGTTTATGCAGGCTATGCCATTCCGCCGAATTACGACTCGATGATTGCCAAAGTTATCACCGTAGCGCAAACCCGCGAGGAAGCTTTGAGCACTATGGAGCGCGCACTGAGCGAATTTGTGATAGAGGGTATAAAAACAACCATACCTTTCCATTTAAAGTTGCTGAAAGATCCTAACTTTAGGGCCGGTAATTTTACCACCAAGTTTATGGAGACCTTTGAGTATTCCGAATAAACGAAATTGCTCTTTACAAAAAAATAACGATATTACCCCACCGGGCGCTATAGCCCGGTTTTTAGTTTAAACAATGGGCTTTGGCAGAAAGATAGTACAGGCTATTAAGGATAAAGGAAACAAACTGGACGGCGAGATGTCGTTCTTCGAGCATTTGGAAGCGCTGAGGTGGCACCTTATCCGCGCGGCGCTGGCGATAGTGGTTATTGCCTGCGTTGCATTTGCAAACTATACCAGGATTTTTAACGGTATTATAATGGCTCCGGCCCATACTGACTTTTGGGCTTACCGGATGATGTGCGGGATGGGCGATCTGTTTCAAAGTTGGTTCCCGTCATTATTTAATGCCAAAGATTTTTGTGTGGAAAGCATAAAAATACCGTTAATGAACAATGAACTGGCAGGACAATTTACCCTTCAAATCAATTCCTCGTTGATGATAGGCCTGGTTTTGGGTATCCCTTATTTGTTTTGGGAATTATGGAGATTTATAAAACCGGCCTTGCACGAGAAAGAACGTAAAGCTGCCAGCGGTTTTGTATTTTACGCTTCCCTTTTGTTCATCTTGGGTGTTATGTTTGGTTATTTTATTATCACGCCATTATCTTTACGTTTTCTGGCTGGTTATAACGTAAGTGATACCATACAAAATTTATTTTCTATTGACTCCTATCTTTCATCAGTAGCGACGCTAACACTCGCCACCGGCATTGTGTTCCAACTCCCGATATTAGTTTATATAGTAGCCAGCCTCGGTTTCTTAACACCCAAATTAATGCGCAGCAGCAGGCGTTACGCGATAGTAATCATCCTGATTGTTGCTGCGGTAGTTACACCAACACCTGACGCGCTTACTATGACTGTTGTGGCAATACCATTGTTTGTTCTATTTGAATTGAGTATCGTTGTAGCCGGCGTAGTTGAACGCAACAGAGCGAAGAAGGAGCTGATGAATATATAATTGCTGAAGTTTGCTGATTAAGCAGATGCCATATCAGACTTACGAAGTTTTTAAAACTTCGTAAGTCTTTCCCGGAAACGCCCTGTAGTGATAGAAACTACAGGGCGTTTTTATCATAAAATCTGCGTCATCAACGCAATCGGCTTACATCTGCGCTCCAATTCTTCACGCTACATCCGCGCTCCGCTTTCCCACAAAAATTTTACCTTAGCCCCTTACAATAATCATTAGATTTGAAATTATGAATAAGGGGCTAAAAATTGCCATCGGCGCAGATCATGCCGGTTTTGATTACAAACAAAGTTTAATTGACGCGCTGAACGGGAACGAAGTAAAAGACTTCGGCACCTATTCTGACGCCTCAGCAGATTATCCTGACTTTGCCCACCCGGTAGCGTTGGGTGTTGAAAACGGCGACTTTGATTTCGGTATACTGGTTTGCGGCAGCGGCAATGGTGTGGCCATGAGCGCCAACAAACACCAGGGCATCCGTGCCGCCATCTGCTGGAATGAAGAGCTGGCCGAACGTTCCCGCAGCCATAACGATGCAAATATTGTATGTATTCCGGCGCGCCATATATCTATAGAATCAGCAAAAAAGATAGTTGATATATTTTTAAGTACCGCTTTCGAAGGCGGAAGGCATGCAACCAGGGTGAATAAGATTGCGTGCTAATTTGAGGTGAAAGGTTTTGGATGCAGAAGTCGGAATGCCGATTGCGGAATTTTAAAAAAGAAGTAGAATTCAAAAGCCCCAAAGGGGCGACACAATCCAGCACAGGTCGCAGGCCTGTGGGAGAACGGCGGACGGATGATGCAGCCCATTATAGCGATGGGGTTAAACCTTGCGTGTTCGAAACCTGTCCTGGTGACGCAGGGCGATGCCCTGCGCTGGCGGACGGAACCCTTACAGGGTTCTTGAATAAAGGGTAATTCTAAATTATAGAACACCCCAAATACCCTGGGTTACATCCGCCAGCGATGGGTAACACCCATCGTGTAAAGCGACAGGGTAAAAGAAAAATACTGCGCACACCATAGCTTTAGCGACGGCGTGTGAACTAACAACGAAACTGACCAAACATTATGAATAAAACCTTACTAACTCTTGCTGCCTTTGGCCTTGTAACGGGCGCCTGCGCACAGCAAAACAAAACTGCCGTAAAGTACGGACAGATCATCACCGCCGACCTGGCGAGAAAGCACCTGGACATTATTGCCTCCGATGCTTTTGAAGGCCGCGAAACCGGCAAGCCGGGCGCCGACAAAGCCGCCCATTACATCGCCGACCAGTTTAAAGGACTCGGTCTGCAGCCCATTGTAAATGGCTCCTACTTTTTTGATGTACCCGTGGTACAAAGCTCGTTTAAAGTGAACTCCTTCACGGTTAACGGAACTGCGCTTGCCAGCGGTAAAGACTTTTTTGCCGGTCGCGGGGCGGGTACCCAAACCATCAATGCAAAAGATGTGGTATTTATAGGCTATGGTATCGGCACCGACAATTACGACGACTTAAAAAGCATGGATATTACCGGCAAGGTGGTAATGTACATCAGCAGCGGCGAGCCAATGGATAATGGCAAATCGCGCATTAGCGGGACGGATAAACTCTCAGACTGGAGCGGCCCGCGCAGCAGGAAGCGCATGACGCTGATTCAAAGCAAAAAGCCCTTGCTGATTTTAGCTGTAAACACCAATATGGGCAATGGTAATGGCGCCGGTCGTCCGGGTGGTAACGGCGCTGGTGCCGGTGCAGCAAGAAATCTGCCGATGACCATCAAACAGGAAGGAACATCAACAGCAGCGGTGGCTTATACCATACCGACTGCTACTGCGGATATGATTTTGAAAAATTCGGGTAAGACCATTGCTGATTTAAAAGCTGCTATCGACCAATCGGGTGCGCCTGCTTCGCAAACCGTTGCTGCCGATATTTCAACTTCGTATGCTACTGAAGAAATTCCGGTTAAAGCGGTTGACGTACTCGGCTTTATGCCGGGCAGCGACCCAAAGCTGAAAGATGAAGTTGTGGTGATATCTGCCCACTATGATCACATCGGTTTAATGCCGGAAGGTTCAAAAGATATGGTAAACAACGGCGCCGACGACGACGGCTCGGGTACTACGGGTATCATCGAGATTGCCACCGCTTTTTCGAAAGCTAAAAAAGACGGTCACGGCCCTAAACGCAGTATTCTGTTTTTAGGTAATGTGGGCGAAGAAAAAGGCCTGCTGGGATCGCAATATTATACCGATCATCCGGTAATTCCATTGGAAAGAACAATCACCGATTTAAACATCGATATGATTGGCCGCGTAGGTACCGAATACATCGGCAAGGCTGACTCATCGAATTATGTTTACCTGATCGGTTCAGGCATGCTGAGCACCGATTTGCATAATGTGAGCGAAAATGCCAATAAAAATTACACCAACCTTATATTGGATTACAAGTATGATGATTTGAATGATCCGAACAGCTTCTACACCCGTTCGGACCATTACAACTTCGCCAAACACGGCGTGCCGATTATTTTCTATTTTAACGGCGTGCATGCAGATTACCACCGCCCCGGCGACGAGGTTAGCAAAATTAACTTCCCGCTGCTGGCCAAACGCGCCCAACTGGTGTTTTACACTGCATGGGATCTGCTGAACGGAGACAAGCGCCCGGTGGTTGACGGCAAAAGATAACCATAACAAAAGCATATCCGGATATGCGAAATTCACCTATAGCGACGGCGCAGGCCGTCGCTATTTTTTTATCGGTACTTATTCGGTAATTTTCCCCCATAATCATTATAAGATGAAGAAATTTATATTACCATTAATTTTGGCCGGGGTGGTAACCGGCGCTACGGCTCAGCAAAATCAAACGGCGATGAAATACGCGAAGATTGTGAGCCCCGAACTGGCAAAAAAGCACCTGAGCATTATCGCATCCGACGAGTATGAAGGCCGGGAAACCGGCAAGCCCGGCGCCGACAAAGCCGCGCATTACATCGCGAATGAGTTTAAATCGCTTGGCCTGCAACCGATTGTAAACGGCTCGTATTTTTTTGATGTGCCTTTGTCTGAGAAGACATCAAAGATCGCTTTTACTGCAAACGGGCAATCGTTTGAAAGCGCTAACGATTTTTATGCCATCAAATCGGTCGATGAATGGGCAGCAAATGCAAGCGAAATCGTTTTTGTTGGCTACGGCACTGAGGCAGAAATTGGCAGCACTGACCTTACCGGCAAAGTTGTTTTGTGGGTTAACGAAGACAAAGCCGCAGACGGTAAGCCCGCTAATACCAGCTTCCGCGGCACTGCTGAGCGTGCGGCCATATTAAAGAATATAATCGCCAAAAATCCGGCTGTGGTATTGGCAGCAAATGGCGAGATAGCCGATGTATTGAAGAAATATAAAAACTATATCAGTGCGCCACGCATCGGTATCAAAAAAGATGATGCTAAACCGGCGGATAAATCCGCAGCGGTTATGTGGGTTACCACAGCTATGGCCGATCAGCTGGTAAAATCAACCGGTAAAAGCTATGCTGATATTAAGGCACTGGGTGGTAATGCGCAAACTATAAAAGCCGATGTTAAAATCGATTTTAAAACAGAAAGCAAAGATGTTAAGGCTGTTGATGTATTAGGCTTTTTGCCCGGCAGCGATGCCAAGCTGAAAGACGAAGTTTTGGTTATCTCGGCACACTACGACCATATCGGTTTAAACCCTGACGGCAAAGACAAAGTTAACAACGGCGCTGATGATGATGGCTCTGGCACTACAGCAATTATGGAACTTGCACGGGCATTTTCTCAGGCCAAAAAAGATGGACACGGCCCTAAACGCAGCATCTTGTTTTTAGGTAACGTGGGCGAAGAAAAAGGCCTGCTGGGTTCTGAATATTATACCGATCATCCGGTTATCCCATTAGAAAGAACCATCACCGATTTAAATATCGATATGATTGGCCGTATCGGCTACGATTATCAGGGCAAGCCGGATTCAGCTAATAATGTGTATGTAATAGGTTCGGGCATGTTGAGCAGCGATTTGCGCAAGGTGAACGAAAACGCCAACAACACTTACACCAAGCTGGACCTGGATTATAAATATGACGATCCGAAAGACCCTAACGATTTCTATCACCGTTCGGACCATTACAACTTTGCGAAACACGGTGTGCCGATCATTTTCTATTTTAACGGCGAGCATAAAGATTACCACCAGCCTGGTGACGAAGTAAGCAAGATAAACTTCCCGCTGCTGGCCAAACGCGCACAGCTGGTATTTTACACTGCATGGGATTTGGCGAATGCTGATAAACGCCCTGTGGTTGATGGGAAGGTGAATTAGTTGATTGAGTTGGATGGGTTAGTTAATCCAGACCCAGTAGGAATAATAGTAATAAAGGGGATGAGCGGAATGCTTGTCCCTTTTTATTTAGATGTTACCGTAATGTATCGGCAAATGAAAATTTAAAACAGACAGAGCAGTACGCACTTAATTAACAAATTCCCTAACTTCGCAATTATGGGAAATACTGCTGAAGAATTCCTGGCTACCTCCAATAACAAGGCGTTCGACATGGATCATCGCCGCATTATCAATTACAATATTGGCAAGTACGATACTGCGGTTGATAAAGGTCTGTCGAGATTTGTGAACCTCGAAAACGCCAAGCGTAAAGGTCACACCATCAAGTGGAAGGTGATGGAAAACCTGGATAAGCTACTGCCGGAGTTTGAGGCCAACTTTCAAAAACGCGGCGGTAAGGTTATATGGGCCAATGATGCCGAGGAAGCTAACCGTGAAATCCTGAACATCATCCAAAAAGCCGGGGCAAAAACGGTTGTAAAATCCAAGTCGATGGCTACGGAGGAAATTCAGCTAAATGAATTTTTGGAGGAGCATCACATCGAATCGCTGGAGACCGATTTGGGCGAATATATCGTTCAATTACTTGGTCAGCGCCCCTACCATATTGTTACGCCGGCTATGCACCTCTCGAAAGAGGACATCGCCAAACTGTTTAACGAGAAATTCGGCACCCCGCTTGATTTTACGCCCGAACAGCTTACCCAAAAAGCCCGCGAGCTGTTGCGCGATAAATATGTTCAGGCAGACGTGGGTATTACCGGTGGTAATTTCTTAATTGCCGATACCGGTAGTATTGCCATCACCGAAAACGAAGGCAATGCGCGTTTAAGCACTTCTTTCCCTAAAATACACATTGCCGTTGTAGGAATTGAAAAACTCATTCCATCTATAGCCGACCTGGATTTATTCTGGCCCTTATTGGCCACCCACGGTACAGGGCAAAACCTTACCGTTTACAATACCATTTTAAGCGGCCCGCGCCAGCCTGATGAAACCGATGGCCCGGAGGAAATGTATGTAGTACTGCTTGATAATGGCCGAACCAACTTGCTTGCTCAAAAGGAGCAGCGCCAGGCACTATACTGTATTCGTTGCGGCGCATGTTTAAATGCCTGCCCGGTTTATAAAAACATTGGCGGGCACACTTACGAAACCACTTACAGCGGGCCAATCGGCTCTATTATAACGCCGCATATGGCAGGCATGGATGAGTTTAAGCACTTGAGCTACGCCAGCAGCCTTTGCGGGAAATGTACCGAAGTTTGCCCGGTAAAAATTGAAATCCATAAAATGCTGCTGCTAAACCGTCGGGATGCGGTACAGGAGCACCTGGTAACCACCAAAGAAAAATGGGGCTGGTCGGCCTGGAAAAAGGGAATGCTCAGCCGCAAGCTTACCGACTTTTTAAGCGGTCGCACAAAAAACATTATGCTCCGCACCTTCTTCAAAAAAACCTGGGGACATTACAAAGAGATGCCAAAGGTTGCTGAGAAATCATTCAGCAGGATGTATAAAGAGAAGAATGAGTTTGGTGATTAGAGATTAGATAATCAGAGGTTAGAGATTAGGAAAATAATCAACATGCGTTTTTCCTAATCTCTAATCAATTAACTTCTGGTCTCTCCCACTAATGTTTATTCCCGAACCCAAATTCCTTATAAGTATTCGGTAACTGATCTGAGTTGCTGAATGGGAAGGTGTAGGATGTCCACCAGCTTTCGTAATCAGCGTCTTTATCTTTGGTGGCTTCAATGCGCACGCTGCGCAGCATATAGATGCCTTCGCGGCTCATGTTGAATACCACCTCGCCATTGTCGTTAGTGGTTAGGTTTTGCGTGTAAACATTGCCGGTAATAGTCTTTATGTATAAGCCTACCGAGGCAGAACCTACCGGTTTATCCTTAAATTTCAGGACAGCAATCATATCGTCGCCGTATTTTTTATCGTAAGGATTTTTCTTTAAAATTATTTCAAAATCCTGTTTTAGCTCTTTGCCATAAGCATTACCATCGTTATTGTCAACCGATATAAGGGTTTTAAGACAGCGGGTATATTTTTCTTTCACCCTGAACTGGCTGCCGCCTTTTACTTTTTCGGCAAGCTTGTCGAGGCCCTGGCTATTTAAGAAATCAGCATAGGCATCGCGCGAAGTAAAGCTGAATTCATAGCTGCGCGTCATCTCAATTAGCGATTGCCCGCTGTTGGCCATTTCGTAGCTCAATACCGGCGTGGCGCTGTCTTTTGCCGTGGGTTTAAGGTCGATTTTCTTTGAACCATTATACAGCATGAACTTGCTGGTTTTTGTAGGTTGATAGGCAATTTCGGCGTCCTTAACAAACAAATCACCAATGAGCAGGTGCAGGTTCAGCTTGTCTCCTTTGTGCATAAAAAACATCTCGGGCATCAGGAAAACATCGTGCGTGGCTGCCGATATAGCTATGGCTGCTGCAAGTATCAATAATATAAGTGGGGCGCGTCTGTTTTTAGTCATGGTACGTGTTTGTTAGGGCTCGCTGTTTCCGTTAACGAAATAATGAAAAGATTAACGATTTATTGCAACGTAAAAATAATAATACGCTCAAACTACAAATAAAAGTTGATTTGGGTTAAAATTAATAGCTTTTCGAGGATTTTCTGTAGGGGCGTATCGCATACGCTCTCGAAAAGCAGCAAGTGTGAATTGACAATATGGCGCGGTTCGTTGCATAGGGCGTATGCAATACCATATCCGTTAACCTAAGGGCATTACGCGTATAGCCCCCTCTAAATCTCCCCCGGTTGGGGAGACTTTAGCTGCACCACCGCCTATTTTTTTTAAGTCCTCCCAACCGGGGAGGGTTTAGGTAGGGCTTTACCCATTCGCGCAGCTATGATTTTGCTTGAGTTAACGACTATGGTATGCAACACCCCGCTACCAAATTACGGGGACAAAACATATCCATCAATAACCATTACTCAATAACTAATAAAAAAACTTCAGTAGTTTTGCTGCATGACATTCGACCGGAAAAACCTAAGTAATACCCAGCTGATTGAATTTTACAAGAAACTGCTTTGGCCGCGTCTTGTGGAGGAAAAAATGCTTATCCTGCTGCGGCAGGGGCGTATAGGCAAATGGTTTTCGGGCATTGGGCAGGAAGCTATTGCCGTTGGCAGTGCGCTGGCCATGAACATGGAGGAATACATTTTGCCGATGCACCGCAACCTGGGTGTTTTTACCACGCGCGAAATACCCTTATCCCGGTTAATGGCGCAATGGCAGGGCAAAGCGTCGGGCTTTACCAAGGGGCGCGACCGCTCCTTTCACTTCGGCACACAGGAATATAAAATTATAGGGATGATATCGCATCTCGGTCCGCAGATGGCGCTGGCCGATGGTATTGCTTTGGCGGATGTATTGAGCAAACGCCAGCGGGCTACCCTGGTATTTACCGGCGAGGGCGCTACCAGCGAGGGCGATTTTCATGAGGCATTAAATATTGCCGCGGTATGGAAGCTGCCTGTGATTTTTTTGATAGAGAACAACGGTTACGGTTTATCAACCCCGATAAGCGAACAATATAATTGCAAATATTTGGTGGATAAAGCCATTGGCTATGGCATGGAGGGTCGACGTATTGACGGCAATAACCTTTTGGAAGTTTACCATACTGTGAGCGAAATTGCAGCCAATATGCGCGAAAAGCCGCGGCCCGTTTTGCTGGAGTGTATGACTTTCCGTATGCGGGGTCATGAGGAAGCATCGGGCACCAAATATGTGCCGCAACAGTTGTTTGATACCTGGCGGGAAAAAGACCCCATTCAGAATTTTGAAGCCTGGCTGCTGCGCGAAGGCGTTTTGCGCCCCGAATGGCTGCCGGAAATGCGGGCCGAGTTTACCGCACAGATAGAATCGGAAATTGAGAAGGCTTTTAGTGAGCCGGATATTATCCCCAACGTGGAAACGGAGGTGGCGGATATGTATAAGCCGCACAGCTTTCCTACTTTCCAACCTTCCAACCTTCCAACCTTTTCCAGGCGTTACATCGATGCTATAAGCGACGGGCTTAAACAAAGCATGCGCAAATACGATAACCTGGTAATAATGGGTCAGGATGTTGCCGAATATGGCGGCGCTTTTAAAATTACGCAGGGCTTTGTGGAAGAATTTGGCCGCGGCCGCGTACGCAATACGCCGATATGCGAATCCGGTGTGGTGGGCGCCGCAATGGGGCTGGCCATAAACGGCTACAAGGCTGTAATGGAAATGCAGTTTGCCGATTTTGTTACCGAAGGCTTTAACCAGATTATAAATAACCTTGCCAAAACCCATTACCGCTGGGACCAGCCGGTTGATGTGGTGGTGCGAATGCCAGCCGGCGCCGGCACGGGTGCGGGGCCGTTCCACTCGCAAAGTAACGAGGCCTGGTTTACCAAAACTCCCGGATTAAAGGTTGTATATCCTGCCTTCCCTGCCGATGCAAAAGGCTTGTTAATGGCTGCAATTGATGACCCTAACCCGGTAATGTATTTCGAGCATAAATACCTGTATCGAAGCATCAGCGGCGAGGTGCCCGATGGCGACTATTATGTTGAAATAGGTAAAGCCAATATCATACAGCAAGGCAACGACGCCAGCATCATTACCTACGGACTCGGCGTTCATTGGGCGATGGAATATGCCGCTAAGCATCCCGACCAATCCATTGAAATTATCGACTTGCGCAGCCTGCAGCCATGGGATAAAGAAGCCGTTGAGGTGAGCGCAAAGAAAACCGGTCGCGTACTGATACTACAGGAAGATACCCTTACCAACGGCTTCGGCAGCGAAATCGCAGCTCACCTTGGCGAGCATTGCTTTAAATATCTTGATGCACCTGTTATGCGCTGCGCCAGCCTGGATACAGCCATCCCGATGAGCAAGGCGCTGGAAGAGCAGTTTTTGGCCAAGGCAAGGCTGGAAGAGACGATGGAAAGATTGTTAAAATACTAATACCCCGGCGGCGCTTCATAGAAACTACAGCACGAAAAGTTGTTTTACAACCAAGCCGCTCTATACCGTTTTTTAGTATCAAAAATTAAAACAATAAGTAATAGAAATGCACCGGGAAGGGCTATAAATCTGCCGGTCATTTTCTCTTTCCTTTCGTACTCATCTTTTGAATAAATTATACCGTTACCGGTCTCTAATTGATAAGTAGTGAAATAATCATTTGACCCGACCCCTGCTTGATAGTACAGTTTCAAAGGCTGACCAATAATAAGCGCGGACGATAGGTCGGAATAATTTTGTGAGGCCCTGTATATCCAAAACCCATTGTTCTGGCCATCAAGATAAATAATCAAGTCGTTTCGACCCGGCAGCGCTTTAGAATCTTTTGATTGTCGAATCTTTACCGAAATAACTTTCCCGGTAATCACACTAGATCTGCTTAAATCTACGGATGTAAAACTCATTCCGTACCCCACAATAAACACTGCTACGATAAGTAGAAATTGAAAAAATACTCCCGCAAAAAATTTAATCTTTTTAAATCCAGGCATTAGGACTAGTAAATATACTTAGGCTATAAATTTAATGAATCGATTTGAAAACCGAAGTCCATATCATTACAGAAACGATTGCTTGAAAAGCTAACCGATTAGTGAATCATGCAGTTAATTCCGGCCATTCTTAAATTCGTTTAATTCTGGTCCGCTTTCGTTAAATTTTGTTAAAACCAACACTGTTTCCATCTCACATCAACAATAATCACAGATAAACTTTTACCTTTAGGCTAAGGTTTGTTATTTTCGCGGAATAAGTTAGGTGGAAAGGCTTGTGATTGAGAGAATAAAGCGTTGTTTTATATCTCATTTCTCAAATCTCACATCTCAAATCTAATCAGCATGGAAGAATTCGAAGAAAGCGCATCGGCCAAAAAAACCAAAACGATATACATATCTACCGTTTTCGGCATCGCTATGGTGCTGTCGATGATAGGTTTGCTTGGATTGATATTGGTTGAGGCGAATAACCTTAGCCGCTATGTTAAGGAAAACATTGTACTAAACGTGTTTGTTGACGATGCCGCCCATGAGACCGATGTACTCCAATTGCAAAAGCAACTGGAAGGCAGTAAAATGGTTAAGCAAGCCCAGTATGTGAGCAAGGAGATTGCAGCACACAACCTGCAAAAAGATTTAGGCGAGGACTTTGTGAAATTTTTGGGCTACAACCCGCTGTCGCAATCGCTGGATATTTACCTGAAAGCCGAATACGCCAACAATACCGACATTGAAAAATTTAAGGCAGAGCTGCTGCACAATCCGCTGGTAAAGGAAGTAAAATATCAAAAATCGCTGGTGGACCAAATGAATGAAAATATCACAACCATCAGCCTGATCATCCTGGTATTTGCAGCCATATTCGTGGTATTATCGGTAGCGCTGATAAACAACACGATAAGGCTGGCTATCTACTCGCAGCGTTTTTTAATAAAATCTATGCAGCTGGTGGGCGCCACTAAGGGCTTTATCCGCAAACCGTTTATGCTATATGGCATCTGGCACGGGCTTTTAGGGGCATTGATTGCTATCCTTATACTGGTAGGCACGCTGTCGTTAGCTTATAAAGAGATCCCCGATCTGATCATTCTCAGGAATTATACAGAATTCGGGATGATATTCGTAGTGCTGGTAGGGCTAGGGGTGTTTATATCGGGGTTCAGTACCTTTTTGGCAGTTAACAAGTTTTTGCGTTTAAAAATATATAATTTATACAGATAGCGAGGTGAAAGCTAAACGGCGAAAGCTGAAAGGCGCTGCACCCAATCACTAAATCACCAATTCACTAATTAAAAATATGGCACAGCAAAATAAACCGACTACACCGGTAAAAACTACAAGCGCTGCAAGACCGGCAGCGAAAGCCCCTGATGCAAGACCGGTTTCTTTTATATTCGGCAAAGAAAATTACCGTTTGTTTATTATCGCCATTGCGGTGGTTGCGTTCGGCTTTATCCTGATGTCGGGCAATACCGATATCTACAGCACTACTAAAATCGTAATCGCTCCGCTGGTTGTACTAGGTGGTTTCGCGGTTGGTTTTTTTGCGATATTCAAGAAGAGTGTAAAAGTTGATTAAACCGACTGAATCTAATCAACTTAATCCAACTCTCCCGATAATTATCGGGACAACCTAATCAACTCAACCCCAAATGAATATCATTCACGTTATTATCCTTGCCATTATTGAAGGGATAACCGAGTTTTTACCTATCTCATCAACCGGACACATGATTATCGCCTCATCGATAATGGATATAGCGTCCGATCCGTTTGTAAAACTTTTTACCATAGCAATACAGTTGGGCGCCATCCTTTCGGTGGTTGTGCTGTACTATAAAAGGTTTTTTAAATCGCTGAATTTCTACTATAAGCTTTTCGTGGCTTTTTTGCCTGCGGCGATATTCGGTTTGTTGCTAAGTAAAAAGATAGATCAATTACTGGAAAGCGCGTTAACTGTAGGCGTCACCATGTTTGTGGGTGGTGTGATTTTATTATTCGTTGATAAATGGTTTAACAAACCAACGGTGACCGAAGAAAAAGACATTAGCTATCCAAAAGCGCTCGTAATCGGCTTGTTCCAGTGTTTAGCCATGATCCCGGGGACATCGCGTTCAGCGGCATCTATCGTGGGCGGTATGGCGCAAAAGCTTACCCGTACTGCAGCAGCGGAGTTTTCTTTCTTTTTAGCCGTGCCTACCATGTTTGCAGCGACCGCAAAAAAACTGTGGGATTTTCATAAAGAGGGCCACGTTTTTACCGGCGAAGAAATCAAATTCCTGGCCATCGGTAACATTATTGCATTTGTTATAGCAATGCTGGCTATCAAAACATTTATTACTTTCCTGGAGAAAAAGGGCTTTAAGCTGTTCGGCTGGTACCGTATTGTTTTAGGGGCGATTATTATCGGCCTTATATTAAGCGGGCACGATTTGAAAACAGTATAAAAAATTGCAATTACAAGCCAAAGCATAAAGGATTATTAACTTTATGCCAATGCAAAATAAAGAACTGGCCTGGCCAAATTATTTAAGGGCATTAGCTTGCATGGCTGTTATAATGGTACATGTATCATTAAATGCCCGGTATCATAATTTTCTTTTATTAGATCTGCTGTATGGCGCCTGGGCCAGGGTGGCGGTGCCGGTATTTGTTATGCTTACCGGAGCGCTCGTGCTGCCAAAAAAAGCAGAGCTATTTCCATTTCTAAAAAAAAGCTTCGTACGCATTGTGCTGCCATTTGCTTTCTGGAGCTTTATTTATGCTGTTGCTGAATTTTCATATTATAAAACAGCTTTGCATATTACAACCTTATCCGAAGCGATAGCCTGGGGTGCAAATGCATTTTATACAGATACCATTTCCTTTCACTTCTGGTATATCTATACTATAATCGGCTTGTATTTATTTATCCCGGTTATTGCCAAATGGATACAAAATGCAAGCAAAGCCGAAGTGCACTTTTTCCTGCTGATATGGGCTATAACGCTATTGATAAGCACACCTTTTAACCTGGTTTATTTTACCGGATTTGCAGGATATATGGTAATTGGCTATTATATGGTAAAATGGCCGCCACGTTGGGCCCGATGGGCCTGGGTTCTTGTTTTTGTAGGTGGCTGGTTAATTACCGCCGGCTGCACCTATATTTACTCAACCAATAATCACGCTTTTTACGATAAGTTTTATGATTACCTTACTATAAACGTGGCGCTAATGGCTGCCGGTTTTTTTATGGTGGTTAATAAAAGCAATTTAAAAATGCCGGCGATGGGGCTGAAACTTATAAATTTTATCAGTAAAAACAGCTACGGCATTTACCTGGTACACATGCTTGTACTCCATTTGCTGGAAAGCCGGCTTCATATAAAATGGGATTGGGTAACGCCGGCATTCGGTATACCGGCTACCGCAATAATTTGTTTAATTGTTTCTGCGGTAGTTATAGCGGGTATCAACAAGATACCCGTTATCGGCAGATACATTTCAGGCTAATACAGCAGATGGTCGTACGGATACCGCGACGTATGCAACTCCTTCACTTCCTCATACAACAAGGCTCTGAATTCCTCTACATTTTCCTTTTTTGTTGCCGAAATAAATATCGCCGGACTATTATTTTTTGCCATCCAGCTGTTTCTGAAATCATGCAGGGTAAGTGGCTCGGTTTGTGGCTCCATTTCATGCTGCAGCGGTTCGAAGGCATCAATCTTATTAAACACGGTAATCACCCGCTTATCTATCGCGCCGATATCTTTTAGCGTCTCGTTAACGGTACTTATCTGGTCTTCAAAGTTTGGATGAGAGATATCCACCACATGAACTAAAATATCTGCCTCACGCACCTCGTCTAAAGTCGATTTAAAACATTCAACCAGGCCATGCGGAAGCTTGCGGATAAAGCCTACCGTATCTGACAGCAGGAAAGGCACATTCTCAATTACCACTTTGCGAACGGTAGTATCCAGCGTAGCAAACAGCTTATTCTCGGCAAATACCTCCGACTTGGAGATCATGTTCATGATGGTTGATTTCCCTACGTTGGTATAGCCCACCAGCGCCACGCGTATCATCTGCTGGCGGTTTTTTCGCTGGGTTTCGTTCTGCTTGTCTATCAGCTTCAGCTTCTCCTTTAGTAATGATATTTTATTCAGGATCAAACGCCTGTCTGTTTCGATCTGCGACTCACCGGGGCCGCGCATACCGATACCACCTTTTTGGCGTTCAAGGTGGGTCCAAAGGCGGGTAAGGCGGGGCAGCAGGTATTGCAGCTGTGCGAGCTCCACCTGGGTTTTTGCCTGGGCAGTTTGGGCGCGGTTGGCGAAAATGTCGAGTATCAGGTTATTGCGGTCGAGGATTTTTACCTGCAATTCATTTTCAATGTTACGCAATTGCGAAGGGCTAAGCTCATCATCGAACACCACCATATCAATCTCTTCAGCTTTTACAAAGGCTTTAATATCTTCCAGCCTGCCGGAACCAACAAATGTAGTGCGGTCGGGGCGCTGCAGTTTCTGGGTAAAAACCTTTACGGTTTCAGCGCCTGCCGTGGCAACCAGAAATTCAAGTTCTTCCAGGTATTCTTTGGCCTGCTCGTCGGTCTCGCCTTGTGTAATAACGCCCACCAGCACAGCCCGTTCCTGCTTCACAGCAGTATCATAAAATTTTTGCTTCATTAATTACTAAATAACAATCCCGATGCCAATATAGTAAAATGGCAGCTAATCAGACTTTTTTGCCGGAGAAATGTTGGGGGAGAAAGAGGTTGAGGTGACAAAATCTTTTTTAGTAGGGGCGTATAGCATACGCCCTATGTAAGCGATAGATAATCCTGCTGTCAATCGCATACGGGCGAGGGCGTATGCAATACGCCCCTACATCAACATAAAAAAACATTTTACATTTTAATTTACATCATTTTACAATTGTTTTTGCCGTTTGCGGACCAGCGCGGTTTATATTTGGCGGCATAAAGATTAACAAAGTATATGATTAAACGCCTATTTAACCCCAACCCTGTTGTGCCCGGCTTTATGATAATAGTCAGGATAATGACCGGTATTATTATAGCCAACTACGGCCTGGAAGTATTCAGTAAAGAACATATGAGCGGCAACGTGAAATGGCTTACCGATATCCATTTTCCACTGCCTTTTATTATGGCTTACATCGGGAAAGGCATTGAGTTTGTTGGCGGCGTAATGTTGGTTTTAGGTTTGCTAACGCGATTGTCATGCATCGCCCTGATTGCGGATATGATCGTAATTATATTTATTATGGGCCATGGGAAAATATTCGGCGATGAGCAGCTGGCGTTTTTGCTGATGTTCCTGTTTTTTGTGTTTGCAATTAACGGCGCCGGGAAATGGAGCCTTGATAAAGTGATTTTTGATAGAAAGGCCTAACCGTATTGCTTTGTTGCGTCCGGAACCATATCTTTGATTACCTAAAAATTTAGTTTTGTTAATATGGGCAGCAAATTAAGGCACACAATTTATATAATCCTATTTATAATTATCGGCCTGGCCGGAGAGGCTTTTGCACAACGGCCCGCGCGCATGGGCCCGGCATCGCCTGAAGAAATTAAAAAAGCACGTGAGGCATTGGATGCGAATTTCGACAGCCTGAAAGCGCATAGAGCCTATATATATGCCATGGGCTTAATCAACCCGCAACTGGTAGCGCAATACAGAACGTGGACAAAAGAATATCCTAAAAAACTGGTTATCCCATTGTCTGTAGGGACGGCCTTTTATGGCGCTGAAATGTCGCAGGCGAAAGAATTTTTACTCAAGGCCGCGGAAATCGACCCTAAAAATGCCCGGATATGGTCGATGCTGTCGGGGGATGCTTTTACAAGGGGTGAGTATGAACAGGCCAGGATTTATGTAGAAAAAGCTGCGGCTGCCGACCCGTCAAACGTGGGCTACGCATTATCGCAGGTGACATCATACGAAGAGGGCGACCCTGTTATTTATAAGCAAAAGTTGCTTGAATTTGTTAAACGATTCCCGCAGGATGATCATGCTGCAGCCGCACTTTACTGGTTAGCCATGGCGGCCGGCAACCGGGATGAGCAAATCAAGGATTTTGAGGAGCTCAGGAAATTATATCCTCCGCAAAAATACAGGTGGAGTGCCGACGGTATGGCGCGTTTGGCAGACATTTATCTGCAAACCGATCCGGAAAAAGCACTGGCATTAATAAATGAAATGGGAGGAGATAAAAATTGGATACTCAGAAAACAAATAGCCGAATCATTAATCCAAATAAACAAACCGGGGCAAAACCAGGATTACAGGAACGAAGTAACCAAGCTCAATGAGCTAAAACTTCCGCCATATAATGACATAGGCGATTTCATGACTTTGAAGAAAGCTGCGCTGCTGGATAAGGCCGGGGAAACAAACGCAGCTTATGACACGCTAACTATAAAATTCGCAAAACAACCCACCGATGAATTTTATACCGCCGCCGGGTTATACGGAAAGAAAATTGGCAAAGACAATGCACAGATCTCAAAAGATATTGAAGCCATAAGGACTGCCGGCGCGGTGCCCGCTGCGCCATTCGACATGGGCCTGTACACCGGCGAGGGTAAATTAAAGCTGAGCGACCTGAAAGGTAAGGTAGTATTGCTTACCTTTT
>JAZJZL010000039.1:28183-46643 GCA_040389845.1 Bacteroidota bacterium
TTTGGTTTCCGGCTTGCGGCCCCTGCAGGGCTGAGTTTCCGCATTTCCAGGCTGTGATTGATAAATTTAGGGATAAAGATGTGGTTTACGTTGGTATTGACGTATCGCCCGAACAGGATCCGTATGTCCTCCCGCTTTTAAAGAACACCAAATTTTCATTTATCCCATTGCGTGGCACACAGGAATTTGCCAAAAACAATTATGGCGTAGATGGCGAGCCTACAAATTTTTTGATAGATAAAGACGGGAAGATTATTTTTAAAGATTTTCGTATCGATAACACCAATCATCGTACTTTGGAGCTGATGATATCGTCGCTGCTGGGGAAAAATTTGCAGGCGAATTGAGCCGACGGTTACAGACTGTAGGGGCGTATAGCATATCATATCCGTTAACTTAAGGTCATCTGTTGCGTAGCCCCCTCTAAATCTCCCCCGGTAGGGGAGACTTTAGCTGCGCTTTCTTCGCCCTTGTTGGTGTTTTCACCAACAAGATCGGTTTCCCTGATGCTTACAGTTTACCAAAAGGCCGCCGGGCATCGTCTCGTCACAAGCATCATCGTTTTGTTGGTGACAACACCAACAAAGGCGGAAAAGGCGGAGTCTTTAGTCTCCGAACAGTGATAGTTTACTGTCTCTATTTCCCATTCATATAATCCAGCGTTAAATTACACAGTGCTTTAACGCCAAGGCTGAACCCGCTTTCGTCGATGTAAAAATCGGGGGTGTGGTGCGAGGCGGTGGTGGCCGGGTTGCCGCCTTTGGGCATGCCGCCCAGGTAAAAATAAATGCCGGGTACTTTTTGCTGGTAAAAGCTAAAATCCTCCGCACCGGTATCGGGTGCGCGCAAAATCATATTCTCTGCACCGGCAACGCCCTGTAAGGTCGGCAGCATTTTGGCAACAAGCGCCGGGTCGTTATAAGTAACGGGGTAGCGGTTGCTGTAAGGAATAATCACCTCCGCAGTTGCGCCGTTGGCTTCGGCGGTTTTGGTGGCAATCAGCTTTACTTTTTCTATCAGCAGCTTTTCGTCGCCTTCGGTGAAAGCGCGCAGGGTGCCCAGCATCTCTACACGCTCCGGGATGATGTTGGTGCGGTTACCGCCATTTATTGCACCTATGGTAACCACGGCAGGGTTTTCGGTAATATTTACATTGCGGCTTACGATGGTTTGCAGGTTGTTGATGATTTGTGCTGCCGTAACAATCGGGTCCACGCTGGACCATGGCGCAGCGCCATGCGCCTGCCTGCCTTTTACTATAATCTGCATGCCGTTAACACCCGCCATAAATCCGCCCGGGCGATAGGCCAGCTTGCCTACTTCCGTCTGCGCATTAATATGAAGGCCGAAAATTACATCAACCTTCGGGTCTTCCATTACGCCTTCCTTTACCATCTGCTCGGCGCCGCCCTTTTCGCCCTGCGGCACGCCTTCTTCTGCCGGCTGGAATATAAACTTTACCGTACCATGCAAATCGTTTTTCATAGACGACAGCAACTCTGCCACGCCCATTAAAATCGCCATGTGTGAATCATGGCCGCAGGCGTGCATAACGCCAACCTCCTGCCCGTTGTAAGTGCTTCGTACCTTTGATGCAAACGGCACCGGCGTACGCTCGGTAACCGGCAGTCCGTCCATATCGGCGCGCAGCGCGACTACCGGTCCGGGCTTGCCGCCCTTTAACACACCCACCACGCCGGTTGTAGCCACACCGGTTTTTACCTCGATACCCAGCGACTGCAAATGTTTGGCGATAATGCCGGCGGTGCGCACTTCGTGGTTGCCCAGCTCCGGATGCTCATGAAAATCGCGGCGCCAGGCGACTACTTTGCTTTGCAGGGCATCCGCCTTCTTATTTACTTCCGCTTTGTAAGGATTGGTCTGCGCGATTGCAGGAATGGAATATGCTAAAAATGCGAGCAGGTATAGTTTTTTCATGATGAGGATTTTAGGGGTAAGATAGGGATAATGGGGGAAATATTGGTAGGCAGGTTGCTACAGATTGGCGTATCATTCAGACCCGAGTTTGCCAGCTCGCGGGTTATCTACCCTTTAAAGCACGGAGTCTTTTCGATATAGGGCCCTTTCTTAGCGCCAGAAGAGGGTCTTAATTAAAATTAATTTTCGCCCTAAACTCTTTTATAACGTCTGTCCAAAACGCATCACGCTCTTCTTTTGTTTGGGCGCGAATTTCACCAAAAAGTTTCTTTCCATTGTCTAGAGCAACAATTTTGCCTCGTTGTGCTGCTTGGTATTTACCTAGTGGCGAATTCTCCCAATCGCAAGACTTAATAATTATAGGTATAATAAGTTTTTTCTGTTCTATAGCTTTCGGTATTTCGATTTTTGTAATGTAATCTGTATTAAGAAATTTAACACTTATTAAGCACACCATAATATCGCATTCATCTAACTGTTTTTTTATTTCATCATCCCATTCTTTACCAAATTCAATTTTCTTGCAGTTGAAGGTGGCGACTCCCTCGTTTTTTAAAGTAATAAGATGATCTTCAAAATCTTGCAGATAATCTTCATCGAATTTTGAGTATGAAACAAAAATTTTTTTCATAATTGCTAATTTTTTTGCTGTGAAAGGTTTAAACTGGCCAATAAGGATCGATCGTGATTTGTAATGGTTGATTTTATTTTGCGCAATGCTGTAAGCGTCAATGGCGTAAGAATCATCTGGTAGGTTTACCAAGTCAAAATAGCTTACAAAATGCTGGTCATCCAAGGATATATATGCATCTTCGGGAACATAATTAGGATCGTTTTTTAGTTGTCTCCAAATGTCTATCTTATTGATAAGAATGTCGTTTTCTTCAAGTTCTCTATTTTCGACGAACTCAGCAAAGCTAAAAAGCCAGTCGACATGAATATTCCAATACAACCCCAATATACTAAAAAACAGATATTCAATAATCATTGTTGAGGAATATTGACTTCTTTGAAGACATTGGAAATTTATTTTTATCTTAAGGGATTCGAAATCAAGATCAATTAATATGCGGATTTCGTTTTCAAGAGTGAATAACAATTTATTACGCCAGAATTTCTTGACATCTGGCAATTTTCCAAAAAAACAAATCATTTGATTAATGAATCCAAATGGAATAAAATCATTGAATTTAATGACAAAATTAGGCTGTTCTAAACCGAAACTAAACAATTGCAAATCTAGATCGCCTTTTTTCGCAAGAGGCAGATAGTTTGGAACTATATATTCTTGACGATCTATGTCATTATATGGATCGTGCAGAAAAATCACATTTTGAGCTTTCAAAAGCATGATGATTTTGTCATCAGTTATAATTTGATCCAATTCTACTTTGGGAATGACGCCAGGGTTTTTATTTGTTGCTTGAGACATGAATGTCTTTGACAATAAGTCGTTTTGGATATGCTCTGCCAATTTTTGTGGATTAAGCCACACGATATCCTGTAATCCTGAAATATCTGGATAATATAAAACTAGACCGAAGCGGTGTAATTGGGTTAGGTTTGTTGTTAGTGATTGTCTCCTTTCGTCAACATCCTCATGCTGAGAGTTATAATGCAGTAATAATTCATCGATAGATAAAGCTTTATGACTTTTGCTATCCCTGTCCATAATATATTTGAGAAAATCGGAATACCATTTGGGTTCCTCATTACAAACCTGCATTCTTTTAACGACATTGTTTAAGTATTTTTGACAATATTGTCGACCAATACTATAGAAAGCCAGTTCATCTGCTAAAGTTTCATTGTCTGTAGCTGTTTTAAGTGAAATATCAAAAGCTTTTAAGAGTCCTGGATAATTTGAGTATTTAATGTCTTTGACATCATTTTCTTTTAAATCTGCATAAGTTTGAATTATTATATATGACGAAATATTACGGTTTCCGTGCTCTTGATAATTTTTTTGGCCGAGCCAATAATTTCTATTAAAGTTGATCGTCGGTATCTTGTTAATATCAATATCAATTTGATTAACATCCGTTGCTAAATTAAATAATATCAGTTGCAATGCATTTTCACTGACAAAAGCGCGATAAATGCCATGATAAAAATCTTGCCCTCCAAAGTCGAAAAATATTGCATCAGGCAATGGATGAGTTTTCTTCTCGATATCATAGTTGACGATTCGCAAAATGTGGGTGCTACCTGTGCCGCCTCTATTTGTCAGAAAATCTACTAAAGTCGATTTACCGACAGAGTGATTTCCAAAAACTAAAATCTTTACTGGATAGGTGACGTTTATTCTGTCTGACTTATCTAGAGATCGTTGCAGGATTTCTTTGATAAAAGCAAAATGATTTTCATTTTCTAATAACTTCAGCTGATAGTCTCTGACAAAAGGATTTTCGTCAGCCCTTAAATAAAACTCATCGTTTTTAGCCAGTAACCCTTGAAATCCGTTTATACTCTCTATTAAATTCCTATGGATAAATAGCTGTTCCAATTTAACATATCTTTCAATGGCATTCAACTCTTTAATTTGATTGTCGTGTAAGTCGAGCGATAGGATTTTGGTTTCTTTGTCAATAGCAAAAAGTGTGTCTATGCGATTTGTATGAACGTCCGCAATTCTTAAAGACGACAATCTAAGAAGGTTATTTATAAAACGAATACGATTGTTATGAAGAATAGCAACTTTTAAAGAGGGAAGTTTTTTAATATCTTTAATGCTTTCAATCTTATTGTGACTTAAGTCTAGATATTCCAATTTTGTATGATTGTTTAAAACAAGTATGTCTTTTATTTCCCAATCTTCGTCGTCATTTCCGCAACAAATAAATGAAGTTAGATTTTTCAGTACTTTGACGGCTGGCGGAATTTCGGTTAAATAGTTTCTGCGGCCCTTATTTTCGCCGTTTACTTTTCTAAGAGGAGTAGTGCTATTTTCACGAATCCAATAATAATTGCTAAATGACAAAGTAGTTAAATGGAAACAATTACGAAGTTGGGTATCTAATTCCGTTTTGGCGCTGAAATCCTTAGAAGTTAAACCACAATTACCAAGGTCTAGATCATGTTTCTTGGTTTTAATACAATTTAGAATCAATTCTAAAGCCACCTCTTTCGGACTTAACGGTTTGTTTTCCGACACGGATATGCTCGATTTATCAACAGGCCGCGCATTATCGTAACTGCCAATCTCTTTAACAAGGATTTCCTCGTTCTCAAAATCTCTTGAACGGCGGTGTTCAACCGGATTTTCGGGAAACTGTGCAGGCTCATCCTTCCTTATCTTGCCAATGTTTATCTGCTTAGCTTCCTCCTTAATAATTTTATCTACGGCAAACTCTTTCAAAAGGGCGTTATACATATCGCCATCAAGCAGGGCAGTAGGATGCTTTTGCACCTTGTACCCCTTCGTCGCCAAAAAGTCGACGATAGTACCAGTGCCTATACATAACTCTTTTGCAGCCGTGAAAAGTTTGATTGGTTTATCCTCCATCGAAGAAATTGAGGCGGGCTTATTCCCAATTCCAATTATCCGAATTTCTTCGTTCTCAAAATCTCTTGAACGGCGGTACTCAACCGGCTTTTCAGGAAACTGTGCAGGCTCTTCCTTTCTTATCTTTCCTATGCTTATCTGCTTAACTTCTTCCGTAATAATCTTATCCACCGCAAATTCTTTCAAAAGTGCTCCGTACATGTCGCCATTAAGTAGGGTGGTAGGGTGTTTTTGTACCTTATACCCTTTTGTCGCTAAAAAGTCAACAATAGTACCAGTACCTATATTTAATTCTTTTGCAGCCGTGAAAAGTTTGATTGGTTTATCCTCCATGGAAGAAATTGAGATATGGTTTGGACTAATTTAAAAATTAATTATTTATTTTACGTATTTCAAATAATGTACATCTAACTCTTATTCCCATTCTGGCGCGACTATCCGGGCTGGCCAACAGAGGTGGGCTACGTGCCACGCAGGACAGGCAGCCCGCTTACCTAACGAACGGGCTATTTTGATTTACACAGCTTGCAGTCTAAATCAAAAAAAGTAGCTTTACCCTCCTCTGGTCTAAATTTAGCAACGCGTAACTTAGACCTACAATAATTCAAGCATTCTGCTTGCGAGATTGGATGACCATTAACGCATTTTTATCGCTTAAGTTGAAAGCTTAAAACATTTTAGGTTCTAAGTTACACTGCGTTAAACTTAGACCAGTATTGGGCCCGGAATGTTCCGTGCAGAATAATAATAGAACGCTTATAGAATAGCGGCACATACCTCCGGATAAGCTTCAGGGAAGCGTCTGTGGAGACACAGACGCCGGTGAAAGAAAGATCGTGGCATATCTGCGATGTTTAACCTACCGCTATGGTTAAAATTCTCTTAACAAATCATGCCGCCCCATTCAGACGCGAGAATGACGAGGTGGCCTAAAGCGTAAAGGCTTCTCGTGCCACGCAGGACAGGAAAAGAACATGCATAACAAACCAACAGCCCGCTTGCAAAACAGGCGGCCGGGCCAAAGCAAAATCCCCTGCTGTCCGTAGTCTCCGACTACGGACTCCTATGCCTGGAGACTGTGTCTCCCATGCGAAACATAACAGTGGCTCTAAACCCCTAATCCCCAAAGTATCTTTAGAATTTAGTAAGTGCAAATGCTGTAGTTATACAGATATAACTGTTCGAAGTGAAAAACTTCGAACAGCAGCATTTTTTCAATCCGTGGCAGTTGTTCGGAAATTCCGAACAACTGAGGCCCCGCTGTCTGTAGCCTTCGACTTCGAACAGCAGCCTCTTACCCCTTACCCGTCATGCGCGCGCTTAATGTAGAACTATTCAACATTGGAGGAAATTAAGACAACGGTGCTCCTGGTATAACTTATGATTAATATACCTATTGCCAGGCCTACAGCGCTTTGTATAATTGGTCCCGTCTTTATAGTTGTAAAACTATCATTAAAAGCATCTATTAAATCAGCCGCCAGCTCCAACCCATAACCGATTATTAAAAATATACTTGCCCATATTGTGACGCCGATTTTGGCATACCGGCTTTTTGTTAAAATCAATATCAATAAAACTATATCGATAAAGATTGGGACAAATCGATAAATACTGATGGCTTTTACAACTAAAAAAATATTACAGGCTATTAATAAAATAATGAACCCTGTTAAAAGGTTGAAAAACAATTTATTAGTAAAAACGGCTTTTTTCATCTAAAATTAACTATTTGATAGTACCCACTTTTACCCGCGAGAATTACGGGATGGCCTGTGCGCAATGGCTTCTCGGTGACTATTTGCTCGTTTTAAGCCTCTCCATTATGAAATTTAACAACATATCATTTCTGTAATAATAATCATGTGACTCAATTATACCGCCATTGTAAGATGTGCTGGTTAAAAGCATTGTTATAGTCGAATTATTTTCCAGATGAAGTACTATTTCGCATAACCCATTATTTGATTTTATTGTGATATTGTCCCATTCAGGCGCGAGAATGACGAGGTGGCCTAAAGTGTAAAGGCTTCTCGTGCCACGCAGGACAGGTAGAGAATATGCGTAACAACCATGGAGCCCGCTTGCAAAACAGGCGGCCTGCTTTATTTTATAAAAAGCAGTTTGCCGGGCCAAAGCAAAACCTATAGCTTTAAGCTAAAATGAGAAATTCAAATTGGCAGAGCCGAAAGTAATGTAAACCAGAATGGCTTGGGCGCCACGAGAAGCGTTTGCGCGCAAACCGGCCCGTCATTCTCGCCAGAGGGTGAATGGCTTATTTAACGATTATTAAACTTGCTATATAAGCGATTGCAATAAGACCCGCCGTATATTCAAAAAAAAGCAATAATACTATTCCGAGATTTTTAGTAGATAACTTGGTAAAATCAAATTTTAACCCGTAAAAAATAATGCCGGTGTAAATCAGTACCAAAAAAAAACGATACGTTCTTTGAAAAGTGATACTACGCATGGCTGTGGAACTATTAAGAGCATTCTTGAGTTCGGCAACATCGTAATGTTCAAGAAGCGCTCGAAAAAAAAACAGATTCAAGAATAAAAATATACAAAACAATTCCAACGAAGACAGAACCACCTTGCTTTTATCGAATCCATAATTGTTCCACCATATTTTTAATGGAATAATGGGCCAAGCGTACCATGCCTGACTGTCTTGGAACTCGGCAAGTTCGATTGAGCTAGCCTTTATACCCGCTGCATTGTTCAGCCTGGTTTGTGAAGCAATAATTCCTTGATAGATGCTGGTGACATCCGAATACCATTCGTTTTCGTCACGGTACATCTCTACTGCCAATGGAATGAACTGAAAATGAGAATAATCAAAGTTGAATTTTGACATTTCAACTTTTCGTAAGTAAAGCTTGGCTCCCGATGTGGCATTTCCCAGTGTCACGACACCCGAACCTGAGTAGAACTTAACATTATTGAATAGAAACATTTTAACAGAATCACAAATGATGTCGGTTGTGTCGGCCCATTTGCACGAATCAATTCTCATTGACCTTATAAACCTCGAACGTATTGAATTCAAAGAAACGTTGTAAAATCCCAACTCCTGAACATCATACTTGCCTCGCACGAATGCAGCAGAATCGCCAAGGTTAATATATGGGTCATAATCAAACGAAATTAGTGGGGGTCTTTTGCCTATATTATTTCCTGAAACTGTAAGTGCTTTTAAGCTGATTTTTCCTATGCTTAATCGGAGGTCGCTATGACCTATAATATTCATTGCCTCTGCCCCCAAGTCATTTAAATAAATAGAATTAATATCCATATTCTTGAAGTGAGGACTGGGGCTATATGTAAAGGCGGCGCTGTCGATGTATAAAGGGCCTTTGATGACGCCTTTAAGCACAGGTGTATACAATTCACGACGCACCGAAACTTTGGCTTTAGTCGAATCAAATGGCACCTGAGTAAACCCAATGGATCTGTCAGCACCCTGAATGATCAATTGTGAATCCGACCGATCAATTTTAACGGTATCAATCGAAATTTTTTTTCCTGATAGTCCGCGAAATGATACCTCTTCGAACTGATTAAACTGATAGCTATCAGTTGTTTTGGGAATAAAAGGCATCCATCTAACATGTAAGTCGGGCGAACCTTGTGATTTATAGAAAATAAATTCCTTTTTTTTGGAATGCTGACAGCTGAAAAAGAACGATAATAATATGATTGCTACAAAAAGACAGCGATTATTGGTGAATAAATGTTTACTCATTGTGAAGTTTAAGCAAACTAAGATACTCAGACTATAGATAAAAATAAATTTTTTTATTTATAAGTATCTCCTAATATTTTGCAGCGTTTTTGCAATTCCTAGCAGTTGTTCGGAAATTCCGAACAACTGAGGTTCCCACTATCCGTAGCCCTTTGCTTCAAACAGCGGCTTAGAAAAATCGGAAATTCCGATTTTTCTACCCTTTAATTAAGTTAAGCGTAGTGACGGATAAACTGAGTATTGTCAACACGGTGGGAACTGCGAAATCGAAGTCATCTTAAATTTAAGCAGTTGGTCGGAAATTCCGACTAACTGAACTTTCATTAAATTCTCCTTCCTCAAAAATATGCCCGATATGTTCAGTAATGGTGACGCGGCTTTTTTGAAAAAGTTCAGCCATTTGTGCCTGGGTAAGCCATACCGTCTCATCTTCCAGACGGGTTTCAATTTTGGTATTGCCGTCCTCGGTTTGATATATAATTATTTTGCTTTCGTCCATACACTGCGTGCGTCTGTTTCAAACGAACCAAACAGATTTGATTCAAATATAGATAAATAGGCTAATATATTTAGCAAACGCCTGCTACAGTAGTTACAATCTTTCTGCATACTTTAACCTGCTGTAGTCTCCCATACGAAACATAACAGTGACCCAACCTCCTAATGCTCAAAGTATCTTTTTAAACTTTAGCCAGTGCATCCACTGTAGTCACAGGCTTCGCACAGCAGCGGACGGTGCATCCTACAACTTTGATTTCAGCCTGCTCAAACCCTCTTGTGTAATATTTAAATAATTAGCAACCAGCCTATTGGGCAAGCGTTTTATAATTTCAGGATTTTCTTTGAGCAATTGCAGGTAGCGCTCGGTAGCGTCGTTAGTAATAAAGCTCATTAACCTGTTGGTGTTTATTACGTAGGCGTATTCCAGCTGATGGCGATAAAACTTTTCCCATGCGGGCAATGTTTCTACCAGGCGATAAAAATCCGTCCTGTCCATATAAAGCAGGGTTGAATCCATCACGGCTTCAATATATTCCATCGAGGGGTTTTCGGTAATAAACGAAACCATCGAGGATGATGCATCATTTTCAAATATAATCCGGCGCGTAACTTCTGTGCCAACGTCTTTTATAAAATAAATCCGTAAACAGCCTTTCACAACAAAATACATCCTGTTCGACAAATCCCCCTCGTGCAATAAAATTTCTTTCTTTTTTACCGTACGGGTTTTAAAATGCGAAAGAACCAACTGCAAATCACCCTCGCTCATTTTAACTTTTTTAAGGATGTATTTGGCCAGCATCTCTTTCATAAACATTCAACAGGTTTTATAAGGTACTAAAATTATACATTTTGCTTAAAGTACTTAGGGTAAATTAACAATGCGGCAACCAGCGCAATAAATGCGTTTATCAAAAATAGCTTATCAAAACCATAAGTTATTGACGCTGTTGAACCGCCCGTTTTTGAGGCGCCCGACATGCCCGACAAAACGGCAAAGATAAGGCCCATAACGGTTGTCCCGGTTATTTGTCCTAAAATCCGCGAAAGCGACAGAAAACCGCTCAGCAGTCCCCGCTGGTCAACCTGTGCTGCTTCCATTACAACGGTGTTGTTGGGCGTTTTAAAAAAGTTCAGGCCCAGCGCTATTATTCCTATTCGCCAAAGGTAGCCCGTAACATTGTCGGCGGGCGTAACGGTGCTCATACAATAACATCCAACTGCAATGGTAAGTATCGCATAAAACATTACACGTTTTGCACCATACCTGTCTGCAATTTTACCGGCGTAAATACTAAGCGAAACTGTTAATAAAGGGCCGAAGGACATAATTAATCCAACATGTACCAGGCTGTAATGGGCTGCCTTTGAAAGATAAAATGGCGGCAAAATTATCGTGGTAATAATTACAGTATAAACCAATACGGTGGCAACCAGGTTTTTACTGATAAGCCTGTTTTTAAAAATGGCGACGCTAATTAACGGATTTGTAATTCTTTTCTGCAGCTCAATAAATACAAACAAGCTAACAACAGTAACTGCTAATAGTGTTAAAGCCCAAGGGTTGTCAAAACCGTTTTTTTCAATCAGCGTCATACCAACACAGTAGCACGATAAGGTTACCGTCAGTAAAATTATTCCAGCCCAGTCAATGGGAATTGCTTTTTTAATAGTACTGCCCGATATGTATTTGCGGCCCAGTCCGTAAGCTATTACACCAAAAGGCACGTTTACTAAAAACATGGACTGCCACCCAAAAGTTGAAAGCAACAGGCCGCCAATACTTGGTCCGCTGGCAATGCCCAATGCTGTTACAGTTGATAAAACACCCATTATTTTGCCCAATTGCTTTTTGGGCGTAAGCTCGGTTGCTATGGCCATGCTTAAAGCCAATATTAAAGCTGCCCCTAAACCTTGTAAACCGCGAAATGTAATAAATAACGCCGCAGTATTTGAAAGGCCGCAAAGCAGGGATGCTATGGTAAATATGATAATCCCCGCCAGGTATAATTTCTTTTTGCCTGCAATATCGCCAAGCCTCCCCGCAACTGTAATTAAAGCGGTAAGCACAAGCAGGTAAGACAGTACAAACCACTGAGCCGAGGCAAAGGTTGTGTTGAGGGCTTTAATCATGGTGGGTAAACCAACGCTCACTATACTGGTGTCGAGGTTCATCATAAACAAACTGATGGAAATGCCGGCAATGGCAATGTTCAGGTTCGGTATTTTGTGGGTAGGGCTATCTATAATATCGGCATTGTGCAGTTTTTCCAGTGTTGCTGTTTTCATGACACAAAGTTGAACAGCAGAAAATGAATAAACATTGATGTGTGTTAAAAAATGGAGGGATATGAGGTGATCTTAAATTAAGGTGGTTGCCGCCTATAGGCCGGGCTGTCTGTTAGAGACTACGGACTATTATGCCTGGAGACTGTGTCTGCTACGCTAAACATAACAGTAGCCTTAACCTCCTAACGCCCAAAGTATCTTTTTGATATCTAATAAGTACATATACTGTAGTCACAGACTACAGGCATAACCGTTCCGAGGAACACTTTTACTAAAAATGCATAAATTGCTTTCTATTAATTAGTTGGTCTATCTCACCTGAATAAAAGCAACTGTACACAAGTGTTCCACCTGTACACATGCGTTCCGCGGAACAGTACAGCGCCGCAAAAATGGAACGCCTTTCCGATATCGTTTATTCCCGCTGCCCCCTCCTTCCATAATTTTCCGTATTTTGGGCCGTTGTAGGAAAGCTGTATTCCGAATCGTCCGTCTTTCGGACTTTCCGGACTTTTCGGACTTCCGGACTTCTTTAACACATGAACCCATACCAACAAAAAAAACGCTGGAAATACTCGCTGCTCATCTTTGCGGTTGTTATCGCCAGCGGCTCCCTGCTTTATACCAGCTACCTGGTGCGTAACATTGCGGCATCAGAGCGTACACGGGCGGAGGTATGGGCGCTGAGCATGAAACAGCTTCTACAGTCGGACGACGATGACTTTTTGAGCTATACCTACGCTGTACGCGATAGCCTGAGCGTACCGGCCATTGTTATCAATAACAAAGGCGAAGTACAGTATTACCGCGGACTGGACCCTACCAAAACAAACAATAAGCTGGAGGCAGAAGGTAACAAAGCAAAAAAATACGACCCCGAATATTATAAACACGAGCTGGCCTATATGCAGGAGCAGCATACGCCCATAAAATACAAGGTTTATGGCGAACAATGGCTGGTTTATTATAAGGATTCGGCCTTGCTTACGCAGCTTAAGTTTTTCCCTTATATACAGCTTTCTGTAATCGCTATCTTCCTGCTGCTGGCGTATACGGCATTTAGTTCGTCGCGCAAATCGGAACAAAACCAGGTTTGGGTGGGCCTGGCCAAAGAAACCGCACACCAGCTCGGTACGCCGATATCTTCGCTAATGGCATGGATTGAGCTAATAAAAGAAAAATTCAGCGCATCGGATGATACCCTGATTGCCGAAATGGAGAACGACGTTAAGCGCCTGGAAATAGTAGCCGACCGTTTCTCGAAAATAGGCTCGACGCCGAAGCTGGAAGAGCATAAGGTTTACGAGGTGGTAAAGGATTTTGTGGATTATTTTAAAGTCCGCGTGAGCAAAAACATCAGCTTCGAGCTCACCGGGAACCCCCACCTGCCGGCGGGGCTTAACGTTCCGTTGTTCGACTGGGTGCTTGAGAATCTGTTAAAAAATGCAGTGAATGCCATCGAGGGTAAAGGCAGCATAAAGGTGGAGGTATCGGGCAATAAAATAAAAAAGCAGGTATTTATTGACGTAACTGATACCGGAAAGGGTATTCCACGGTCGAAGTTTGATACGGTATTTCAGCCAGGTTATACTACGCGCAAGCGGGGCTGGGGCCTGGGGCTGTCGTTAACCAAAAGAATGATAGAGAGCTACCACGGCGGGCAGATATTTGTGAAGGATTCGGAAGTAGGAAAGGGCACTACATTTAGAATTGTTTTAAAAAATATACGACATGATAAACAGACCAAATCCCGGTGAATATTCGGAATACGCGGGCCGCTACGTTAACCTGGTTGGCGAAGGTGACATAGTGGAAATTCTTGAACGCCAGAAAGAGGAAAGCTACCGGTTCCTTTCTGCCATCGGCGAAGAAAAATCGAAATATGCATACGCCGAAGGTAAATGGACCATCAAACAAATGATTGGCCACATGGCGGATACGGAAAGGATATTTGCCTACCGGGCGCTGGTTTTCTCGCATGAATCCACCACCCTGCCGGGCTTTGACCAGGACGTTTACATGCAAAAGGCGACCTTTGACAGTCGCCCTCTTGAAGACCTTGTAAATGAATTAAAGGCAGTACGCGAAGCGAGTATTTACCTGTTTAAATGGATGACCGATGAACAGTCGAAGCAAAAAGGAATTGCCGGCGGCAGCCCGTTTTCGCCAAGAGCCTATGCATATATGATTGCCGGGCATGAAGCGTATCATTTGAATGTGCTTAGGGAGCGATATTTGTAAAGCGCAGAACCAAGAGTCAAGAATCAAGACAGAAGATTAGGAGCTAAGACAGAAAAGTCAAGAACCAGGAGCGGGCATATTCATTCGCGCTTCTCCTGGTTCCCGACTCTTGGCTCTTGATTCTTCTAAACTTACTCCTCCAGTTTATTACCGCCATTTTTATCCGATTCCTTCTTTTCCATCAGGAAGGAAACAAACAAGCCCGCACCGCCAAATATGGCTATCAGTGCGAAATAGATGGCAACGTTTCCGCCATCGTCAAAGTCGTTAGTCATGTGCCTAAATACTGTATGGTCCAGCAGGTAGGCGAAAAATAGGCCGGCACCTGCGCCTATTAGTAAAAGTCCCCATTTTAAGGTTTGATAAGGTGCTGATTGTGGCTTATAGCGGCGGGGGTCCATTCCGCGTTCAATCATTGCCATTCTTTCTCTTTTGGCCAGGTAAACGATGCCAAAAATCATTACAAAAAGGGCGGTTGGAATTATTATGCCTGCCATTACCCCAAGTTCTCCGGTTCTATCCATGATATTTTAATATTTAAATTAGTAAAGTGCTTATTTAATTTCACCGTCTATCGGTGTATTTGTAAGCTATGACCACTTGATTTTTAATGAGGTTACAGTGAGTTTGAAAAAAGTTGTAGTAGTTGTAAAGGTTGTAGTAGTTGAGGAGCCTGGCCCTGTGCCTGACCGCTAACTGCCCGCCGGAAACTGCCAACTCTGAGGCGGGTTTGGTGGTTAGAAAAATTTTTCTACCTTTGCCGCCATGGAAATTTTGGATCCCACCCTCCAAACGTACCTGGATACCCATTGCGAACCCGAGCCGGAAGCGCTACAGGTTATCAACAGGGAAACCTACTTAAAGGTGCTGCGGCCGCATATGCTGTCGGGGCATTACCAGGGGCGGGTGCTTAGTTTCCTCAGCAAAATGGTGCAGCCCAAACACATCCTCGAAGTGGGCACCTTTACCGGTTACGCCACCATCTGCCTGGCCGAAGGCTTAACTGAAGACGGCGAAATCCACACCATAGAAGTGAACCGCGAGCTGGAAGAGATGCTCGATTCACATTTTAAGCTAACAAATGTTGGCAAAAAAATAAAACAGCATTTTGGCGATGCTACCGCAATAATTCCGGCTTTACCGGTTGATTGCTGGGATTTGGTATTTATCGACGCTGATAAAAAGAATAATTATACATACTTTCAACTTATAATAGATAAGGTAAGACCCGGAGGATTAATAATAATTGATAATGTGTTGTGGAAAGGCAAGGTGTATGGCGATGAAAATGACGCCGACACGGAACTTATCCGGCAACTAAATGACCAGGTTTCCGTAGACAGCCGCGTAGAAAAAATGATTCTGCCGGTACGCGATGGATTGCTGGTTATCAGAAAAAAGTAGATTATGAAAAAACTCGTACTAATTACAGTATTGCTGGGCTCAGCATTATTGGCTGCAGCACAAAAAAACACCCCAAAATCATACGTCGACCAGCATAAAGATGATGCCATCCGCATTATGCACCAAACAGGCGTACCAGCAAGCATAGTTTTAGGCGTGGCCATGCATGAGTCGGGCTGCGGCAACAGCAAGCTGGCGCAGAACCTGAATAACCAGTTTGGCGTAAAGGGCGGCGGTGGCGCTGTTTATTACGACAAGCACAACAAAGCTGTAAAAACCAAATACAAACGGTACCAGTCGGTATTCGAATCTTTCCAGGATTTTGCACGTGTGATGACCGAGCGCAGCGAATTCCGCGGCCTGGCCGATAAGTTTACTCATTTTGATTATACAGGCTGGGCGAAAGGGATCCAAAAACGCGGTTATTGCAGCAGCCATACCTGGGCATCGCAGGTGATGGGTATTATCAAAAAATACCAGCTTTATAACCTGGATGAGAACCCGGCCACGGCGGAAAATGAGCCTAACCAGGCCGAAGTGGCACAAAATCGTTAAAAATCAATATAAAGCGTAACCTGCTTATCTACAATTACGTTATAAGTCACTAATTGCAGCCCGGACAAACCAGGCTGGTTGATATTGATTTATTATTGAAGATGAGGAAAATTGTTTATCTATTTATGGGGTTGCTATTGGTCACGTCGTGCTCGGCGCGTAAAACCTCCGTTCGCGATAAGCTGGCCAAAAAGAATAACAAAAGCATCCAGCGCTCGCGCGGCGACGCAGCCAACTACACCCCGATAACTTCACTGCAGTATATCGACCGTTATAAAGACATCGCCATACAGGAGATGAACCTATATGGCATACCCGCAAGCATCACGCTGGCACAGGGCCTGTTCGAGAGCGGCAGCGGCAACGGCGATTTAGCACGTTACGCCAATAATCACTTCGGCGTGAAGGTATCGCCAACCTGGACCGGGAAGGTTTATTATAAAGACGATGATAACCACAACGATGCTTTCCGGGTATATGATACGCCGGAAGATTCGTTCCGCGACCATTCTGTTTTCCTGCAAAAGAAAAACTATTCGCACCTTTTCGAGCTGGATAAAAACGATTACAAAGGCTGGGCATACGGTCTAAAAAAAGGCGGCTATGCTACCAACCCAAAATACCCGCAGTTGCTGATAGGCGTAATTGAGAAATACAACCTGGATCGTTTCGACCGTCCCGAAGGCAGCGAAGTAGCTAAAATACAACGCGTGGATAAGGTGTTTACCACTATCGACAAAAAAGAAGATAAGGCAATAAAGGATTCTATACAAAACCCGCCGGTCGCGCCGGTTACTAAGTTCTACACCATTAAGCAGGGCGATACGCTGTTCAATATTTCCAAACGCTTCGGTGTGGAGGTTGACAGCCTGAAGGCGATGAATAACCTGGGTAGTGATAAGGTTAAAATTGGGCAAAAGATTGTGCTGACGAGGTAGATATTCTTAAAAGATATTAGGAGCCGGGTATCGTTTGATATCCGGCTTTTTTATTAGCAGCAAAACCCTTAGCTTTAGCTATATGAAAGCCATTGTTCACGGAGCACTGAGGTTATTGCTGGCCATAGGAGGAATCTATCTGCTTTGCGACCATTTCGCTGAAAACTATAAACTCTCAACACTTCTTAAAACTGCGTCAACAGGCGACTTTGTCGCTATTTTCGTTTTTCTGCAAATGATGTCGTGTTTCGTTTTGTATATGGGCATAAATGGCGTTCGTGATTTCATGCGTAAACGAATAAGAATGAGGTTGATGTATGCGGTAAACGCGCTGATTATTTTGGCGGCTATATTATACACTATATTAAGTAAGGATGACGGCACCGCGAAGAGTGACCCGCCCGGTAATTGGGATTTCTTATATCTGTTAGGGTTCCTGGCGATTATCTATTTTATGGTCTACGACTTTATAGCACTTTTTATCAAACGAAAAAAACACGTTGAGAAAAAAGAGCAGGAGTTTGAAATAGAGAATTTAGGGTAAAGGGGGCCTCACACCGCCTGCAGTGGATGCTCCTCTTCTTTCAAAATCATGTCCTGCCCACGTTTCAGCTTTTCGCTGCGCAGGTGCCGCCAGTGCAGGCAGCCAATTAATAATGCGGCAATGCCTTCAAACAGCAAAGTATCCGCAGCGCCGACGAGGTGCGACACCAGCCCAACCAGCAAGCCACCCAGCGGCTGCATGCCGAAAAAGGCCATGGCGTAAAAGCTGATCACACGGCCGCGCATATCCGGAGCGACTGTAGTTTGTATGAGCGTATTACTTACTGTAATCTGCGACATCATACCAAAACCCGCGATCGTAGCAAAGGCCAGCGCAAGGCCATAGACATGCTCATGCGAGAAAAGTATCAAACCGGCACCGAATACAAGCGTATTAATGAATAATATCCTCTTGAGATTAGCCCCGGCCTTTTGCGATGCCAGGAATATGGCGCCAAGGAAAGCGCCAAGCCCAATAAAGCTATCGATAACACCGAATGTGGAGGCCGTTCCTTTAAAAACATCTTTTGCATAATAGGCAATTAGTGTGTTAAAGGGCAATACCATCAGGCTGATTAAACCCAGCATCATTAACACAAAAGCGATAGACGGCGTACGCTTAAGATAAGCAAGCCCTTCTTTCAACTCGCCGAATACATTTTTGGGATGTTCCTTCCTGACATAGGCCGGCAACTTCATCATAAGCAGGGAAACGATAACTGCCACGAAGCTTAATGCATTGAACAGGAAACACACGCCATCACCCAAAGCTTCCAGTACCAGCCCGGCCAATGCAGG
>JAZJZL010000040.1:0-20832 GCA_040389845.1 Bacteroidota bacterium
CATCGAAAGCAGGCCCTCCATCCACTCCAATATATGCCCTACGCTGGACGGGTTACTGAAATCGATAGTGTTTACAACAATCTCGGTAATGCCGCTGTTGCGTTCGCCAAACCGGGTGAAAACATAAATTAAATATAAGCAGCCAGCGCCAAGCGCCGCATGCACGGCATGGGTAATATATTTCTTTTTGGTGAGCAGCGCATAAACGTAAATTATCAGGAAATAACTAACCAGGGGAGCACGGGACAGCGCAAAAATAATCGACAGGAAAGAACCACCTATAGCCAGCCACCCTATTCCGCTCGGCTTAAATTTGTTATCGTCGCGGTTAAAAAGAGCGATAATAATTGCCAGGGCCAACAAGGTGGCAGACGCATGTTCCAGCGGGTTGGCAAAAAAGCTGGCGAAACGCTTGTATCCGCCTTCGGACTGGAACGTCCAGCTCAGGCCGTAATCTCCTCCCGGCTCGAAGTTGAAAAAGTAATATACATAGTCGGCAAAGCCGGTTTTGGATTGCAGGTGCTGATTGGAAATTGCTTCAAAAGCAACTACTACGCCGGCAGCTATGGTAAGCAGCACAACAAAATTAAAATACTTGCTGATGTATACCGACTGTATATCCATCAGCCGCCCGGTAAAATAAACCACCACGAAGAAAGACATACTTTTAAAAGCTATCAACCTTTCAAAAAAACTTTGTTCGCCGATGGGGAGTATTGCAAAGATGAATGTATAAGCCAAAAAGCCGAGTATCAGGTAGTCGACGAGGTGCAAGCGGGGACGGTAGCTGAGCGTTAAAATATTGAGCAGGAGTGTGGCCAATACCAACATCTCTTTAAAATATTGAAAGACCGGGATAAAATCCTTCAGGCCCAGTAAAAATGCAACCGACATTGCCGTGGTGTACATAGAAAGGCCGAAGATGACGAATACAAGCAATCCCTGTTTCTCGCCCCTGAAAACCTCACGGCACGCTATGAAGAACGAGGTGAGGTAAATAAGTGGGAATATGAATAGCATTCTCGCGCGTTACTTGTATTGTGTGGGCCAAATTACCTTTTTTGGCGTGAAAATTCCTTCTTTAAGCCCCTTAATTAGCAACTTTGCCTTTTGATTACGCCGCCTTAATATAAAATAGCCAAGCAGGGCAAGGTAGTAAAAGCCGTTATAAAACAGGTTGATAGGATAAAACAGCGGATTGCCATATCGCCTCAAAATCCATATGTGGTTGCGGCTAACATAGTAATGAATAACCGGGCTAAGGGAACCTTCTTTCTTCGGCGCTGATACTTTGGCCGATACGCCGGCCTCGTGGTACATTTTGCTTGACGGCAGGTAATGCAGTTCGAAACCTGCATCTCTCAGTTTAAAAGAAAGCTCCACATCTTCGAAATACAAAAAAAAGAGCTTATTGAAGAGCCCACTTTTTTGTAAGACCGAATTGCGCAGCAACATACAGCAGCCGGTAACCCATTCGGCGACTTTATAGGTTGTTAGAGCAGCCTCATCGGGCACGGATAAGTCGGAAACGGTTTTGCCAATAAACTTATTGAATTTTCCTTCACCGTTCCAGATTTTGGTTTTATCGTGCATCCAGTAAATGGCTGGCTGTACGGCAGCAGCTTCCGCATGATTTTCCATATGGCGCACCAGGCCTGCTACTAAATCCTCATCAACAGTAGTATCTGTGTTCATCACCAGCGAATAAGTGTAGGCATTGCTGATGCTATATTCCAACGCCCGGTTATTACCCTCTGCAAACCCGAGATTCTCTTTATTTTCGATATAAATTAAAGCGGGAAACTGCGTTCGGAGGAGCGATAAAGAATTATCGGTGGAGCCGTTATCAGCCACGATAATATCGAATAAATCTGCATTGCAAAACTCTTGCAGCGACAATATGCAATTCGCCGTATGTTCCGGCGTATTCCAGTTGAGCAATATAACGGCAACTGGCTTATGCATTTTGCAGGTAAGGTTTTTTAATTGCGTATTCGTACATCACCACGGCGCTGGTTTCAATTATCAATGTAAACATCCCCACAGCAAACGCGCCGCCGATATTAACCAATATGAATGCTACTATCACCGATTGTATAAACAGCAATATGGCAATCCGGAAAATATAATTGGTGTAGTTTTTTAGCAAGAGGTCCAGCACATTCAGCACGTTCAATGCCGACATTATTGGTACAAAAGCCATCACCCTTAAAATTATAATAGCGGTAGCGTTATGCTCTTTAGATAAGAGGAATACAATAGGGTCGGCCAGTACAACGATAAATATCGAGCCTGCAAGAAATACGCCGGCCAATAGATACTTGGTCTTTTTGCGGTATACATCCCAAAGGCTTGTGCTTTGCTGAAACAGTCTCGCCGCGTTTGGATAAATTGCATTTGAAACTGTAATAAGCAGGATACGGCATTGACCAATAATTTTATCGCAAAGCGTATAAGGGCCTAAAAATGCCGCCAGTCCCCACCTTGGCAATGCAAATATGATAATAGATTGCTGCAGGTTAACAGAGATATTGTTGACGGTGAGATAGAAATTATCTTTTCCGATTTTAAGCAATTCATTAACAGATGGAAACTTGAATCCGAGGCCATATTGTCTGCCAAAATAAACGAGCAGTCCCAGGTAAGTAATCGCATTTGCCCCGCCAAGAATAAAATTTACCCAAATTGAATCTGCTGGACTTTTGATGAAAATGAAAATGGCTACGATAGTCGCAATGTTCGATAGCAGGTTCAATAAATTAAACAGTTTCAACCGTTCGGCGCCGATAAAAAAGCAAAGCGGGTTTATTACTTCGGCCAGTGCTATAGGGATAGAAAACAAAATATACGGATAATAGTCGACCTTAACCCATTGCAATACGAACAACAGAAGGATGTACAGTGCAAATATAATCACCCTTATAAACAGGTTACTGTAAAATACAGGGCTGAGTTTTTTGGAATCTTTGATATGAAAGGCAACATCGCGCACGCCCGACTGTCCTGTTCCATAATTGATTACCGACCCTGCCAATTGTGAAAACTTGCTGGCGAACATAATTATACCAAACTCCCGGATGCCGATGATGCGGGTAATGATAGGTATCAGTAACATCAGCAGCAATACGTTTGAGATTTGTATGCTGCTTAAATTTAAAAAGTTGGCAATTATATTGGTAGCCTTTAACTTGTTGTAGTAATACTTTGCGTTTTGTTTCAAGCGGTACAGATTGAGGGCAAATTTAATTGAATTTACCGGTAATAGGTAGCTTTAAGCGAATGTGAAAGAAAAAGGAGGCTGGAAACGCCGCAAGCTATAACCTTTCCAGCTGCACAGGCGTTCCGTTTTTTATGCGACCAACTTACCTGTTTTAAAATGAATTGATTTACAGTTGTTTACATTTTCAAGTGTTCCACGTTTTTTGCACGAACACCTCGGACGCTATGTAAATTGCTCATTATCAGTTGATTTCGTTTTGATTAATATGTAAATAATTAATAATGAATTATTTGAAATTTTAATGTTTCTTTAAGGGAAAATATACACAAAGCTGTCGCTAAATTTACCGTCAAATTGGTGCCTGGCGTTCAGCTAAGATGTTTCCGATGATCTCCCCACATATTTTATATTAAAAAGGGGAAACCGGAATCGCAGGCCGAAAAGCGCACGTGCGCTTGATTCTGCTTATTTCTGCATTAACCCCGCCAGAATATTTATATTCGTAAATTATTAAATTTACCGCATGAATTTTCTGAACCCGGAGATCAAAGACCTGCAACAACTGGCCAGGGATAAAAAACAGGAATACCTTACCGCAAAACCTTTTCCAAGTATCGTTTTCGATAATTTTTTTAATGAAGAGATTTTGACCCAGGTACTGAATGATTTTCCGGATCTATCAAAAAAGAAAGAAGTAATTACTTACGACAATCATAACGAGAAAAAATTCGAGGCTAAAGGTGAACAATATTTCAGCGATGTTACAAAAGCATTCGCGCACTACCTTAACTCGCAGCCAATACTTGAGTTTTTGCAAGAATTGACAGGTATTAAGGAAGTCCTGTTACCCGATCCTTACTTCGTAGGCGGCGGCTATCACGAGATTAAGCCGGGTGGTCTATTGAAAGTGCATGCCGATTTTAATAAGCACGACTTCAGCAAACTCGACCGTCGCATTAATCTTTTAGTATATCTTAACAAAGACTGGGAAGAAAGCTATGGCGGACATTTTGAACTTTGGGACGAGCATATGACCAAATCGCACAGAAAAGTGCTGCCGGTATTTAACAGAGTGGCTATTTTCTCTACAACGGACTTTTCTTACCACGGCCATCCTGATCCGCTAACCTGTCCGTCGGATAGGAGCCGGAAGTCGCTGGCTTTATATTATTACTCAAATGGCCGGCCTAAAAGCGAAATTAGCAATAAAACGCACGGAACCCTATTTAAAGGCCGCGACAAGGGTGATATAGAAAAAGAGCCGATTACCTTTAGAGACGTTGTTGCAGATATTATGCCGCCGGTATTAATGCGCACTGCAAAGAAATTGATAAAGAAAAACGATAACTAACTCATTAATTCGGCTGATATAAAAATTGTAGGCATATTTGCCAGACGATTCGAAATTGCGGTTGGAGATAAAAATACCTTACATGAAGAATATTTTGGTTTTTGGTGCTTCAGGTCAGCTGGGGCAATGTATAAAAACTGTTGCTGCGGCAAATAATGTTACCCCGATAATTTTTCCGGAAGAAAGTGAAGCGAATATCTTAAATAACGACGGTTTGAAGCGGCTTTTTGAAGCTCACCAACCCGGCTGGATAATCAATTGCGCGGCGTATACTGCGGTAGATAAGGCAGAGGATGAAGCTGAAATTGCTGAAAAAGTAAACAAAACAGGTGCTGAAAATTTGGCAGTGCTTTGCAAAGAACATGGTGCGGTATTGATTCATATTTCAACCGATTTTGTTTTTAAGGGCGATTTAGCCCATCCGCTTAAAGAGACCGACGAAGCGAATGCGATTAGCGTTTACGGCAAAACCAAGCGCGATGGCGAAATTGCTGTTGCTGCAAAGCTCGATAAGCATTTTATTATTCGCACCGGCTGGTTATATTCCGAGTACGCCAATAATTTCGTTAAAACCATGCTCAAGCTGGGCGGCGAGCGTGAGCGGTTAACCATCATTGCCGACCAGGTGGGCACGCCGACTTATGCTATCGACCTCGCATGCTTTATCTTATATATCATACAAAACAATAGCCAGGCTTATGGTATTTATCATTACAGCAATGAAGGGGTAACCTCGTGGTTTGATTTTGCACGTGCTATATTTGATATATCAGGTACTAAAGTGAAAGCTGTACCCATCCGCACGGATGAATATGTTACCAAAGCCACGCGTCCGTCGTATTCGGTAATGGATAAAAGCAAGGCAAAGCAAACATTTGGTATCGAAATACCGTATTGGAGGGATAGCCTGGTAATTTGCTTAGGCAGGCTCGGGAAATAGAGTAAAGAATCAAGAGCCAAGACGTTGAAGTATTTTTTTGTCTTGGTTCTTGACTCTTGGTTCTCAATAAAATATAATAATTACAATCTTCTACATGAAAGGAATAATTTTAGCAGGAGGGTCGGGCACACGGCTTTATCCTATTACCCGGGCCATCAGTAAACAGCTGATGCCTATTTACGATAAGCCGATGATTTATTACCCCCTGTCGGTTTTAATGGGAGCAGGTATACGCGAGATATTGATAATTACTACCCCCGAAGATAATGAAAGCTTTAAGCGCCTGTTAGGAAACGGCGAAGATTTAGGTTGTGATTTTCATTACGCCATACAGGAAAAACCAAACGGTCTTGCACAAGCCTTTGTAATAGGTGAGGAGTTTATCGGAGGCGATAAAGTTGCGCTTATCCTGGGTGATAACATATTTTACGGTACGGGCTTCAGCGAACTGATACGCAGCTTTAACGATGTGGACGGCGCCGCTATTTTTGCTTACCCTGTAGCCGACCCTGAGCGATACGGTGTTGTCGAATTTGATAAAGAATTCAGGGCGTTATCTATCGAAGAGAAGCCGGAACAACCGAAATCAAACTTTGCTGTTCCCGGACTTTATTTCTACGATAACCAGGTTGTGGAGATCGCCAAAAATCTGGAGCCTTCACCACGTGGTGAATATGAGATTACCGACGTCAACAAACATTACCTTAAACAGGGCGATTTACACGTAGGCGTAATGGACCGCGGCACCGCCTGGCTGGATACCGGTACATTCGATTCGTTAAGCGATGCCTCCGAGTACGTGCGGGTAATTGAAAAACGCCAGGCTACTAAAATTGGTTGCATCGAAGAAGTGGCTTATCGCCAGGGATTTATCGATAATAAGCAGCTTGAGGTGCTGGTGAATAAGTACATTAAGAGCGGTTATGGGTTGTATTTGAAGACGTTGCTAGATTAATCAATAGGACAGTCATTGCTGACGTGTTGGTTATCGGGGACTTCGGTCAATGATCTTCTCCGCAGCCTTTCCATCGCTTGCATCCACCCATACAATCTCCTTATCCCTCCCAAACCATGTCATTTGCCGTTTGGCGAAGCGGCGGGTATTTTGTTTGATGAGCTCGACAGCCGTTGGCAAGTCTGTTTTACCGTCGAAATAATTAAATATTTCGCTATAGCCTACTGTGTTTAATGCATTCAGATGGCGATGGGGCAGCAATGATTTTACCTCTTCAATCAAACCGTCTTTTACCATTATATCAACGCGGGTATTGATGCGATTGTACAATACCTCCCGTGGCAAATCCAACCCAAATTTCAGAATACGGAATGGCCGCTGGTTTACAGTAGATTTACGGAATGAAGAAAACGGTTTGCCGGTTCCCTCAAATACTTCAAGCGCACGGGCAACGCGCTGTGGGTTGTTAATATCAGCCTGGGCGTAATAGTCAGGGTCAGCAGCTTTTAGTTTTTCTTGCAGATAGGGGAGGCCGTGTGTTTCCAGTTCCTGGTTTAAGCGTTGTCGTACCTGCGGGTCGATATCCGGGAATTCGTCAAAGCCCTCGCAAACGGCTTTTATGAATAGACCTGAGCCACCTGCCAACACTACAACCTTATGGGTTTTAAATAGCTCATCCAACAACTCCAGCGCCTCTTTTTCATATTTACCGGCGGTGTAATTGTCTTCGATGGAAAGGGTATCGATGAAGTAATGCTTAACCGCCTCCAGCTCTTCAGCGTTTGGCTTAGCTGTTCCGATAGACGTCTCGCGGTAAAACTGCCGTGAATCCGCAGAAACCACTACCGTGTTAAAGTGCCTGGCAACCTCAATAGCCGCCGCTGTTTTACCAGATGCGGTAGGGCCGGTAATAACTATAAGGGTGTTCATAGTTGATGGTTCATAGTTCATAGCCGCTGCAGTTTGAGTAAGCCGCCACGCCATTTTTTACTATGAACCATGAACTATAAACCATGAACTAATTAATAATCATCGCGGCTTCCGCGTGAGCCGCCGCCTTCGTCTTCGAAGTTCTCGTCGTCAGAGAATTCATTGCTGAATTCGTCTTCTTCTTCCCCCTCTGCCTCGTCATGGACGAGTTTTGGAGCAGCTACTACGTCGTCAACGCCTTCTTCGCTCATTCCTGCAAACTCGTCAGCATCCTCTTCACCTATGGCCAATTCATTCAGGAAGTCGAAATCGTCGCCGCCTTCCGGGTTGGCAACCGGCGTATTGAGCACATTGCCGAACTGCTTAGGCGCTTCGCCTGTAGATTTAATAACAGCAGGGTAAGTTACTCCCGGAGTTTCATCAAGGATGATTTTCATCAGCTCTACATGAAAGTCAAAAGGACGGTCGAAGTTGAACGTATAATAAAATTTCTGGTGAGGGTCGTCTATGCGGCTTAGCAGTTTTACTTTATCCATAAGCAGGCAACCGCGGTCAATTCTCCGCTGATTAGGCATAAAGGCAATTTCCTCGCCTTTAATCCATTGGTCGTTGCTTACGTAAAATGAGGACGAGTATTCGGCATTGTAGCCTGTTGATTGATGGATTGCCCTGTGAAGGTCTTCAAATGTCTGGTTCGACCTTATGTCGATTTCCCTTACAACATCATCGTAATCTTCGAACGAAACCCTGAATCTGTATAGCGCCATTGTATAAGTATAGATTTTTTTACAAAATTAATAATGTTTTGAGTATTTCGGAATTCGGATTTTCGATTTCGGATATGTCAATCTTAAATCGTAATTCTAAAATCGTAAATTAATCACGGCTTACCCACAACTTTTAAGCCAATTTCAACGCCTTTGGCAATTGTAAATTGAATTGCCTCTTCACGCGAGTTGGGAATTTCGCCTTCCAGTATAGCTTCCCGTATCTGGTTTTTGATGATTCCGACCTCCCGTCCCTCTTTAATACCGAAGAGTTCCATAATGTCGTTACCCGTAACGGGCGGCTGCCAGTTACGAATACTGTCGCGTTCCTCCACATCTTTCAGCTTCTGTTGTACAAGCTCAAAATTGTTGCGGTATTTCTTTATTTTATATTCGTTTTTGGTGGTGATGTCTGCTTTACACAACAGCATAAGGCTTTCAATGTCCTCGCCTGCATCAAATAGTAAACGCCTCACCGCCGAATCGGTAACGATAGATTGCGCCAAAACAATAGGTCTTAGGTGCAGCTGTACCATTTTTTGTACAAACTTCATCCGGTCGTTCATCGGTAATTTTAGCTGGCCGAATATTTTGGGCACCATACGGGCACCTTTATCCTCATGACCGTGGAATGTCCAACCATGGCCCGGCTCGAAACGCTTGGTGGGTGGTTTGGCAATATCGTGCAGGATAGCTGCCCAGCGTAGCCAAAGATCGTTAGTAGTTTCACAGATGTTATCCAGCACCTGCAAAGTATGGTAAAAATTATCCTTGTGGCCTTTGCCGTCGATGTACTCTACGCCATAAAGCGCTGTCATCAGCGGGAATATTTTGTGCAGCAGGCCAGTGTCAAATAAATAGTTAAATCCTATCGACGGCTTGGGCGATAAGATAATTTTATTCAATTCATCGGTGATGCGTTCCTGCGAGATGATACCTATACGGTCCGCATTACTTTTAATGGCAGCTACGGCCAAATCGTCGATCCTGAAATTAAGCTGTGTGGCAAAACGGATAGCCCGCATCATGCGCAACGGGTCGTCAGAAAATGTCTCGACTGGATTGAGCGGCGTACGAATGAGCTTGTTTTCCAAATCAGTAATGCCGCCAAACGGGTCCAATAATTCGCCGTAGGTATCAGGATGCAGGGATATAGCAAGGGCATTGATGGTAAAATCGCGGCGTTTTTGGTCGTCATCAAGTGTCCCGTTTTCAACTATTGGTTTGCGCGAGTCGCGACGGTAGGATTCTTTGCGGGCGCCGACAAACTCAATTTCTAAATCCTGGTATTTGAGGGATGCCGTGCCAAAATTCTTAAACACAGACACTTTCACCGTCAGCTTTTTTGCAACGCTTTCGGCAAAATCAATCCCGTTACCCAGTACCACTATATCAATATCTTTTGATGGCCGCTGCAGGAAAATATCGCGCACAAACCCGCCTATCGCATAAGCCTGTACATTTTGTTCAGCCGTAAGCTTTGAGATGATGGAGAATATAGGATGTTGCAAATGTTTGGTCACGAATTTTTATTTTTTGGGATTTCACCGATTTGAGGATGATTTCACCGATTGATTTTGAATGATAATATTGCTGTTTTAACTCCGCCTTTGTTGGTGTTGTCACCAACAAAACCGTGACGCTTGTGATGACGATAACGCCGCAAGTTTGTCTGCTGGCTTATTGGATGTCACAGGCACCATCCTACTTGTTGGTGACAACACCAACAAGGGCGAGTTTTATCTAATCACCTATCGCCTCAAAAACTCAAACTTCCCGTCAGGAGCCAAACGCATAATGGTGGACGGTGTTTTAATTTCCTTGCTGTGCTGATCGATGTCGACTACATAATCAACGCCCTGGATGATTTCATCGTCAATCTGCGAAAAATATTGCGGCGACGGCTTACCGCTTACATTAGCCGACGTGGACACCAGCGGCTTTTTCATGCGTTGTATCAACTGCTGACAAAACTCGTGTTTGCACACCCTTACGCCAACGCTGCCATCGGCGGCTATCAGTGCAGGTGATATATTTTTAGCACCCGGCATTACTAAGGTAAGCGGGTTCTCGGCGTATTCTATCAAATCATAAGCCAGCGGGTTCATATCGCTGATATAGCTTTCCAGCTTATTTTCGGTGTCGAGCAGTATAATCATGCTCTTGGCCTCATCGCGCTGTTTAAGGCTGAAAATCTTTTTTACGGCTTCTGTATTGGTAGCATCGCAGCCAATTCCCCAGATGGTGTCGGTGGGATAAAGAATGATTCCGCCATCTTTAATAACCTGGAAAGCCTTTGCAACTTCGTCTCTAAGCATGGGGCAAATATACGCTCAAAGCGGCAATCATTTGTAATTCGTCCAAAAGTTCCATGCATTTGGGTACGCCGTAAAGCTTGCAGGTGTTTTGTACGCAGGGCTCGCAGTCCAGTTTTCCGGCACGCATAATGGTTAAATTCTGCTTGTTGTAAGGCGCGGTGTTGTGCTCGTTGCCAGCTCCGAAAAGCACAATTGCCGGTATACCAACGCTGTTCGCCAAATGCGCCGGACCAGAGTCTGTAGTCAATATCGCTGCCGAATTTGCCATCAATTTTGCCAGTCCTGGTAAATCGGTTTTACCCGCGGCATTTTCAACCATGGTTTTATTTTTTATCCCGGCGAGGATTTCATCAGCAAAAGCAGCCTCTTTTGGCGAGCCGACAAATGTGAAATTTACATCGGCAAAGGTTTGAGTCAGCAGTGTGATGATAGCCTGTGCCTTATCGAGCGGCATCCTGCGCGATTGCGCCTCCGAATTAAAGTTGATCAACACACGGTTGTCCTGCTTCTGGAAAGGCAAAACGCCCGCATCCAGTTTAACCTTCCTGTTGCTTATTGCTTTACCGGTATATTGTTCCAGTAAAGAAATATACTCTTCTACGCGATGAACGTTTTGAGGTGGCTTAAAGGAACTGGTCAGCATAAAGGAGCCGCCTTCCTTACCATAGCCGACACGCTTTTTTGAACGGGTAGCCCAAGCTAATACTATAGATGATAGGGAGGAAGGCAGGTTGAAAAAGATATCGTATTTTTCCGCACGGAGATTTTTACCAAAACGATAAACACCGCTTAATCCTTTATTCTCCTGCTTCGAAAAGGAATAAACTTTATTTAGCCCCGGAATCAGCGCAGCTATACCCACCAGCTCTTTTTTTACAATAACATCGATTTTGGCCCCCGGGTAAAGCTCTTGTACCGCAGCCACAAATGCGGTGCTCATCACCACATCGCCGAGCCAGTTGGGGAGCCGCAGGAGGATTTTCATGGTTAGTGAGTGGTGAATGGAGAATTGTGAGTAGTTGGTTGTGAGCAGAAAATGGAGCAACTATTCACCAGTCTCTGCTCACCATTCACAACTCACTAAACAGCCACGTTATTCTCCCTCAATGCATTATTCAGGGATGTTTTTTTGTCGGTTGATTCTTTGCGTTTGCCGATAATGAGCGCGCAGGGCACCTGGTATTCGCCGGCAGGGAATTTTTTGGTATATGAGCCTGGTATAACTACCGAACGGGCAGGTACGCGGCCTTTATATTCAATCGGATTTTCGCCGGTAACGTCTATAATTTTGGTTGATGCGGTAAGCACAACATTTGCACCAAGAACCACTTCACTTTCCAGGTGAACACCTTCCACCACAATCGCTCTTGAACCAATGAAGCAGTTGTCTTCAATAATAACAGGAGCAGCCTGAACAGGCTCCAATACGCCGCCGATACCAACACCACCGCTTAAATGCACATGCTTGCCAATCTGCGCGCATGAGCCAACAGTCGCCCAGGTATCAACCATAGTGCCCTCATCAACATAAGCGCCAATGTTTACATAACTGGGCATCATGATAACGCCTTTTGCCAGATGCGCTCCGTAACGGGCGATAGCATGCGGAACAACGCGAACACCGGTTTTGGCATAGTCGGTCTTCAGCTTCATTTTATCATGAAAAACAAAAGGGCCGACCGTTATTTCTTCCATCTGGCGGGTAGGAAAATACAATATCACCGCCTTTTTCATCCACTCGTGCGTGTGCCAGCGCTGGCCGATAAGTTCGGCAACGCGGAACTCGCCCTTGTCGAGTTTTTCGATTACGGTGTCGATAGCGTTTACGTATTCGTTATAATTCAGCAGGTTCCTGTCTTCCCAGGCGTCTTCGATAAGTTTTTTGAGGTCTTGCATCGGTAAAATTAAACTTTTGGCAAATTAAAGGAATTTTAAAGAATTTGTTCGGGTAAAGTTAATATGGATGCATAAATGATGGTTGAATCATAGTTTGCATAACTTAAATTCTCCGCTCTCTCTGTGCCTTCTCCGTATCTCCTCGGTAAAATTAACCACCACGGCTTGAATGGATATCTCCAAATCTTTGTAATTTTGAAACCTATGCCGGAAAAAGAAAAACTGAGAATAGATAAATATTTGTGGGCGATAAGGCTTTTCAAAACCCGCACATTGGCATCCGATGCCTGCAAAGCCGGCCGTGTTAAGCTGGATAGCCAGAACATCAAACCGGCTCACGAGGTGAAAATAGGAGAGGTATACCAGGTATCCAAAGGCCCGGATAGAAAAATTGTTAAAGTAACCGGATTGCTGGAAAATCGTGTGGACGCAAAAACTGCTATTAATTTTTATGAAGACATTACCCCGGTTGAGCAAACACATGCATTTAAATCGATGTTCCATGCGCCGGTTCTTACGCGCGACAGGGGCACAGGTCGCCCAACTAAACGCGACCGCCGCGAGATTGACGATCTGAAAGATGATTATTTTGAAAAAGGCTCATAATTTCCTTATCTTGACATTCTGGCTGCCCGACATAAAGCTTTAAAATTTGAATGATAAACCGACATACCACCTTATTTAAAGCTTTAAACCTTGCGGTAGATTACCTGTTGTTGAACCTAAGTTTGATAGCAGCCTACTATATCGAATACCAAAGCAGCATTTTCAGCGCAGCAAATAAAAAATACCTTCCTGTTATACTGATTTTTAACCTTACGTGGCTGCTGTCTGCAAATATTTCAAGATTGTACCGGGGCGTATTGAATAAAGACTCCATCATTACTTTTCGTAATGTATTCCGTACGTATTTTTTATTCGTCAGCTTTATTTGTTTTACGGTACTGATACTCATCGGTACTGAAGCATATTTTATAACGAGGGAGTACCTGTTTTATTCGCTGGCGCTGTTTGGCGTGCTTCTTGGCTTTTGGAAGGTGATATTCCTGCTGATTAGAAAAAGTGAACGAGCCTCATTAATGGATACCCGCAAAGCTGTTATAGTAGGCGCAGGCAGAACAGGCTACGATCTTCATGAATACCTGCTAAAAAACTGGGATACAGGCTACCGGATTGTCGGTTTTTTTGATGACGACCCGGCGTTGGTGAAAGATAGCGGAATGTACCTGGGCGATACTAAACAGTGCATAAAATATGTTAAAGAGCACAAAATAACCGAGATATTCTGCACCCTGCCCGCCGATGAAGCAAGCCAAATAAAAAAACTGATGCTGGATGCTGATAAAAACCTCATCCGCTTTAAATCGATACCGGAGTACTACGACTATGGCAACAAGCCGGTTTACATCCAAAGCTTTGGTCAGATACCGGTTATTTCCGTACGTGCTGAGCCGCTGGAAAACCTGCTGAACAGGGCCATCAAACGCTGTTTCGATATTGTATTTTCCATCTTTATTATCCTGTTTGTGTTTAGCTGGCTGTTCCCGATACTGGCTATCCTGATTAAGCTGGAATCAAGAGGACCTGTGTTTTTTACGCAGGAGAGGTCGGGCCATAACAACAATCCGTTTAAGTGCTTTAAGTTCAGGAGTATGTATGTAAATGGTGATGCCGATAAGAAGCAAGCCACCCGCAATGACAGTCGTGTAACTAAAATCGGCGGCTTTATGCGCGGGACGAGCTTGGATGAACTGCCGCAGTTTTTTAATGTGTTGATAGGCAATATGTCGGTAGTGGGGCCACGGCCGCACATGCTCAATCATACAGAGGAATATTCAGAGCTGATAGACATGTATATGGTGCGGCATTTCTTAAAGCCAGGCATCACGGGCCAGGCCCAGGTAAAAGGTTTCAGGGGCGAAACCAAAACCGTAGCAGACATGAACCAGCGCGTAGAAGCGGACCTCTGGTATCTCGAAAACTGGTCATTCCTGCTCGATTTAAAGATTATTTTCCTGACGGTAAGAAATTCATTGGTAGGGGACGAAAAGGCGTTTTAAAGTTGTTCTTTTTGTCATTCTGGAACGCAGTGAAGAATCTTAAGCGAGCGATATTTTGACGACGGATAGGTATGCGTGCGATCTGTCAATCGCTACCTGCCGCTTTGTAAAGATTCTTCGCTCGCGCTCCGAATGACAAAACGTGATTGTGTTCCGACAGCCTGATAGCCATCCGCATAAACTTCTCGTAATTTTCCATCCGCTCAAAAATAAAAAACCCCGGCTATAACCAGGGTTTTCTTAATTCGTTATTATGCTGCAGTTATGCATTGGCACATCCGCACATCAATAATCCGCACATTATTTTTTCTCCTTCGCGTAAGCGTCGTTCAGTTTTTTCAGAAAGTCGATAGTAACGTCAAGGCTTGGATCGGCATATAATAGCTGAGTGTTTCCGTTTTGGAAAGTCTCTATCATTTTGTGGCCGTTTTCTTTAGCGTATTGCTTGGTGAAATCGTAAAGCTTATCGTATATTTTTTTGGTTTCATCAGCCTGGGTATTTTGCATTTGCGCGCTGGCATTCTGCTCATAAGCCTGTTCAGTTTGGCCTTCACGCTGTAAACGCTGCTCGGTAGCCGCGCGCTGGTCTGCGCTCATAGTAGCGGCGTTTTTCTGATATTCAGCAATTTCGCGTTGCAGGGCTTGTCTTTTTCCGCCAACGTCATTTTGCGTAGTCTTGCCTTTGTCTTCCAGGCGTTTGCGCATGTCTTTCATACCCTCATATTTCGTATTGATGGTATCTAAATTAATGTAAACTATTTCCGGTTTTGTGCTGGCCGCAGCCGGAGCTGCAGGTTTATCCGCAGTTTTGTTTTGAGTACATGCTGCCATACCCGCGGCAATTAATACACCTAAGGTGATTTTGGTAAAAAGAGAAACCGTAGTTTTCATTGCTTTAATTGTTTTTCTGCCATTATGCAGAAACGTTGATTGTTTAATATTTGTAAAAATTTTGACAAAGATAATCTTTAGGTTCAGTTATCCTAATTTGATACCATGTGATTTGAAGATTTGATAATTTGCCGATTTAAAAATTGATAATAACACTCCATTAGGCTAAACTTCAAATTTTCAAATCATCTCATCGTCAAATCAACATCTTTTCCACATCCTTTACTTATCAACAAATGCGGTTTTCCGGGGATTTTTCGTATTTTTGAAGGTTATTGTTTTAACCATATATGAGCGAAGAAAATCAGGACAAATCAAATTATTCAGCGGATAATATACAGGTTTTAGAAGGTTTAGAGGCAGTGCGTAAACGCCCGTCGATGTACATTGGCGATACGGGTGTAAAAGGCCTTCACCATTTAGTTTATGAAGTTGTTGATAACTCGATAGATGAGGCGCTGGCCGGCTATTGCGATACCATACACGTTACTATACACAAGGGAAATTCAATTACGGTTGTCGATAATGGCCGTGGTATCCCAACAGGAATTACCACTAAAGAGAAGGTATCTGCGCTACAGATAGTAATGACAGTTTTACATGCCGGCGGTAAATTCGACAAGGATACTTACAAGGTATCCGGTGGTTTGCACGGCGTAGGCGTGAGTTGCGTTAACGCCTTGTCAACCCACATGAAAACTGTTGTTGAGCGTGACGGCAAAATGTTTACACAGGAATATGCCCAGGGTAAGCCCTTATTCGAGGTGAAAGAGATAGGTGTATCGGATCGCACCGGTACAACCCAAACTTTCCAGCCCGACCCGGAAATATTTACATTAACCACCGAGTATAAATATGACACGCTTGCCGCCCGTTTGCGCGAGCTGGCATTTTTAAATAAAGGCATCCGCCTGACACTGACAGATGAGCGCGAAACCAATGAAGATGGTTCTATTCCTACAGAAGAGTTTTATTCTATTGGCGGTTTAAGCGAGTTTGTTAAATACCTCGACGGCACACGCCAATCAATAATACCGGAGCCGATATATGTTGACGGTATAAAAAACGGCATCCCTGTCGAGCTTGCTTTGCAGTACAATGATACTTATTCAGAAAACGTACACTCGTACGTAAATAACATCAATACCATCGAGGGCGGTACGCACGTTGCGGGCTTTCGTCGAGGTTTAACCCGTACTTTGAAGGCCTATGCTGATAAAGAAGGCTTGTTGAAAAACATGAAAGTTGAAATTACCGGTGATGACTTCCGCGAAGGGATGACTGCTGTAATTTCGGTAAAAGTACAGGAGCCGCAGTTTGAAGGACAAACCAAATCAAAGCTGGGCAATAACGAGGTAATGGGCGCCGTGGATATGGCAGTGGGCGAAATTTTAGGTAATTATCTGGAAGAACACCCGAAAGAGGCCCGTATGATTGTGCAAAAGGTAATACTTGCCGCAACTGCCCGTGCCGCCGCCCGTAAAGCACGTGAGCTGGTGCAGCGTAAAAGCGTTATGGGTGGCTCCGGCTTACCTGGTAAGCTTTCGGATTGCGCCAACAGTGACCCGGCATTGTGCGAGCTTTACCTTGTCGAAGGTGACTCGGCGGGTGGTACCGCCAAACAAGGCCGTAACCGCGAATACCAGGCTATCCTGCCGTTAAGGGGTAAAATCCTGAACGTGGAGAAAGCCATGGAGCACAAGATTTACGAGAACGAAGAAATAAAAAACATGTTCACGGGTCTTGGTGTGAGCCGCGGCACGCCCGAGGATGATAAGGCGCTTAACATGGCAAAGCTCCGTTATCATAAAATAGTAATTATGACGGATGCCGACGTGGACGGTTCGCACATTACTACGCTGATATTGACTTTCTTCTTCCGTTATATGAAGGAGCTGATAGAGAATGGTTATGTGTATGTAGCATCGCCACCGCTTTACCAGGTTAAAAAAGGAAAAGATTTCGAATATTGCTGGACCGAGGAGCAGCGCGATGTCGCTATACAACGCCTTAAAGGCGCCGGTAAGGAAGATAGCGTACACGTACAGCGTTACAAAGGTTTGGGTGAGATGAACGCCGAGCAGCTTTGGGACACTACCATGAACCCTTCAACCCGTACCCTTAAACAAGCTACGATCGAAAACGCCGCTGAATGCGACCATACTTTCTCCATGTTAATGGGCGATGAGGTAGGTCCGCGCCGCGAGTTTATTGAAAAGAATGCGAAGTACGCTAGGATAGATACGTAAGATATTCCACTAATAAATACAAAGCCCTTGATTTAGTAAGTCAGGGGCTTTTTTATGCTACGCTACCGCGAGTTTAGTCCGAAGGACGTAATTCGTGGTAGTGCATGGCCGAAGCTTTCAGCTTCACTGAACGATGCATATTGCGATAATAACCCTTGGCTTCCTGCTCCGTAAGCTGAAAGCTTACCACATGCCGCACCACGAGTTACGCTACGCTAAACTCGCGGCAGCGATTTTAGTAACATTTTCCCCTTCCCATAATCAATCACAGCCTTATACTTCATCAGCAAATCACCGCCGATTACACCTAAAACTTCCGGGTGACCCAACTGGCGATAGGCGTGGTTGATAGTTGATAAATCAAGCACAGCCACTTCAAATTCATCAATTAATAACCTGCCGATGTGGAGGTCGGTGATTAGAGCGGTTGACGATTCCATGGTGGTGGTGCCGAGGCCGGTTGAGAGGCGATCGCTTATATTGAGGACCGCATCTGAAAAGGCTTCGAGGAGCATGGTTTTATCAAATGCGGTTTTTGAAGCGCCGGTGTCTAGTACAATTTTAAAACGCTTGCCAAAAACTTTGATGTTTAGCAGCGGGTGAAAGCCGTCTTCGTGAAGGTCAATAATTTGAAGGGGGACCGAAAATTTTTTGGCAGTTGCTAGTTTGTGGGTGTTAGTCATGGTCTGATGCTTCCTTTGCCATTTCGATTAATATGGCATCCATCCTGTTTAGTTCACTTTGTATATGGTCGAATATTTCCAGGCTTTCGGGCGTATCCTTGAGTATAGAAACAAGTCCTTTTAAATTGGCCAGCGGACTCCTGATAAGGTGCGATTGTTTCCAGGCCATATCCTTTATGCTGTTAATATGGTCTTGGATGCGTTCATAAGCAGCTTTTAAATTCTGTTCGGCAATTTTGCGTTCGGTAATGTCATACAAGGCCATCATCATACCCAATATTTCCTTCTTGTTGTTGGTTATCGGAAACAATCGAACATAATACCAGCAATTCCCGCCACCGGGCTGCGGATAGTCAACTTCGTAATTGATGTTGTTGCCGCTTAATACTTCCTTCGCAAAACCCTGGAACTGCGGAAACCTGTCCGCCGGGAAGTAATCTGCCAGGCTGTCGCCGCTTTCCGGGTCATGATGGAACTGCTGTTTAACAAACTCAATGGCCTTCTGGTTGAATGCCTGCACCTTTAACGTGTCATCAAAAAGCGCATAGGCGGTATCGGTAGTGTTTAATATGGTCTGCAGATTTGCTTCTGATTTCCTCAGCGATTCTTCGGCTTTAAGCTTTTCAGTTATGTCGTTAGTAAGTGATAACCGCACTGATTTTCCTTCAAATACGATATCGTGAGCAATGACGTTAACGTACATCGTCGTCCCATCTTTTTTGAGATGCCTTACCACCCCCAGGGAGCCGGGCTCGGTCATTTCCTGGCGATACCCTTCCAGTTGCAGGTCGTAATCTTCTTTGGGTCGAAGAGAACGTACATTCATGTGTAAAAGCTCCTCTTTTTCGTAACCATAGTGCTTTGCAGCCGCATCGTTTACTGCTATTATAGATTGGTCTTCCTTCGATATCATCCACATTGGCATGGGGTTACTGTCGAAAAGCAGCTTGTATTGCTGCTCGGACGATCTGAGTTCTTCCTCAGCCTCTTTGCGTTCCGTAACATCAATCATCGAACCTATAATGGTAGGCTCGCCGCCAATTACCGCCCTGCTTCCGTAATATTCAACCCAATTTGAGGTGCCATCTTTTCGGTGCCCCCTGGCTTCGTAATGCACGCTTTCAATCTCACCTTTTATCCTGCGTCTTACATTTTCGTTAGCTATTGCGCGATAGTTTACATCAAATATCTGGTCGATAGGAAACGTATCTATCATTTCGACCGGCTCATAACCAAATACTTCGGCAAAGCGCGGATTTACATACGTAAAACGCCCGTTCTTAACAATGTATACTCCAACCATTGATTTTTCGGCAATTGTCCGGAACTTCACCTCCGCTTCCCTAAGCTCAGCCTCCATTTCCTTGCGGTCGGTAACATCGCGGGCGATAACCATAATGCGGTCGTCTGTAAATTTTTTAACGTTTACCTCCACAGTAAATAACCCGCCATCTTTGCGTCTGAACGTCCGTTCGCGAATAACCGGCTGCCGGTTACTATCCATGCTATTCGGGAGCGGGTCGGCTTTCTGCTCATCAGAATCAACTATATCTCTTATATTCAATTGCAGTAATTCCCCGTGAGTATAGCCGGTCATTTTGCACATGGCGGCATTTACGTCTGTAAAATTACCGTTGATATCAAGTACATAAATGGTATCGGACGCCTGCTCAATTAATGAATGGTATTTCTCCTCGCTTTTCTGAATTTCGGCCGACCGCTGCTGAACCATTTTTTCCAGGCCTGCATTCATTATTCTTACTTTTTCTTCGGCCTCCGAGCGTTGGTTATCTATGTTATTAAGCCAGTTAGCAGCGTACCATATTATTAAGATGCTTGCCAGCAGAAAGCCGACTGCCATTACAGATACGATAGTTTCAAATGCGAAAAGGTGGGACCGGGCCTGCCAGTGAACACCGATACCGCCGGTAAGTATTGCCATTACCAGGATGAGTGCGTACAGCCGTCGTGCCATTTGGTTACCCACTTGCCCGCCTGTAAAAAGCCTGGTAATACCTATAGATGGATCAAGTAATGATGCACTGATGGATAAGATCAAAAAAAGTACAGCTGTATGTATAGCCATCGATGTAACATAAAATAGCGAATGAAACAGGGCTGTGCCATATAAATATCCAATAAGCGCAATTGCCGAAAAAATAATAACAATTTGGAATAAGCATTGCGATAGGATGGAGAACATCCGGGTTTTTAGCCCGCTTGCAATAAAACCAGCTCCGAGCAACGTAAAACTAAGTGATGAGTTAAATGCCATTCGGCCAGGAAAAGGAAAGGCTGCGGACACCTGCGTTTTATCGTTTATAAAAAGCTGATCGATGCCTGCATTTATGTGAAATAAATCCTGGCAAAATGTTACAAGACCGATACCCCAGCCCACTAACGAAAAAGCAAAAAAAGCAATATCGCTATACTGCTGCTGCTTGCCTTGCGTAAGCAACAAGGCACAGCCGAACAAAACAAAGCACAACGCTGGGTTAAACTTCATGGCCACAAAACCAGGTACTATAGTTTGGAGGCCGGGAATATCAAAAATCCAACCGCACATTACTAT
>JAZJZL010000040.1:20842-24439 GCA_040389845.1 Bacteroidota bacterium
GGATTAAAACCAGCGACGCCACGGTAATGATAGTATTTTTAGCAGGCGTGTTCATGTTTAATGACAGGTTTCGGCTTTGATATAATCATGCTTATCATCAAAAAAAATAACGGCAAATAATTTATGGAACCTGTAAAAATAAGTTTAAACAGGCGTTAAAAAGGTATTTAATGCATTAACTTGTCAGTAAATTTATGGGTAAAAATCCACAGACGCGTTAAAGGAGGTATTATTTTTGAATTAGGGATTTGGAAACCGGCAAATTTGAAACCGGGTTAAGTCAACTTCCGGCTTTCTATCCCTTCAAATCTTATCATTTTAAAATTAAAACGGATACCCTATTGCTAAGTTAAAAATCATGTTTGCGCCATTCCATCTTGCATTGGTAAAATCTATCCCATTTATAACCCTGCGCTGATTTTCAGGCAACTCCGGCTTTACCAGCGGGAAACCGAAATCGGTACGCAAAGTTAATACCGTTAAGTTAAAGCGCAGGCCAAAACCTGCATCTACGGCCATCTGGTTGATGAAATTTGACCCAAACGCAGCAGAGGGCTGCAATTTATTAGGGCGCAGCAGCCATATATTACCGGCATCAACAAATAAGGCACCTTCAACTATACTAAATAATTTCGGCCTGAACTCGGCATTGGCCTCTATCTTGATGTCGCCTGATTCGTCCGCCAGGAAGTTATTGTTTTTATTTAAGGTGGGCGGCAATACATAGGCGCCCGGACCGAGCGAACGGGCCTGGAACCCACGCAAACTGTTAGGACCGCCAATAAAGAACTGCTGGCTGTATGGCAGCACTGTTGAGTTACCGTAAGAAAGACCGACGCCAACCAGCAGCCGCGTGGCGAATTTCAAACCGGGGGTAAATTTATGGTAATAGCGCAACTCGTTTTCCAATTTTACATACTGATTAAACGGCGTACCGAATGCTTTTTTAACCTTGCCCGCTAGCGTATCGGCACCCATAAGCAAGCCCAGTAAACTTGCCGACTCGCTGACTTTACCATTGTAATACCAACTGTTAACCCTTGAATCGTCAGTGGTGTTGGTATAGGTATAGGAATAGGATGGGCCAAAAGTAAATTGGTTATTTATAACATGCGCCAGCGCCGGGTTGCGGGTATGGAGTATACTATCCTTATAAATTTGGCTAACGCTTGCCGCATCAACATAAGTTAAATTAAAGATATTCAGGTTGTGTTCCTTATGCAGGTTTGGTTTCCATGTGTAACCAAACGACGCGTTGAATGAATTTAGATTATATAGCTTGGTTCGGTTAACTAAAGTATATCCCGCCGTTAGTATGGTATGCGGAATGTATGCATTTTCGGTACTAAAATTAAAGGGCCCCACAAAACGTGGCCACGATATGCTCGGCTGTATACCGAACTGGTAAATATTGTAACCGTTTGCAGTACCGCCAAATTGCAAATCGCGGCTGGCGAACAATGTGAGTAAAAATAACTCTGCGCCCTTAAAGGTGTTCCGGTTTTTAAAGTTCAGATTTATCTGTGTGCCGTTATAATAAGCCGATGTCTGTCGCGCAAGCAAATCCACAGATAATGCTTTGCGTTTATATTGCGTTAGCTGGTAATAAATATCCAGGAACGGCGAATCAGGCGTAACATCTTCAAACCTGTTCTTTACATAGCTGAATGGCCCTAGGTTAATCATCCTGTTTAAAGATGCGTTATGTTTGGTGCGATTATAGGTATCGCCGGGGTGAAGCAAAACGCTGTTTTTAAATATGAAAGGCCGCACAGTTTTCTTCGGGTCGATGACGTTATACCAGCGATATTTTACAGCCGAATCGAGTTTTGTTGCAGTATCGCGAATAGAATATTTAGGATACACATAAATATTGCGGATCTTGTAAATCCAGCGTGCTTCATCGGGGGTAGCATCCTTTACCTTTACAAACATGTCAACCTGGTGATTGGCTACTGTGCTATCGTACCGCATAATCAAATCTTCCGGCGCGAAGTAGAAGAAGCCTTCTTCTTTCAACCGCGCGTCTATCCTTATGCGCTCATTTTTGATAACATCAAGATTATATTTATCACCCACTTTTAAAAAGCTATTAGCCGATGTGCCGGTCACCGCAGTATCTAAATCATTATTTGATTTTGGGAAGGTGATGGAGCGATAGTGATATGCAGGCCCTGCCTGAACGGTGTATACAGCTTTGGCAGTTTTGCCTTTACTAAGCGTGTCGCCAACAACCTGTGCTAAAAAATAACTCACATTCTGCAGGCGGTTCTGTAAAATGCTGCTGTTTTTTTCAAGGTCGACGCTGCTTACCAAAACAGGCGGCTCGCCGATGTGGGTATTCAGGTAATGTTTAAGGCCGGTTCTTTTATTGGTACGCGTTTTATTATAAACCCAAAGCTTAAACCTAAGACCTAATATGCTGCTGTTAGGCTGTGGTCTTAATAAGCTGCCCAGGTCTTCTTTCAACTCGTTGGCGTCGCTCTTCTTCATATCCTTGTCCGCAATCTTTATTTCGCCGCCGGTATAAAGCTTTTGGTTGGGCGCCAGGTACTTGGTGTTACTACAGGCGCTGGCCAAAAGGGCTAAAAAAATAAATATATATCTAAGTTTCGCCATAAGTTAGTGTGATGTCTTTTGTATTTCGGCTGGGGTAGGCACCGGTTTCGCTGTGGAGTCGGCTTTTTTATCAGCCTCTTTTTTTACTTTCTTTTCGTCCTTTTGTTTCTGGTTGTATTCCCTCTGCAACTGGCGCTCTTCCGGAGTCTTCCGCCTGAACAACTCTTTAAAACGGTTGTACTCGTAGGTAATGGTAAAGCCAACGCCGGTTTCAATTACCTCTCCCTCAACCACAATAAACTGGTCACGGCGATAAACCCTTACAATGTACCGGCCATCTTTGGTAATCTTATAATTAGCTGAGACGTTGCCGGCAATGTCTGTTGTTTTTTGGCCCGGTGCATTTTGCCCTTCCAGGTTAAAGTTATTGCCAACGGTTACGGTCAGCCTGTCATTCAGAAACTGCTTGGACAATCCGACATTCAGGTCCGTTCGGTTTTGTGCCGTGCCAGATGAGTAATCCTCGCCCGATGTAAGGTCGAAGCTAAGCTGCACGCCGCCAATCAGGTTGCCGGCAAGCTTATTCAATTGGTCCGACAATAAACTGCTTACACTATTACGTATAGCTCCGCCTATGCCGGCATTACCACCCTGGCTTTGGAACGGATTGTCGCCAATAAAGTGGCCCAGCACCAATACGCCCAGCACCTGTTTATTTAATTCGTTCGGATCCGTTCGTATCTGCGAAAGGCGCGTGTTAACAGTCGATATCACATCCGGAGATACCGTGTAAGTACTGTCCGGCAATATTATATCGAAGCTGATATCCGGCTTCATTAGCTCGTTCTGTAATTTCAGGTCGACGTTAAAAGGCAATTTCTGCTTGTACATTACTGCATTTTGGTCGCCGCCTAATTGTTCGCTTACCAAATCGATAGGAGGGACGTTAGCAATGTACACCGCTGTTAAATTGATGTTAGCGCTGGTAGGGTCGCCTGTCCAGGTGATGGTACTGCCCGCCTTGAAATTAAACTTGCG
>JAZJZL010000041.1:0-4255 GCA_040389845.1 Bacteroidota bacterium
TTGCGCTTAACGGTAGCATAAGCCAGGTTGTATGAGCCTGAATTAACTGTGTAGGTACCAGTTAAGTTTATCTTACCACTTGGATCAATACCGCCGTTTAAATGTCCTTCGCCCTGTATGTTTACCACATCCCCGTTTCTTTCATCAATTACAATGGTAAATTTGGCGTTTTTGTTGATGTTGACATTGGCAGTCACATCAAGCCCGGTAACACCTGATTTCCGCAGCGAATCCAGCTGTTTGGCCAGCAATATCGAGTCCAGCTTCGGGTCATTCGGGTTAATTACTTCTACTACACCTTGCCTGTCCTCGATGCCCGGATCATCCTGTGGCAGCACAAAGGTCATATTCGTTTTGTCATTCACGGTAAGGTCGGCATCAACCACAGGCTTGGCCATATTGCCCCTTATGCGAATGCGAGTATCTATAAACAGCTGACCATAATACAGCTTGTTATCATCCTGTGTCGAGTTTACCGCGCGGAAATTTGTCGCGTTAATGTCTATACCGAACTTATAGTCGGTAAAAGTTTTGGTATAAAGCGTGCCGCTCACAACGGCTTTGTTGCCCAGCGAGTCGACCATGGTAAAGTCGTTAAATAAGATGCCATCATTATTGAACGTTATCTTTTCGTTCGGCATAGTGAAGTAGGAGTTCAGCATGGATACGTTGAAACCCACCTTATTAAAGTTTACATCGCCGCGAACAACCGGCGCGGATGCCGTACCCGTTATTTTTAGCTGACCGGTAATATCGCCGCTGGCCCGTCGTATGCTGCCAAAACTAAAGCCTTCAATGCTTTTCATTTTCAGGCTAATGATGCTCAGCGTCATGTCTATCTTGCTGTCTGGCTGGGTATAATACAGGCCGGTAAGGTTAGCCTGGTTGCCTTTACCACTGATGGTAACGTCGGCAGCATAGGCATTGGCTGTTTGGTTATTTACTTTTGCCGAAATATTGCCCACGGTATCACCCTTAAAATTGAAATCTTTCACGTTTAGAGCCGCTGTAAATACCGGCGAGGCCTGGAAGTTGCTGATATGCGCGTCGCCATCAATAACACCACCTACCTGCAGCGAATCCTGCTTGACGGCTTTTGTGATGGTTTCTATTTTAAAGTTCTTGAAGCTCACGGTTATCGGCGCATTAAACGTTTGGGTGTCGCTATTGATGCTTAATACCTGGTTAGCATTGGTAAGGCCAAAATCCCGGGCCATTATGCCCTTGCTGCCAAATTGCAGTGCATTGTTTGGGTTAACTGCCCATGGCACATAGTCAAGCAACAGTCCATCCTGCAGGAAGCTAAACTGGTATTCGCCGGGCAAAATACTGAAAACGCCTGCTACCCTAAAGCGTTCCTTTTTGGCAGCATCGCGTATTTGCAGGCTTAGCTTGGCTTTGTTATTCTGTGCGCTGCCGGTAAGGCTGGTGTAAAGCAAGTCGACGCTGGATGATGCTTTAACCTCGTCAACAGTGATGTTGTAATTAAGCGCATTGTTTTTTGTGTTGATTGCCAGCGCCACATTGTTCACCACGTTTGTTCCATAGATAATTTTGGGCATCGTACCGTTGACCGTCAGGTCGCCGGCCTGGCTGTCAAAGTGGCCATTAATCAATACCGGGTCGAGCCGCTTTAAATCAGGGACGAATTTCTCGGTGATGGATGTTTTTACTACCCGCAGATCAAAACGGAAGTTTTGCGGCGAATATTTGGGAGCGGCGGTATTTGAAGCAAGGCTGGTGTTGTAATATTTATTAATCAAATCCTGCATCGCGGGGCCTACTTCGGTCAGCTTGTATTTGCCGGCCATGTGGGCGTTCAGCATAGGCGCTTTAAGGCGCAGGGTGCTGCTATCAGCATTGGCTGTTGATACCAGGCTGATGGTATCGAGCCTTATCGTCTGGTCTTTTTGGGCAACCAGCAGGTTAGTAACCTGTATTTTGGCGTTCAGGTAATCAGGGTCGGCGGTGGGCACGTCGGCAACTATATTGCCATGTATACGCATATCGTCTTTTGTGAAATGCAGGTTTTTCAGGTTAATGCTGTCTAACTGCAGCTTAGCAGTCACCGACGGATATTTTTTATTCATGTCGGCCTTGCCGTCTAGCGCAAACGTGATGTTGGGGTCGCGCATCGTGGCTTTGGCTGTGTAGTTGCCATCTTGTGCAGTGCCGCTCATTGCCAGGTTTTTATACGTGTAGCCTTTTACATAAGCATTGGCCACGTTGCCGCTAAACTGCAGGCTGGCTTTTTTTGGATCGAGGCTTACACCTTTTACATTGGCAGTAAACGTTACGGTACCTACCGTTTGTGGCTGTTTCGTCAGCGCGCCCACATTTAAATTATTAGCCTTGATATTGGCTGTATAAATTTCATGCCCCGCGTGGTTACGGTTTTTCATGGAAGCATCCAAATCAACCGCGCCATAGGTTGACCGCAGGGCCATCTTGGTTTTAAAATCGTACATGGTACCATTGAAGGTGCCTTTCAGCTTTAGACTGGCAGGTATGCTTACGGATGAGGGTATCATATTTGCCGCCACCAGCTTGCTGATATCTGCGCGGCTGGTGGTAAGGTCATCTATGGTTATATCGAATACGGACTTATCCATATTCGGCAAGCCCTTCATATTTCCCGACATTTTTAAATGCGTATTGCTGAACCCGCGCACCTCGAAGTTGGGTATTTTTAAGTTGCTCACTTTGCCAATAACGCGGCCGTCAATCCTCAAAACTTCATTTGGCGAATGTTTAAAAGGCTCCATGCTGGCCATAGTCGGCATCAGCAATAAAACGTCTTTTAAACCCAGCCTGCTGCCATCCAGGTTAGCATTAACATACAACTGGCCTAAATCTTTGGTAAGCGATTCGATGGACGGGTAGCTCACCTGCACTTCTTTTTGCAAAACAGTTTGCGGAGTTTCAACAAGCAGATCTTTCAGGTATGCGCTTTTAGGTCCGTACAAAAATTCAGTATGGAATTTTTTAATTGCCAGGCCACTTTTTTCGCTGAAGGTGAATTCGTTTATTTTACCTTTCATCGTATCCGGGCTATAAGCAATGTTCTCTGCAGCCAGGTTAAGGTTACGGATATCCATGTGTGCAAAATCCAGGCCCCTGGCCAGCGGCTTCTGCGCATCGTTATCAAATATTATATTGTCGTTGCTGAAACTAATTTTAGCCAGGTTAGCACGCCAGCCTTTGCCGCTTGTGGGCTTGGCCAAAAGGGTGTCCAGCTTCTTAATGGTTTTATCAACGGCTTTCTTTACCGTTTCTGGCTTGGCGAATACTATGCCTGCTTTAGTGTCATTTAGCTCAATATTTTTGATGCCGACTATTTGATTTTTTAAATCAAGCTTATCCATTTCCAGCAAAAATTTACCAAGGTTCACTTTGCTGCTCATTTCCTTGCTGCGGTAATCAACTTTAATTTTAGATACATCTATGGTACCCAGGTTAAGCGTCATGTTGAGCGGGGTGGTAGCAGTGTCAACGGTTGCTGCTTTAGCAATGGACGAACCCATCGGCGTTTGGATAATGCGGGCATTCACATCCGAAAGGGTAATCTTCGGTATGGTAAATTTCATCTTATCCATATCGAAGTCCTTAATCCTGGTATCAAAGTGTCCGAGGATAAACTTTACGTCGTTCCCACTGGTCTTATCCTTGTAGCTGATGTTTATTTTATCGAGGATGATTTTATCCATCGAAAATTTCATGGTGGAGGTCGTGTCGGTGGGTTTTACCTCTTTTTTTTGCTCTCCGGCAAAGGCTTTAATAATGTAGTCGAAATTGAAAACGCTGTCGGCGCCGCGGCTTATGTTGGCGGTGATGCCTTGCAGGTTAATTTCGTTTACCTCAACTTTGTGGTGAAGCAGCTCGAACATGCTGATGTCGACCTTAAGCTTTTCGCCTGCGATAAGGGTGTCTTTATGCTGATCTTCAAAATAAACGTCTTCGAGTACAATCAGTTTAGGCAGACCGAGGCTAATATGGCCAATTTTTACAGGTGTGTGGATTTTTCCCTGGATGAAGGAAACGGCTTTATCTTTTACAAAATTCTGAACGGCTGGAACCTGTATTAAAACGACTATCAGCAATACAAGAAAAAGTACACTACCGATTATCCAAAGTATGGTTTTAAGGGCTATTCGTCCAAATCGTTCCAAGGGTATAAGTTTTTCAAGAGTTAGCTCTCCTTTTATATTTTTAACAAATGTTGGGGCAATACCTTCTGGGTAGGTTTTTTCCCTTC
>JAZJZL010000042.1:0-26394 GCA_040389845.1 Bacteroidota bacterium
TCCATCATCATCGCCAGTGTCTCCACAGCTGCAATGGGGTTACGTAGGTCGTGCGCCACGGTCCCCAGCAACTGACTTTTAAACTCGCTGCCGCGCTCAATTTCCAGGTTCTTTTCTTTTATCTCGTTCATCTGCATCCAGAAATGAGCCTTGTACGAGAAAAAATAGCGAGATATCCAATAAAAGCCGCCCAAAAGAATAATTGAAATCAGCTGATTATAAACCATTTCGGTAGGGTCGGCATGTGCATGTATCAGCATCGAGGTAAATAACAGCTCAACCGAAATCAACAAGATAATGGTTTCGTAGTATTCAAAAATGCAAAGTATACTGATAACCACCAGCGCGATAAGGTATAGCGTAAGCGCATTGCTTGGGTTGCCGGTCGAGATAAAGCTCGAGAACATACCGCACATGATGAGATACAGAGAAAACGCGAAAACAAACAACGACATTATGGCAGTTGCTTTTTGTTTTTTCTTCAGGTCTTCAATTAAAAAGTTGCTGATGATATAAAATACAAACGCCGAACCTATGAACACCCAGTTGGCCATATCAAACTCCGGGAAGTTTTCTGCGCGGGTAAGGCTTATCGGAAAAATAAAATATAAAGCCCTGATGATGACGTTTAAAATTAAAAAAATAATACTCCCTACGCGTACAGCAGCAAGATTTTGGCCGGTGTAATAGTCGCGATAGGCGTTCCGGTATTTACCGGACAAGTTTTTGAAAAGGTGTTTATCCAACGTTTGTTTGAATTATCAGGCCACGCAAAAATATAATTTTTTAATTAATATATCGCTTATAAACAGCAGATTACAGACCAATGACAATACAGCAGGCAATTTTATTTTTAGCCGACATTTTAGCAGGTTAACCACTGTGGCAAGTGATTTGATGAGTAGGAGTGAACCGGAATTTTTGGAATTTAAGAATTAATCGAATGCTTGTTCGAATTAGATTCAGGTAATTCCTGAATTCTACTAATTCCGGTCCAGAAAAGGAAAAACAAACATGAATTTTAACAACTTTACCATAAAGGCGCAGGAAGCCGTGCAGAAGGCTTCTGAAATTGCCATAGGAAATCAGCAGCAAGCAATTGAAACTGCACACCTGTTAAAGAGCCTGCTGCTTGTTGACGAAAACGTTATATCATACCTGCTAAAAAAATTAAACGTAAACATTAACCGCCTTAACGAAACGCTTGACGCGCAAATCAAGGCGTTCCCGACGGTTAGCGGCAGTGATGTTTATTTTTCGGCTAACACCAATTCTGCCTTGCGAAAAGCTGCATCATACCTGAAGGAATTTAAAGATGAATTCGTTTCGGTAGAGCATATTTTGTTAGGTATTTTATCTGTTAACGATAGAACCAGCTCGGCTCTAAAAGATTATGGCGTAAATGAAAAAGACCTTAAAAAGGCCATTATAAGCTTGCGCGGCGATAACAAAGTTACCGGCCAGAATGCCGAAGCTACTTACAATGCGCTTAACAAATATGCTCGTAACCTGAATGAATACGCCGAATCAGGCAAGCTTGACCCGGTTATAGGTCGCGATGAGGAAATCAGGAGGGTTATCCAGATATTATCCCGTCGTACCAAAAACAACCCGATTTTGGTTGGTGAGCCGGGCGTTGGTAAAACCGCCATTGCAGAAGGTATTGCCTTCCGTATTATTAAAGGTGACGTGCCTGAGAGCTTAAAAACACAAACTGTTTATTCGCTGGATATGGGTGCGCTGATAGCAGGCGCTAAATACAAAGGCGAATTTGAGGAACGTCTGAAAGCCGTTATTAAAGAAGTTATCCAGGCCGAAGGCGAAATCATACTGTTTATTGACGAAATACACACACTGGTTGGCGCCGGTGGGGGCGAAGGTGCGATGGATGCCGCCAATATATTAAAGCCCGCGTTGGCCCGTGGCGAGCTAAGGGCGATTGGTGCAACCACCCTGACTGAATACCAGAAATATTTTGAAAAGGATAAAGCATTGGAACGCCGTTTCCAGATGGTGCTGGTGGATGAACCTGATACTGCCGACGCGATATCCATCCTGCGTGGTTTGAAAGAACGTTACGAAACCCACCACAAGGTGCGTATTAAAGATGAGGCCATTATCGCCGCTGTTGAAATGTCGCAGCGCTATATCTCCGACAGGTTTTTACCCGATAAGGCTATCGACTTAATGGATGAGGCCGCTTCGAAGCTCCGCCTGGAAATGGACTCGGTACCTGAGGTAGTGGATGAACTGGAACGTCGCATTATGCAGCTGGAAATTGAGCGGGAAGCCATTAAGCGGGAGCATGATGATAAAAAGGTAAAAGAACTGAGCGAAGAAATTGCCAATCTATCAGCCGACCGCGATTCGCTGCGTGCCAAATGGCAAAGTGAAAAAGATATTGTAGACGGCATCAACCTGAAAGTTGAGCAGATAGAAAATTACAAGCAGGAAGCCGAGCAAGCCGAACGTGCGGGTGATTACGGAAAGGTTGCCGAGCTGCGCTATGGTACCATAGTAAAAACACAGCAGGAAGTTGAAGATTTGAAAAAATCTTTACTTGAAAACAAGGACGAAAGCCGCATGCTGAAGGAAGAAGTTACTGCTGACGATATTGCCGGTGTAGTTTCCCGCTGGACAGGCATCCCGGTTTCTAAAATGATACAGAGCGAGCGCGAAAAGCTGCTGCAACTGGAAGACGAGTTGCACAAACGTGTAGCCGGCCAGGACGAAGCCATCGAGGCCATTAGTGACGCCATCCGCCGCAGTCGCGCCGGATTGCAGGATAAGCGCAAGCCCATTGGTTCGTTTATCTTCCTGGGTACTACCGGCGTTGGTAAAACCGAGCTGGCAAAAGCGCTTGCCGAATACCTGTTCAATGACGAAGCTGCTTTGATAAGGATAGATATGAGCGAGTACCAGGAACGTCATTCCGTATCGAGGCTGATTGGTGCGCCTCCGGGATATGTGGGTTATGATGAAGGTGGTCAGCTTACTGAAGCCGTTCGCCGCAAACCATATAGTGTTATCCTGCTGGATGAGATTGAGAAAGCACACCCGGATGTGTTTAACATCCTTTTGCAGGTGTTGGATGATGGCCGCTTGACCGATAACAAAGGCCGCGTGGTGAACTTTAAGAACACCATCGTAATCATGACCTCGAACATCGGCTCGAACCTGATACAGGAAAACTTCCAGGACTTTGACGAAAGCGACAAAGAAGCGGTGATAGCTAAAACCAAGAACCAACTGTTCGAAGTGTTAAAGCAAACTATCCGCCCGGAGTTCCTAAACAGGATTGACGAAATCATCATGTTTACCCCGCTTAGCCGCGACGAGATTACGGAGATTGTTAAATTGCAGTTCTCTCACCTGCAGCAAACTCTGGCTGAAATGGGCATTACCATAGATGCTTCAGAAGAAGCACTGGATTGGCTGGCCCAGCTGGGTTACGACCCGCAATTTGGTGCAAGGCCTTTGAAACGGGTTATTCAGAAGAAAATCCTGAATGAGCTTTCGAAACAAATACTGGCCGGAAAAGTAGACAAAGACAGCCGCATCCGCCTGGATATGTTCGATAACCAGTTCGTGTTTTTGAATGAAGACTTGCTGGATAAGGTTGAATAAGTAAAATAAAACAATTAACCCCATCATGTAATAACAAAAGCTTTTGCCACACGGCAGAAGCTTTTGTTGTTTTGGCTTAAAAATTGTTTTGGATTTGTGATGAATTTGGTAACTTTAATTATCAAATAAACCTTAAAATCAAACCGTTATGAAAGAGCATGTTGTAAAAAAGGAGATCAGGATCAATGCGCAGCCGTCTGCGGTATGGGATGCCCTTACCGACCCTGAAAAAACAAAAAGGTATTTTTTTAACTGCAAAGTGGTTTCATCATGGAAGGAGGGAACGCCCATCACTTTTAGGGGTAAGATGTTTTGGTTTATCCCTATCGAAATGAAGGGTCGCATATTAAAAATTGAGCCTGAAAAGGTTTTGCAATATAACCTGAGAAATACGCATGACGACTCGGCCACCGTATCTACCGTTACCGATAAACTTACTTATAAAGATGGCGTAACCACACTTTCCATTACCGATGACGTAGGCGATGGCCCCGGCGCAGAAAAGCGATTAGAAAAATCTGAAAAGGGCTGGGATAAGGTTTTGCATGGGTTGAAGGATTTGGTGGAGCATACAAAAAGCTAAAATGTGTAATCGATTGCATAAATTGATAATTCCTGTAGCCTGCTAAAATTTTTCTGCCTATGTTTAGCCCTGCATTTACAATTGTAAAGGGTTATGGCAAAAATTAAACTCATCGGCGCTGCAGCAATTATGCTGTGCGTTACCTGCTTAAAATTATCAGCACAGGACAAACCAATTTATAAAGACAACTCAAAACCTATCGATGTCAGGGTAAAAGACCTTGTTTCCCGTCTCACCCTTGAAGAAAAAGTTTCCCTGCTCGGCTATAACAGCAAGGCCGTTCCGCGTTTGGGCATACCTGCCTATAATTGGTGGAACGAGGCTTTACATGGCGTAGCGCGTGCCGGCGAGGCAACCATATTTCCGCAGGCTATAGGCATGGCGGCAACCTTTAATAACGATTTACTAAAGCAGGTTTCAACCGTCATCTCAACCGAAGCAAGGGCGAAATATAACCTTGCCACTGCGCAGGACAGGCATTTGCAATACATGGGCCTTACTTTCTGGACGCCCAATATCAATATCTTCCGCGACCCGCGCTGGGGCCGTGGCCAGGAAACTTATGGCGAAGACCCATATCTTACTGCTACCATGGGCACCGCATTTGTAAAGGGCTTGCAGGGCGATGACGCCAATCACTTAAAGGCATCGGCCACAGCCAAACATTTCGTGGTACATAGTGGCCCCGAGGCTACCCGCGATTATTTTGATGCTGTTGTAGATGAAAAGGACTTACGTGAAACCTATCTGTATGCATTTCATGCCCTGGTGACAGGTGGCGTTGAATCAGTAATGAGCGCTTACAACAAAGTAAACGGTACACCGAACTCTATCAATAAAATGCTGCTGACTGATGTTTTACGGAAGGAGTGGGGCTTTAAAGGCCATGTGGTTACCGACTGCGGTGCATTGGACGATGTGTTCAGCACCCATAAATCGCTGCCCGGTCCGGTTGAGACAGCCGCAGCCGCGATAAAGGCCGGCATTGATTTGGATTGTTCCACCGTTTTGCAAAATGATGGAGTAAAAGCCGTGAAACAAGGCCTGCTTACCGAAAAGGAAGTAGATAATGCGCTTTCTGCTTTATTACGCACGCAAATGAAGCTTGGCTTTTATGATGATGCGGCTGCTTCACCTTATTATAGCTATGGTGCTGATAGCGTTCATAACCAGGCACACACTGTGCTTGCCCGTAAGGCAGCTCAGCAAAGCATGGTGTTGCTTAAAAATGATAACAATGTATTGCCCTTAGCAAAAAGCAAATATTCAAGCCTGATGGTACTTGGGCCAAATGCCGCCTCGCTTGATGCGATGATTGCCAATTACCATGGTACCAGCAGCAAGGTTGTGAATTTTGTGGAGGGCATAACCGCTGCGGTTGGTCCGGCAACAAGGGTTGAGTACGATCTGGGCTGCGATTATAACGATACCACGCATTTCGGCGGCACCTGGGCAGCAGGAAATGCTGATGCAACAATTGCCGTTATCGGCCTCTCGCCGGTATTGGAAGGCGAGGCTGGAGATGCCTTCTTGTCCCAAACCGGTGGCGACCGTAAGAATTTAAGCCTGCCGGCCAGCGAAATTGCTTTTATGAAGGAGCTGCGCAAGTCGGTTAAAAACAAACCGCTGATTGCCGTGATTACCGGGGGGAGTGATATTGATATAGACGCAATCAGTCCTTATGCTGACGCCGTTATATTGGCCTGGTACCCCGGCGAGCAGGGCGGCAATGCGCTGGCAGATATTGTTTTTGGCGATGTATCGCCGTCAGGCCATTTACCGCTTACGTTTTACAAGGCATTAAGTAATGTTCCCGATTATAAAGATTACAGCATGAAAGGCCGTACGTATCGCTATTATACAGGCCCGGTTCAATATCCATTTGGCTTTGGGTTAAGCTATACGTCGTTTGCGTACCAGGCTAATGGTAATCTAAAATCAAAATATAAATCGGCAGATACCATCAGTGTAACTATTAATGTGAGAAATACCGGAAAGGTGGATGGTGACGAAGTCGTACAGGCTTATATCCAGTACCCGCAGATTGACCGCATGCCGGTTGAGGAATTGAAAGCATTCAAAAGAACATCCGTGGGTAAAGGCGCCGAACAATCAGTAACCTTAAAAATACCTGTAAACGAACTTCAAAAATGGGACTTAAAAACCCACGGTTGGAAGGTATATCCCGGCAGCTACAAGCTAGTTCTCGGCAGTAATTCACAGGATGAAAAACTAACGCTGTCGTTTATGGTTGAATAGAATTTAGAACCAAGAGTCAAGAACCGAAATATTTTTTATCTTGATTCCTGGCTCTTGATTCTTGACTCTCTCCCCAAATATGTATTCAAAAGACGAGGCATCACAGCTTAAGCAGGAATTCTGGACAGCATTCGGGCAGTATATGTCGCCTGTTCTCTCTGCGGAAGGTTTGCGTGTTAACTGGGTAAATTATAAAACCGGGTTGAAACATATTTATTTCCGCATGGAGGCGGATAAACGTAGCGCAACAATCGCCATCGAGCTTGCCCACCCGGACGCAGGTATACAGGAATTGTTTTTTGAGCAATTTAAAGAACTGAAAAACATCCTCAATGCTGCTGTTGGAGAACCCTGGGAATGGCAGTTGCACACCACCGATGACTACGGCAAAACCACCAGCCGCATCTTTAAACAAATTGACGGTGTAAGCATTTTTAATAAGGCCGACTGGCCTGCACTGATATCCTTTTTCAAACCCCGCATCATTGCACTCGATGAATTTTGGAGCGATGCTAGGTATGCATTTGATGCGCTAAAGTAGGCGGGTTAGTTTAACCACGGAGGCCACCGAGAACGCACAGAGGCCACTGAGATTTAAAAAGAAATTTATCGGTTATTGCAGCTCAACTCCGCGCTCTCTGTGCCTTCTCTGTTAACTCTGTGGTTAAAATATTAAACTTGCCGAAATTTTACTAAATTTGTTAGTATGAAGCGATCGGGGAGTGCGGATTTACCTTTACATTACGGCTACGTACCTGTTTGGCTGGCAGAACGTATGGCCAAGTTGGGTTTGGCAGTAGTTGAAAATATTGTACTGGATTATGGCCGTGATGAGGTGTTGCGCCGCCTGAGCGACCCGTTTTGGTTTCAAAGCCTGGGCGCCGTAATGGGCATGGACTGGCATTCATCCGGCATTACTACTTCTGTAATGGGTGCGCTAAAACGTTCGGTTAACCCGCACAGCAAGGAACTGGGAATTTACATCTGTGGCGGCAAAGGCAACCATTCGCGGCGCACGCCGGATGAATTGCTTAAAATAGGCGATATTACCGGCCTCGACGGCAACCACCTGGTAAAATGCAGCAAGCTAAGCGCAAAGGTGGATAATACAGCTATACAGGACGGCTTCCAGCTTTATACCCATAATTTTATTTTAAGCACCAGCGGTCAGTGGGCGGTTGTACAGCAGGGGATGAGCGCAGCATCAAAAACCGCGCGACGCTATCATTGGCACTCGGAACAGTTCAGCTCATTTGTCGATGACCCGCATACTTTTATCTACGGGCAAAACACCGGCAATATTTTGAATATGGTTGATAAAGAGGCCGACGGTTCAAGAAACGGCGTTATGCAAATCGCCGCCGAAAATCCGGAGCATATGCTGAAGGAAATCAGCAAGCTTACTATGCCCGTGCATCACGATGTGCAGGCTAAGGATGTTGATTTAAAGCGACTCGGCGCTGTACTTTGGCTGGCGCACGAAAAACAGCCTAAAGATTTTGAAGGCCTGCTCCAATTACAGGGACTCGGTCCGCGTACTTTGCAGTCGCTGGCATTGGTGAGCGAGGTGATTCATGGTACGCCATCGCGGTTTAAAGATCCGGCGCGTTTTTCATTTGCACATGGCGGTAAGGACGGTCATCCGTTCCCGGTACCGACAAAAGTTTATGATGAAACCATCGGTATTTTGCAAACGGCTATCCACAAATCAAAACTTGGCAATAACGAAAAGAATGAAGCTATCAAGCGCCTTACTGAAGTAGCCCAGCACGCCGAAAAGGATTTTACCCCAAATGCCAACTTCGACAAGGTAATTGAGCAGGAGCGCGAAAACTCTTGGCGATACGGCGGCCGCACTGTTTTTGGCCGGGCTAAACCGCCGGTAGAGCAGCAATTGAAGCTGTTTTAGCAAAAGCGTGAGAACTAACGAATTTTTTTAAAACTTTAAGTCCGGCGATTTGTCTTCCAGATGAGCAATTTGACATTAAATAAATTTGCTTTTCTTGTATTTATTTATAATTTTGAAGAACAGAAAGCGTTTGATAGATTATTATCTTTAAAATTGAACACCATGAAAGGGAATATACTGATAGACTTCTTAGTGAGAAATGGTTTCCTGCCAAACAATAAAAAACCTGTTTTAGCGCCCGTACCCGTTAAAAGCAAATCGCCGCTTCCTGGCCGTAAAGGCAATTAATCAGCACGACAGTTTAAGTTTACTTTTTTGAATTTTCCTGCAACATATCTGAAATGTTGTTCCAAATTTGTTTTGCTATATCGTCCGGATTTTGATTGCCATTAGCCATAAACATTTTTTCTTCGCTTTTTAACAGTTCAAATATTTCCAGGTATTTGCCGCGAACGGCCTGCAAATTTTCCAGCGTTTCGTACAATTCGATAGAAGTGCGGCCTTTGTTCAGGCGGTCGATACTTATTTCGGGTGAGATGTCAATATAAATATTCAGGTCAGGACGTAGTAAACCGGCGGCAAGCGAATTGGCTTTAATTACCCAGTCCTGGTCGATGTGGGGGCTTTGGTAAGCGTAGGACGAGAAATAGTACCGGTCGGTAATTACTGTGTAACCATCTTCCAGCATTTTTAGCAATCCATCGGTTTTATTCAGAATATGGTGTAAACGGTCGGCCACAAAAAGGGCGGCTATGGTACGGTGATCGCCGTCTATGCGGTGATTGAAAATATCCCTTATCATTTTGCCCGGAGGAGCGTCGGTAGGTTCGCAGGTGGTATAAACTTTATGACCGGCGGCTTCAAGTTTTTCCTTCAGTAATTTTACCTGGGTGCTTTTTCCGCTGCCATCAATTCCCTCAAAGGCAATAAAAAGGTTTTTCTTCATTAAATATCGTGTATTCGCCAAATATACAGCGCCAGACGCAAAATATTGCGTCTCTACTTTAATGAAACACAGATTTTATTTGCCGAATCCAGGTGCATTTTAATAACCGGAAGATTGTCGGAAGCTATCTTTTTTATTTTTCCGTCTGAATTGGTGCTGGCCATAGTAAACAACTTTACAGCCTGCTCGTGGTCGTTTACCATCAGCTGCAGGTACAGTTTATCAAATGCCGGGCCTGATTTTTTTGACAAATCGGTTATCGCAGCTACATGAGCGCTGCTGATGGTAACGGAATCTGTTATTTTTTTGTCGGCCTTCAACTGGTTTAACGCACTGTCAACTTTGGTGTGGTCTTCTATCAGCATTTTAGCCAGGCCGATTACCTTTTGATTATTGGAGTTGGTGATAGCGAGCCCCGAGGCCTTTATCTCAGCCATACCGCCCTCTAGGCCATCTTTTATAAATTTAGCGCCGTCAATCTGCTCATTTTCCTTGTTGTAATTTTTGCCTTGCCTGTCCTGGCAGCTTTCAGAAAATACAAGAAATAAAAGTGCGACAGAAATATATACCAGCTTGTTCATTAGAGGGAGTTAAGTTTATACATAAATGTAACAACTTAAATCGAATCTGGTTTGGAAACATCAGACTTACGAAGTTTTGAAAACTTCGTAAGTCTTTTCGCAGTGAGTTTTCAGAGCAGGCTTACGCCAAATTCCGCCCTGCATTCACAATACCGTAAACCGTACGGATTACCAGCTTATTATAAATTTTAATCAATTCCTCGTCGTTGCAGGTGTTGAGGCATTGCAGCGCATAGTGTTGCATAATAACCAGCGGCAATACAATTTTCTCGCGTATCGCTATCGATTTACGCTCGACAGGGTATTCCTCCATTATTTTTTGACTGCCGGTAAGCTCAAGCAGCATGGCTTTGGTAAGCTCAAACTCGTCATGCAGCGTTTTCCAGAAAGCGCCGAATTTCTCGTCGTCTTCCAGGTAAGCGGTAACCCTGAAATCCGATTTCGACATCGACATCTCACAATTATCCAGCATGGTTTTAAAGAACCCCGATTTTTTGTAGAGTTCTTTTATTTCGTCCCAATGGCCGTTTTCTTTCATCTTATTCAACGCAGTGCCAACACCATAAAAGCCTGGTATGCTTTGCTTAAGCTGGCTCCAGGAGGTTACGAAGCTGATGGCGCGTAAGTCTTCCAGGCGTAGTGCCGCATCGGCATTGCGCTTGGTTGGCCGGCTGCTGATGTTGATATGCGATAATAGCTTAATAGGACTGAATTTTTCAAGATATTCTACAAACAGCGGATGCTGCCGAAGGTCAAGAAACATCTTGTAGCTTTCATCGGCCATTTTTGAAATAAGTTCCTTATGGCGGGCGTCAAGCAGGTCGTTACGATTGGGATGCAGGGCAGAGATAACCCCGGCATTGATTAGTTGCTCCATGTTGAAGCGCGCCGTTTCTACCGAACCATACTGCGAGCTTACGGTTTGGCCCTGTATGGTTAGCTGTATATGCCGGTTGGCAATTTCTTCGCCCATTGAAGCGTAGAATTTATGTGTTTTACCACCGCCACGGGCAGGAGGGCCGCCACGACCGTCAAAAAACGACAAGTCGATATTATACTTGCGTGCCATAGCTGTAAGCTCAACTTTTGCCTGGTATATAGACCAGTTAGCCATCAGGTAGCCGCCATCCTTCGTGCTGTCGCTAAAGCCCAGCATAATGGTTTGCTGGTTGTTGCGTTTTTGAAGGTGTTCTTTGTAAAAAGGGTGCGTGTAAAGGCTTTCCATCACGCCTGCCGCATGCTGCAGATCATTCACGGTTTCAAACAACGGCATAAAGTCTACGCTAAGGTTTTCTTTATCCCATCCACTCCATAAAAACAAATCTATCAGCTGCAAAATATCCGAAGCCTGCTGACAATTGCTGATGATAAAGCGCTGGCAGGCTTTTTCACCATTGGTAAACTGAATGTCTTTCAACAACCGGATGGTATCCAGCGTATCGCAAGTCAGCTTATCTGCACTATCTGGACAGTGAAAATCGACCTGGTTAAATGTTAGTTTCTTAAGCTTTTGTGCCTCATCAAGTTCCTCATATCCTTCGGTTATACCTGTTTCAGCAGGTTTACTATCGGTAACAAACTGGAAAACCTTGCGCAAAACGCGGCTGTCCTGGCGTATATCCAGCGTGGCAAAATAGCAGCCAAACAGGCTTACTTTGCGCGCCAGGTCGTCAACTATGTTTACAAACAGGCTGTTGTGGTTGGCCACCAGCGTTTGCTTCATCGATTTGAGCAGGCTCAATATCTCCGGCGCTACGTTGCGCGGCTTTTGCTCCGAGTATGCGTTTCCATAAATCAGCTGTTCCAGCTTAGCCATCGGCTCTTCTACGCCGCGAAAGGTTATGCGCCGTTTAAGTACCCTGAAATCGCGGTAATAGGCCCTGAAAAGGCGCTGGCGTAAAAATTTCGCAACCGCTTTGGTACTGTCTGTCGATACATTCGGATTGCCGTCCCTGTCGCCACCGGGCCAAAAGCCAAGCTCCAGTATCTGGCCAATGCGGTTGCTGTCCAAATCAAACTCATCTTCCAGCTTGGTTTCAATAGCCGAAATGGCGTGATAAAAAATATTTTCGAGGAACCAGGCCAGGTTAATGGCTTCATCAACCGGCGTAGGCGACGTTTTATTAAAGAAAGGCGTTTTACCTAATTGCTGCAATAAAACGTCAATAGTGTTGATGTCGTTCGTTTTTAAAGCCTCTATCAGGTCGGTCATAATGCCAAGCACCGATCCGGGATAAAATTGAGTAGGGTGGGCTGTCAAGACTAATCGGAGCGAAAACTCATCCAGCTTTTTACCGATATTGACACGTTGCTGCTCATTTAATGAAGCATGCTGCAACAGGCTTTGCATGGTACCGGTTTCGTCTTCGCGGCCTATTTTGCTGAACGATGAATCCTCTATCGCATCGAACAAAACCACCTGCCGCTCGATGTATTGTATAAAGCGGAACATGCGGTTAATTTGTTCGCGGTGGTCGATGCCCGGAACGTATTTTTGAAAGAATGATTCAATGATTTCCGACGGCGGCAACTTTTTATTCACCTCCTTATCGCAATGTGAACTGAAAAATGGGAGCAGGATACCGGTATCTTTAACCTGGTAAAATGGCAGCGTTTGAAAAAGACTGTTGTATAGCTCAAAGCGGGTTACAACTTCATTATTAAACGCTGTTTCTCTTTGACTCAGTTTTGCGGTAGATGGCATGGTGCTACGGGAAATTAATGCAGATAATCGGTTACTCAACAAATAATGCAGATAAAGGTTCAACCCCGTTTTTGACGGTTGAATTTTAATATCGGCGCTTAAAATTAGTAAATGATGATTAATTAATAATGGTACGGGTATATTAATGCAATATTTATTAGAATAAGCCTTTAATATTTAATTTTTGTAAATTTGTATGCTCAAATAGGCCCAAAAAAAACATTTATGAAAATCGACGCCAGGGAAATAAAAAGCTTTTTTTACAGCCAGTATTTTTCCGACGGTATCCGCATGAGTTTCGGCATCCTGTTCCCGTCACTTTTACTGATGCAGTTTAACCATTTCGATACGGGTATCACCATGTCGCTTGGCGCGCTGTGTATTTGTACCATCGATAGCCCGGGTCCTCTTTACCATAAGCGTAACGGCATGGCTATCGGTAACCTCTTCATGTTTGTTGTGGCAGTAATAACAGGCTTTGCACGTCTTAATGTATTTGCCTTAGGTGTAGAAATTACGGTGCTGTCTTTTTTCTTTTCCATGTTTATCGTTTATGGCAATCGTGCGTCGTCTATCGGCACCTGCGCATTGCTGATAATGATATTTATGATGGATAAAGAGGCGAAGCCAAACCAGGTTTTAACACTTAGTCTTACGGTTTTGGGCGGTGGGGTATGGTACCTGTTATTCAGCCTGGTATTTTTTGGCATACGCCCATATCGCGCAGCACAGCAAACTCTGGGCGAAAGCATTGCCGATATTGCCAAATTTATCAGGATAAAAGCCGGTTTCTATCTTTCAGATACTGATATCGAGGAGAATTACCGCAAGCTGGTTTCGCAGCAAATAAAAGTTAGTGAGCACCAGGATGCTGTTCGCGAGATATTGTTTAAGAGCCGGGTAATGGTAAAGGAGTCTACCGATGCCAGCCGTGTATTGGTGCTTACCTTTATCGACCTGGTTGACATGTATGAGCAGATTATGGCTACGCATTACGACTACGGCTCTATTCGCGAGAAATTCGGACCTTCCGGTGTGCTTAAACAAATCGCTGACCTGCTTAACCAGATGGGTGATGAGCTGGATAACATCGCTTACATGGTGCTCTCAAATACCCGGAACAAATACAAGCCCAATTTTCAAACCGACCTGGAAAAACTAAAGCTTCGCATCGACGAAATAGGAGCGAACGACCAGGGCATCAGTAACTTTGCTTTAAGAAAAATATTGGTAAACCTGCGCGATTTAAATGAGCGAATCAAAAGTATTTATGGCTATTACAGCTCAAAATCGTCGGAAACACTGTTAGATAAAGCACCCGACTACGAGTATTCTAAATTTGTAACCCGGCAGGACTATGCTGCGCATATATTTTTCGATAACTTGTCTTTCAACTCCGGCACCTTTAAACATGCGCTTCGGGTAGCGCTGGTTTGTTTGATAGGTTTCGTTACGGCAAAGTTCATAGCGTTTGGTCACCACAGCTATTGGGTGCTGCTAACCATCATTGTTATTTTAAAGCCGGGGTTCAGCCTGTCCAAACAGCGAAACTACCAGCGCTTAATCGGTACCATTGCAGGAGGGATAGCAGGCATAATTATCCTGTTATACATACCTAATAAAGATGTGCAATTTGCTTTATTGGTGGTTTTAATGATTGGTACTTATAGCTTCCTGCGGTTAAACTACGTGGTTAGTGTACTGTTTATGACGCCTTACGTACTCATACTATTTAAATTCCTGGGCGTAGGTATGGTGGTGCAGGAACGTATTATCGATACGGTTATCGGCTCAACAATTGCCTTTATTGCCAGCTACCTGATATTCCCGAGCTGGGAGTTTGAGCAGATACAGCATAACCTTGCAGATGTTATTAATGCCAATGCCTGCTATTTGAATAAAATAGCCGAAAGTATTTTAGGCCGCGAGGTAACATCAATGGAATATAAGCTGGCCCGTAAGGATGTTTACGTAAAGTCGGCCAACCTTTCAGCAGCTTTTGAACGGATGACCTCTGAGCCGAAAAGTAAGCAGCGTAAGGTAAAGGATGTGCACAAATTTGTGGTGCTGAATCATATCCTGTCGTCGTACATTGCAACCATTGCCTCGTCTGTAGCTTCAAGGGTAATCCATAAGTCCGCGCCCGAAAACCTGAAGCTCGTTAAAAAAACGATTGCCGTATTGAATGATATCAATAAAAAGCTTGGCGGGAATTCAGTAGAAGGAAGCTCATCCAAAACGCTCAATGCAGAAACAGTCCAAAACGCCGTTTCATCGGATGATTTGCTGTTGAAAGAGCAGCTTGGGTTTATCAATAAGATAAGCTATGATATAGCGAGGATAACGGATAATATTGTTTCTTAAACGCTGCCGCGAGTTTAGCGCAGCGTAACTCGTGGTGCGGTATGGTGTAAGCTTTCAGCTTACGGAACGGAAAGTTCATGGTTAATACTTTAACTTTGACAGGCATTCTGCTGTGAAGCTGAAAGCTTCAGCCATGCGCAACCACGAGCTGAAAGCTCGCGGCAGCAAGTTGTTTATTTTTACAACAGCTCCGTTGCCAAATTAGCCAACTCACTTCTTTCCCCCTTTTGCAGCGTAATATGCGCATACAGCGGGTGACCTTTTGCCTTATCAATGAGGTAGGAGAGGCCATTACTTTCGGCATCCAGATAAGGGGTATCTATCTGGTATATATCGCCTGTAAATACAAACTTGCTGTTTTCGCCGGCGCGGGATATGATGGTTTTTACCTCGTGCGGCGTGAGATTTTGGGCTTCATCCACAATAAAGAATATTTTAGCAAGCGTGCGCCCGCGAATGAAAGCCAGCGGCGCGATGGATATTTTGTCATTGGCTACCAGCTCATCAATTTTAGCCTGCATCTTCTCGTCGTCGCCAAACTGGTCCTTAATAAATTTCAGGTTATCCCATATCGGCGCCATATAGGGGTCTATCTTGGACTTTATGTCGCCCGGCAAAAAGCCGATATCTTTATTGCTTAGCGGCACAATCGGGCGGGTAACATAAATCTGCCGGTAGTATTTACGTTGCTCCAGAGCGCTGGCGAGCGCGAGTAGCGTTTTACCCGTTCCTGCATTACCCTGTATGGTAACCAGCTTAATATCGGGGTGCAGCAAAGCATGTATCGCAAACGATTGCTCGATATTTCTCGGCGAAATGTTAAACACCGGCTGCTCGGTTATTTTTTCGAGTTGGTTGGTTTGCGAGTTATAAAAGCCGGGTGTTGCACCTTTTTTGCCATTCAATATATAAAAGTGGTTGATAGTATGGCGCTGAAGAGAAAAGTCCTCTGCAGATAAACTTTCGGCTTTGTTTAATTGATTGATAAGCTTTTCAGGAACTTTATCCAAGATGGTTTCGCCGGTATACAGCTCATCAAGGTTTTTAATCTTGCCGGTTTCGTAATCCTCGGCATGCAGGTTCAGCGCTTTTGCTTTTAAGCGAAGGCATATATCCTTCGATACCAGCACGACTTTTTTGTCCGGATTTTCATCCTGCAGGCCAAGGGCTGCATTTAGAATGTGATTATCCGTTTTATCTGAGCCATAGACCGCGATAGCATCCACAGGCCCTGAGGCAGAATCCATAATTACCTTAAAACTGCCTTTGCTGCTTTTTCCATTGATGGGTCGCCATTCATTGATGAGGTGTTTACGGGATATGTCGTCCATCAGCCTGATAAAGCTGCGGGCCTCGAAGTTGCGGGTATCATTCCCGCTTTTCATATTGTCGAGTTCTTCCAGCACCTGTATCGGGATAGCTACATCGTGCTCCTGGAAATTTTCGAAGGCGTTATGGTCGTATAAGATAACCGAGGTATCTAAGACAAATATTTTTGGCCTGCCATTGCTCTTACTTTTGCCGTCCTTGCTCATGTGGCGCTAAATTAGCCATTTTGAATGATGCGGGAGAAATGCATTTTCGCATCAACTCAAAAAAATCTTATAAAAAGCGAAAACGGAGCCGTCCTCTTGCGATTCTGTCTCCGTTTTCAAACCCTGCGCCCGACCGTAGTCGCTCGCCTGGCATCAAGTTTTGTGTATATCAACCGACTGCTATTCTGTTACCCTTGCGGGTATTGATACTTTCAGTTCACCAGCGGTTTATGCTTTTCTCCGTAAAAAATCGCAATCCTCTCTGGTACTCTCTTTAATTATCCCTCATTTTACGTGGCTTGCGCCGTTTGCTTTTCGGGTAATTTCAGTGACTTCCGATGTTCTTTAGTTTCCCCGGAGGGTCGCCCGATACATGTTAGTTTCCTGAAGAGTTGTCAAAGTACGTCGTTCTTGATGATTCTAAGATAGTAGCCTGCGTAACATTTGTCAAGGTTTTTTTTTAGTTTTTCTTAACATCTTCTTAACAATTTTATACCATCCCCATGCTAGTTAATACATAGATATTTCAGTCAGTTTTTTTGATGTTTTTGATGGTTGTTAACACCGGAGTTATTCACATAAATGCCTAAAACCTGTAATTTTTACGACTCGTAAAATTCTTAAAAATAGATTTTTGTCGATTTTTCTTAAAAAAACTTGACAAAATAAACGGCAAAAAACGACGATTTAACCACAGAGATACAGAGGTAAAACACGGTGAACACAGAGAAAAAAAGAAATTTATATTATAGCTGAATTTCGCTTATTGCATAAATGTAAAATGCGGCTGATAATTATAAGCTTAATCTGCTCATATCTTTAATCTTTTTCCTCCGTATTCTATGTGTCTTCTCAGTATCTCTGCGGTTAACTCTACTACAAACACCCCACAAACTTTTTAAATTCATTTAATAACTTGTAAATACTAAACATTTGCGCTAAATATGTAACGTAATCAATCTTACCCCAATTCAAAACCAATTCATGAAACGCAGTTATTACATCGTAGGGCTTATAATGCTAACGTTTTTTGTTATCTCAGTTTTAACAAACATCATAGGGCCGCTTTCGCCGGCATTTATAAAGGACTTTAAGCTGAGTGATTTTATGGCAGGGGTGCTGCCGTTCGCGTTTTTTATCGCATACGGCGTAATGTCTATACCGTCGAGCATCCTGGTGCAAAAGTATAACGAGAAAACAATTATGGTTACGGCCTTCGTAGTAGCATTTGGCGGCTCGCTGCTTTTGGCTGCCCAGCCTAATTACCTCACGGCTGTATTGTCGTTGTTTCTAATCGGCTGTGGTATGGCCATGTTGCAGGTAGTTATTAACCCGCTGCTTCGTACCGCAGGAGGCGAAGAAAACTACGCTTTTACATCAGTTTTGGCCCAGTTGATATTCGGAGGGGCCTCGTTCCTTAGTCCGCTAGTCTATTCGTATATGGTATTAAACCTCGGAAATAAAAATCACAGCGGGATATTTTCAGTCCTGTCGCCGTTAGTGCCCGCAGGGATGCCGTGGATATCGCTCTACTGGCTTTTTGTAGTTATATGTCTGTTGATGGTTGTGCTGATGCTGCTTTCGAGATTTCCGAAGGTTGAATTGGCTGACGATGAAAAAGCCGGGGCCTGGGAAACGCATGTAATGCTGTTTAAAAAACCGATAGTTATTTTATACTTTATTGCATTGTTTTGTTACGTAGGCACCGAACAGGGTGTATCCTATTGGATGTCGGAGTTTTTGAAAAGATACCACCATGTGGACCCGGAAGTAGCCGGAGCTCATGCCGTTGCATGGTTTTGGGGACTAATGACCGCTGGCGGAGTATTAGGCTTGTTTTTGTTAAAGCTGATGGATAGCCGTAAGCTGCTGGTTATTTTCACCATTTTCGCTTTGATATTTTTATCGCTTGGCTTGTTCGGAAGTGCCGAAATTTCGCTCTATTCATTTTCTATCGTCGGCTTCTTCATGTCGGTGATGTACCCGATAATATTTTCACTGGCGCTTAGCTCGGTTGATGAACACCATGGCTCATTTGCGGGCATATTGGTTACCGGTATTATAGGCGGCGCGGTTGTACAGATATTGATAGGCGGTCTCGGTAATTTAGTTGGATTGCGCGCTGCCATGTGTTTCTTGTATATCACCTTCGGCTACATGCTTGCTATAGGCTTTTGGGCCAAACCATTAATCACCAACAAAACTATTTTTGATAAACCGACAGAAGCGTAATTGATGAATAACGAAAAAGTAATAGGCATTGATTTAGGCGCCACTAATATCCGGGGCGCTGTGGTTAGCAACGGCAATCTCTCTGAAATTATATCCCGTCGTATACATACCAACGGCACAGAAGAACAGGTGCTGGAAGATGTTTATTTTGTGGTAGATAAATTGATTGACAGCGAAGTAAAGGCCATCGGCATAGGCGTACCCAGCGTTGTTGATGTTGAAAAAGGTATTGTTTATGACGTGGTGCATATCCCATCCTGGAAAGAGGTTCACCTAAAAGAAATACTGGAGAAGAAATATAACGTACAGGTATTTGTAAATAACGATGCCAATTGTTTTGCTTTAGGCGAGCTTTACTTCGGCAAGGGGCAGGGTGCTAAAAATATGGTAGGACTTACTATCGGCACCGGCCTGGGGGCGGGCATAATTATTAACCGGCAACTATATGCAGGCCCAAACTGCGGGGCAGGGGAGTTCGGCTGCGTGGATTACCTGGATAATAATTACGAGTTTTATTGCAGCGGATCATTTTTTAATAATGTGTATGGCCTGGACGGTCAGCAGGTTTTTAAAGATGCCCAACAGGGTGATGCCCGCGCATTACAGCTTTACGCCGAAATGGGAACCCACCTCGGTAACGCCATTAAGCTGGTAATGTACACCTACGACCCCGACCTCATCATCTTAGGCGGCTCTGTACAACTGGCGTACGACTATTTTGAAAAAAACATGTGGGAACGCATCAACACGCTGGTATATCCCAAAAGCGTAGCGAGATTAAAGATTGAACGCTCCGAGTTGGCTAATAGCGGCATATTAGGCGCGGCCTGGTTATACTTCGACGCAGTATAAACAAAAAGACTTCCGAAGTTTTTAAAACTTCGGAAGTCTGACGTATTCTAACTAATCTCTAGCCTCTAATTAACTAATCTCTACCGTGTATAATTCGGCGATTCCTTAGTTATCGTTATATCATGCGGATGGCTTTCTTTCATACCTGCTGCGGTGATACGTACAAATTTCGCTTTTTGCAGGTCTTCGATAGTTGCTGCGCCGCAGTAGTGCATCCCTGCGCGTAAACCGCCCACATATTGATAAACTACTTCGGCCAGGTTGCCTTTGTACGGTACACGACCTACAATGCCTTCAGGTACCAGCTTGGTAACTACGTCGGTTTCATCCTGGAAGTAACGGTCTTTCGAGCCTTTGTCCATCGCGTCAACTGAGCCCATGCCACGGTAAGATTTAAACTTACGGCCTTCGTATATAATGGTTTCACCCGGAGATTCTTCAACACCGGCAAACAGCGAGCCTGCCATAATAGAGCTTGCACCGGCGGCGATAGCCTTTACAATGTCGCCGGTTTGTTTGATGCCGCCATCGGCTATAACCGGTATATCACGGCCTCTAAGGGCTTTCGCACACTCATAAACTGCAAACAGCTGTGGTACGCCTACACCGGCGACGATACGGGTAGTACAGATAGAACCTGGACCGATACCTACTTTAACCGCGTCTGCGCCCGCATCAGCCAATGCTATAGCAGCTTCGCCGGTTGCTATGTTGCCGGCTATAACCTGTAAATCAGGATATAAAGCTTTTACGCTTTTAACCATATCGATAACTCCTTTCGAATGGCCATGAGCGGTATCAACGGTAATTACATCCACGCCTGCCGCAACTAATGCCTTTACACGGTCGATGTTATCGGCAGCTACTCCAACAGCTGCACCTACGCGCAAGCGACCGAATTCGTCTTTACATGCGCTTGGGAAGTTTTTGAATTTTTGAATATCTTTAAAGGTAATCAGGCCGCGCAGCACACCATGGTTATCCACAACCGGCAGCTTTTCAATTTTGTGGTTTTGTAAAATTTCTTCTGCCTGTACCAGGTTGGTGCCTTGCGGGGCTATAACCAGGTTTTCTTTGGTCATCACATCGCTTACAGGCAAATGCATTTCCTTTTGGAAACGCAGATCGCGGTTGGTAATGATGCCTTTTAGCTTGTGCTCCGCGTCAACAATTGGTATGCCGCCGATACGGTATTCCCGCATAATTTTTACAGCATCAGCGATGGTGGCCGATTCGTGTAACGTTACCGGGTCCTGTATCATGCCGCTTTCGGAGCGTTTTACTTTGCGCACTTCATCAGCCTGCTCGCGAATGCTCATGTTTTTATGCAGGATGCCGATGCCGCCGGCCTGTGCAATGGCAATTGCCAGTGACGATTCGGTAACCGTGTCCATCGCAGCGGAAATAATAGGGATGTTCAGCCTGATTTTTTTTGTAAGCCAGGTGCTGGTGTCAACATCGCGCGGTAGAACTTCAGAATAAGCGGGGAGGAGCAAAACATCGTCGTAAGTTAATCCTTCGGCGACAAATTTTTCGGGGTCTAATTGCATAGCAAATAATGTGTTTGGAGTTATTATTTGCCGGGCAAAGCTACTGTTTTATTTCGGATTTCGGAAGTGGGATTTCGGAATTGTTGGATGCGATGCGAAAAATGGCAATAAAATGATTTGAAGATTTGATGATGTGTTGATTTGAAGATTATAACTTTTACTTCCATAAATCTTCTGTGGCAATTTTAATACCCTTGCCGTTTTTGATGTCTACACGCCCTTGATGAATTTTTTCAACGAAGTTAGGGTCGTAAGGGCCTTCTGTCCTGAATTTAACTTTACGTTTTTTAACAATTATTTTTCTCATAGCCACATCATCTTCAAATTTTCAAATCGCCAAATCTTCAAATCAAAAAATTAGTATTTCCCTACTATCACTTTATAAAACCCGTCAAAATCCAAATATTGATTTGCCAAATCTTTTAGTCTTTCCGCGCTAACGGTTTTCACTGCATCCACATAGCGGTCATAATAATCATAGCCTAAACCGGCAAAGTACAGGTTCTTAAATTTATCGGCGTGTGAGAATACATTTTCGAGACTGCCCAGCAGGGAGCCCATCATGTAATTGCGTACCAGCGAAAGTTCTTCTTCCGATATCAATTCCGTTTTTAACAGATTAATTTCCTTTTCAATTTCGGTAAGTGTGGCTTTGCAAACGTCAGCACCTACTTCTGTGGCTATAAACCAGGCACCCGAATGTTTAAGCGAGCTCATACCCGAGCCAATGCCATAAGTGTAGCCTTTATCCTCGCGGATATTTGCCATCAGTCTTGAACCAAAATAGCCGCCCAATACGGTGTTCAATACCTGCAGGTATGGGAAATCGGCATGTGTGCGGTTAATGGTAGGTTTGCCCATCCGGATGGCCGATTGCAGCGCTTCCGGCTTTTCGGTAAAGAAAAAACGTTCATCAGCCGAAGTTATTCCTGGCTGACTTGTATCCGGCCGTATGGTTGAATTTTTCCAGTCGCTGTCGAAAGTATTGGTTATCAGGTCAAGTATCTGCGGCTCAACCTTTCCTGATACAATGATGGTACAATTAGTAGGCTGGTACATTTGCTTGAAATGCAACAGCATATCCTCGCGGTGCAGTGTTTTGTAGGTTTCCGCGTCGGCACCGAGGCCGTACAGGGTATCGCCATAAATGGCTTTATTAAAATTGCGGCGGGCGATGTAATCATTTTTTTGCAGGCTAACCTGTAGCTTTTGCTGCTGGTTACGGATATATGTTTCCAGTTCCTTTTCCGGGAAAACAGAATCGGTAATGATATCCTTTAATACCGGCAGTGTATGCTGCAGGTGCTTGTTCAGGCTGTAAAGCGTAACGGTAGAATTATCGTAACCATAATCTACCTGCAAAAATGCACCGTAAAAATCAACCTTGTCCGATATCTGCGCCTGGGTGAGGGTATTGGTACCTTCGGTAAGCATCGTATTTACAGCGATGTTTAGTAAAGGCTTTTCAGGATTGAAGCGCTGGTTGCCAAAAATCCACTCGATGCGCACCAATTCCTGGTCGCCAGAGTTAAAGCAATACACGTTGCAGCCGTTGTTCAGTTCCCTGTGTTCCGGCTTCAGCAGGTTTATGTTTGCTATCCCCTTTGATTCCGGGGCTTGTTTTCTATCTATTGTCATTGGGTCATTAGTCATTAAATAATTGGGCATTTGCCAATCCAAATTTAATTAGCCGTTATTCCGGTAATTCTTTAATTCTAAAAATTCCGGTTCAAGCTTTCTCCGCCAGATAAATAAGCGTCGAAGAATTATCTTTCCTGAATAGTTTGTTAGCCAGCTCTTTAACCTGCGCGGCGGTAACTTTCAAATACTTTTCTGTCTCGTGATTCAGCATATCTGCATCGCCCAGAAGCTCAAATTGCGCCAGGTTCATCGCTTTATCTAATAATGACATTTCTGAAAATATCATGGTCGATTCAGTTTTGTTCTGGACCTTAGTCAATTCATCAGCTGGAATTTCGATAGTTTTTATCTTTTCCAGTTCTTCCCAGATGGCAGCTTCAGCAGTTTCTATGCTGATATTTTCCAACGGTTTACCTTCAAATACAAACATGCCTTTGTCAAGGCTGCCGGTCATGTAGGCATGTACTTCACTGAATATTTGTTTTTCTTTTACCAGGCTGCGGTATAGGCGGGATGAATTGCCGCGGGATAACACATCCGATAACAACTCTGCCACATAATAGCTTTCATCCATCCTGTCGCCCATTTGGAAAGCAATGTAAACATCGTTTAAAGGTACTTTGGCGGTAACTGTTTGGCGGCGCTCATCGTGCTGCTCAGGCTCTTGTGGTAAATTGCGAACATACTTTTCGCCGGCGGGAATCGACCCAAACCATTTTTCTGAAAATTGCTTTACCTGATCCAAAGTAATATCTCCCCCCACAACCATAATGGCATTTTGCGGGGTATAGTGTTTTTTGAAGAATGCCTTTACGTCTTCAATTTTGGCATCCTCGATATGCTTAATTTCCTTGCCGATGGTCGCCCATTTGTAGGGGTGCTCTTTATAAACCATCGGACGCAGCTTTAGCCAAACATCGCCGTAAGGCTGATTCAGGTAACGCTGTTTAAATTCTTCTATAACCACATTGCGTTGTACTTCCAGGCTTTTTTTGCTGAAAGCCAGGCTTAGCATGCGGTCGCTCTCGAGCCAGAATGCAGTCTCGATGTTTGATGAGGGCAGGGTGATATAGTAATTGGTGATATCGTTGCTGGTGAAAGCATTGTTTTCGCCGCCTACACGCTGCAGGGGTTCATCATAAGTAGGTATATTTACAGAACCGCCAAACATCAGGTGTTCAAATAAGTGGGCAAAGCCGGTTTGTTCGGGGTTTTCGTCGCGTGCGCCAACATCGTAAAGTATATTCAGCACCGCCATAGGGGTGGTGTGGTCTTCATGAACAATTACGCGCAAGCCATTATCAAGGGTGAATCGGTTGAATTTAACCATTTGTAAATTTTCAATTAACGGAAAGCAAATGTAGAACTTTTGTTGAAAGGTTGTAAGGTTGAAATGTTTGAACGTTGTAATGTTTTGGATAGCTTGATTTCGCCTGTTGATTTTAATACCTTTAACCTTTATCCTTTCGCCTTTTACCTAAAGAAATGACACAGGCCGAACTCGTCAAAAGAATATCTACCACGTTAGGCAAACCAAAAGTGCTGGAGCTTAGCCGGATATTAACCGAGCAAAATTTTGCCCTGCGCGACCTGATTGATGTTACTTTTTATCCCGACAGTATGATTGCATTCCGCGCTAGTTGGATACTGGAAAATGTACTATTGGCCGACCCGTTAAAATATGAGCCTGAATTGGAATACTTCTTTTCGCGCTTTAAAGAAGTTAAATACCCTGGCCCGCAACGGCATTATATTAAAATACTGATGCATTTAACCGAGCCAACAATGCACCCGGCAATAAAAAACAAATTGGAATTAATAGACCTGGAGCCGGCCGTTGAGCAATGTTTCGACTCCATAATAGACCCGAAAATTAAGGTTGCTGTAAAAGTGTTTGCTTCTGAGGCTTTGTTCAACCTCCGCCACCGTTACGACTGGATTGCCGAAGAACTTGCAAGTCAGATTCAATTCCTGATGCGCGATGGCTCTGCGGCGATACAGTCGCGTGGTAAAAAGCTGTTGACGAAGCTATAATTATTTGGCTATCGACCCCACTTCAGCATCCGCTTCCGGTTTATCGGCGCGATTTAAATTATCGCTAACCTGGTCATGATTGAGCTTGGCCTGTATGGCTGATGAGCTATTATTGGCATAAGTGCCAAACGCGTTGATAAGCACTCCCTTTATATCATATTTCTTCGAGGTAACTGCATAAACAATCGACATATCCGATGGGTTGCTTGGTCCTTCAAAACGATAAAACTCATCAATCTCGATATCGTCGGCAGTCATTTGGATTTTTTTATCCTTGTCGTCGATAGTATCGCCCTCAAGACTCAAATTTTCCGTGTATCCTCTTTTCATCAAATCGTTAGTGGCTTCCACTAAATTATTATATGTTTTCATGGTGATGTCTTTATTAAATTATAGGTGTGATACCAGATGTTGTTGTAATACATAACCATTAAAAAGGATGGTTGTTTGTTGAAATATTTATCCAGGTAACAATAAAAATGAATGGCAGTAAACGCGTTATGAGGCATTTATTCAAAAATTATTACATTCGTGAACCATTAACAATCTATTTCTCCCGTGAAAAAATTAAACCTGCTTTTATGCCTTTCAGTTATTACCGCGGTTGCATTTGCACAACCGGCCCCAAAACCATACGGCCCGCTGCCAACCAAAGGCCAGCTCAACTGGCAGGAAACAGAGATGTATTGTCTTATTCATTACGGCCCGGATACTTACACTGATAAAGAATGGGGCTATGGAGATGAAGACCCCGCGCTGTTTAATCCCTCACATTTTGATGCTATGCAGATTGTTGGTGCGGCAAAAGCTGGCGGTTTCAAAGGAATAGTAGTTGTAGCCAAACACCATGATGGCTTTTGTTTGTGGCCGACAAAAACTACTGAACACAATATTTCAAAAAGCCCCTACAAAAACGGGAAGGGTGATATTTTGCAGGAATACCGCGATGCCTGCAACAAGCTGGGGATGAAGATGGGCGTTTACTGCTCGCCGTGGGACAGGAACAGCGCGCTTTACGGCAAGCCTGAATATGTTACCCAGGTTTTCCGCAAACAGTTGGAAGAATTGTACACCCATTACGGCCCGATATTTATTTCGTGGTTTGACGGCGCAAATGGCGGCGATGGTTATTACGGTGGCGCACGCGAAGTAAGAAAAATCGACCGCTCAACCTATTACGGTTGGAAAGATACCTGGGCTATCCCACGCCGAATGCAGCCAAATGCAGTTTTATTTGGCGATGTTGGTCCGGACGTGCGCTGGGTGGGCAACGAAAACGGCATAGCCGGCGAAACCAGTTGGGCAACCTATACGCCGCATGCGCCCGATGCAGGCAAAGAACCTGGTAATGGCTATGTTAAAGATTATGAGGGCACTGAAGGCCACCGCGATGGCAAATACTGGATACCGGCGGAATGCGATGTTCCCTTCCGTCCCGGATGGTTTTACCATGCGTCGCAGGATGGTAAGGCAAAATCTGTTACTGCATTGATGGATTTGTATTATAAAAGTGTAGGTCGCGGCGCTTGTCTTGATTTAGGCTTGGAGCCCGACAGGCGTGGAATGCTTAACGACGA
>JAZJZL010000042.1:26404-46771 GCA_040389845.1 Bacteroidota bacterium
ATTTGCCGTGAATCTTGCAAAAGATGCGACTTTAAAGGCCAGCAATACCCGTGGCGGCAACCAGGTTAAATTCGGCGCTAAAAACTTGCTCGATAACGACCGTTACACCTACTGGGCAACGGATGACAAGGTTACAACACCTGAATTAGTGCTCAATTTGCATAAGCAAAAGGAATTTAACGTTATCCGCCTTCGTGAAAATATTAAACTGGGGCAGCGGATTGATGCAATTGCGGTTGATGCATGGCAGGATGGTAAATGGGAGCAAATAGGTACAGCTACCAGCATAGGCGGTAACCGGTTAATCCGCCTGCCGGAGAATGTTAAAACCGATAAGGTAAGATTACGCATCACTAAAGCGGCAGTAAGCATTGCTTTGAGCGATTTTGGTTTATATAAAGAAGCTGCCCTCGCAGCACAGGTAATTGAAGGCAGCCAAAAGCAAACTGCATTATATGACACTACAAAGAAACCTGAATTGATATCCAAGCAATTTGCATTTACGGAAGGTGCATCGGTAGATAAAAAAGGCAATGTGTTTTTCACTGATCAGCCTAATAATAAGATATGGGAGTACAGCGTAGATGGCAAACTATCAATGTGGATGGATAATACCGGCCGCTCAAATGGAATGTACTTCGATAAGCAGGGCAACCTGGTAACCTGCGCCGATGAGCACGATCAAATATGGTCTATCGCACCAGACCAAAAAGTAACCGTTTTGTTAACCGATTATAACGGCAAGCTGATGAACGGCCCGAACGACATCTGGGTAGATAATAAAGGCGGTATCTATATGACCGACCCCTACTACCAGCGCGATTACTGGACCAGGAAAAAATCAGACCTTGATGGCCAACGTGTGTATTACCTGCCCAAAGGTTCAAAGCAGCCAATATTGATGGATGCCAGCCTGAAACAGCCTAACGGTATAGTAGGTACCCCGGATGGCGAATTCCTTTTTGTAGCTGATATTGGCGATAACAAGCTTTACAAATTCAGCATCGAAAAAGATGGCACGCTAAGCAATCGCATCCTTTTCTGCAACCAGGGCGGCGATGGTCTTACCCTTGATGAACGCGGTAACTTATATATAGCCGGTAATGGCGTTACCATTTACAACCCGCAAGGTCAGAAGATAGGCCATATCGATGTCCCCGAATCTTGGACAGCCAACCTTTGCTTTGGCGGCAAAAATAAGGACGTGCTTTTTATAACAGCCTCAAAAGCGCTGTATCGGCTGAAGATGAACGTGAGGGGAGTAGAATGATTTCGGATTTCGGAAGTTCGATTTCGGAATTGTTAAATCGGCGGCAATTAACCGCGGAGAACACAGCGATTTATTTTTTGTAGAGACGCAATACTTTGCGTGTCCCGTATGCATATCCGATAAAATTAAGCTGCGTAAGGCTTAATATTGTCGAACTCTGCTTTCTTTTCATCAAGTTCTGCTTCCAAATCAAAATCATCTTGTATCCCAAGCCAAAATTTAGCTGAGTTACCAAAAAATTGACTAAATCTCAAAGCGGTATCGGCAGTAACCCTACGATTGCCCTTTATTATTTCAGAAATCCTCGTTTGAGGAATATTGGTCTCTTTGGCCAAACGATAAGATGTAATATTCATCGGGAGTAAAAACTCCTCATTTAATATTTCCCCCGGGTGAATGTTTGGCAGTTTTTCCATGGATTATTAATTGCAAATTTAAAATTACAGGTTTTCAAGCTATGTTTCTGCTTTTTACCACATTCAATTTTCATTAACAAACCGTTATCATTTCACATCAATAACCCCTCACCTTAAATAATGCCGCTGTTATTTCTAAATTTGAAATAATTGCTTCCTGTTAATTTAAGAACCGTGGTTAATACCAAGCGCGAAAATTTAGTCGAAGCCCTAGCTGATACAGAAAAAGTATGGGATATCATTATAGTCGGCGGTGGCGCTACGGGTTTGGGAACTGCCTTGGATGCTGCATCACGGGGTTATAAAACCTTGCTGCTGGAACAAGCCGATTTTACAAAAGGTACATCGAGCAGAAGCACCAAGTTGGTTCATGGCGGTGTACGGTACCTGGCCCAGGGAAATATCGGTTTGGTGCGTGAAGCGCTATATGAACGCGGGCTACTTTTAAAAAATGCTGCCCACCTGGTAAAAAACGAATCTTTCATTATTCCTGGTTATACATGGTGGAACGGGGCCTTTTATACTATCGGGCTCACTATATACGATTTGCTGGCCGGTAAGTTAAGTTTTGGCCGGTCTAAGCATATTTCAAAAAGAGAAACCGTCGCGCGACTCCCGACCATTCGCAAGGAAGGTCTGTATGGCGGTGTGGTATATCACGACGGGCAATTTGACGATTCGCGGCTGGCGATAAATCTTGCACAAACCTGCCTGGAACATGGCGCTACGGTATTGAATTATTTCCGGGTTACCGAGTTGATTAAGGAAAACGGCAGAGTACAAGGCGTTATTGCAGCGGATGTAGAGTCTGGCGTTACGTACAACATTAAAGGCAAGGCTGTGATCAATGCTACCGGTGTATTTGTTGATGATTTGCTGCAAAAAGATGAGCCGGGCAAAAAACCACTGGTAAAATCAAGCCAGGGCATTCATATTGTGCTGGATAAATCGTTTATGCCCGGTGAGGATGCGCTGATGATTCCCAAGACTGATGACGGCAGGGTTCTCTTCGCTTTACCCTGGCACGACAAGTTGCTAATAGGTACCACTGATACGCCCCTTGATGAACACCGGCTGGAACCCATTGCGTTGGAAGAGGAGGTTGATTTTGTGATGCGGACGGTCAGCATATATTTAACTAAAGCGCCGTCGCGGCAGGATGTTCTGAGTGTATTTGCCGGTTTGCGCCCGCTTGCCGCACCGCAGGAAGGAACCATAAAAACCAAAGAGATTTCGCGCAGCCATAAGCTTATTGTTTCGGCTTCCGGGCTGATTACCATAACAGGTGGTAAATGGACTACCTATCGGAGGATGGGGGAAGACACAATAGATAAAGCCATCGAAACCGCCAGGCTGCCACCTCGCGCCAGCGTAACAAAGGACTTATCAATCCACGGTAATTTGCCCGGTGTTGACCGTAGCAATCATTTATATGTTTATGGAAGCGACCGCGAAGCAGTGCTTGCATTGGCAAAGGAAAACCCGCAATGGACACAAAAGTTGCATCCCCAATTTGAATACCTGCAGGCAGAAGTAATATGGGCGGTAAGGAATGAATTAGCGCGAACAGTGGAAGATGTGCTCGCCCGCCGGGTAAGAATGCTTTTCCTTGACGCCCGGGCAGCAATAGAGGCGGCACCAATAGTTGCGCAATTAATAAGCGTAGAACTAAACAAGGATGCAGCGTGGGAAAAACAACAAGTCGCAGATTTTAATTCTGTTGCCGGAGGGTATTTATTAAAAGATTGACAGCTGATTAGTGTGGGTTCTTTTTTAATTTGTAAATTCCCCGAACCAATTACTAACTTTCATATAAAATAGTTCACGGTCGATGTTTCGGCCATGAACTATTAACCATGAACTATGAACCACAACCAATACATCTTAGCCCTCGACCAGGGCACCACCAGTTCCCGCGCTATTATTTTTGACCATAGCGGGCAGATACAATCCGTTGCCCAAAAGGAATTTACGCAGATATTCCCGCAGCCGGGATGGGTGGAGCATGACCCTAACGAGATTTGGTCGACACAAGCCGGCGTAGCTGCCGAGGCAACTGCCAAATTGGGCATCAACGGAAAAAACATAAGAGCTATCGGCATCACCAATCAGCGCGAAACCACCATAGTTTGGAATCGTGAGACAGGGCTGCCTATTTATAATGCTATTGTTTGGCAGGACAGGCGGACATCGGCCTACTGCGATAACCTGAAAAGCGAAGGTCATACTGACACCATCCGCTCAAAAACAGGCCTGATAATAGATTCTTACTTCTCCGCCTCCAAAATAAACTGGATATTAAATAACGTAGCGGGTGCAAAAGGACTGGCTGATGCCGGCAAGCTGGCTTTCGGCACCGTGGATACCTGGCTGGTTTACAAATTTACCCGCGGCAGGGTGCATGTTACCGATGTAACCAATGCCAGCCGCACTATGCTGTATAATATCCGCACCCAGCAATGGGACGAGGAACTGTTAAAGATATTCGGTATTCCTGCAAGCATGCTGCCGGACGTAAAACAGTCCAGCGAGGTTTACGGCGAGACTGACACCACCATTTTTGCGTCAGCCGTGCCGATAGCCGGTATAGCGGGCGACCAGCAATCGGCCTTGTTCGGGCAAATGTGTACCGAAAAGGGTATGGTGAAAAATACCTATGGCACAGGCTGTTTTATGCTGATGAATGTAGGCGACAAGTTCGTGGAATCAAAAAATAACCTGCTGACCACCATTGCCTGGAAGATAAACGGCCAAATAGAATACGCCTTTGAGGGCAGCATATTTATTGGCGGCGCCGTGGTACAATGGCTGCGCGACGGGCTGGGTATTATCAAAACCTCTGCTGATGTAGAGCAACTAGCCATGCAGGTAGAAGATACCGGCGGGGTATATTTTGTGCCCGCATTCGCCGGCCTCGGCGCGCCTTATTGGGATCCTGATGCACGTGGTACGATAGTCGGCATAACACGTGGCACTACTGCCGGTCACATTGCCCGGGCAGCAATAGAGGCTATTGCCTATCAAACTGTCGACGTTTTAAAAGCGATGGAAGCCGACTGTGGTCTCCCGATAAAAGAGCTGCGGGTTGATGGCGGCGCAACGGCAAATAACCTGCTGATGCAGTTCCAGGCCGATGTGCTGGGCTGCAAAGTTATCAGGCCGCATGTGGTTGAGACTACCGCTTTAGGGGCAGCCTATCTTGCCGGACTTGCCGTCGGCTATTGGAACAGTGTTGAAGAAATACAGCGGCAATGGCAATCCGAACGGGAATTTGTCCCGGGCGATGACGCAGCCACGGAGCAGGCAATGGCTGGTTGGAAACGCGCGGTTGCAGCAACGCAAAGCTGGTCAAAGAAGTCCTAAGTCTCGAGTCCTAAGTCTCGAGTCATTATATTAAAAAATTTAGTCCGACTAAAGACTTTCGACTTTAGACTCAAGACTAATCAAAAACCCAAACAATATGTCACCATTTATGGCCGAATTAATCGGCACCATGTTATTGATTTTGTTAGGCAACGGCGTTGTTGCCAATGTTTTGTTGAACGATACCAAAGGCAATAACAGCGGCTGGATGGTTATTACCACCGCCTGGGGATTGGCAGTGTTTATTGGCGTGGTGGTGGCCGGTCCGTATAGCGGGGCGCACTTAAACCCTGCCGTCACTATCGGGCTTGCCATTGCCGGCAAATTTGCATGGGCCAGGGTGCCGAACTTTATTGCTGCGCAGATGCTGGGTGCATTTTTAGGGGCGGTTTTAGTTTGGCTGATGTATTTCGACCATTTCAAAAAAACAAACAAACCCGATGCTATACTGGCCTGCTTTTGCACAGGTCCTGCCATCCGCAATTATGTTTCAAATATCATGAGCGAAATCATCGGCGCATTTGTGCTGGTGTTCGTGGTGTTTTATATATCCAACGGGCAAATTATTGACACCAAAACGCCTATTGGCCTGGGTTCGGTAGGGGCGCTGCCGGTAGGGTTTTTGGTATGGGTAATAGGTCTATCCCTCGGCGGTACTACCGGCTATGCCATTAACCCGGCGAGAGACCTTGGCCCGAGGATAATACACTGCCTGATGCCGATAAAAAACAAAGGCACCAGCGATTGGCGCTATGCCTGGATACCGGTTGTAGGACCAATTGTCGGTGCAGCAATTGCGGCGATTTTATACCTGAATATTAAAGGATAACCTATTCAAATTTTTTGTTCCGGCGTTCCACTTTTTTGCGGAACACCCGCCGTTGTTGGTGTAGTCACCAACAATCAATGATATTTGCGTTTTGCAGGATGCCAAACGATTGAAAATACCGCAAGGCCGAAAACCTAAGCAACCCGATCAATTAATCCCTACCTAATCAAACAAAAAAACATAAATTTATCCCTCAACAATTATAACACAGCCACCCCGATTAATTTGCCCTGCATGAAACGAATTTTACTTTTAGTTCCGCTCATATTTCTGTTTCGTGTTATGTGCAATGCGCAGGGCCATGATACGCTGCTGCAAAAACTGAATTCCACCCTTGATAAAAAGAAAGATTACGATGCCCAAAAGTTAGCCCGTATTGATAAGCTGCAAAAAGACCTTAACAACGCCGTTAATCCCGACCTTAACTTTCGATACAATATCTACCTGAAACTTTACGAAGAGAATAAATCGTTTAATTACGAGGAAGCTTTTCACGATGCGCAAAAGCTGCAGCAAACCAGCGATGCTTTAAAGAACCCCGTTAAAATTGCCTACAGCCGCATTAAGTTTGGTTTTATCCTGCTTTCGTCGGGGATGTTTAAGGAGACTTTTGATACGCTGAAAACAGTCGACATAAAATTCCTGGATAACGATGCGCGAAAGGAATATTACTTTTTAACTGCCCGTACTTACTATGACCTCTCCGATTTTGATCGGGACAACTATTATGCGAACATCTATAATGTAAAAGCGGGCAAGTATATCGACTCGGCTACGGCATTGTGTAATCCAAAGTCGTTCGAATACGTCTACTACAATGGCTTAAAATATTTAAAGACGGGCAATATTCCCCAGGCTATCATCAACCTGAAAGAGCTCATCGATAAATATAAGCTCACCGACCACCAGTTTGCCGTAACCGCCTCAACTTTGAGCGATATCTATATCAGGAATAAAGAACCTGATAAAGCCATAGACCTATTGATACCTGCTGCCATGGCCGATATCAGGTCATCAACCAAAGAAGCGGCAGCCATGACCAACCTGGCCCAGTTGCTGCACACTACGGGCGATGCTAAGAATGCCTACATATACATAAAGCAGGCGCTGGAAGATGCTACTTATTATGGCGCACGTCAGCGTAAAATACAGGTAAGCAATATCCTGCCGGTAATTGCCGGCGAGCGCATCAATTCTGTTGAAGAGCAGCGGCGGGTATTGATTATCTATGGGTCATCACTAACGGTGCTGGCAATTATGGTGGTGGTATTTGCCGTTATCAGCTATAAACAATTACGGAAGCTGCGAATAGCTGATAAAATAATTCTTGAAGCCAACCATAACCTGCAGGCCAGTATCAACGACCTGAACGAAGCCAATAAAATTAAGGAAGAATACATCGGCTATTATTTTAACCTGATATCGGAATACATCAATAAACTGGAGCGTTTTAAACGTTCGGTTGATAATAAGTTGACCACCAAACGCTATGATGATATCGGCATCATCATAAACAACATCAACCTCACCAAAGAGCGTGAAGAGCTATTCATTAATTTCGATAAGGCCTTTCTTAAAATCTTCCCCAACTTTGTTAACGGCTACAACGCTTTATTTGCCGAAGAAAACCGTGTTAAGCTTTTACCCAATCAATTGCTCAACACCGACCTTCGGATTTTCGCCCTGGTAAGGCTGGGTATTAGCGATACGGAAAAGATAGCCCACATCCTGGAATACTCCGTTAATACTATCTATAATTACAAAGCCCGCATCAAAGCTAAATCCCTAATCTCGAATGATGAGTTTGAAGATGCGATTATGGCGATAAAAGCGATATAGGATTTTTCTTGAAAAACAATCTGATTGACGTGCCTGCGATCGTGATTTTAACGATGGGTGTTACCCATCGCTGACGGCTGTAACCCTTCCAGGGTATTTGGTTTGTACAATACTATTGAATTTACCTTAATCTAAGAACCCTGAAAGGGTTTCATCTGTCAGCGCAGGGCATCGCCCTGCGCCACCAGGACAGGTCACGAACGTACGATATGCCGATGCTCGTTCATTCACATGTAAATATTAGTTTATATTCCCTTATACATCGTTTATATTTTCTGTATTTGCTTAAGTTGTTAAGTGTTTGATTGTCAATAATTTATTATTGATAAAAATCTATATCCATTTATATTTTGATTTTGAAATTAGAACCTCCGTTTTTAATCTCTTCTCTTTGATTTGTCAATTACCACGGAACGCAATGGGCCGGAAATTGTCAGAATTATAAACCAGTCAACCAAAAAATTTTATTGTATTATGCAGATGTATCAAACACCAGGCCGGTGCTTTATATGCGTTTCTGTACATCAAAAATTGTTGTATAAAAACGCCGCCGGCAACAAGCTAATCAGCGCCTCCCTGCCATCGGGCTGAGCCGCGCACATGGCTTAATAAGTCATGTCCCCAAATAGAAAACCAATCAATAACCAATCTCAATACTTAATCATTATGTATAAAAACCAATTACTTAAATTATTTTTTTGCTCCTTGCTGTTGCTGCTCTCAAGCTGGGCCATGGCCCAAAAGGTAACAGTAACCGGTAGGGTTACCGACGATAAGGGGCAGCCGCTTCCGGGCGTTACCATCGCCATAAAGCAAACCACCAATGGCGCAAATACCGACCTCGACGGCAAATATTCGATAAGCGCAAACAAAACCGATGTGCTGGTATTCACCATGATCGGGTTTGTAAAACAGGAAATCGCTATTAACAACCGCACAGAAATTAACGTAACCCTGGCCGACGACAACAAAGTGCTCAACGAGGTTGTGGTTATCGGTTACGGCGTGCAGAAACGCAAAGACGTAACCGGTTCGGTAGCTTCGGTAAAAGGCGAGAGCTTTAAAGACCAGCCGATTACCAACCCTATTGCCGGTTTACAAGGCCGTACCGCAGGTGTGGACGTGATTGAAAGCTCCGGTCAGCCGGGCGCACAGCCATCAATTATCATTCGTGGTTTATCATCGCTTAATCAGCCAAACCCGCTGTATGTAGTGGATGGCGTGAGGATGAGTGATGTAAGCACCATTAACCCGCAGGACGTTGCATCGATAGACGTTTTGAAGGATGCCAGCGCGGCTTCCATCTATGGCTCGGCTGCGGCGGGCGGTGTAATTATCATCACCACCAAAAGAAGCAACGCCACCAAACCCGTGGTATCGTTCAGCTCAAGGTACGGTATAACCAAACCGAAGCTGGTTGAACTGCTTGATAAAAATGATTTCATCAAGCTGGAAAATATTGTTAACCCGCAATTCTTTAAAAACGCTAACCGGCAGGGCCTCGATACCCTTGCCAATACCGACTGGGTGCACACCCTTTACCGCAATGGTACCGAACAGAATTATAATTTCTCGGTGGTTGGCTCAGCGCCCGTGGTAAATTACCTGATTTCGGGCTTTTACAATAATCAGAAAGGTATTTTCATTAAAAACTACTCGAACATTGGCGGCGCTCGTATCAACACGGATTACAAGCTGGCCAAATGGATAACCATCGGCGAGCAGCTGGCTTTATCACAGCGCATAACCTCACCGCTCGTAGGTAACGAAGCGCAGCTGCACAACGCACCTTTCCGCACCCAGCCGATTATCCCTGTTTATGACAAGAGAGGTAACTATGGCATCGAGCCGACCGGTTACAACGGCTTATCGTTCCAGGGCCCGAACCCTTTTGGTGCGGTAAACTCAGCTAACGCGCAGGATAAGCAAAGCAACGTTCAGGCTAATGCTTATTTAGATATTAAGCTGCCATTCAATCTCGATTTCAGGAGCACGGTTGGCTACTCGTACTACAACGAGAATATGGACTACTTCCAAAATGCTTACAATTTTGGTCCTGTAGCGCAAAGCAATAACTCGCTGAATAAAATGGCCACCACCAGCACCCAGTTGTTAACCAACTACGTGCTGACTTACGACCAAACCTTCGGCAAGCATAACATTAACGCCGTTGCAGGTTATGAGCAAATTTCAGGTTCATACAACAACATCAACGCAGGCGAAACCTCGGTAGGTTTACCGGGTTACTCGTTCGTTCAAACCAGCAACTCTGGTCTTTCATTAGGTGGTCAGTATGATGCCAACGCTTTGATAAAATCTGAATTCGGTCGTATCAACTATAACTACGCAGGCCGTTACTATTTATCAGGTTCTATACGCCAGGATGCTAACTTTACCGTATTCGGTCCGAACAAGCAACGCGGTGTATTCCCTTCGGCTTCAGCAGGATGGAATGTGACTGAAGAGCCGATGCTGGCATCGATAAAAGAAGTATTCCCAACCCTTAAGCTGCGCGGCAGCTACGGTACATTGGGTAACAGCGCGATAAGGGCTTACAGCTATACTTCGTCATTCAGCCAGTTTACTACACCGGGCGGCTTAGCTTCGGGTGGTCAGAACTTCTCGCCGGGCGGTCCGCTGATTATCGCTAACTCATCCAGCTCTATTCCTAACCCTAATGTACACTGGGAAACCGTGCACGAAACCAACATCGGTTTGGATGGCGAGGCATTACACGGCGCATTATATTTCACCGTGGAATGGTACAACAAGAACACCAGCGGCATGCTTTATGCGCTGCCATTGCCGCCAAGCGCGGGTTTCACCCAGTCATACATAGCCAACATCGGCAAAGTAAACAACAGGGGTATTGATATATTGGCGGGTTATCGCAACAAGATTGGTGATTTCAGCTATGACATCAGCCTTACTGCCAGCTTTAACAAAAACAAGGTTACCAGTCTTGATGGTGTTGCTGCCGATGCCCTGTTTGATGGTTACAACTACTACAGCAACGGCGACTCTGGCTTTAACATAATGTCGAACCAGAACCTCACCATTACCAAGGCCGGCCTGCCATTTGGTTCATTCTATGGCTATAAAGTGTTGGGCATATTTGCAACCGACGCACAGGCCCAGGCAAGCGCGCAGCCAAACGCCCATGCAGGCGACTTGATTTATGATGATAAAGACGGCAACCATAAAATTGATGCCAACGACCAGCAGGTAATCGGTAACCCGAACCCTAAAATGACTTACGGCGCTAACATTCATCTGAATTACAAAGGTTTTGATTTGGCGATGCTGTTCCACGGCGTGGCAGGCGTACAACTGTTTAACGGCGTAAAAGCTTATGAGCAATATCCTTTTGCTGATGGTAACACTACCTCTAAAGTATTCGGCGATTCGTTTTTGGGCACTAATGGTTTAACCTCGCAACCAAGACTTGGGATAGCCAATGCAAACGGCACCTTTACCCTCGACCCGAACAAAAACTACACTGCGCCAAACAGCTATTTTGTTGAAAGCGGTAATTACCTGAAGCTTAAAAACGTACAGTTAGGCTATACCTTCTCGAACAGTTTACTGCAAAGTATCAAAATCAAGTCGGCAAGGGTATTTGTGATGGCTAACAACGTGTTCACCATTACCAAATACAGCGGTCTCGACCCTGAATTGGCCGGCGCGTTCACCACGTCTGGTTACTCGGGTGTAACTACCAGGGGCGTTGATGCTGTATCGCAGTATCCGCAGACCAAAATCTATTCAGCAGGTATCGATATCACTTTTTAATGTCATCTCAAAAATTATCAAAATGTTAAAGAAAATATATACAACCGCATTTCTGGCCCTCGCACTGGCATCAGGATGTAAAAAAGATCCGGGGAAGCTGGTGGGGCCTACCAATGCCTACAGCACCAATAACTACCCGGCAAGTGTAGACGATTTGCAAAGCGTGCTGGCCGCCTGTTACTCCAATATGCGCGACCCCGGATATTTAGGTTTCCACTACCTGCCAAAAGCGCTTTCCAACTCTACCCATACGGTAAACTCAGTTTACAACGGCGACCCGTCATGGAACGACATGGCTAACACCAGCGTAAGCGCAGGCAACGAATACTCGACAGAGGCCTGGACCGTGCTTTACACCGGCGTTAAAAATTGTAACGTGCTGATCGCCGGCGCCAAACTGTACAATCAGAAATATGGCAAGCCGTCAGACGGTAAAGCAGTGGATTACATTTTAGGCCAGGCTTACTTCCTGCGCGGATATTATTACCTGCAATTGGAATGCCTCTTCGGCGAAAGCTATATGGCGGCAGGCGGTGCTGGCGGCGATAAAATGGGCGTGCCGATTTATGCCGATGTTCCGCCGGATTTATCATCCACCCAACAGCCGCGCTCGAGCGTGAAAGATGTATGGGCGTTTATTGAAGGTGATTTTAAGCAGGCTGCAACATTACTGGCCGGTAAACTGTGGACAGGTGCCGATATTGGCCGCGCAAGCGAATGGGCTGCAAAAGGAATGTTAGGCAAAGCTTATGTGTACACGCAGGATTGGGCAAACGCCAAAACAACACTGCTTGACGTTATCCAGCACAGCAATAAAACGCTGATGCCTTACAGCAAATACATCAACTCCTTTAACGGCAACAGCGCCAATGAATTCAATGAAGAATCGTTATTTGAGCTGAACATCGATCCGGATTCAAAAGGTGGTTATGGCGTGTATAGCGGGGCGGCCAACTCAACGGCTATCAATGGTTTGATCTGGTGCCCATGGGTGATTGGCGGCGACGGTACGGAAGGCGGCTCGTTCCCGCTGGGTTATGGTAACGAGTTTTTCCATGATAAAAACGTGCTGCGTTTCGGCTATTCAATAGGCAGCGCCTACAGCCTGGTGGCGAATCCAAATTTTGATAATTCAAGACCGGCCAGTTTCTCGAACCCTGCCAAGGTGATGGACCCTGTTTACCGTGCCAAAGCTGTGGCCGTAAGAACCAACAAAACAGCCGACCCGCGCTTATTTGTTAACGCACTGCAGCCATGGCTGGATTCGGTTAAGTTCGATGGCGTAAACAAGGCGCCTGTAGCAAAACCAAATTTTTACGCTGGTAATACCGGTGTTTATGGATGGAGCCTGCACAAATACGCACCGACGCTATACAATGAAAATAATGGCCAGGGAAATGGCGGCTCTGTCGCCGATGCCTGGAACTATTACCTGCTACGCATGGCCGATGTGTATTTATTATATGCTGAAGCTTCAATCGGCGGCGGTGATGCAGCTACCGGTTTGGAATACATCAATAAAGTTAAACGCCGCGCTTATAATTACCCTATCGGCGCTGCATCGCCTGTGGATTACCCAAGCTTAAATGCTACCACAAGCGCAATTGGCGACCCTGTATTGGGTAATAACCCACTTTATTACGAGCGTTGGGCCGAATTATTAAACGAGGGCCATTGGTGGTTTGACGTTTGCCGCTGGAAGATAGGCAAGTCGGAGGCTACTTATTTCGGAACTGCGATAAACGTTCCTGGTCCGTTCGCTTTTGACGAGAGTAAGTCGTACGTATGGCCTATTCCGACAAACGAAATAAACACCAATTCAAAAATCAAGCAGAACCCGGGGTACTGATAATAGTTGATTAATTGTGCAAAGCCTGTGAGAGGGCTTTGCACCTTTTTTGTATTGCAAAACAATACCGGGATGGTTACGGCCAATTGCGAACAATGGCGGTCATCCTTTTCAAAAACAAACAGTAAAGAACTTTTACCGGCAGTTTAGCAATAACGCCGGACTGGGAATTTCTGCGCTGTTGGATAACATAATATGCTGATGAAAAAAATATTTGTATGCCTGCTCAGCTTTATCGCGTTAAGCACGGCTGCGCAGAACAACAAGGCGATAAACGCAAGCATGAACAAGGTTAGGCTTGAATTTATGCTCGACGGCGATGGCCGACCGGTTTATTCGGTAACATACGGACAAACGCCGGTGATAAAGCCCTCGCACCTCGGAATAAAGCTGCTTAACGACAGTAATTTCGACGACCATTTTGAGCTGGCAGGCACCGACCGCAAAAGCGTTGACGAAACCTGGGATCCGGTTTGGGGCGAGGTAAGCCATATCCGCAATCATTACGAACAGGTTACCGTTCATTTAAAGCAACAGGCAGGGCAAAAGCGATTGCTGGATATTGTTTTCAGGGTATTTGAGGATGGTGTAGGCTTCAGGTATGAATTTCCGCAGCAGCCAAATCTGAAATACTTTATTGTGTCGGATGAGTTGACAGAATTTAGCCTTACCGGCGACCATAAAACCTTCTGGATACCGGGAGATTACGATAGCAACGAATATCAATATACCATATCGCCCTTGAGCCAGGTTGATGCATCGGTTTTGGCAAAATCCGCAACGGATATTGCCGTACGCGTAGTGCCTGATAAATATGGCATACAAACCCCGCTGATGATGAAAACTGCTGACGGACTTTATATTAACATACATGAGGCTGCCTTAAAAGGTTATACCTCGATGCAGCTGCATGTTGATACCAAAACCTTTAAGCTTACCGCAAACCTGGTTCCGGATGCTGTGGGCAATAAAGCTTATATGCACGCGCCATGTAAAACGCCGTGGCGCACTGTTATAGTGAGTGATAAGGCGGCAGATATATTGGCTTCCAAAATGATACTGAACCTGAACGACCCATCTAAAATTGAAAATACATCGTGGATAAAGCCGATGAAATTTGTGGGCGTTTGGTGGGAAATGCAAACAGGTAAAAGCACCTGGAACTACAGCGACAGGTTGGACACCCTTGGCGCCGATGGCAAGCCAATCCCTAACGGACGCCACGGTGCAACAACCGCCAACGTGAGAAAATACATCGACTTTGCTGCCAAAAACGGCATACAGGGCGTTTTGGTTGAGGGATGGAATACCGGCTGGGAAGACTGGTTCGGTAACTGGAAAGAGAATGTCTTCGATTTTGCAAAGCCATATCCTGATTTTGATGTAAAGGATATTACGGACTACGCCGCATCAAAAGGCGTAAAGATGATAATGCACAACGAAACCTCCGGCTCGGTAACCAGCTATGAACGGCAGATGGACACCGCCTTCCGGTTCATGAACAAGTTCGGCTATACCTCGGTAAAAACCGGTTACGTAGGCAAAATCATCCCCCGCGGCGAGCACCACGACGGGCAATGGATGGTTGACCATTATCTCCGCGTAGCTGAAAAAGCTGCAAGTTATCATGTAATGCTCGATGCACACGAGCCGGTAAGGCCGACAGGTTTGCAGCGCACTTATCCAAACTGGCTGGCCAGCGAGGCTGGTCGGGGAAACGAATATAATGCATTCAGCAATGGCAATAATCCCAACCACGAAACCATAATGCCATTTACGCGCCTGATGGGCGGCCCGATGGATTACACCCCGGGGATCTTTAGAATAAAAGGCTATTCTGATGTGCCCGGCAGGCAGGTACATACCACGCTTGCCAAGCAACTCGCTTTATACATAACCATGTACAGTCCGCTGGCCATGGCTGCCGATTTACCCGAAAATTATGAAAAGCGGATGGATGCTTTCCAGTTCATCAAAGATGTGCCGGTTGATTTTCAAGACTCAAAAATTATAGAGGCCGAACCGGGCGAGTATATCACCATCGCTCGGAAACAAAAGTCGGCAGATAGTTGGTTTATAGGTGCAATCACCAATGAGAATGCGCGCAATGCCGTTATGCCATTAAATTTCCTGAACAAGGATAAAAAGTATGTAGCTACCATTTATGCCGATGCCACGGATGCCGACTGGAAGAATAATCCGGAAGCCTATCAAATACATTCTTACGTTGTGAGCGCCGCAACAAAGCTGAATATCAAGCTTGCAAATGGGGGAGGTGCTGCAGTGAGTATAAGGCCAATTACTGATAACGATAAAGGGCTAAAAGCTTATAAATAAAAGAAATTCTATTGCATGATATTAAAGAACATCATAATTGCTACGCTGTTCGCACCCTTATTGGGCTGCAGTAAAAGCCATACATCGCCAACTCCTGTAAAGCAGCCGGACAAACCGGTTGATAAACCGGATACTACCGTAACCGTTGTAACCGGCGCGAAACCTGTAGTTAAAACCAATAGCCAGAAGGTATATGTACATTATATGCCCTGGTTCGAAACACCAGCGACATCGGATAATGGCAAATGGGGTTTGCACTGGACGATGGCAACCCAAAACCCCGACATCATCAGTAACGACCGCCGCCAGATAGCTTCTTATTTTTACCCGATGATTGGCCCGTATGCCAGCTCGGACAGGGATGTTATCGATTACCATTTACTGCTGATGAAGTACGCCGGTATTGATGGCGTGCTGGTGGATTGGTATGGCGTACATAACGTGAATGATTATCCCCTTAACAAACGTAACACCGACTCCCTGTTTAACCACATACCGGCCGCCGGACTGCAATTCGGGATTTGTTATGAGGATGCACAACTGGCGCAGGTAAAAGCGAAGGCAGGCATCGATGCCGTACAAGCGGCAAAGGAAGATTTTGCTTATTTGCAGTCGGCTTATTTTAGCAGTAGCTCATATATAAAGGTCGACAACCGGCCATTGTTGTTATGTTTCGGTCCGCAGGGGCTGGGTACGCCGAATGACTGGCAACAAGCATTCTCCAATCTTTCCACCAAACCTGACTTTTTTCCTTTGCAGGATCATGGACAGTTATCCGGTAGCTCCGGCGTGGGTGAGTTTGTATGGGTGCAGGCAAATAACCTGGATAACCTAAAGAACTTTTATCAAAAGCAATCTTCGGCAAAGCCTTATATAGCAGGCGCCTATCCCGGCTTTAAAGACTTTTATAAATCCGGCGGATGGGGTAATACGCTTTTTGTGATTGACCATAATGGCGCTGCCACCCTGCAGGCCACCCTTAACCTCGCTAAAACCAATGGTACAAACTACTTGCAGCTCATCACCTGGAACGACTATGGCGAAGGCACAATGATTGAGCCGACACAGGAGCTAGGCTTCAGTCTTTTACAGGCCATTCAACAATACACCGGCGTAAGCTATACCGATGTTGAATTGAAGCTGATTTACAAATGGTACACCCTGCGAAAAAAGTATGCAGGAAATAAAACCGTTCAACAACAGCTCACCCAGGCTTACAATGATTTGGCAGGGCTGGATGTGGCAGGCGCGAAAGCGATTATTGATGGAATAGAATAAAAAGTCTTAACGTCCACCAACTATTGCTTTTACGTTAAATTAACATAATTTAGCGTTATGAAGCTAACCGCGTTAAGGCCTATACTTTACACCAAACAAGTAAAATTTACCATCGAATTTTATATTGAGATGCTCGGCTTTACCTGCAACGGCATTAGTGAGGACGGAAACTGGGCGACACTATCGCGCGATGAAGTGGAAATAATGATATCATACCCCAACGAACACGTCCCGTTCGACAAACCGAACTTTACCGGCTCTATCTATATTACTGTAAATAATGTAGACGAACTTTGGGACCAGTTAAAAGTAGTCACCCAAATTTGTTACGATTTGGAAACCTTCGACTATGGTATGCGTGAGTTTGCCATCTACGATAATAACGGGTATTTGTTGCAGTTTGGGCAGCCAGTACAAGATTAATTATCCCTGTACGAAGCTAAGAGACAGAGCCGCAGAACTTTTTTCTCACGCGTTTAACCTGCGTATTTCTTCCTATAATCCACCGGCGATAGGTCGGTGAATTTTTTGAATACTTTCCTGAAGGCGTCAATGTCGTTATAACCGGCTTCATAAGTTATTTCATTCACGGTCTTTTTCCCGGCTTCCAGTTGTTTTTTGGCGAACTCAACCTTTACCCGCTGTATGTATTCTGCTATGGAGTTACCGGTGCATTTTTTGAATTTGCGTTCAAATGTTCTGCGCCCGATTGAAAACCGTTCACAAATATCATCAACAGAGAAGGCAGCGCCGGGATTATTTTCGATATGCTCCTGGGCTTTTAATACCACTTCATCCCCATGGCGTTTCTGCCCCATAAAAATTACAAATGGATTTTGGCTTTTGCGCTCAATATCTATCTCAAACATCTTGGACGCCAGTATCGAAATATCCTTACCCAAATGCTTTTCGAGTATATGAAGCAGCAGGTTTAGATAGGAGTAACCGCCTCCACACGTATAGATGCCTTTCTCATCGGTAATAATCGAATCGTCAATAACCTTCACCGCCGGAAACATCGCCTTAAATTCATTCTTTGCAGCCCAGTGTACGGCACATTTGCGGTCGTCAAGTAAACCGGTCGAGGCCAGGTAAAAAGAGCCGACGCACAGGCAAACAATCTCGGCGCCCTTATGATATTGGTCAATTAACCAATCGGTATATTTTTCATTTTTAGTGATGGCTTTCGGGAAGTCTCCGCAAAGCAGTGGGATAACAATTACATCTGTTTTGGTAACCTCATCGATGGTTTTATCGGTCCGGATAGTATAAAGCCCGTTACCCAGCTCAATCTTTTCGGACAGGCCGATAACCTCTACATTATAAAATGGCGCTTTGTCCTGGTAACGCATAAAATCATTCACCCGGTTAAATAACTGGTGACTACTATCAATACTGGTTAGCGTGGCATCACTGAGTGATAATATCGAAACGTGTTTCATACTGCTGACTGATTGTTTACAAAAGTGATAAATTAGGATGTCGCAATCAACGGGTAAGATTGACGTTTTTGACACTTACTGCCGGTTGTAGGTCAAACTACCTTTGCTTCGTAAACCAAACTTAATAAAATGAAATCGATAGAAGTAATTATGCTGCCCGTTACGGATGCAGAAAAGTCAAAGGAATTTTATCAAAAACTCGGCTTCCAGTTAATAATAGAAGCGCCGGATGGTCATGGCGGAACCTGGACACAGATGGGTTTGCCCGGCAGCGAGGCGTCCATCTCATTAGCCAAATTCCACGCTGTTATTTGCACAACAGATGATATCGCTAAAGAAGCAGAAGAAATCCGAGCCAAAGGAATTGATGTAGGTAATATTGACGATACGCCCTGGGGTAAATTCGCCTGGGTGAAAGACCCCGATGGAAACGGGTTATGCCTGCACCAGAAATAAGGCCCTTATTCAGATTTGACAACTTTTTAAAAGTTGTCAAATCTTTTTCAAATACGCCTAAACATCATATTTTCTCCCTAAAATTTTGAAATAAAATATTGTTTTCTAAATTTGCGTAATTGATTACGTAATTTATTACTTATGAATATTTATGAAAAAGCCGGCAAGATGGCATTAGGTAGCAGGCTAAGGCGTTTGGGGGAATTGTTCGCGGAGCAATCCGCGCAGGTGTATCCGGTTTATGGTATCGATATCCAGCCGAAATGGTTCCCGGTATATTATGCGTTGTCGAACGGAGAAGAGAAATCCATCACCGAAATAGCTGTGGAAATTGGTCATTCACATCCGTCGGTGAGCACCATCGTAAAAGAAATGATGAAAAAAGGACTGGTGACTGCAGCTACCGCAAAAGGCGATGGCAGAAAGAATTTTGTAAAGCTGAGCGAAACCGGGTTAAGTATTAATGAAAAAATACAGGCGCAATACGCTGATGTTAACGCCGCCATTGAAAGCGCATTTGCAGAAACCCAATACAATTTATGGAAGGCGATTGAGGAATGGGAGTTTTTATTGGAACAGAAAAGCCTGATGAGGAGGGTAGAGGAGCAGCGAAAATTACGCGAAAGCAACGACGTGAAAATTATACCCTACCAGCCCGAACACAAGGCAGCCTTCAAAAAGCTAAATGAAGACTGGATTACCCAATACTTTAAGATGGAAGATTTTGATTACAAATACCTCGACCATCCCGAAGAAAATATTTTAAATAAGGGCGGATATATTTTTATGGCGATTTATAAGGGAGAACCCGTAGGTACATGCGCCATTGTGACAATGGACGACACCAAATATGAGCTGGCAAAAATGGGTGTTGCACCGAATGCGAAGGGTAAGGGCATCGGTTACCTGTTGGGCTTGGCCTGCGCACAAAAGGCTAAAGAGTTGGGGGCAACAAAGCTTTACCTCGAAAGCAATACCTTATTAAAACCTGCAATTAGCCTGTACAACAAGCTTGGCTTTAAGAAAATAACCGGCGACCCTTCACCTTATGAGCGAAGCAATATTCAAATGGAAATGGATTTATAATTATGCACGAAAGCAAAATCGTTATCATCGTTCGCGATGATTTGAAGACCTGGCAAAAATTGAATGTTACTGCGTTTTTATCAAGTGCCGTGGCTATCGAATTCCCCGAATTACATGGCCGGCATTTGGTAACCGCTTCCGGCAATACCTACCTGCCATTTTTTAAGCAGCCGGTGTTGGTCTATAAGGCGGATGATATCACCCAAATGCAGCGGGTATTTAAACGGGCAAAGGAACGGGAATTAAAAATCGGTATTTATTCGTCTGAATTGTTTAGCACTATGAACGAGCAGGATAACCTGGATGAAACTGCAAAGTATGAAGACGATGGGCTGGATTTGGTCGGCTTAGCTATTTATGGAGATAGCAAAAAAGTTAGTAAGGCTATTGATGGGTTGAAGTTTCATGAT
>JAZJZL010000043.1:0-3936 GCA_040389845.1 Bacteroidota bacterium
TGGTATCTAAGCTAAAGGAAATCCCGCCTCTAACCTCCATGTCAATTTTCTGGGTATTTACAAAAATCGGTGCTTGCCTTACATATTGTTTGAAACCAGTTGATTTGAATGATAGCTCGCCTGTAGTTGTTTCGATCAACCAATCATAAAAAACATCTGATTGCACTCCCGAAAGTTTCTCAGAAGTGGGCAATACGGTCTTCGAGATATCCATGATTTCAATGGGTAGATAATCCGATTCTAACGCAATGCTATGAACATGCTCAAATACCAAAGTACAAGGCGCTATCCAAAAATCATAATATCTTTTATTCTTCCTAAGCACCCACTTAAAAATATAATCAATATCTAATAACATATGATTAGCATTATCAAAAGAAAATGCATGAACCGGGCAATCGTGCCAACCCATTATATCAAAATCAGCTTCTGTCCATAAGGCCTTTTCAGGCATGTAAACTTTTCCCATTGTAATATTTTTTAATAAGAAGAGCAACAAGCAGCATGCGTTTGTCTGTCTTGGAAATGAAGTAACGCATACCTACGGCATCTTCTATTTTTAAGGGTAACAGGTAATGAGTATTTTGCTTACCACGTGCTCTGACCACTGAGCTACTTTAGTTTGCACCTAAAGGCCGGATTCGAACCGGCAACCACGCGCTTGAATCGAAGTATTACTCATTTACGACACCTTAAATTTTTATGTGTCTTTATAAAAGGAAGGGTAAAAAGCAATGAGCGTATATTCCTGTACTCTAACCAATCTGAGCTATTTTCCGAATGTATTGGAAAAGCTGGATTCGAACCAGCGACCGCAGGGTTATCCCGAAGTAACGCTTATTTACGACACCTTCCTTTATCTTTAATTTCTTTAAAAAAGGGTAATGGGCAACAAGTGTTTGCATTCTCCTGTATTGAACCGTCTCAACTACCCTTTTGCAAGGGGCCGGATTCGAACCGGCGTCGCAGGTCCTGGAATCGAAGTAACACTTTGTTTAACGACACCTTTTTTTATAAGGAGCAACAGGCGGACCGGGATATTTGTGAGGACTCGAACCTCATACAGCAAAGCTGCACTGACCTCAGCATTTCAATTGGGAGCGAAGTAACCCAGTTCTACGGCATCCTTATTTCTTAAATTTCTTTAAAAGTATGAGGTGTTAGCCACCTCATACTCAGTTTAAAGTTCTATGTTATTTATCTGGCTCAACGCGGTTTCACCGTTTTCCAATGCGGCTAACACATCGAAAACTTTATCGCTCCAGCCGGCTATCAAATACACGTTGTTTCGCAACAGCTGCAAAGGCGCCTGGCCGTAACCTTTCAGGTCGAACAGGTAAAGCTTTGCTTTTGGCGCAACTTTAGCCTTGTACTGTGCCCACAACTTTTGTATATGCGCATCGTTGCCATTGCTGTTCCACAACTGGCAGTCGGTGAATAGCATCACTTTATCAACTGCCGTGTTACGGTACAACAAGTCCTGTATTACCAGGTAACCGTTAGTGCTGTAGCCTACCTCACCTTCGCGGCGGTAAAACTCCTGCACGTTGCCCAGTATGTTATTACGTGGCACGGTTATGGTTTTCCAGGTATCGCCAAACATACCCACTTCCACGTTTTTACAACGCGATTGCAGCAACATGGCCAGCATCAAACCTACGTCATACAGCAACACTTTCGATTTTGCCGAAACAGGCTGCTGCATAGAACCCGACACATCGCAGGCCAGCAATACGCGGGTGTTGTAATCAAAACCCTTTATATTGGTAGCGCTTGCCTGTACCGCTTTTTCCAAAGCGTCCAACAATTCGCCGGTGTAACCCTTGTTGCCAAACAGCATGTCTGTCAGTTTTGTCAGCTCGCGATAGGCCGCCAGGTAACGGAATGGGAACTGCTTTGCATTGGCAACCTTGTCGGCATCGGCCAGCGTTTCGCAAACTTTTACCAGGTGCGCATAGCTTACGCCTGCCTCCTGTATGTTGCGCAGATTTCGCAGCAAGGCCATGTAGCCCAGCTTGTTGCTGTCAATCAATTCTTCCCATTTTGCACGGAAGGCCACAGCCTTCGCTTCAGCGCTATCGAAATTAAGCTGACCTAATGCCGACAACTCGGTCTCCCATGTATATGGCGTCTGCAAATCGCCGTTCACTATTTTGTTGAACAGCAATTGCTGCAGCTCGTCTTTTGCCTTTGGGTGCACCAGGAACAATGCGTCGCGCAGCTTTATAGCGCCATCGCGGTTGTACTTGGCGAACTGATACTCGTCGAAACGGTTGAACGCGGTGGTTAGACCCTTTTGCAATTGCTTCGATAGGCGGTTCAGCTTTTTGGTGCCGGTACGCTTGTTCATCTGCTCGTAGCAGGCCAGCAGCTCGGTTATTTCGTCGGCGCGGTTTACTACGCCTGCCGTTACCCGGGCAACCAGGTTGTCGCCCGAGTGCAGCTTCGCCAATTCAGTAGCCAAAACCAGCGGCACCGAACGCATATACATTTTGGTACGCGCATACACCGCCAGCTTACCCACAAATACGGGGTTACATTTTGCAATCAGCGTGCGTAAACGGTTCAAACGTGTTTCGTCTTTTTCGTAAAACGAATCGTTCAGGCTCCAGGTAACCACCAGCGAATAAAGCTCCATTTCGGCGCTCATTGCGTATGCAGTTTCGCCTGCATGGCTGGTTACCGTAGTTGTTTTTGTTTTGCTTAGTAAGTTAAATTTCATTGTGAACCTCCGTTCTTATTTTGTTTGTTGATACAAAGGTTGGGGGCTACTGCGCAGTGTATCTGCGCAGTAAAAATTATTATTATTTTTTTTGGATTTTTTTGAAAAAGATAGAAAATCAATGGGGTTCGTGGCGCATATCGCGATGGGCGATGCCCGTTGCTGGTGGATTGGCGTCCCTTCAGGGCTTCAGTTTGAGGGGTTAAGTCATATTTCATTCCCCGAAGGGGATAAATACGTCAGCGCAGGGCAAAGCCCTGCGTTATTAAATTGGCGTACATTATTTTATAACATCCCCGCAACTTTCTTAATTTAGGCTCATGGATATCATCGCCGAAACGCCGCGTTTTATTATCAGATTTTTTGAACCCCATGAGCAGGACACTTACCTGGGCCTTTACGAAGACGAACGCGTAATGCAGTACCTGCCAAAATGGACAAGGGACGACCATATCCGGATATTTAACGAAAGCCTGGCAAGGCCATTGCCGGGCGATATAACCGGCCGGTGGGGAATCTTCAACAAAGCCGATGGTGACTTTATCGGTATGTGCCTGCTGCGCCCCTTTGATGACGGCAGCGACAATATTGAATTGGGCTATGCAATCCGCCATAATTATTGGGGTAAAGGCATAACCGGTGAAATGGCGCAAACACTGTTAGATACCATGCTGGCTATACAGCCGGATGCAAAATTTGTAGCGGTAACCGAGTTTGGTAATATTCCGTCACAACGGGTGTTAGAGAAGGTGGGCATGAAGCGATCGGGTAATTATGTTAGGAAGGGGATTGAGCTGGCCTTATTTATAAGATGATTTTTTTTCTGGGATTTCACCGATTGGAGAATGATTTCACCGATTAGAACTAGGGTTGTTGGATTTCTTCTGACCACCGGTGGTTGTGTCTTCACAACCACTTTGCAGGTAGTTTTTTTCTTCCCCCAAAAGGCATCGTGCTCGCTGCTGTGGAGACACAGCCGCCGGTAAATGTGGTGCTTTGTCTCGTATCTCACGTCTCACATCTACTCAATCAAAATATTAGCTTATACCCCACCCCGCGCATATTGATGATTTCTACCGATGGGTCTAATTGCAGGTGTTTGCGCAGCTTGGTGATGAATACATCCATGGTGCGGGTATTGAAAAAGTTATCGTCGCCCCAAAGTTTTAACAATACTGCTTTACGATCAAGTACCTGGTTTTTGTGTTCTATGA
>JAZJZL010000043.1:3946-18777 GCA_040389845.1 Bacteroidota bacterium
CGAACCTTCCCGCCACCGAGAAAATGACATCGCTCGTCGCTGCAAACCTCATCCAACAGGAGACGCGAATGATTACGGTCCTTAATGCGCTCTCGCTCAAGCAGGATTCGAGCGAAGCCGAGGCGCTTAGCGCCGTTATCAAGCTGAACGAGGAGCGTAAGCAGCTCGTTTTCGCGGTGGGAGAGTTTACTGTGTAACCCGCCATCAAACCACAATTCCTGCTTGTTGCCGTAGAAAGTGTATTTGCCGATGGCGATGCTTTCCGGCGTTTGCACGGCCGAACTACGACGTAAAAGCTCATTCATCCGTAGTATGAGCTCTTCAAGGCTGAAAGGCTTTTTCAAGTAATCGTTACCGCCGGATTCGTAGCCTTTTATTACATCATCTGTTTGCGATTTGGCAGTTAAAAACAGCACCGGCATCTGCTTATCGGTTTTGCGCAGCTGCTCCACAAAGCTAAAGCCATCCATAAAAGGCATCATTACATCTACTACACAAATATCGAAACTGCTTTTGCGGGCAGCTTCCAGGCCTAAAACTCCATTCGCTACATGCGTAACCGCAAAATCCCGCTTGCGCAGCGTTTCCGTCACGATTTTGGCAAGCTGCAGTTCATCTTCAAGCAATAGTACCCTGGCTTGCTTCATGGTATATTAACGGAATACTAATGATAAATTGCGTGCCCTCGCCCTCTTTGCTGATTAACGACAAGGTACCCTTATGCCTTTGTATGATGCTTCGTGCATAGCTCAAACCAAGTCCGTACCCTTTTACATTATGGATATCGCCGACCGGGACACGAAAAAACCGGTCGAATACTTTATCCTGGTACTGCTGGGGTATACCGGGGCCGTTATCGGTAACGGTTATAGCTACGCTGTTATTTTGCGTGTACTCGTCGATATTTACGATTGCGCCTTGTCCGCCATATTTAATGGCATTATCCAACAGGTTGGCAATAGCAGTTTTCAAGAGGCTTTCATCTGCCATTGTGCCCGGTTTATCAGTGCCGCTTTTGTAATTCACGGTTACATTTGCTGCCGCGGCCTGTGGTTTGTACTCCTTAACGATATCGCTAATTAGTTTACTCACGTTGGTTGCCGTCAAATTGAGCGTTTCAGTCTCCTGTTCCGAAGCCACATTTTTTAATATCTGGTCAACAAGGTTAGTAAGGTTGCCGGCCTGGTAGCGGATGATATCCAGGTATTCATCTGCCGATGCACGGCTCAGGTTAAAATCTTTAATAGCTTCGGCCGCGATGTTGATAGTGGCGATGGGCGTTTTCAGCTCATGCGTCATATTATTGACGAAATCATTCTTCAATACGGCCAGCTTTTGTTGGGTAAGGATGGTTTTAACCGTGTAGCCAAAACAGAATATGGTAATTCCGATAAGCAACAATGACGACATCAGCAGCCATTTCATCTGCTTCAGAAAATAAGCGCCAGGGCTTTCAAACGCTGCAAATACCATATCTTTTTGATAAGGCCGCTGCAGGCCGGCGCTTACCGTACGGGTTAAATATCGCTTGTCTTTATTTGTTTTGTTGGGGTTGATGATGAAGGATGCATCAACACTCCTCGATAAAAGCTCTTCCTTATAAAATTTGGTTAAAACGGTTGTATTGCACCGGCTTCCTTCCACTACCTTAGTCAGGCTATCGCCTAAATGAGGCGTATAATAGTATACGGTACCATTTCCCAAGTCTCTTTTTACCATCGAATCGACCATGAAATTTATAAGTATAAGCCTGGCTTTTGGCGTAATTTGCGGCACTTGTTCTTTAAAGTCACTTATACCGAAATACATGCCCTTGTTTTTCCTGTAAAGATAATACGGGTGCGTATCCCTTATATTAAAAACCGTGCTTTTCTTAAGGCCATCCAAATGAGTGGTTATGGTGACGATAGACGTATCGGCCAGCCAGCCTTTAAATTTGCCGAGTATTTTTCCCCGTCGCCATTCCATCTCCCGATCTATGGCTTTCTCGAAGGCCTCGTTGGTATCATGCTTAAAAGTCTTTACCGTCGCGTTATAATTCTGGTAATTCCAATACAGCTGCAAACAGGTAATCCCAGTTACGCAGGACGACATCAGCACCAGAATTAAAGTAATCCGTTTCTTCACGATATAAAGGTACTGCGTCACCGCATTAAATAACGAAAGCGTTAACACTAATTAACTGTCGTTAACCTGCGTTAACCTTTCTCCTGATGTTTTAGCGCGTTCTTTGAAAGAAAAATAGCATGAGAAAACTATCCCTGATTTTAGTCCTTTTGATGAACCAAGCCTTCGCCCAAGTAAAGAACGGTGAACAGGTGCCGGATATAAATTTCCAGCCGATATTGAATGCGCCGGTAAAACAGGCATCGCTAGAACAGTTAAAAGGGAAAGTAGTACTGATAGAATTTTGGGCAACCTGGTGTGGCAGCTGTATTGTAGCGATGCCGCATCTGAACGAGCTCCAAAAGAAATATTCCGGAAAGCTGCAGGTTATTACCGTTACAGATGAAACTGTTAAACGCACCTCGCAGTTTTTGGCGGTAAAGCACTTTAATTTCTGGTTTGCTGTTGATACGGGCAGCGTAATAACTAAATTATTTCCGCACCAACTGATACCGCATACGGTGTTGATTGACAACGATGGAAAGCTGATAGCCAATACCAGCCCTGAGTTGCTAACTGACAAAGTAATGGATAGCTTGCTGCGTAAAAAAAAAATTCATCTGGCTGAAAAGAAAGACAATACGATGGATTATGAGGAAATCATAAAAACATATTTCGCCGCTGACGATACCGTTAAAACCCGCTTTAATATGCTGCCCGAAATGAAGGGCGCACCCGGTCTGAGTACGACCTGGCTGGACAATAAAGCCTTTAGCGGACGAAGATTAACCTGCCTCAACCTGGATTTATCGTCGTTATATCGCCTGGCAAATAATAATTTCCCTTACTCTCGTACTATAGACAATACGGTTAAAAGCAAAAACGAGCCTTCTTATTGTCTCGATATTATTGTGGCGCAAAAGAGCGATTTGCAGCCGACCCTGCAAAAGGAGCTCGCCAAACGGTTTGATTTACAGGCCAAAGTTGAAACACAGGTCAAAGACGCCTATGTTTTAAAAATAACAGACCCTGGTAAATTTAAAAATATCACCCGCAATACCTCCGGTAAACGAACTTATTACTCTCGCCACGGCGAGATTGATCAACAGGATATGACGATGAAAGATTTTGCCGGTTTCCTGGAAACCTTCGGCACCGGCCGGTTGCCTGTGGTTGATGAAACAGGAAACGATGAAAAATTCGATATTAAGTTTTCCTGGCAGCCGGAAAATCCGGCAAGTCTTACAGAGGTGCTAACCGGCATGGGTTTGACGCTTGAAAAACAGCAGCGGCCGATAGATATGCTGATACTTTACAATCAAAAATCAATTTAAATCATGAAAAAAACTATGCTAGTTATAGCGTGCCTGTTATCCGGCATGTATGCATCCGCGCAGGTAAGTATCGGGCAAAAAATCCCGGCCATTAAACTGCAAACCATATTAAACGCCCCGGCTAAAACCGTAGAACTGGAAAGCCTAAAGGGCAAAGTTATCTGGCTGGAGTTTTGGGCCACCTATTGCGGGCCTTGTATTACCGCAATGACCCATGTGGAGCAATTGCAAAAACAATACAAAGGCAAGCTGCAGGTTATTACCATTACCGTGGAAAAGGAAAAACGTATCAACCAGTTTCTAAAAACCCTGCCTTTTGCGTTATGGTTTGCGGTTGATACTGCCGATGCGATGCGCAATTATTTCCCGTATAGTACCATCCCGCACTCGGTGCTTATAGATGCCACGGGTAAGGTAGTCGCCATTACCGCACCGGAAAATATCACCTCAAAAACGATAGCCGCCGTAATTGCAGGTAAACCGGTAGACCTGCCGTTGAAGCAGGATGACATGACCGAAGACCCGATAAAAGCTTATTTCAGCGCCGCTGATACTGTAACAAGCCGGGTGTTGATACAACCGGAAATTAAAGGCGCACGCAGTATGGGAAAAACATACCCAATGGATACGGCATTTAAAAACCGCCGCCTAACCATGATGAACCTGCCCCTGGAAAGCATTTACCGTATGGCTTACCAGGATTTGCCCTATGGCAGGACTATCGACCTGACGCCAAAGGAAGATATCAAACAAAATAAAACCAAGTACTGTGTAGATATTATTGTTCCGAAAGGACAAGAAGCCGAACTGTACCAAACCCTGGTAAAAGACCTGCAACAACGGTTCGACCTGAAAGTGGCGATTGAAAAACGGAAGAAAGATGTTTATGTGCTGAAAATAGCAAATGCTGCTAAAATCAAACTGCTTACACCTTCAGCTAAAATTGGTGACAATATTTCGGGCAGCAGCGGTGCATTCAGCGGCGAAGGCGTTAAGTTAGAAAAGATAGCCGATTACCTGGAAGGTTTTGGACTGGTGAATATGCCTGTAGTTGATGAAACCGGCGACAGCGCCAGGTACGACATCACGTTTAATTACCAACCGGAAAAGAAAGGCGCGCTGACAGAAGCACTCACCTCGTTGGGCCTGAAATTAGAAAAAGGGCAACGGGAGATTGATATGCTGGTGTTTAGGTAAATTCACATCCCGCAGGTTCTTCTAAAAAGGAGCCTGCGGGACTAAAACCTTTTACCTTTCGCCGTTAACCTTTCACCTCCTCCTTAAAACCCTCTTTTCCTCGTAATTCCCGGCTTCCGGCTTTTGGGGCTCTTCTTACTTTCTGCTTCTTCCGCCTGTTCCCAAACTTCATCGGCACCATATTGCCGCGCCATTTTGGCAATGCGCTCTTCCATGGTTTCCGTGGTGAGGCGTTCGCGGCCGAGACTGTCTACCATTATCGGGAAGGCAAAAGGGGTAGGGCGCTCAATAACCTTTAAAATAATATTTTGGGTAACGATGCGCTGCAAAGCCATGCGCAACCGGAATTCCTCCAGTTGAAAAGCCAACGCTTCGTTGTAAGCCTGCCGCACCAACAGGTTGTCCGGCTCATACTCGCTGAATACCTCGAACAGCAGTGAGGTTGACGCCTGCAGGTGCTTGTTTTTTACCGGCTGACCGGGATAACCGGTGAATACTAATCCGCCAATATGGGCGATGTCCCTGAAACGGCGGCGTGCCATTTCGTTGGCGTTAAGGCTGCTCTGGATATCGTCAATCAGGTTATCTATGGAAAAGAATGAAATATCTTCCAGCACTTGTTCGATAGGTATATCTTCGTCGGTCAGCAGCTCAAAGCCATAATCGTTCATGGCGATGGAGAAGCTGGCCGGTTTTATCTTGCTGATGCGATAGGCAAACAGCGAAGCCATGCCCTCGTGTACTAATCGTCCTTCAAAAGGGTAAAAGAGCAGGTGATGGCCTTCGCGGGATTTAAAGGATTCTATCAAAAACTCATGGCTTTGCGGCAGGTGCGACAGCTGTGCCTGCAAATCAAACAACGGCCGTAACGCCAGCACTTCTTCATCGGCAGCTATGCCATGCGCTACCTCATCCAGCTTTACCCTGAACATAGCCGATAGTTGCGACGACAACGGCATCCTTCCACCGGCCCAACTGGGTATCAACCCTTTTTTCTTTGTCGATTTTCTTACATAGGCCGACATTTCCTTTATCCGCACAAACTCCAGGCTTTGGCCCGCAAACCAAAAGTTATCGCCTGGTTTTAGTTTCGATATAAATGATTCTTCGAGCGTGCCCAAACTGCCGCCGCTTAGCCATCTTACCCGGATGCTTACCTCGCTGGTGATCGTACCAATACTCAAACGATGCCGCATAGCAACCCGGCGGCTGTTTACCTTAAACAGGCCGTTTTCTACTTCCACTTTTAGAAACTCGTCATACTCGGCCAGCGTTTTACCGCCGGTGGTAATAAAGTCCAGCAGCTGGTTAAACTCTTTTCGTGTGATATCTGCAAAGGCGAATGTGCCCTTCACTTCGGCAAACAATTCGTCAGCCCTGAAACCCTCGGAAACGGCCAGCGTCACCATGTATTGTATCAGCACATCCATGGTAAGCAGCATCGGGTCGCGGCTTTCAAAAATGCCTTCTTTAATGGCTTGCTTAAGGGCAGCGCCTTCCAGCAATTCAAGGGAGTGGGTGGGCACAAAATACGCCTTCGATACCTCACCTGGTGCATGTCCGCTTCTGCCGGCACGCTGCATAAACCGGGCAACACCCTTCGGGCTGCCCACCTGCACCACAGTATCTACCGGCCTGAAATCTACGCCAAGGTCAAGACTCGAGGTACAAACCACCACTTTCAATGCTTCCGCATGCAACGCCGCCTCTACCCAGTTACGCAGCTCGTTATCCAGCGAACCGTGGTGCATGGCCATTATGCCCGCGTATTCGGGGTAATTATCTAATATGGCGTGATACCATATCTCCGACTGAGAACGGGTATTGGTAAATATCAAAGTGGTTTTGCTTTGTGCAACCAATTCCATTACCTGCGGCAGCAGCTTTAAACCGATGTGCCCCGCCCAGGAGTAGTTCTCCACGTTCTCGGGAATGATAGATTTTATCAGCAGTTTTTTATTCAAGTTAGCCCGCACCATCTTTATGCGCTCTTCCGGGAAGTTATTGCCGAGCAGCACTTGCGCGGCTTCTTCCAGGTTGCCGATGGTTGCGCTGATACCCCATATTTTTAGACGCGAGATGTGAGATTTGAGATCTGAGATATTTTGTTCTCCCAGCACTTTCAGTTTGCTTAGTCCAAGTTCAACCTGTACGCCGCGTTTGGTACCGAGCAATTCATGCCATTCATCAATAACTACAACCTCCAGCCCTTTAAATACTTTTGGATATTCCTTTTGGGCCAGCATCAGGTGCAGGCTTTCGGGGGTGGTGAGCAGTACTTCTGGTAACTTACGTTTAAGCGCCTGCTTTTCGGCTGCGGATGTGTCACCGGTACGCGTCATGATGCGCCATGGGAAACCAAGCTCATCGCACACCTCCTGCATCGCCTTGCGGATATCATTGGTAAGCGCGCGCAGTGGTGTAATCCAGAGCATCAACAAACCGTTGTCGGCTTTGGTGTTATAGGTATCGGGATGCTTATTAATAAAATCAGCCAAAAAAGGCAGGAACAGCGCAAAGGTTTTACCGCTGCCGGTGGGTGCGTTCAACAAACCGGAAAAGCCGGCCAAATAGGTTGCTTCCATTTCCAGCTGAAACGGAAATTGCTCCCAGTTCTTCTTTTGGTACCAATCCCTTATAACCTGCTGCCCCTTTGTAATCATGCGAATAATATACAATGGAAAAAGCAATAAGTTATAAAATGATAAAAAAATTAGTATGCCGGGTGGGCAAATATTTCATCGGGACAAGTTTAGCGGTTTCTTTCGTATTCCATGTCTAACCGGCGATTGTTCCTCTTTTATTTTTATTTTGTACCCATATAATTATTATGAAAGAGATAATACTCGAAAAACTGCTGCAATTACAGCAGTCGGAAAATATAAAAATACTGTATGCTTGCGAGTCGGAAGGATTTTTGTTTGTAGAGACACAACACTTGTGTCTCTGATTATACAGGTTATCGTATGCTTGGGCGACTGAAATGCCTGTCATCCACGAGATACAAGTATTGTATCTCTACAATGGTTTAAATAAAAATAGCGATGAATTCGAAACCCACCGCTATTTTTATGACGAGTAAGATTAATCTACAAATCCGCCTTCACACCATACTTATCGGCAAATTTTCTATAAAGTTGCTTATGCAAATTATCAAGGTTGATATCTCTTCCCTGGATAAATGCGCGGTCGACATCTATAGTGATCATATCCAACGCATCGCCTTTGGATACGAAAAGGTTGGCGTCTTTACCAACTTCCAGCGTACCGGTGGTTTTATCGATACCCAGGATTTTGGCGTTGTTAATGGTTATCATCGAGATAGCCTGTTCTTTGGTTAGGCCATAGCCCACCGCTTCACCAGCCTCGAAAGGCAGGTTACGCTGGCGCCAGAAACCGATGCCGGTAAGGCCATAAGTTACACCTGCATCCTGCAGCATTTTCGGCAGCTTGTAAGGCAGATAAACATCATCCTCTTCTTTATCAGGCAGGCGCTGTGTTTCCTTCAATATCACCGGTACATTGTTTTCTTTCAGCGTTTCGGTAACCAGGTACGACTCATTGCCACCTACAATTACCACCTGTACGCCAAACTTTTTACCGAAGGCCACTGCCTGTACAATCTCTTTGGCGCCCTCTGCATTTACAAACAACTTTTTAGTGCCATTGAATAAACCTTTCATCGCTTCCAGGCGGATGTTGGTTACTTCCGGCCTATCGATATCCGCATAAGCTTTACCCTGGCTGAATAAATCCTCAATAGCCGCGATTGCTTTTTGTGCTCGCTCTGCCGGGGTTTCCTGTGGAACACCCGGCGTCGGTGCAGCACGGCGTCGGCCCTGTACCCTTGCTACAGGCCAGGTTAGGTGAATGCCTATGTCTGTTTTGTAAGCAGCATCCTGCCAGTTCCAGGCGTCAAGCTGCACTACCGATGAAGTCCCCGAAATGGTACCGCCAACCGGTGTTGGCTGCGCCAGCAAAATGCCGTTTGAACGAACTGTTGGTATCACCTTCGAGTCGGTATTGAAAGCGACTAACGAACGCACGTTAGGGTTTAAGTCGCCTGTTTCCTCTTCATCTACCGTGCCACGTGCGCCTTCCTCGATTTCGACCAGCCCCAGCGTTGTGATAGGGCAGATAAAGCCCGGGTAAAGCTGCTTGCCGGTTGCATCGATAACATCTGCGCCGGTAATGGCCGGGGCGGCGCCTTCGCCAATGGCGGTGATCTTACCTTTGTCAAACGCAATGTAGCCGTTGTTGATAACCTGGCCATTACCCACGTGAATGGTAGCGCCTTTTATTATTACCGTTTTGGTTTGAGCCCTTGCCGGCGAAATATTCGCCTGGCCATAAGAGAGGACTGTGCTAAGCATTAATCCTCCAAAAAATAAAAATATCTTGTTCATATCTGTTTCTGTTAAGGATTATTTGCCGTTTGAATTAACTTGACCTCCATTGCCATCAACTCCGCCCGACACAAACTCATCATCTTCATCGGCTTCGTTATTACGCGGGCGGCGACCGGTTGGCCTTTGTGTAGCCGCGCCTTTGTTTTTGGCGGCAATCATTTTCTGAATAATCCGGGCCTCATCAACTTTCATCGCTTTCTGGTTAGCTGCATCCTTGTCGATATCCCAGTAAGGAATACCGTCAACATAAGTTTTTTCAGCTACAGCGTAAATAGACAGCGGGTCGGCAGACCATAATACCAAATCGGCATCCTTGCCAATTTTAATACTGCCTACTCTCTTGTCGACATGCAGCATCGTGGCAGGGTTAATGGTAACCAGCTTTAATGCTTCTTCCTCGCTCATGTGGCCATACGCAACAGACTTACCGGCTTCCTGGTTCAGTCGGCGGGCCATTTCCTCGTCGTCAGAGTTAAATGCGGTCACGACGCCGACATCATGCATCAGCTTGCCATTGTAAGGGATAGCCTCGGCAACCTCCATTTTATAGGCCCACCAATCGCTGAAGGTTGAGCCAGCAATGCCGTGCGCCTTCATTTTATCGGCCATTTTGTAGCCTTCCAAAATGTGGGTAAAGGTGTTTATTTTAAAGCCCATCGAGTCGGCAACATGCATCAGCATATTAATTTCAGACTGTACATAAGAGTGGCAGGTGATGAAACGCTTGCCATCAAGTATCTCCACAATTGCATCCAGCTCGATATCGCGGCGGGTGGTGCTGCCTTTCGCAAGGCGGGCGGCTTTGTATTCTTTGGCGCGGGTAAATTCGTCGATATAAACTTCCTCTACACCCATACGTGTTTGCGGGAAGCGAGCTGCACCGGTTGATGGTCCGTTGTTGCTACCCTTAACATTTTCGCCCAATGCGAATTTGATGAAGCCATCAGCGCCTTCAAATTTCATCTCATCCGGTAATACGCCCCAACGGTGTTTAATCAATTGTGTCTGACCGCCAATCGGGTTAGCCGAACCATGCAGGATATGCGATGTTGTAACACCACCAGCCAACTGGCGATAGATATTGATGTCTTCCGCATTCAATATATCAGCGATACGCACCTCGGCGCTAACGGCCTGAGTGCCTTCATTAATGCTGCCGCTGCCCGCAATGTGCGAGTGCTCATCCACAATGCCCGGCGAAAGGTGTTTGCCGGTGGCGTCGATAACCTTTGCATTTCCTGCAGCCAGGTTTTTGCCGATGGCTTTAATCTTGCCGTTCTCTATCAATACGTCGGTATTTTGCAGGATGCCGTCTTTGTCGCTGGTCCAAACGGTTGCGTTTTTAAACAGCGTGCTTTCAGCTTTGGGTGCTTCTGTAAAACCGTATGCTGTAAAAGGGTAAACCACAGGGCCAACTGCCATCGCTGGTTTTGCAGCATCGGGGTGATTACGCTCAGGCGCAGCCGGGCCATTGTAAGTAGCCGTCCACTTCATTTCGGAGCCGTCAGGCAAAATGCCGCTGCCGGTAAAAGTAAGTGGCGATGCTTTACTGATATAGCCGTTCAGCCTCACGTTTCCGTTTGGCTTGCTTTTTAAATCGAAGTAAATGCTAACCATGTCGCCGGTGCGGGTAATGGTGCCTGTTGCGCGGGTGCTGTCGGCCCCGGTACGCTCCAGGTTAACATTGTAAGTGCCCGGTGTACCACCAATTTTAAGGGTTACGCCCGGCAGTGCATCGCTTGATATGACATAGTTACCGCGCAGGTCGGTAACGTCCATTTTACTTACTACGTATTGGCGGCCTTCGATCCAATTTTCGTAAATGATGTTGTCTTTCTTGAACAGGTCGTCAGAAGTAATAATGAAATTGGCCATTTTGCCTTTGGCAAGCGAACCTACTTTATCGGACACGCCGAGCATTTCCGCGGGGATAGTGGTTAATGAGCTCAATGCTTGCTTTTCGCTTAAGCCATTATCAAGGGCGGTGCGCAGGTTGGTCCAGAAGTCCCGGGCATTGGTTAAGCCGTCAGCGGTGATAGCGAATTTAATTCCTGCTTTTTCCATAACAGCCGGGTTGGTTGGTGCCAGTTCCCAGTCTTTCATTTGGGTATAGCTTACGTTGCGGGCATCCAGCGGGTCCTCCACGTCGAACGCTTCAGGGAACTTTAACGGAATAATAAAGCTGCCGCCGGTAGCCTTCATGGCATCGATGCGGCGGTATTCCTGTCCGTCGGTTTTAAAAATGTATTGCTTGCCGAATTCTTTGCCGATTTTGTTGGCACGAAGCACGCCCTGTGGGTCACCTACCTCGAAAACCTGTGGCAGGTTTTGGATTCGGTTGAATTCATCCAGCGAAATATTGTATTCTTCTTTTTGGCCTTTGTACCATTGCGCGTCGTAATAAGTCTGGCGTAGCAAAGCAATGGCACCCATCAGCGATGAAGGATAATTGGTAGCTGCAGTGCCTTTGCTGAACGAATAATTGGCAGCCGCTTCATCCTTTAGCATCAGGAAGTTCTCGCGCTCGTCGCCCAGGGTAACTACAGCCGATGTTCCGCGGGCAATACCGTCGTCTATTACGCTGTGTACCGTACCGAAGCCGTTCTTCTTGAAGTCTTCGGCTTTTTTGTCGTCGGCGCGGAAGATTGCCTTGGCATTCATTTCGGGGCGAATGGCTTCGTTCCATCCATAAGCCCCGGGCTTGGTTGAGGTACGCACAGCAGAACGGCCAAAACCACCGCCTTGTCCGAATGCTGCTCTCGGTGCTTCAGGGATGCCATAAGTAGTGTAGGCATCGATAAGGCTTGGATAAATGTACTTGCCTTTAAGGTCGATAGTCACGTAACCTTTAGGGATTTTAACACCGGCGCCAACTGCTTCAATCACGCGGTCTTTTACCAGGAGGGTGCCGTTGGTGATGGTTTGGTCGGGGTTAACCACAATGTTTGCATTGGTAAATGCATACTGGCCGGGCCGGATGTCGTACGGGCCGTTCACCGGGAAAGTCTCCTGGGCCCGGCAAAGCAGCGCGAAGAATAGGGCGCAGCAAAAAAGTAAAAGTTTTTTCATATTAAATAGTGGGTCAGTTTGTTGGGAATAAATATATTAAACATTAGCGATTACACTAAGGGCGCGGCCCGGATTGTCGTGGATTTGTTACAATGATCGGGTCAGTAAAGTCGGGAAGTCAGTAAAGTCCGAAAAGTTGAAAGGCGGTCTTTTTACGTTTTGTAGATGGGCAAAACCCATTTAGCCCGTAACGGAAATCGGCCCAAAAACGGGCATAATGCGTTTTACCCATAACGAAAAACACACCAAAAACGGGCAAAACGACTTTAGCCCATAACGAAAATCAACCTAAAAACGGGCAAAAACGGTTTAGCCCATTCGGTTCAAAAAGTGGCTTTTAAAGCTGTAAGACTGTAAAATCTCGAATCTTGATTTGGTTTTAGATGATTTTACCCTGCAAAATCTATCAAAAATATTTTCTGACTATTGGAAAGACTTTTTTTGCGCCCGTAAATTTCAAAGAATAAGTTTTGGCTTATCACAAAGATAAGAGGTTTGCTGGTGAAAGTGCTGACATGATTTTGACAGCGAATTCCGTTATAGCGATGGGTTTAAAACCTTGTGCGTTGGAAACATGCTTTTGTTCGCCGTTTTCGTGATGGGTGTTACCCATCGCTGACAGATGTAACCCTTTCAGGGTATTCGGTTTGTACAATAATATGGGATTTACCTTAATCTGAGAACCCTGAAAGGGTTCCATCCACCAGCGCAGGGCACCGCCCTGCGTCACCAGGACAGGTTTCGAACACCCAAGGTTTTAAACCCATCGCTATGAAAAAGCTGCTTGAAATTCTTTTAGGCGATTTCCTTCAGACCGGCCGATAGCACCTTTTATCATCCCTCTGTTACAATTTATCAAAAATTACAAATCCCGGATATCAATCTTTAGCTTAGTATAATAAATCAATAGAATGATTCAATTGCCAAAAGACCTGCTCGCCCATCACACCCATATCAGCCTGCGCATGTCCGAAATGTACGGCGTCATCATCGACGAAAAGCGTTCCTACAGTTGCGACGATGCCCTGCAAACTATGCATTGCCTCGAATTGGTGTTAACTGGGTCCATAGATATAATGTACGCAGGCATGGTTCAGCAACTTAAAGCAGGAGATATCCAATTCAGGAGAAGGGGTAATTACCAGCTTTTTCCATCGGCAGATTATACCAGCCTGCTGATTTTTATGGAAAATGAGTTTGTTGATTATTTCCTGGAAAGTCATGTGCCCGATTTCAGGCAGGAACGCTTCACGGCAGATTTACCGCCTTTTGTATTCCAAACCACCGGGTTTATCAACGCAAACATAGCCCAGGCCATTCAGCATATTGTTCACCAGCAGGAATATTCCAGGTGTATTGTAAAATTCGTGGCGCACCAGATACTTTTACAAATATTGGCAGGCGATAAATCGAGAAGTTTTGTCGCGTTTTTGAAATATGTAAGCGAGGAGCGGAAACTGGACCTTGCTTATTTTATGGAGACCAATTTTAACAGGCAACTCTCCCTAAAAGATATGGCCCGACTTACCGGCAGAAGCGTAAGCGCCTTTAAAAAGGAATTTACCCACCGCTTTAACACCACACCGGTAAAATGGCAGATAAACCGACGGTTGGAATACGCCGATTACCAGCTGAAAAATTCATGCGACCCCGTATCAACCATAGCCTACACCAGCGGGTTCGAAAATATTTCTCATTTCTCAAAAATCTATAAAGAAAAGTTCGGCGCTTCACCCAAAAATACGCGTATCGAAGCAGTGGCTTAATAACAAATAAATGTAGCCTCACAGCAAAATTTCAGTCCCCGCCCGGTTGCAATTTTGGGCTATGAAAAATTTATTTAAAAGGTTGGTTAAACAGATAACTGCTGCGTATTTGGCTATTGGAGAGGTGCTTTCGGTAATGAGATGACGGTAATTAGTATATTGCCCCTCCCACCGTTGTCGGTGTTGTCTCCACCAGCATAAAATCTTATTTTTGCACCAAAAAATTTTAAGTGGGAAAAGATAAATTACGGCGTTTTGCCGAGGTAGCGACTTTCAGCAACGTGGTACAGCTTGATGCGGGCAGGCCGTTTAAAGAGCAATGGAGCAAAGGCTTTTTTAAGAATGATAATCCATTGGTGCTGGAGCTGGCCTGTGGTAAAGGCGAATACACCGTTAACCTGGCCACTATGTTCCCGGATAAAAACTTTATCGGCATCGACTATAAAGGCAACCGCATCTGGCGCGGGGCAAAAACGGCTTTGGAAGACGGCGTAACAAATGTAGGCTTTTTACGCATACAGATAGAAACCCTGCTGGACTATTTCGCCCCCGGCGAAGTGGACGAAATCTGGATAACCTTTCCAGACCCGCAGCCCCAAATAAGCCGCGAGAAAAAGCGCCTTACATCCGACCGCTTTTTGGAGATGTACAAAACCATCTTGAAACCCGGCGGTTTCGTAAACCTTAAAACAGACAACGACGGCCTGCACGCCTACACCACCGAAAAAATTGCCGAAACCGGCTTAAACCTGCACATAAAAACGGAAGACCTATACAAATCCGAATATGCGGATGAAGTGCTTTCGATAAAAACTTACTACGAGAAGAAATATTTGAAGGATAATAAGAATATTAACTACCTTAAGTTTTCGTTTTAAATATTTATAAAATTGCACGTCATTGCCTTTAGATTAGCTTCAACAAAATAATATAGGTTATTATTATTGTTG
>JAZJZL010000044.1:0-28712 GCA_040389845.1 Bacteroidota bacterium
TCGGTGGTTAATACACCAAATATAACAGGTTTTGAATATTTTACAGCAACATTTGTAAGTCCGTTGGCCACGGCATTACAAATAAAATCAAAATGCCTGGTTTCTCCCTGTATAACGCAACCAAGGCAGATTATTGCATCCAGCTTGCCTTTTTTCAGTAATAGGTCGGCGCCGGATGTTAGCTCGAAGCTACCCGGAACAGCATAAGTAACAATGTTTTCGGCTAAAGCACCGTGTTCCAAAAGGCTTTTATGAGCTCCCTGGTACAGGGCATTGGTAATAGCGGCATTCCATTCAGCCACAACGATACCGAACCGGAACGGTGCTGCCGAAGGGATTTCGGTTTCAGAAAAATCAGATAAATTTTTGAGCTGGGTAGCCATAAGTTTTATTTTGGAATACGAAATGCCGATTGCGGAATGACTTTTTAATTTCTAATTTCCGCAATCGGCATTCCGACTTTCGCATTAAATATTTTATTATAGTTTCGCTTCTGAGCGTGCTATAAACTCGTCGATATCCCGTGCTTCAGCACTTTCGGGATAATCGCTTTTAATTTTTTTGTAAGTATCGTCAGCCGATTTAAAGTTGTTCTGTGCTTCGTACACCAGGCCAAGTTTCTTTAAATAAAGCGGGCTTAAAAACTTGTTATTTGCTTTGTCGGCAGCTTTCTGGAAATAAGTAGAGGCCTTGTCGTAATCTTTCAATTCCACATAAGCATCAGCAGTTCCGCCAAGTGCCTCGGCAGCAACCATGCTGTCGTTACCGCGATAGTTAGTTAAATTATCAATAGCTTTCTGGAATTCACCTTTGTTGAGGTAAGCTGTGCCCAGGTAAAAATAAGCCAGGTTTGCCGATTTGGTATTTCCGTAATTGTCGATTATTTTCTGGAAGCCAGGATAGCCGGCATCGCCTTTTATAGCTTTGTCCCAGTCCTTTTTAGCCCAAAAATCCTGTGCAACGTGCATCTGGTCTATAGCTTTCTGCTCAAGCGGAGCTATGTATAATTTTTGATATGCAACGTAAGCAATAATCATCACTAAAATAGCGCCGACTATAAATACTAGGCTTTTTTGATTATCGCGCACAAAGTTACCGGTTGCCCCAACACTTTTCTCTGGTACCGTTGTTTTGGTATTCTCCTGGGTTTTTGACATTTCTCCTCTAAAATTAAGTTTGCAAAAATACAGTTTTTTAATTTTTTAACAAGTGCTTATTTTTATTAGTGATTAGAGGTTAGTTGCTTAGAGATTTAGGGGAAACAAAAGATATATCTTGAAGTTTAACGAACCGAATCATTGTTTTCATTTCAAGCTACTATAGTTATATTTGTATAAAACACGTTTGTTATGCTTACGGCAATTAAGGGATATTACCAGGAGGGAAAGATAATTATGGAAGAAGATGCTCCCGTTACATCGAAGACCGATGTAATTATTACTTTTTTAACAGAAGAGAGTAATAAGCTGGGTAAGCGTTTACCCGGCGGGTTAAAGGGCAAAGTATCACTTCCCGATGATTTTAATGAACCATTGGACGACTTGAAGGATTACATGTAATGGTTGGACGTTATCTGCTTGATACCCATTGTTTGATATGGTTCCAGGAAAACAACGCTAGTATTCCGGCACATATAATGGATCTCATACAAAATCCTGGTAACCCGATTTTATTTAGCCAGGTAAGTTTGTTTGAGATTGCCAATTAAACAGAAAATTGGAAAATTACCTGCCTTTGATGCTTCAACTCAGGAAGTTTTTGAACAGGCAATCCATGATGGATTTACGTTTCTGCCAATAACAAACCAACACATCTATAATTATAATAACATCCCGCTAAAAACGGAACATCGCGATCCATTTGATAGGTTACTTATAGCAACTGCTCAAGTTGAGGGTGCGACCATATTATCGTCGGACGGAAAATTTCAGCTTTACGGTAATGTAGTTAAAACAACCTGGTAAATTCTCCTAAACAAAAAGCCCCAATCCATCTCTGCTATTTCCTTAACAAAGCCGGATTGGGGCAAATTATACCTGCATTTCTTTTACATATGTATCGCCCTGTTTTCGGTGGCTGCAAGGCAAGCTTCGCGCATAGCTTCTGTATAGGTTGGGTGCGCGTGGCTCATGCGTGAAATATCTTCGGCAGATGCACGGTACTCCATGGCAACAACGGCTTCGGCAATCATATCCGCAGCGCGCGGACCGATCATGTGTACGCCCAAGATCTCGTCGGTAGCAGCATCGGCCAATACTTTTACAAAGCCATCCAAATCGCCGCTGGCACGCGCACGGCCGCTGGCCCTGAACGGAAACGAACCGGTTTTATATTTTACATCCGCAGCTTTCAGCTGTTCTTCGGTTTGACCTACCGCGGCAACTTCCGGCCAGGTATATACCACGCCAGGTATTAAGTTGTAATCGATATGCGGCTTTTGCCCGGCAATAATTTCGGCAACCAAAGTACCTTCATCCTCAGCTTTGTGTGCCAGCATCGCACCTTTAATTACGTCGCCAATGGCATATACGCCTTTAACGCTGGTTTCCAGGTGCTGGTCAACAGTGATTTTACGTCCGCGCTCTTCAACAGCCAGGCCGATTTTATCGAGGCCAAGTCCGTCAGCGTAGGCTATGCGTCCTACGGCTACCAGGCAGTAATCACCTTTCAGCTCGCCTTTTTCGCCTTTGGGGTCGTCGAATGTTACGGTTACTTCTTTTCCTTTTACGGTAGCGCCGGTAACTTTATGACCAAGGTAAAAGTCCATACCCAACTTTTTCAATACGCGCTGCAGTTCACGACCAAGGGCCTTATCCATGGTTGGGATGATAGAATCCATAAACTCGATTACAGAAACTTTTGCTCCCAGGCGGGCATAAACCGAACCCAGCTCCAGGCCGATTACACCACCGCCAATCAGCACCAAATGCTTTGGTATTTCTTTAAGTGCTAATGCTTCTGTTGAAGTGATGATACGTTTCTTATCAATTTTTAAGAAAGGTAAAGCAGACGGTTTAGACCCTGTAGCGATGATAACATTTTTGGTAGGCAGTTCTTCAGTAGTTCCATCAGCTTTAGTCACGATGATGGTATTTTTATCTTTAAAAGAACCTACTCCGGTAAATACGTCGATTTTATTCTTCTTCATCAGGTAGGTGATGCCGCTGGTATTGGCGGTAACCACTTCTTCCTTGCGTTTTATCATCTGCCCAAAATCAACCTTTAAGTTGTCGAGCTTTATGCCGTGGCCTTCAAAGGCATGGGCAGCGTTGTGGTAATGTTCTGACGAGTCGAGCAGTGCCTTTGACGGGATACAGCCTACGTTAAGGCAGGTGCCGCCAAGGGTGTTATATTTTTCAATGATAGCAGTTTTCAGTCCCAATTGGGCGCAGCGTATAGCGGCTACGTAGCCTCCGGGGCCCGAACCGATTACGATAACATCATATTGCATAAGCTTTTTAATTGTTGGAGCGCAAAGGTAAATAATATTAGTTCATAGTTGATGCTTCATAGTTCATAGAAGCTTCATTTTTAGTTGGTGAGTAATAGTTGATGGTTCATGGCCGCTGCGGTTCTAGCATTCTGAAATCACCTGTCATACCCATTAATGCTTCGGCTATCAACTATGAACTATTAACTATGGACTACTCTATTTTACCCCTACATCAAGCTTGTTAATCCCCCACGATGTAATAATATAATTACATTTATCATAAAACTAAATTGTTATTCAGACTTTCATACACAGATTAAGGTCTGCTACGCTAAAACATCTATTAAACAAATCCCGATGAAACGCTTTACACTCGCGCTTATTTTATTTACCGGTTTAATATTTTCTGCCCGTGCCCAGGACGACCCGAACCTGGGCATCATCCCCGCCCCGGCATCGCTGGTTAAAACTTCCGGCAGCTTTACGTTTAGTAAAAACACCGTTATCAAAGCCGACCAGCCAAATGATAAGGCAGTGGTTTTATTCAAGGAGTTTTTATCAAATAACCGGGGGTTAAACAATAAGGTAATAAAATATAGGCCTAAGTCTGGCGGCAGTACCGGTGTAATATTGACAGCGCACGGTGCAGACGCTTTGCCTGCGGAAGGTTATAAGCTGACCATTACGCCACGCAAGATAACCGTTATAGGCAAAGGACCCGGACTTTTTTACGGTATACAAACGCTGATACAATTGTTTGCTGTCGATCGCACTATAGCTGAGAACCTGCCCTGCGTGACTATTAATGATGCGCCACGATTTGGCTACCGCGGCATGATGCTTGATGTATCCCGCCACTTTTTTAATGTTGAGCAGGTAAAACGTGTGATTGACCTGATAGCGTCTTATAAACTCAATACCTTTCACTGGCATCTAGTAGATGGACAAGGGTGGCGTATCGAAATAAAAAAATATCCGAAGCTTACACAGGTTGGCGGTACACGCCAGCAAACCATGTTCGGCACCAACCGCGACTGGCCCGACGGGCAGGACTATACCGGCTTTTATACGCAGGACCAAATTCGCGATGTGGTAAAATATGCTGCAGCGAGATACATTAATATAGTACCCGAAATAGAAATGCCGGCCCACTCCGATGCAGCCCTTCGCGCCTACCCGGAGTTGATGTGTACACCCGATACATCTGTAAAGAACCCTGCACGTACTACTGGTATTTACTGCCCTACCGAAGAAACCTTTACTTTTTTACAGAATGTGCTTACCGAGGTGATGGACCTGTTCCCCAGCAAATATATCCACATTGGCGGCGATGAGGCCAATAAGCAGCCCTGGAAAGAATCTGCATTTTGCCAGGCTTTGATGAAGCAGTTGAACCTGAAGGATGAAAAAGAACTGCAAAGCTATTTCATACAGCGTATGGAGAAATTTATCAACTCCAAAGGCCGCAGCATTATTGGCTGGGACGAGATACTGGAAGGTGGCCTTGCACCTAACGCCACAGTAATGAGCTGGACAGGCGAGCAGGGCGGCATAGCGGCAGCACAGCAAAAACACAATGTAATTATGACGCCGCAGACAACAGGCTTGTATTTCGACCATTACCAGAGCCGCTCGCCGCTGGAGCCTGTTTCTTTCGGCAGATACGCGGAGTTTACAGAGACTTATAATTATGAGCCGGTGCCAAAAGTATTAACCGAGGATGAGCGTAAATATATAGTAGGTGTGCAAGGTAATTTATGGACTGAATATGTGCCTACTATCGCCAAGCTGCAATACCAGATTTTACCGCGGCTTTTTGCATTATCTGAAATTGCATGGAGCAAGCCCGAGAAAAAGGATTATAAAGTATTTTTTGAACAACGCCTGGCCAAGCATTTTGCACGATTGGATGCCATGCATTACAATTACCGCGTGCCAACCGCATTCCCCACTATCGACACCATGATGGTAGGCGCTCAATTTACTATGGAGCCTAAAACGTTTATCCCAGGGGCACGCATAGTTTATACGCTCAATGGCCGGGATCCGCTGGACACCGACTTAGGGTATGAACAACCCATCGTATTTAACATCCCCCCTGGCGAAAAGCGGACTTTCAAAACTGTGGTAATTACGTCATCCGGCCGTCGCAGTTTGCCTACCAGCACCGTAATGTATAACCAGGCGCCAGTTGCTGCTGCCAATTATACCGGCAATGCACCGGGCCTGAAGTTTACGTTGATAAAAGGCACATTTACCTCGCCCGATCAGTTGGATTATGCGCAGAAAGATACATCAGGCGTAGCGAAAACCTTTGAAACTACGGAATTCCGTAAAACAAGGCCAAGCTCCGGTGTAGTTTACGAGGGCTATATTTCTATTCCTGCCGATGGCGTGTATAACTTCTCGTTAGGTAGTTATACCGATACGCAACTGCTTATTGACGACCAAAAACTATTGGAAAACGAAGGCGCTATTTCATTACTGAAAGGGTACCATAAAATTAAAGTTAAAAGTTTTTATACCGCGCCAGTGCCGGGTGCACGCCGCAGAGGCAACCCGGTTACCCGCATATTTGTAACAGCGCCGGGCACAATGGATAAAAAACCGGTTACTGCGGATGTTTTATTTAATTAATTATCGATGCTACCGCGAGTTTAGTCCGAAGGACGTAACTCGTGGTGCGGCATGTAGTAAGCTTTCAGCTTACGGAGCAAAATGCATATGGTATGTTCCGGAATAACGGTATTATGGCTATGAAGCTGAAAGCTTCAGCCATGCACCGCCACGAGTTGAAAACTCGCGGCAGCCGTGGGTTAAACAAAGAAGTTAATGATTACATCATGGTGGAGAAACCTACGAAGTTTTAAAAACTTCGTAGGTTTGACGGAAGCCCCAATTCGCAACAATGATGAAAATAACACGCCATCCAGTTCTAATAATATTATTAACAGCAATTTTATTTGCATGTAATAAGCCAGGCAAAACGTACAGCCCTGCCGATGCCCATTCGCATAACGATTACAAACAAAGCGTCCCTTTTTACCGGGCGTACAATGCTGGTTTTGGTTCGATAGAAGCAGATGTATATGCGGTTAACGGGCAATTGATGGTTGCGCATGAGGAAAAAGAGATTACGCCTGAACGCTCATTGAAAATCATGTACATCAACCCGCTGATTGAAAAGCTTAAGCAGGACACTGCACGAAGGCTGAGATTGCTTATAGAAATAAAGGCGGATTACGTAGTCACCTTGCCACTGGTTATAGAAGAACTAAAACCGCTTAGTCAATATTTTGATTATACAGGTCATCCTGGCAGGTTATCTATAGTGATGACCGGCAAAGTTCCGCCAGCCGCCGTGATGCCGATTTACCCGGCGTGGATGAGCTTTGACGTTGACCACATGGATGGCTTCACCCCAGAGCAGTTCACCAAAATAGGATTGATAAGTGTACCATTCGACAAATATTCCAAATGGAATGGGGCAGGAGAATTACCAGAAAAGGATGAAGCCCGCGTAACCGGCCTTATCGACAGCGCGCATACCCTCGGAAAAAAGATACGCTTCTTCGCCATCCCGGACACCAGCATCTGCTGGAAGAAATTAATCCAACTACATGCAGATGTTATCGGAACAGACCATATAAATGCGCTGGCGGAATTTTTGAATAAAAAGGAATATTGATTTGAAAATTTGGAAATTAGTCAATTTGAAGATGTAGGATTTTGTTAATTTTCAAATCGCCGCATCTTCAAATCACCACGTCACTCTACCTCTATCCAGTTTCCGTCGTCTTTGATAATACCTATCAATTCGTCTAAGGCGTTTGCCGAAGAAATGTTCTTTTTAACAGCTTCTTTTCCGCGATAGAGAGTGACCTTGTCTGTACCGGAGCCTACGTATCCATAATCGGCATCGGCCATTTCGCCCGGGCCGTTTACGATACAGCCCATAATACCAATTTTTAACCCTTTAAGGTGACTGGTGCGACTGCGAATCATCTGCGTGGTCACCATCAGGTCGAACAGGGTACGGCCGCAGCTCGGGCACGAGATATATTCTGTTTTGGAGATACGCGAGCGGGTAGCTTGCAGAATGCCAAATGCCGTTGAGGTATTTGTTTTTGTATCGATAGCCGGTGCATCGATCCAGATACCATCGCCAAAACCATCCACTAATAAAGCACCGAGGTCGGTTGAAGCGAAGAGTTGCAAGTCTTGAGTCTTAAGTCCGGAGTCTTGAGTCGATGAAAAGTCATAGTGCCGTTTTATAATAACCGGCACATCGAGGCCTAACTCTTCCATTTTAAAGAAGAATGCCCGCTGGTCGGCCATGCCATGCAGAGCTTCGGTCTCCAAAACAAACACCAGCGATTGGTTAAATGGCAGCGAACCGAAGGCATCCGATTCAATATCGGCGGGTTTTAGTTCAACCAGGTTTAAGGCTGATGACCTGTCGGCACCCTGTACATACTCATCCAAAGTAAACAACGGATGGCACATGGTTTTATCGGCCAGCGTAAGCCAGGTTTTATAATTATAAAGTTGTTTGAGGTTACCGGGTAAATTAAAAGATGGCAGCTCATCAGCAAAATAAACAAAGTCGACCGACTGCTCGGCCATATTATATTTATCCAGCAATGGCGAATACAGGTAACCGGCATCGCCCAAAATAGCGGGGTCTTTCAGGTTTTTAGCTGATAAATCAACGACCACTCTCGGCACCATGTGCCCGCCGATAAAGGCGTTGGCTTCATATGTTTGGCGGCGCTTGTATTCGTAGGGTGAGTGGTGAGCGGTAAATGGTGAGTAGTGAGTGGTTGAAGACCCAGGCACGTCTATCCGGCCTTCTGCTTTTTGCTTTTCGCTTTCAGCTTTTCGCCCCACGTACCGGTTCACCAGCGCAATTGCCACAGGTGCTTCGGCTTCGGGTTCCTCGGTTAAGGATACGCGTACGGTATCGCCCAGGCCATCTTCCAGCAAGGTGCCGATGCCTACTGCTGACTTGATACGGCCATCCTCGCCATCACCAGCCTCGGTAACGCCCAGGTGCAGCGGGTAGTTCATGCCTTCGGCAACCATCGTCTCAACCAGCAGGCGGTAGGCTTGCACCATCACCTGCGGGTTGCTGGATTTCATGGAAATAACCAGGTTATAATAATTCAGCGTCTCGCATATACGGATAAATTCCATGGCGCTTTCCACCATGCCTTGCGGAGTGTCGCCATAGCGGCTCATAATCCTGTCGCTAAGTGACCCGTGATTGGTACCGATGCGCATGGCCGTGCCATATTCTTTGCAGACTTTTACCAGCGGTGCAAATTTTTGATGGATACGCTGCAGCTCGCCCTGGTATTCTGCGTCGGTATAATCTATTTGGTCGAAACGTTTTTTGTCGGCGTAATTGCCGGGGTTAACGCGCACCTTTTCAACTATGCGGGCGGCTACCTCGGCAGCATTGGGGGTGAAATGGATATCGGCAACCAGCGGCACCGTATACCCGCGTGCCCGCAGCTGTTTTTTTATTTCGGCAAGATTTTGTGCTTCTTTTATGCTTGGCGCGGTAATGCGTACATATTCGCAGCCGGCATCAACCATGCGGATGGTTTGTTCTACCGTTCCAATGGTATCCATGGTGTCGGTAGTGGTCATGCTTTGGATGCGGATGGGATTGTTGCCGCCCATAGGCACATCGCCGATATTTACCTCGCGGGTTACAAAACGGGAGTATTCGGTAAGCGAATTACAATAACGGCCCTGCAGCAGTTTTACAGCATCCATATCCATGCTGCAAAAATACGAAATTGTTTAGGTTGTTGTAAGGTTGGAAAGTTGAAAGGTTGTGATGTTGCCCCTCGCCACATTCACGAAGTTTTGGAAACTTCGTAAATCTTCACCGCCAGTTATTAAATTTGACTATGGATATACGATTTATTTTGGATAGTAAGGGAGAAAAAACTGCAATAATTATACTTATAAATGAATATGAAGATTTTTTGTATAGAAGCCACAGAGTCCTTGAAATTACTGATGAGTACAAAAATATGATTGATGCTATTCTAATTGAGGAAGATGAGCAAACAGTTTCGTATTTGACTTTAGTTGATATAAGAAAGCGCTTTAAACGCTAGCTACTGTTTCACCGGCTTCTCCGATTCCTTTTTCATCCGGTAGCCGACGATAAGCTGCCGGTAAGTCCAGTGATGTTCCTTTTTTTCGAGCGCATATTTGTGAAAGGCTTCTACATCGCTATCGGGTATTCCCACAACCTGCAGATATTTTAAGCTGTTGTCCCAGTTATCTGGCGAGAAACTTCTCTTTTCGAGCGTCATCTGCGCTGTTACTAAATTTCGCATGGGAGCATAAGCCGTATCCTTTTTCATCTTATTTATGTCTGACGAAATTTCGGCGTAGGTAATATTTTTCTTGCCTGATTGAGCCTTTCTAACCATAAGCGAACCCAGCGAAGGGCCGTTATTAAATATTCTAAGGTCTACACTGTCAAGTCCGAAACAACCGGCGTGGTTATTAAAGTTGTCTATTACGTCCTGTGGTTTTTCGGGCACTATATTTTGTCTGAGCAGTTTAGAACAATCAAAAGTCTTTTGCGCCAGTGCATTGCCGGAGTAACAGCTAAAAACACATGCGATAATTATTAAGAAGAAGGAAGAGGGTGAGTTAAGTTGCTTCATGATGAAATGAAGATACAACTATAATTCCTTCCGCATCACATAATCATTCATCCAGTAATCACCAATCGGTACATCCTCTTCATAAGCCACGGCGAAGCCCATCTTTTCATAAAAATTCTTCGCTTTGTTATAGCGGTTTACATTAAGGTCGAGGGTATATTTGCCGGCTTTGAGGGTTTTGGTAATTACTTCATTTATCAATACTTTACCATAGCCTTTTCCCTGTGTTTCCGGAAGGCAGTACAGCTTGTGCAACTTATATATTTCAGGGTCTTCGCTACGTGGTGAATAGCCGGCAAAGGCCACGGGCTTGTCACCTTCAACCAGCATTAAATAAGTTTGGCTACCGTCGTTAATCTGTGCGGCAATTTTTTCTGCGGAATAAATTTCCGCCAGCATGAACTCCAATTGCTCTGGCGATAATATTTCGCCATAGGCAAGCCGCCAGGTTTTATCGGCGATGGCCCTGATGCTTTCAACGTCGGCTATGGTTGCTTTCCGGATAGTGTACATGGTGCAATTATAGCATATTCGGCCGAGATTGGGAATATCGTACCAGATAAAGTGGGCATGGTGCTGTGAGGACGCAGCACCGGGTATTTATTTAAATTTTTTCTGTATCCCGAAATATTCGTCATTATCCACACCCTCGCCATCAAAATCAATCATGCCATGAAAAGTAGCTTGATCGTGGGTGATTGATAAATGCAGCTTTAAGATTGATTTATCGGGCGTAAGCTGTGTCATTGAAAGCGAGTCTCCTTTTAACGACCAGGTGCCTGCCGGCCGCCGCACGGTGCTGTCCTTTAGATTGCGGTATTCCGAGTAATAGGTGCCGTCTTTTAAAAAGTGTGTGCGAATAGGCTTGATGCCCAAACGCTTTTCCCAATTGCTGCTGTCGGCTTCCATAACGACTGCGGGCTTGCTTTTTGTGTGCATGTTTACTTTTACATAAACATTGCGCCATTCGCCGATAAGCTGCGAGCGTAAATCAGGTTTTGACGCCGATGTTAACGCAATTAAACTAATTGTAATACCGGCAAGCAATAATGTTATAGCTGTATATTTTTTCATCTTTTATTTTTTAGGACAAATAAAGCGGTTGACTTTTTAATTGTATTGGAAAAAATTTACCTGGCGCTTTCACCGTAGCGATGGGTTTTAAACCCATCGCTACGGTGAAAAGATATAGAAAACTACCCCACAGGCACATAATTTAACCATGCACCACCTTTGGCTTGCATATATTCCAGGGGCGTAAAGCCCGAGAATTCTTTAAAATTAGCAATCAGATGGGCCTGGTCGTAATAGCCACAATCATGCGCCAGCGATACCCAGCTGATAGCGCCGGTAGTTTCAATATCCTGTATAGCTTTCTGAAATCGCATAATTCTTAAAAAAGATTTAGGACTGACACCCGTATGGTTGCTGAAAATATTTATCAAATGCTTTGACGAATAGCCCGCCTTGCCGGCAATGTTTTTAATGGTTGTGCCGGCGGGGTTTGCCAAAATACAGCTGATCGCAAAATCTACAAATGCATTTACCGACAGCTTACCTTGAAATTGGTTATGCAGCATCGCTTCGGCCAGCTTAAACATAGCTGCCGGATTATCCTGTTCAAGCAGCCGCTCGCGCAATTCGGAAAATACTTTGTTTAATACCAGCTCGCCTTCAACTACCCGACCGGTAATTTCGGTTAGGGGCATGCCCAAAAATGGTTGGGCCATTCCCTTTTTAAATTCGATGATAAACATTTCGGCCCCGTTGCCGGAGGGAATATTGATAAACCGTTCCCTGATGCCCGATATCCAAAGTTTTTTATACTCGTTGGTTTTGGCCAGGGTATGGCTGTCGTAGATATAGCGGGACTCATCTGTGAGGTTGATGATGATTTCCACGTTGCCATTCGGCAAAAAGCGGTCTATGGAATGCACAGCCGTATATCCCTTATAATAAACAAAGCAGGTAATAAACTGGCTAAGCGGAAATGAAGGGATATGGAAATGATGCGTCATTTATCAGTATTGTATAAAGTTAGGGTTACGGAAGTGCAAAAACAATAGGCTCCGATGATGAGAAATCGTTTAAATCAACATTATTTTGTTGAAATTTAATCTGTCGTTGAACCATCCGGCACACCGGAAAAAGTTACTTTTGTGGTTGCACTAAAGCGCAGCATTTTTAATGATCCTCAAAGCAACTATCGACCGTATTATGGAAGCCACAGACATTGTGGAGGTGATAGGCGAGTTTGTGCAGTTAAAAAAGCGCGGCGCAAATTATGTGGGGCTTTCGCCATTCGCCAATGAGCGTACGCCATCGTTCACGGTATCTCCCGCCAAAGGTATCTTTAAGGATTTCTCTTCGGGCAAAGGTGGCTCGGCCGTCACTTTTTTGATGGAGCTGGAGAAATTCAGCTACCCCGAAGCGCTTAAATGGCTGGCAAAAAAGTATAGCATTGAAGTTGAGGAAACGGTTGAAACCATCGAAAACAAAGAGGAGGAAAACCGCCGCGAAAGCCTAATGATCGTTACCGGCTACGCAGCTAAGTTCTTTCATGAAAGCCTGCTGGACACCGATGAAGGCCGCAATATTGGCCTGAGCTATTTTAAGGAGCGCGGTTTCAGCAACGATACCATCAAAAAATTTGAGCTGGGCTACTCGCCCGATCAATGGGAAGCTTTTACCGGGCAGGCCATAAAGGACGGGTATCAGGCACAATTTCTAGAAGAAAGCGGCCTTTCTGTTAAACGCGACAACGGCTCAATGTACGACCGTTACCGCGGCCGCGTGATGTTCCCGATACATAGTTTCACCGGCAGGGTTATCGCCTTTGGCGGCCGTACGCTTAAAACCGATAAAAACGTACCGAAATATGTAAACTCTCCCGAGTCGGAGATATACCATAAGTCCAACGTTCTTTACGGGCTGTTTTTTGCCAAAAAAGCTATTCGCGAAGAAGATAATTGTTACCTGGTTGAAGGATATGCTGATGTGCTGTCGGTTCACCAGGCAGGGATTGAAAACGTGGTGGCCTCATCCGGTACCTCGCTTACCGTTGAGCAGATAAAGCTCATCAGCCGCTTTACCAAAAACATTACAATTTTGTACGATGGCGATGCCGCCGGTATAAAAGCCTCGTTACGCGGACTGGATATGATTTTGGAAGAAGGCCTCAATGTAAAGGTGGTGCTTTTCCCGGATGGGCACGACCCGGATTCGTACGTAAGGCTTGTTGGCACTGCCGGTTTTAAAAAGCACATCGCCGATAACAGGAAAGACTTCATTCTTTACAAAACAGAAATACTGCTGAAGGAAGTCGGCAATGACCCGATACGTAAGGCGGATGTAATACGCGAGATTGTTGAAAGTATCGCCAAAATCCCCGACTCGATAAAAGCATCTGTATTTATTAAAGAATGCAGCTACCAGTTGGAGATTGATGAGCGCGCTTTACTGTCAGAGCTCAACAAGATGCGGGCGGCTAAATCTAAAAAAGACTCGCAGCAGCAAACTTCAAGGTTCGCGCCGCCTGAAGAGTTTATGCCGGATGAACCCCAACTGGCAACTGAAAAAGATGATTCCAGCCAGGAAAAGGAGATTATACGCCTGTTATTGCTTTATGGCAACAAAATGATAACCTGGGATGGTATTGCCGACACGTATATCGGTCCGTTTATGATTGCGGAGCTGAGCGATGTGGAGTTTGAAAACCCGGCGGCTAAGAAATTTGCTGAGATCTATCGTAAAGAGGTGGAAAACGGCGTGTTGCCCGACGAGCAATTTTTTATTCACTATGCTGATAAAGAGGTCGTCGACTTAGCCATCAATCAAATTGCCACAAAATATACCCTGAGCGAGAACTGGTACGAGATGCACCGGATACTGGTGAACGACGAACAGGGCAATATGAAGGCCACTATTTTAGGCGCCATATTTCATCTTAAAAAACAAAAGGTCGGCAAAATATTGGAGAGCTTACGCAAAGAGCTGCAAACCACGAGTGCAGAGGCCGACCAGGAAATTTTGCTGAACCAGTATATGCACATGAAGAAGGTGGAAAAAACCATTTCAGACTTTTTAGGTTCAGTAATTTTGAAGTAATGGCAAAACACCTGGAACTCGGCCGCCGCGGTGAAAGCCTGGCAAAAGCGCACCTGGAAAGTGCGGGCTATGAGATTTTGGATGAGAACTGGACGCATGGCCGGCTCGAAGTCGACCTGATTGCGTATAAGGACAAGATGATTATATTCGCCGAGGTAAAAACCCGCACGGGCAACGGCTTTGGCGAACCGGAGGATTTTGTGGATGCACGAAAACAAAGGTTACTGGCCGATGCGGCGGACGAATACCTATACCTGATGAATCACCAGGGCGAGTGCCGGTTTGATATTATATCCATACTGTTTGACAGGAATGACAACTACATACTAAAACATATAGAAGACGCGTTTTGGCCAACAGCCAACTGAATGAACCAGATGAAATTTAAGCTTAACTTATTACTGGCTGTGATACTTCTATTGGCATTTGGCTGCCGAACCGCACCGCCGCCGAATCTTACCCTAAGCCCTGAATCAGGTACCATATTAAAAGCCGGTAAGCCGATTCTAATAAACCTACGTAATTCCATAAAGCCTGATTCAATTGTATACCTGCTCGATTCTGTAAGAATCGGTTCAAAGAAAGATTCATCGGCATTCTCTTTACAAACCGATACCCTGAAAGTAGGCACAAGGCTAATAACAGCGAGAGTTTACGAGGGCGGGAAGAGCCAGGAAATTTCGACTGACATTGTTTTATTATCAGCCAAAGTGCCCGACGAATACACGTATAAAGTAGTAAAGGTTTTTCCGCACGATACATCGTCGTACACCGAAGGCTTGCAATATGCTGACGGTGTATTGTATGAAAGTACCGGCAGCTATGGAACATCAACTATTCGGAAATCGGACTTAAATACCGGTAAGGCTTTGAAAGTAACCAAAATGGATAAAAAATATTTTGGCGAAGGCATCTCGGTTGTTGGTGATAAAGTTATCCAGATGACATACCGGGAAAAAGTTGGTTTTGTGTATGACAAAAACGACCTCCATTTAATAAGCACCTTTGAAAATAAAGTGGGCAATGAAGGCTGGGGAATGTGTTTTGATGGCAGAAAGCTATACTTTGACGATGGCACCAGCCGCATCTGGTTTTTAAATAAGGACAATTACCATTTAACAGGATACATAGATGTATTGGATGACAAAGGGGCCATTAATGAAATAAATGAGCTGGAATACATAGACGACAAGCTTTATGCTAACGTTTATACTAAAGATACTATCCTGGTAATTGAACCGAAAACAGGCGCTGTTTTAAAAAGGGCAGATATGAAAAACCTTTGGCCGGTAAGCGCACGCCCCAAAGATTACGACAATATTAATAATGTGCTAAACGGCATAGCCTGGGATGAAAAGGGCCGGCGGCTTTTTGTTACCGGTAAGAAATGGCCGCACGTTTACCAAATAGAATTGGTTAAGAAAACAGCACGATAAACGATTAACTGACTGTATAACGTCACAGATAATGAAAAGTAAAGTTCAAATAATATTGGCAGTAGCAGCATTATTGGCTTTTGGCTGCGGACCTAAATCGCAGCAGGAGGCCATAACCGTAAGTCCGGAAGCCGGCACCACCTATAAATCAGGAGATAAGGTTGATATAGCTGTGCATTATGGCGACCTTAAACCGGATTCTATTGTTTATTTAGTCGATTCGGCAAGAGTTGGTTCCAAAAAAGACTCGTCGGCATTTTCTCTTAAAACCGATGGGATGCCCTTAGGACCAAAAACGATTGATGTTAAGATCTACACCGGCGGCAAAAGCCAGGATGTGGCTACTAATATTGTGCTTTTGCCTGCAAAAGCACCTGAAGAACTCTCCTTTAAAATAGAAAAAGTATTCCCGCACGATACCAGTTGCTTTACCGAGGGTTTGGTTTACGAAAATGGCTACCTGTATGAAAGCGGCGGCGGTTACCTTACGCCCCCGCCTAACGAAGAAGTTACCGGCCAGTCGAGCCTGCGGAAGGTGGAGTTAAGCACCGGCAAGGTATTGCAAAAGACGATGGTGGACCCGAAAGTATTTGCTGAGGGGATATCCATCGTCGGCGAAAAAATTATCCAGCTAACCTATCACGAAAAGATAGGCTATGTGTATGACAAGGGCAGCCTGAAGCTGCTGAGCAATTTTGAAAACAAAGTCGGCGTTGAAGGCTGGGGCATGTGTTTTGACGGCAACAGGCTTTGTTTTGACGATAAAACCAACCGCATATACTTCCTGGACAAAAACACCTATAAGGAAACCGGCCACATTGATGTTTATGACGAAAAAGGCGCGGTGAACGAGATCAATGAGTTAGAATACATTGATGGTAAAATTTACGCCAACATTTGGAAAACAAACACCATTATCGCCATCGACCCTAAAACCGGGGCGGTTTTACAAAGGATAGACCTGACGAATCTATATCCGGAAACCAAACGAAATGCCAATTCAGAAGTGATGAATGGCATCGCTTATGATGCTGCAGGCAAACGAATCTTTTTGACCGGGAAGAAATGGGATAAATTGTTCCAGGTAAGTTTTATACCGAAATCGAAATAAGAAATTATTAGAAATGCCCGGCAAAAACCGGGCATTTTTAGTACTGCCGAAGGCTGTGTCTCCACATCCGCATATTGGTCAAACTTCTTTCCTCCGAATAGACTTTCCGAAGCGTCTGTGGAGACACAGACGCGGGTGCGCTTTTATTTATTTTAGCTTTAAATACCGGCGGCCCTACCTCCACGCCTTATATTGATTTATCAACCCGTTTGTTGATGAATCATGTGATGAAACTTCTGCATCATCTTTCAACTCAGGCAATATTTTGCCGGCAAGCTGTTTGCCCAGCTCAACACCCCATTGGTCGAAACTGTAGATATTCCAGATAATGCCCTGTACAAATATTTTATGCTCATACATGGCAATCAATGAGCCCAGGCTACGCGGGGTGATTTTTTTGATGAGGATGGAGTTTGTAGGGCGGTTGCCTTCAAATTCCTTAAATGGCGCAATCTTCTCGATTTCTGCATCGTTTTTGCCGGCTTTTTTCAATTCTGCCACTACTGTTTCGCGGTCTTTGCCGTTCATCAAAGCTTCGGTTTGCGCAAAGAAGTTTGATAACAGCATTTTATGATGCTCGCCAAGCGGGTTGTGCGATTGAGCAGGTGCTATAAAATCACAAGGGATTAATTTGGTTCCCTGGTGTATCAGCTGATAAAATGCATGCTGACCGTTGGTACCCGGCTCGCCCCATATAATCGGACCGGTTTGGTAATCTACCGGGTTACCATTGCGGTCTACATGCTTGCCATTACTTTCCATATCGCCCTGCTGGAAGTATGCTGCAAAGCGGTGCATATATTGATCGTATGGTAATATGGCGTTGGTTTCAGCTTCGAAGAAATTGTTGTACCAGATGCCTACCAGGCCAAGTGTAGCAGGCAGATTCTGTTCCAGTTCTGTCGAGCGGAAATGCTCGTCCATAGCATGTGCGCCATCAAGCAGCTGTTCAAAATTATCAAAACCGATGCCTAAAGCTATTGATAATCCTATTGCACTCCACAAAGAATAACGGCCGCCAACCCAATCCCAAAATTCGAACATATTTTTTGTGTCGATGCCGAATTTGGAAACGCCTTCACTGTTGGTAGATAATGCTGCGAAATGCTTGGCAACATCTTCGTCTTTACCGCCGCCTTCAATAAACCAGTCGCGGGCGCTATGTGCATTGCCCATGGTTTCCTGCGTGGTAAAAGTTTTTGACGCAATAAGGAATAAGGTAGTTTCCGGGCTTAAACCTTTCAGGTTTTCAACTATATGCGTTCCATCCACATTCGATACGAAGTGCATGTTCAGGTGGTTTTTGTAAGCCTTTAACGCCTCTGTAACCATTACCGGCCCCAAATCAGAACCGCCGATGCCGATATTAACCACATCGGTAATTGCCTTCCCGGTGTAACCTTTCCATTCACCCGAGATGATGGAATTGCTGAAATCTTTCATGTGCTCCAACACGCGGTTTACGTCGGGCATTACATCTTTTCCTTCCACATAAATCGGCCTGTTGCTGCGGTTGCGCAAGGCTATATGCAACACGGGCCGGCCTTCGGTAGCGTTGATAACTTCGCCGCTGAACATGGCATCAATTGCCTTATTTACTGAACACTCGCGAGCCAGCTGCATTAACAAGGCTACAGTCTCATCGTTTACCCGGTTTTTGGAGTAATCGAGCAGCATATCCTCAAAAAACAAGGAAAATTTAGCAAAGCGTTCGCTATCAGCATCAAAAAGGCCCTTGAGGCTTTGTTGGGCAATATCGATGTAATGGTCGGCCAGGTATTTGTAGGCCTGTGTGGTGGTGAAATCGGTGTTTGGCAGCATAATTGAAATGATTTTAGACAAATGTAATAAGTTAATACTTTGGGGTGCTATTTATCCTCAAAAGTATGACACCTAAGTGTTATTTCAACACGCCTTACATAGTGTTTGTTTTACAATAAGTGAATTGTCATAATTTTAACAGATCTTATATCCTGTTTAGAATATCAAAATACTTATTAGGTATATTTGCATCAATGATTAAAGAAATCTGATTTTTTTATCATTTTATTAATCGACATCTAATTTAAATAACACCATGTTTGAAAAACTGTTTATGCTTGTCAAAAGTAACGCCGGGACGGCTGTTATAGACAATCCTGCAATTCCAACCAAATACCACGAAGCAGTTATAAACGAAGCTTCGAGTTCGATTATCGAAGTGTTAAAAAACCAACTGGAGACGGGTAAGATAAAAGACCTTATTAAGTTCTTTCAGTTTTCGGGCATTTACAATAATGCCCTGGTGTCGAGCATAATTAACAGGTTCGCCAGTAAGCTGAATAACTTTTACGGCATCGAACCTGATTCGGCCATGTTGGCGGCTAATACATTAATCACCCCGGTCATGGCCGAGTTGGTTAAAGAATCAAAGGACGAAAAAAATATAGATTTCGGTCTGGGTAATTTCCTGTCTAAATTAACCGGAAACCAGGCCGATATGGGCCACCTGGTTGACCAGATGATGGTTGCCTGAGTTTAAGTTAAAAGGGTTATATAAGCTTAAAGGGTTGTAGAGGTTACTTTACAACCCTTTTTTGTTTGTAAAACGTCCGTCATTACGAGTATCCATCAGGGGGTAACCCTGAAAAAACAGTGATGATGAGTATGAAATTAGAATTGATAATCAGCAACTTACAAATTCGTCATTATAAGGTGTGTTGCCTGCAACGTGCTTTGAAGCAATCTCTACGCCATAGTGCACTGGAGTTTGCCTATCATGGTTTCCTGTCCGCCGACATCCCGGTAGCCATGTGTTAAAGGTCCGACACCGTCCGGCCTCGCAATTGTAAGTATCCACCAGGGTTACCCCCTGATGGATACAGCAATGACGGGCTGCGTAGTATTTTTCTTTATCCCTGTAACCTAATCCCACAATCCGCATCTCAAGGACATACACAATCCTTATGGCCTTAGAAATTAAGAACCTTACCAAGCAATATAACAAACACAAAACCGGCTTATCCGATTACTCCATTACGATAGACAGGGGTATTTTAGGCCTGCTTGGTCCCAATGGCGCTGGCAAATCAACCCTGATGAAAATTATTGCTACCATCAGCAAGCCTACCGCAGGAACCTTGTTTTTAGATGGAGAGGATATTGTAAATAATCCCGATTACATCCGCAAAATGCTGGGCTATCTGCCCCAGGATTTCGGCGTTTATCCGAATTTAAACGCATACGAGTTTTTAGCATATGTGGCGGCCCTTAAAGGTGTTGGCGGCGTGGGTTTAAAAAGACGCATAGATATGCTGCTGGACGGTGTCAACTTAACAGCCGATGCCAAACGCCCCATCGGCAGCTACTCCGGCGGGATGAAACAGCGTATAGGCATCGCGCAAGCATTGCTTAACGACCCTAAGGTTTTGATTTTTGACGAACCTACCGTAGGCCTGGACCCGGAGGAACGCGTCCGCTTCCGCCAATTGATTTCAGATATGGCAAATGACTGCATCATTATTCTTTCATCGCACATCGTGTCGGATATAGAAACTATTGCCGATGAAGTTGCCATAATGCAGGGCGGTGTCCTGCTGCAAAAAGGCTCGAAACCTGACATTGTTAAGCTGGTAGAAGGCAAAGTATTCGAGACGGTAGTTGATAGTAACGCATTGGCAGCTTTGAAGGCTGCGCACCTGGTTATCGATACCAGCCGCCAAAGGGAAAATACAAAAGCACGTTACATAACACGCAATCAGCCGGCAGCGCCCGGATCCAACCCGGTAAATGCAACTCTTGAAGATGCTTACCTGTTTCTAACTCATAATAAAGCCTGATAGCATGAAATATATCTACAGTATTATCAAGGCCGATTATTTACAGCGCACCCGCAGCTATTCGTTTTTAATAACGCTGGCTATTACCATTTACGCGGCCTATTCATTTGTTCCACCGCCATCGGCATCATATACCACGCTCAATGTTGTCGGTTATAAAGGCATTTACAATTCAGCGTGGGTAGGCCACGTTTCGGCAATGATGAGTACTATTATGCTGTCGCTTTATGGTTTCTTTCTGATAAACGGCGGTATTAAAAAAGATGTGGATACAGGCATCGGGCAGATTATCGCCACAACACCCCTCAGCAACTTTGGTTACCTGCTAAGCAAAACGCTTAGCAATTTCCTGGTGTTGCTTACCATAACAGGTATTACGTTTATGATGAGCATTGTAATGTTCTTCGTCCGCACAGATGGTTCATCATTTGTCCTTACCGACTTTGTGCTGCCCTACCTGTTTTTTGCATTGCCGGCGCTACTTTTCATATCTTCCCTGGCAGTAGTTGGCGAGGTTTTTTTAGGTAGAAAGAGTATACTGCAATATGTTGTCTTTTTCTTTTTATTTGGCGTCATAATGTCAAATGTGGTCGGTCATAGCGGAAGCACAGCAATAACTTTTGTCGATCCATTCGGTGTAAACGCCATGACCAACAGCGTTAAGGATAAAGTAAACACGCAATACCACGAACATATCGAAGCGGTTAACCTCGGCTTTACCTTTAGCGCCAAACACCGCTTTAAAACATTTGTATGGGATGGCATCAGCTGGACGAGCATTTTCCTGTTAAGCCGCCTGGTTTGGGTTTGCTTTGCTTTCGCGATAGTCTATTTTTCGTCGTTTTTCTTTCACCGGTTCGATTTTAAACAGCCAGTCAGTAAGAAGAAAAAGGAGCCGGCATTCTCTGCTTCATCCGGCATATCGGAGTTTGCAAAGGGAATAAATGTTGCATTACTTCCGCCTGTCGTTGCCGATTATAGCATATTTCCGTTTGTTAAAACCGAGTTGCTATTGCTAATCCGCAAAGGTTCCAAATGGTTTTGGATGATAAACGGCGGCGCATGGATAAGCATGCTTTTCGTTCCATTGAACGTTGCGCATGCCTACATACTCCCGGTATTATTGTTTCTGCAGGTTACCCGTTTTTCGGATATCGCAACTAAAGAGATAACCAACCGGCTGCATTATTTTACCTGGTCATCTTACAAACCCCTGCAACGGATGCTGCCCTCGCAACTACTGGCGGGCGTTATATTAGCCGTTGGCCTGGCATTACCTGTGATGCTGCGTTATGCAATAATCAGCGATTTTTATACGGTGCTTAATCTTATCAACGGTGCAGTGTTTGTGGTATTACTTTCAGTGGGCCTTGGGATATTAAGCGGCGGAAAAAAGCTGTTCGAGATTTTATTTTTCTTCATCACCTATTGCGTCATCGAAAAGATACCGGTAGCGGATTATATTGGCTCCATGCAACATAATTCGCATACCGGGTTTATTACGACTGTTTTAATACTCAATTTGTTTTTGGCGGCGATAAGCTTCGGGGTAAGGAATTACCAGGTGAGGCATTTGTAATTATCGATTGAGCAGGGGCTTTTAGTGATTGTGCGCACAATGGCCCCTGCTGCAAATAGGAAAATGATAGGTGGTTTTTTCTGGTGACAACGTGTATAACGCAAAAACTTGTTTAATTGAATTTATTACGCCGCCAAAACGAAACTTATTCAATATTAAGCGTTAGTCAGAAATCAAATTTTATTTTCAATAATTATTGAAAATTCAAAACAATTAACTACATTTGTTCGCAATACGTCGGCAGCCACATGCCGATTTATTTTTGAAACAATATTTCATTAAATATTGAAAGTTATGAAAACATTAAAAAACCATATGATATTGTTCGACGGCGAATGCCCCATGTGCAGGGCCTACACACAGGCATTTGTTAAAACCGGCATGCTCGACGCCGGCGGGCGGGCAGCCTATCAGACGGATATGAACGTTTGTCCGCTGATTGATAAGCAGCGCGCCGTTAATGAAATTGCCCTGGTAAACATGGCTAATGGAGAAGTAACGTATGGCGTAGAAAGTATCTTTAAAATATTGGGGAATGCATGGCCCTTGTTTACTCGGTTGTTTGCAAGCAATCCTTTTTTATGGGTAATGCGCAAGGTTTATGCTTTTATATCTTACAACCGCCGGGTGATTATTCCTGCAAGCGAAAGTGGTAATAGCTACAACTATCAGCCCACATTTAAACTGCACTATCGAATCGCCTATTTGCTTTTTACCTGGTTTTGCACCGGCTGCATCTTAACGGTATATGTACATTTATTAACGCCGGCAATTCCCCTGGGTAATGCATACCGGGAATACATAATATGCGGCGGACAAATCATTTTCCAGGGGATAATCATCACCACCTTTGCCAAAACAAAGCTTTGGGAGTACCTTGGTAATATGATGACCATTTCTTTTGGCGGCAGTCTATTACTGTTATTGCCGTTAGCATTGCATCGCTGGTTTGTATTGACACCGCTATTTTTTAGCTTAGCTTTTATGGCTGTTGCCGGGCTGATGTTTTTAGAACATATCCGTCGCACCAAACTATTGAAAATCGGTTGGACAATGACCATTACCTGGGCGTTTTACAGGGCTATGCTGCTAGTAGTAATATTATTGTTAGGTTGATTAAGTTGGATTGAGTTAAGCTTTTCGGCCATCCTACCAATGAACAAATGAACCAGTGAACAAATGAACCAATAAAATGAAATACAAAAAGATAGTTCTCGCTGGCGGCAACGGTTACCTCGGTATTGTACTCGCCAAATATTATAAAGACAAAGCTGAGGAGATAATAATACTAAGCCGCCACGAAAAGCAAACCGAAGGTAACGTACGCACCATAGTATGGGACGGTAAAACCCGCGGAAAATGGACAGCCGAATTGGTGAATGCCGATATGGTTATTAACCTTTGCGGTAAAAATGTAAACTGCCGCTATACCGAAAAAAACAAAGCAGAAATATTTGCTTCAAGACTAGTGCCTACAGAATTGCTTGGCGAAGTAATCCGCGATCTTTATGAGCCGCCGAAGCTTTGGATAAACTTAAGCTCCGCCACTATCTATCGCCATGCCGAAGACCGGCCGCAGGATGAGGAAACCGGCGAGATTGGAACCGGCTTTTCTGTGGATGTCGTTAACGCCTGGGAAACTGCCTTTAACAAATATGAAACGCCTAAAACCCGCAAGGTCGCACTGCGTATGGGCATTGTGCTTGGCCGGTCTGACAGCGTTTTTCCACGGCTGCTTAATTTAGTGAAGTTGGGTTTTGGAGGTAAACAGGGTAATGGCGGGCAATATGTATCATGGGTGCACGAAACAGACGCAGCCCACAGCACCGAATGGCTAATGGACCATTCTGAACTAAGCGGCGTATTTAACTGCGTTGCCCCTAATCCGGTAAAAAATAATGACCTAATGCGCATTATCCGCAAAATATATGGTATGCCAATAGGGCTGCCCGCACCAAAATGGCTGCTGGAAATTGGCTCAGTTGTTATCGGTACCGAAACGGAATTGATATTGAAAAGCAGATGGGTGCTGCCTAAGCGTTTGTTGGATAGCGGGTTTAAGTTTGAATACCCGGATATTGAGAGGGCGGTAAAGAATATTTTAACCACGTAACTGTACTGTTCCGCGGAACGCGTGTGTACAGGTGGAACACCCGGAGAACACTTGTGTACAGGTGAAATTTAGGAAATTAAGGTTAAAACCCTGTTAATATCCGATTATATGGCACTCACTGTAATGTTCCGCGGAACACTTGTGTACACTTTCGTACTGAAGAATGTAGCACTACAAGTCCTTATCAATCTCCTTTATCGCGTCTTCATATTTCTTTATCAGGGAAGGCGCACGGTCAAAAGCCCAGCCTTTGTAGTTATCGCGCAACAGTATCAGCGATTGCCGGATGTTTTCGTCTTTACGCGATTCATACTGCAAAAAGATATCGCCTATTTTATCTTCCAGCTTATCAATACGCGCCTGCTGATCGTAGATATCCGTTAGCTTTTCAACCAGTTGAAAGTTGAGTTTGGGCATAATATTGTGGCTTTGGGCCACCTGCCAGGCAACGCGGTCAAGGTCGCGGTATTGTATTCCGTCGGGAGCAATGTATTTGAGGTGAAACTCTCCGTTCGCCAGGATCTTGTGCTGCAGGGCGGGGTCGCTCATCGCCGAGTCGATTCGTTTTAAAACACCTCGCTGGTAAACATATTGCTCCTTTTCGCCCCTAAGATTTTTTACCAATTCCTCCTTAATATTGCCCAGCAACTCTTTGGTCTGCGATTTTTCGTGCTGCGCGTTGATAAATTCGGTTAAAACCAATGCAAGCAAAACGCTGAAAATAATTAAAGCCGACTCACCGATATATTCCTTCCAGTCGCGTTCAACGTAAACGTGCTGGTGATTAGCGTGCGCTGCAGATTTTTTGTGGGTGGTTTTGTTTTTTTCTTCCATAGGATTATCGGCACACTAAAATAAAAAAATTGTGTTAATCATTATGTGCTAATAATTTATAAATTAGTGTCGAATTTACAGTTATTGCCTAATACATCTTGTTATGCTTAAAAATAGAACCTTCCTGCCGGGGACGATGGGCCTGTTTGGCTTGATCCTTTTGATAGTATTTACCTCAAACGCTTACAGCCAGGGCCGTACTGTGGCCGATTTTGATAAAGGCTGGAGCTTTCACCTGGGTGATGTTGATGGTGGCCAGAAAACGGATTTGAATATTTCCGGCTGGCGTACGCTAAACCTGCCACACGACTGGAGCATAGAGGGCCAATTCAGTAAGGATAATCCGTCGACTCCGGAAGGCGGCGCATTGCCGGGTGGTATAGGCTGGTATCGCAAAACATTTACTGTACCTGCCGATTCAAAAGATAAGCAGGTATTTATCGATTTTGACGGCGTGTATCAAAAAAGCGATGTGTGGGTAAACGGGCATCACCTGGGTTTCAGGCCGAATGGTTATATCTCATTCCGCTACGAACTTACGCCTTTCCTTAAATTCGGCGGGGCTAATACCATAGCCGTAAAGGTTGATAACTCATCGCAGCCAAACTCGCGTTGGTACTCGGGTTCGGGTATTTACCGCAACGTATGGCTGGTAACAACCAATAAGGATGTATCAGTAGGCCATTGGGGAACTTATGTTACCACGCCACAGGTTAATGCAGATGCAGCCACCGTTCACATCCAAACCAACATCAATACCACCGACGTAAAAAATAAAGACCTGAAACTGGTAACAACTATTGTTGATAAAGCCGGCAAACCCGCAGGTTCGATAGTTACCTCCATTTATACCAAAGACCCGGCAATGACGCAAACCGTGGAGCAGGATATAAATGTTACTAAACCGGAATTATGGTCAGTTGATCATCCGTATTTGTATACTGTGGTTAGCAAGATTATGCAGAATGGCGTAGCGCTCGACAGGTATACCACATCTCTTGGTATACGTTATTTTGATTTTGACGCCGACAAGGGTTTCTCGCTAAACGGCAAGCCGATGAAGATATTAGGCGTTTGCGATCACCACGATTTAGGCTCGCTCGGCGCCGCCATCAACACCCGCGCGCTGGAGCGCCAGTTGCAAATGCTCAAAGCAATGGGCTGCAATGGTATCCGCACATCGCACAATCCGCCTGCGCCAGAACTGCTCGACCTTTGCGATAAGATGGGCTTCATTGTCATGGACGAAGCCTTCGATTGCTGGGAATGGAAAAAAGCCCAGTTTGATTACCACCTCTTCTTTAAAGAATGGCACAAACGCGATTTGGAAGACCAGGTATTGCGGGATCGCAACCATCCATCAGTAATGATTTGGAGCATCGGTAACGAAATACCGCAGCAAGGCGATACCAGCGCGTTAAGGATAGCGCCTGAACTTGCAGGCATAGTGCGCAGTCTTGACAAAACACGCCCGATAACCACAGCTAACGATAACCCGGGCAAAAACAATAAGATTATTGCATCGGGAGCGATAGATTTGATTGGTTATAACTACCATGAATATGACTACGCTGCCTTTCACGACAGGTATCCCGGCAAAAAATTTATTGCCACCGAAACAACTTCGGGCCTTGAAACACGCGGGCATTACGATTTCCCGTCAGATAGCATAAGGGTGTGGCCAACACGCTGGGATAAGCCGTTTATCGAAGGCAATCCGGATAATACAGTTTCGGCATTTGATAACGTGCGGCCACCCTGGGGCTCAACCCACGAAATGACCTGGAAAGTGATGAAAAAGTATGATTTCCTTTCCGGCATGTTTATCTGGACAGGGTTTGATTACCTGGGCGAGCCGACGCCATACAAGTGGCCATCACGCAGCTCGTTCTTCGGCATTATCGACTTAGCGGGTTTTCCTAAGGATGTTTACTATATGTATCAATCCGAATGGACTAACAAAACGGTACTGCATATTTTTCCGCACTGGAACTGGACTCCGGGCAAAACTGTAGACGTTTGGGCTTATTATAACAATGCCGACGAAGTGGAGTTATTCCTGAATGGGAAATCTATCGGCATAAAAAAGAAAACCGGCGATGACCTTCACGTAATGTGGCGCTTAAAGTATGAGCCAGGCACATTGAAAGCAGTATCGCGCAAGGACGGCAAGGTAGTGATGACGCGCGAAATACATACTGCCGGCAAACCTGCCAAAATTCAGCTTTGGCCAGACAGGACAGGCATGAGCGCCAATGGAAAAGACCTTTCATTTGTAACCGTACGTATCCTGGACAGCAAGGGCAACGTAGTGCCTGACGCCGATAACCTGGTAAACTTTAAGATTAACGGACAAGGCTTTATTGCCGGTGTAGACAATGGCGACGAAAATAACCATGATTCATTTAAAGTGAACTATCGCAAAGCCTTTAACGGATTAGCATTAGCCATAATACAAGCTAAGGATAAGGGCGGTAATGTTACGCTTACCGCAACATCAAAAGGGCTTGCACCGGCAACTGTTGTTTTACAGGTAAAATAGTTATATTTAAAAAGCTGTTTAATTTCATGCGCTTCTAAAATATTGCCGTTCGGCTTTAGGCAACGGTTCAGATAGATAAAAAGGACAGGGGCTTTAGCCAAATAATCGCGGGTTTTTTGGCTAAAGCCCTTTTTATATTTACCTGCATATTCCGTTGGCTAAAGCCGAACGGCAATTGTTTAAATGCCAATATTGTGCGCTTCAAACAGCTTTTAAGAGTTATTAACTCAAATCATTTGGTTTTACGGCAATACTATACTTAAATTTAACACATAGATATAGAGGATACACAGGTAGAACAAAAAAGAATAAGCAAAGCCGCCAAATTTTTAGAACTCCGTGTTCTCCGCGCCTTCTCCGTATCTCCGTGGTTAAATAAACTATACTTACACTGCATAAAAAATTATTTTAATAGCAATTAAACCTTTCAGCAACCGTTTGTCTAAGTGATTATAAGGGAGTTAATATTATGAAAAAATTAATCTATTTAGCACTGACAGCTATTACCCTCACCGGCCTGTCAGCATGCAACAGCTACAATTATTACACTGCCGCCATTAACAAAACTAATCTCAGCAGTTATCGCACGTTCGCCTGGATGCCGCCATCAGGCAGGAACGACAAAACGGTGAACAACGAAGCGGATGCAAAAATAAAGGATGCCACAACAAGCGCCTTAACCATGAAGGGGCTTAAATTAGCCCAGCGTAATCCCGACCTTATTGTAAGTTATACTACAACTGTTGGCAGGGGTGCACGTACAAACTATTATTCGCCGGGCTACTACGGCGGCTGGGGCTACCCGGGCTGGGGTCTTGGCTTTGGCTGGGGCGGCGGCTGGGGCGGTTATGGCTGGGGCGGATTTTATCGCCCTTACTACTACGCCTATGGCAGTCCGTTTATGTATGGCGGACCGACCTATGCCGAAAAAGAGCATTACAAAGAAGGTACTTTAATTATTGATTTGATTGACCCACGCACCCGCAAAATTGTATGGAGAGGCTTTGGTGTTGGCGAAGTGCATAAAAACGCACAGAAAAATAT
>JAZJZL010000044.1:28722-42278 GCA_040389845.1 Bacteroidota bacterium
CGACCTGCCAAAAGTTGTTGACGGTGTGTTGGAGCAGCTGCAGTTAATGCCATCAAGAAATTCCTAATAAGCGATATTAGATTTGGCAACTTTTAAAATTTGTCAAATCTTCATTGAAATAAAAAAGCCGGATATCTAATCCGGCTTTTCTTATTTCTTATAGTTTTTTAAACAATAGCGCATTTTTTCTTTTGTTTGTACAAATGCCAGGCGGCAAATATCATTGCAACTACTGCCAAAACAGTAACCCAGCTATCAATAGGGCACCCTGTATCAATATCGGTTCCATCACAAGGACAGCCCGGGCCCGTGCATTGCGCAGAAAGAATGGTGGCATTTAATAAAAGGAACAGTAATGTGCCAAAAAATAATTTTACCCGCATACTATTAATCTTCATCTCCAAAAATACATTTTTTAGCAACAATCGCGTCACTTATACTTATCCACTAACGGTTAATAACCGACTTTGATATTCCCTGCGGCTATAATTTTATAAATTTAGCCTTGCCAACCGATAAATTATCGGCATTGTTGGTCACATCCACCACATAAGTTCCCGGCAATAATCCGGCCACATTATCCTGCCAGGTAGCCCCCGATGTGGTTACTGTCTTCAGTACCTTACCCGAGCTATTGGTTATTTTTAAACTGTAAGATGGGTTATTGCTTTTTGTTAAATTAACCGCATTCTCTACAATCGCCACATTTATAACTCCCACTGCCGGATTCGGATACACATTTACCGCGTTATTATTCAAATCGCCGACGTTGGCATAAGCCAGTGTAACGGGGTTTGAATAAGTTATGCTGCCGTTCAAATCCTCCATCTTTAAGCGATAAGTATCGGCAGGCATAACCGGCTTTTTGTCTGTAAGGCTGTATGTGCCTTCCTCGCTCGACGCGAAGCCGCCTACTACATTATAGGTTTTACCATTATCGATGCTTCTTTCTATAGTAAAGTTAGTGGAGTACCTTTCGTTCTCCGTTTTCCATACCAGCTCTGAACCCGATGTTGTTTTTTTACCGCTAAAACTCAGCAAATGCAAGCCCAGGCCAGGGGTTTCACGGATAATAAGTGTAAACCGGCCTGACCCGTAGCTGTTTGTATCGCTTTTTAATATATCAAACTTATAGCTGTTATAGGTTTTCAGATCAAGCGAATCCTTCTTATAAGCATCCCTTAACCATACGTCATATATCGGCGGTATGTTTTTAAACTCCGTGCGGTTTATGGCATATTGGCCATCAGTCGCTGCACCTACATTCAATTTGATCTTTGTTGTATTGGTTTTCGGGAAAGGCACATGATTTATAATGAGCGCTACATTGTCTGATGAGTTACTCGAAAAGCTTACGCCTCCGCTGCCGCCCATGTGTTCTGAATCCTCGCCATCTACAAATTTGTCATGAGCGGTACTCTCAAACCTCACTAGCGTTTCCTCTACATTATCACTGTCTTTGCGCAATTCCAAACGCATATACTGCAACACCGGCCCGGTATTGCCTACAACCGGCTTAGTGGTTAATAATAAGGTGTTGCCCGTGCCCTGGGTAGGCCCGGTTACCTGCGCACTGGTTTTAGCCGATTCGTTAAAGGTAAGCTGCGAAGATGCGCTGGTAGCCTTCACATAAAAGCCCTGTCCGCTGGGGATTACACTGGATGCCCCATTTGCGGCAAGGCTGCCATCATAAGTTCCGTATGTTTTGGTCGACTCGTTATAGATATAAATAGTATTGCTGACGCCGGTAATATAAATACCTGACGTTGCCGTTGTGCCACGGGTATTCCAGTCTATTGAGCTTGCGTAAGGGTTACCAACCAGGTTATATCCCGAAAAGCTGCTGCCATTCGTCATAGAATATTGCAGCGATGCAGACTGCGTATACCAGTTTATTACCTGCACCGCCTGTTGGTTTAATGTTCCTCTTGACACAAAAGTGTTCGACTCAGGAATTGTGGTCGTGATGTATTTTGTCGATATATTGGTTTTGTCGCCCCGGTAAAAAATCCAAAAACCGGTGCCCACATGTAAGTCAAACGTTTTGGTAGCCGGGTTGCTGTCAAAATCTATCCCTATCTGGTACTTGTTGGTATTGCTAATTTGGTTTATTCCTCTAAAGTTGCCGCCGTTAAATGTAGCGTTGGTAAATACTACATCATTACGGTACAAATAAATTGTAGGGTTGCCTATTTTATCCATACCGCCACTGGTTCCAAGTGTGCCGGTTAAAGGCAGCTTACTGGTAAGGTAGCTAAAATCATAATAGTAGTTGGCGCCTGATTTAGCCGTATAAACCGGCGACGATAAAAACCGGTACCCCCGGTATTTTAACTGGCCGCCACTAATGGAGCGCTCCACATTTACCAGGCCGGTTATACTGTAAGCAGATGGTATCGCCGCCACACTTGCAGATAATGTAGCGCTGCTTTTTAATGTCATGTCCCCGTTGCCGGCGTTGTCAATTACCAAATTACCCTTGGTAATGGTTATGGTATTATAAATATCCACAGGGCCGCCGGTAAGCGTAACAGTGCCTGCCGATGAGTTATTAACGGTCATGTTATCCAATTGGGCAGTTTTGGCATTATTAGTGCCGTAATATCCCTGTGCTGTTAACGATCCGTTCCAGTTAACCGAAGAAGCATTGCCTGTTTTTGAATTTAAAATTCCTTTTCCACCTGTTGTTGCGTTATTATAAATATTGCAGCCAACGTTAAGTGTGTGTCCATTTAAATCAAGATAAGCGCCGCCATCTGCGATGTTAAGCGAATAGATACTGGCGTCAGCAGTTAGTACAGGATATTTGCCTGAGCTAACAACGGGGATAATCATTTTGGTATTGCCGTTAAATACGGGGGTGTAGCTGGCATCCCAGTTGTTATCTTTAGTTTGGTCAGTAGGTGCAGAGCTGTCAAGGCCTGTCCATGTGTAGGATAATGCACCGACTAAATTAGGCGCATTATCTTTAAAGGATATAACGGCAGCACTATAGTTAGTAAAGGCAAGTGGCGCAGTTTGATTATAATACTCGGCTCTTATCCAATCCGCAGTTTTAACGGTATTCGAAATGCGCACTTCGTCCATATATCCGTTATACCAGTTAGTTGCCCTTGTGCCATCGTTAGGGTCTGTAGTCTTTTTAAGATAGTCGATACCCATTTGCGCAACATCACCGGCATCCGGTGTTATATCCGTTCTCTGTTTCCTTATCGTCATGCTTGCGCTCGGAACGGCTACACCATCCACATAATTTATAAACGTGGCGCTGCTGGTAGTGCCTCCGGTAAATACGCCTTGTATATAGTGCCATGTCTTGCTGCTAACAGCGCCGCCTGTACCTAAGTTTCCCACACCATCACCGCCTACATAACGGGTTTCAGTTTCAAGCTTGCCATACTTTACGCTTAGCTTGTAGCCTTGGGTGTAATTAATTTCGTTTGATATGATTTTATTATCACTGGTCGCATCACCATTATAATAAACCCATGCAGACAAAGTAAACTTATCAGTTATGTCGGGGTTGGTACCAGTGTTCTGAATTATGCTCGAACTGCTTCCGTTAAAGCTATAACCACCACCCGGAATAGGCACATTTGCAGCAATATGTATTTCGTCGTTTGTTACAGATGTATTAGCTTGTACCGCGCTTCGCCCGGCACTCGTTGCATCTAAAACAGGGGCACTGGTTGATGCTTCGTTAAAGTGATATACCGCCAGGTAGTCGCTTGCCCAGGTAGTTGCAGACCAGGCCGCGGAATGAGCCGGGTTTTGCGAACCGAAATAAAAAGTTATCGGCAGGTTGGTTGATGTTAACGATGGTATGCGTACCCAGCAAAATAAAATACCGTTCACCGAATCGTATGTGTCAACCTGGTAGCTTAATTCGCTGCTGCTGCCCTGTAGGGTAAACGCAAAATCATAATTGGTGCCCGCAGTAAGGCCGCCTCCGTTGCCTGTGGGAAACTGAACCTTGTCGCCGCAATTGTTACCGGTCTTAAGGGCGTCATCCTTTATATAAACCAGAGCAGGAAAATCTGTCAGCGTTGACGAAATACCACCGTTAGTAATTTGAGACGTATTTAAAACAAGCGCTTTGCTGAAACCGTAGTCCGCAAGTTTTGAGACAACAGTAACCGTTTGTGAAACAGTCGCAACAGAACAACCAGCTGCCGAACTTACCGACAACGTTATTGTTTTTGTACCTATGGTTGACCATTGAACCGAAAAAGGGCCCTGACCTGCTCCTGTCGAAGGTGTGCCACCATTAAAATTCCACGAATAAGTTAAGGTCGGATCATACGTACTGGTTAAAGTAACGGTAGAGGCAGCGCCTGTGGTTACCAATGCAGTTGCTGTGAACGTTGGTGTTGACGGAATAGCGTTGATAGTAACAACAGCGCCTGTACTGCGTGCTGTGGTAACGCCCGAAGACGAGGTATACGATACATAATAAGTTCCGCTTACGCTTGGTGCATAAGTTGTGCCTGTTGCAAGCGAACTGCCGCCGCTTGAAACATTATACCAGTTGTAAGTACCGCCGGTGCCGCCATTAGCCGCAGTTAATGTAACTGAGCCCGCTCCGCAACCCGAACCAGCGCCCGATATAGTAGGCGTAGTTGAGGTAACGGTAATGCTGAAAGTTGTAGATGCAGTTACTGCACCCGATGCCGCCTGGACAGTAATGCTGTAGCTGCCTGCCGCAAGTGTGCTTGGGTCGGCAACGGTCACAACACCGGTATTTGAGTCGATGGTAAATTTTCCGGAAGCACTGTTGGTAAGCGAATAAACAATTGCCGGAGCACCATATACCTGGAACTCATAAAGTGAGTAGCCGTATATCGTAGCGCGGGTTACACCCTGCATCCTGATGTATCTGCCCGTGCCAGGTAAGCCGGTAACATTATCCGTCCCGCCGTTTTCGCCCGTAATGCTGTAAATGCTGGCAAAGGTCGAGTTATCACTTGAGGTCTGTAATTTGTATGCCGAGGCATATGCCGCTTCCCAATACAGGTTTACTTTATCCATGTCATAAGAAGCCCCAAGATCGATGGTGATATACTGGTTGTCGGTGTACAGCGACGACCACCTGTTGCCGGTAGTTACGCCATCTACAGCGTACGAACCGGGATAGGATGCCGTTTCTACCGATGAAACATACGTGGTTTTGCCTTGCGCCAGGTTAACCCCGGTATTACCTGTAGTTGTTGAATAAGCTGTTATACCTACTGTGGTGCCCGCGGCCGAATACGCCGGGATTGAAATTTGGCTGGAACTATTGGTAGGAGTAGTTACTGCCACCGTTGATGCAAAGTAGGAAACTTTTTTAAAACCAAACAGTGATATTAAAAACAAGCATCCGGCTAAAATTTTCAGAAGAGGATTGCGCAAGGTGTATAGTTTTCTCATTCGTACCAATAGTTTATTGTCGACGGCTATTAAATATTGCAGGGGGTGTAACAACTTAATTTTGAGCCTTTATACGAAGGATGGGAAAAAGATGTTCCAACTTTTTTATAAAAAATTTCATCTTTTTCAAAGCCGGAAGGAATGGGGATTTTATTGCCTCAACGCATTTGCGGGCACAGGTGGCTTAAGCAGGCAAAAAAAACGGGCCGGTTTTTATACCGGCCCGCTGAAAGAGAAAAGTTAATAAAACTATGTAATGCTGAGCTTTATTCTATAATTTGATAAACTTGCTTTGGCCGACAACGCTATTGCTCTTATTATCTAAAACCTGGACCACGTACGATCCCGGCATCAGGTTGCTTACAGCGCCTTGCCATTCCGGTTGAGACGAAGCAGCTTTTTGTACTACGTTTCCGTTACTGCCGGTAATTATAATATTGTATGATACGCTTACCGGCTCGGGTATTTGCTTTACACTCGGAACGATAGAAACATTAATGGTGTTTCGGGCCGGGTTAGGGTACACGCTTACCGGGGCCAGCGCTAGCTTATTATCGGTGGTGTATACCAGTGCTATGGTTTTTGAGTAAGTAACCACGCCATTCAGGTCTTCCATTTTTAAGCGGTATAAATCTGTTCCCACGGGTGGGTACCGGTCAAGCAGGCTGTAGGTTCCCTCGCTGCTTGATGAATAGCCCCCCGCTACCTTAAAGGTTGCGCCGTTATCATTACTGCGTTCAACTGTGAAGTAGGTGTAGTTGGCCTCATTTTCTGCCGTCCACGTTATTTCAGACCCGGATGCGGTTTTGGCCGCTTTAAAATCGAGCAAATGCAAGGCCAGTTGAGGGTTTTGCCTGATAACCACGCTGAAGCGTAGCGAACTGAAGCTCGAAGTATCACCGTTTATGGCATCAAAGGCATAGGTAGGATTATGTTTAATATCAAGCGAATCTTTTTTATAGGCGTCCATTAGCCATACTTCATAAATATCAGGAACGTTTTTAAACTCCGTCATATTGAAATTATAGCGGCCCTGCGACGACATGCCAACTTTCAGTCTGATGGTATCCGCCTTCTGCGGCAATTGTATTTTATTAATGGCCAGGGCAATATTGTCTGATGAAAGTGTCGATAACCTTGCACCTCCCGAACCGCTCATATAGTAGGCGTCCTCATCAAAAACATAGGCCCGGCTGGCTTGCTTATCAAACCCGATATAAACGTCTTCATGATTTACCGAGTCGGCAGAAAGTTCCAGGCGCATAAAAGAACGCGCTGCAGATTCTGTTTTACCTGCATTAGCGAGGGCATTCCTTGTGGTTTCGAAATAATTAGTAGTAGTATTTTGGGTTGAGACCTTAGCCGATTCGTTAAAAATTAGCTGCGGATTGGCCGCCGATGCCTGGACAAAGAAGCCCTGGCCGCTGCCGATAGTGCGTATACCCCCATTGTTTGATGCGCCGCCCTTTTGGTAGGTGCTATAGCTGCGGGTTGTTGCGTTAAACTCCCATATTGTAGTTCCGATATTTACACCGTAAATGCCGGTGCCCGAAGTTGTTGTATTAAAGCTCTCCCAATCTATACCGCTGGCATAGGGGTTGCCCACCAGGTTATAACCCCTGGCCTTAAAATTGGTTGTTGTAGCCGTGCCAGAACCGGTATAGCCGATGGTTGTTTGGGTTGGTGTATACCAGTTGCGCATCACAATCTGCCCCTGGTTAAGCGTGCCGGATGTAGTTAGGGTAACTGTTGGTGCGATCGTATAGCTCGCGGAGGTTTGTGTAGCCAGCGATGCCCCCGAATTCCTGTTCCCCCTGAAAAATACCATAATGCCGTTACCCACAGGTATATTATAACTGGTGGATCCGCCATTCATGTAATAGCTGTATGTCGGGCTGTTATTTATCTTGCTAACGCCCCAAAAATTACCGGTCGTATAGCCGGAATTGTTTGGCACCTGGTCTTCACGATACAGGTAGAGCGATGGGTTGCCGGGTTTATCAAATCCGTTGGTTGTTCCCAGGGTACCGGTTAGGAACATGCCGCCTATCAGGTAGTTGATATCATAAACATTAACCGAGCTTACCGTACCTGCATATACCGGCGACGATATAAGCCGGTAACCACGGTAACCTGTACCGCCTGTAATATAGCGCTCAACGTTCACGGTGCCGGTTATGGAACTACCCGACGGCAGCTGCGACACATAAGCCGTTTGTGTTGACGAAGTGCTTTTTATAGTTAAGGCCGCGGGCGATGCTCCTACCACCAGGTTGCCGCTGGTAATTGTAATATGGTCATAAATATCAACCGGGCCGCTGCTGATAGTAACCGTACCACCAGCGGTGTTATTTATCGTCATGGCGCCCAGCGATGCTGTAGCACTGGTATTGGTGCCGGTGTAAGTCTGGTTGGCTAATGAGCCATTCCAGTTTATTGCCGATGTGTTGCTACTGCCATAGAGTATCTGCCCTCCTCCGCTGTTGTAAATATTACAGCCAACATTCAATATTTGCCCGTTTAAGTTAATGCTGGCACCCGCAGCTATTGTCAACCCGTAAACGCTTACGGGCCCGCTTAGTGAAGGGTAAATATTTGACGCAGTCGCCGGAATAATAAGTGTTTCAGTACCGCCACTTAAAGTTGGCGCCTCGTTGGTTGCGCCAGAGGTTGTATTATCCCAGTTATTGGGGTTGGATACAACGTTGGTTACGCCCTTCCAGGTATAGGTTAGGGCGCCGCTGGTGTTAACTGCATTGCCGGTTATTACGCTGGTTGCACCCGATACTGTGAACGAGCCGGGGTTGTTCTGGTTGCCGTACTCAGCCTTCAGCCAATCCGAACTTTTTGCAGTGTTTGATACGCGGGCTTCGTCTATTATACCGTTGAAATAATATACGTTTCCGCCTTCACCCGCACCGATATACAAGGCCGTGGTTGACGAAGGCGCCGTTGTGGTGGTAAATACAGCATATTGCGAACCATTAACATAAGTACTTAAACTGCTGCCATTAAAAACACCCTGCACATAGTACCAGGTATTTGCTGAGAGTGTAGGCGATGTGGGCGTTGAACCCCTGTTTATAGCCGTTGCCGACTCAGCTTCAGCCGTGCCGTTGCTAAAAATACCGGACTTGTATCCGCCGGTGCTGCTGCCTCCTGCTGCCTGGTTGGTCATTATTTTTTGGTCGCTTGTAACCGTTGATGGCTTTACCCACGCCGAAATGGTAAACGAACCGGTAATATTTACGGAACCCGCATTTATCAGTTTGCTTGACCCGTTATATGAATATGCGGTGCCTATCTTGCCTGTCACTAAGTCGGATGAACTCATTCCGCTGGTAGTTCCGGTATGCCCGCCAGAGCTGCCGTCAGTTACTGAACTGGAATAGGTTGCTTCGTTAAAGTGATACACGGCTTTATAATCGCTCGCCCACGTATTCTGAAAAAACGCGGTGTTATGTGTTACAGTTGGCGATGGAGAGCCGTAAAAAAAGGTGATTGTGTTGTTGGTGGCGTAAGTTAAAGTCGGTATCTGCACCCACACCAATAAGGTGCCGGTAGTTTGATCATAGCTTTCAACCTGGTAATATAATTCAGTGGTGCCGCCGTTGTCAACAAATGCAAAATCATAGTTAGGCCCGTTAGGGTTGCTTAACTTATTGTTACAGGTGGTTGATGTGATGAGGTTGTTATCCTGTATAGTAAGCAATGCGGGGAAGTTAGTAAGGTTTGATGTTATGCCCAGAGAAGTAGTATTAAGTGTAATAGTTTTTCTGAAACCATAATTGCCATAGTTGGCAGTAAGTACGGTTACCGACTGTGTAGAGCTGGCTGAGCAACCGGCGGCAGTGGTAACGGTAAGTGTTATGGTCTTGGTCCCCACTGTTGACCAGCTAATGGTATAAGGGCCCGCGCCAGAGCCGGAAACAATCGTTCCACCGCCAAAATTCCAGGTATAGGTTGATGTAGCGGCGTATGTGCCCGTGTAGGTAATTGTAGAGGTATTGCTGCCGCCCGCAGTCACCGGCGAGGTGGCGGTAAAAGTAGCAGCTGGCAGTGGGTTTACAATGGCGGTTACTGTTTGCGTGGTGGTACAGCCTGTAGAAGCGGTTACCGTTAGGGTGTAGGTACCCGAGTTTGTCGTGGTAGCACTTGCCGCAACAGTTGGGTTTTGCGATGTCGAGGTAAAACCGTTAGGCCCGCTCCATGAATAGGTTGCGCCCGAAACACTGTTGGCCTGCAGCGTTAGCGAACTACCAACGCAAACCGGCGGGCTTCCCGCGCCATAAAGCTGATACACCTGGGTGGCCGTTATAGCTGTACTGTATATGGCAATGTCATCCAGGGCGCCTGTAAAATAGGGGTTTGTAGGCTGGTTCGTCCATCCGTTAACATTATCATAGCCAATGCGCCAATAGCCTGCGTAACTTTGGCTTGTAGTCATGCTGGCATCGGCAGCGACAACGGCGCCGTCCACATATAAAAATGAGCCGCTCGTTGTTGACGTTGTAGCCACCACATGGTGCCAGTTACCATCGGCATAAGATGTTGCCGTACCTAAGGTTTGTACCGACCCGGGATAAATACCGAAGTAAATCTGGCCGGCGTTGGTCATGTATATGTGGCGGTCGTAGGTGTTGCTCGCGCTGCCGGTTTGTACATCGCCAAAGCCAACCAGCATACCGCCGGCCGTACTCGTTTTAAACCAGGCACTGATAGAAAAATTTGTAGGGCCCGGTGATGCCGTTTGTTTTAATGTTGTGATATACTGTGAAGTCCCGTTAAAGTTATACGCTTTACTCGCCTGGTTGTATCTGTCGGTAGTGAGCGTCGGGGCGCCTACAAGCGTCCCTGTGTTACCGTTTGATGAGGCATCGGCAGCATTTCCGTTGAAAGGATATGCAAGATACAAGCCGCTGCCGGATGCGTAAGCAGACAATATAGGCGAAGCGCCGGCTGTAACCGTAGCTGCGCTGCTGCGCGCACTTTCTACACCGTTATAGGTATATGAAACATAATACGTGCCCGGTGAGGCTACATAAGTTGAGCCTGTAGCCAGCGAACTACCGCCCGATGAAGCATTATACCAGGTATACGTGCCACCCGATGGCGAGCCCCCTGTACCGCTGAGTGTTACTGAACAACCGGTGCCGGCGCCGCTTATTCCGGGCGTTGCCGGTTGAACTGTTATGGTTACGGTGGTGCTGTTATTGCTGCTGGTACTGCGGTAACCGTACACGGTATAAGTGGTTGCCGGCGTCGGCGTTGTTGGCGTTCCGGTAATTGCGCCGGTTGAGCTATTGAAAAGAAGGCCCGCAGGAAGCTCGGCATTAATAAAATATCCGCCCGATGGGGGGTACTTGTAAACCGTGCCACCACTATAGCTGGATACATATAACGTTCCGTTGGGAGTAACTTCCAGGCCTTCCGCATCAGTAACATTTATGGTCGTAAGCGCAGTGCCGCTTTGGTTATATATCCTTACTTTGTTTTCGCCTGATGAACCCACATATAGATTGTCGGCGCCATCGTTGGCCAGCGACCAGGAATTATTAAGCCCGGTTATGCTGGTAAATCCTGTTTGCAATACCAATGAAGAATTATATTTAACCACCTTATCCGGGCCGTATAATAATATAAAAATATCGCCTGTCGAATTTAGGACTACACCGCGTGGCTCATCGTTATTATTCAGGTTAATTGTTGCCACTAATGTGCCCGAAGTCGAATATTTCCTTACCCTGTCATTATCACTGTCGCATACATAGATAATATCTGAGGCATCAATGGTTATCCCCGTTGGGCTGCCCAGTCCAGTAACGATAGTTGACTGTAAAGTACCGCTTGAATTATATTTGAGTATGCGCCCGTTAGAATAATTAAGCACATACGCATTTCCGGATGAGTCGAAAACGATACCGACTGGCCCGCTTAATGATCCCCCGTTGATAAAAGTGCTTATAAATGTTCCCGATGAGTTATATTTTTTGATGGCATTGTTGTCATAGTCGGCTACATACAAGTTGCCTGATGCATCGGTACCGATACCGGCCGGGCCGGCGATACTTCCGCCAAGTGTTGTAGGCGTACCATAAGCAAACGATGAGACCGAACTACCGCTATTGCTAATATTCAAAGTAGAAATAGCAGTCCCTGCCGTATAGGTGTTTGACGATGGGGTATAGCTAAGGTTGGGTTGCGCCATTGCGGCGGCACATAAAACAAGGCAAATTAGGGAAAAGAGAGGGCGTAAGTTTTTAATCACAGTTTGGCTCGTCAATAGTGTTAATCGGGTGTTGGTAATTATTGTTGATAAACACCGGCCAAATCAGGAAGTATAACTAGCTAATTTTCAGCAATTAAAAAGGGGTTTACTCAATAATTTAATCAAATCAATACAAATAACCAACATTCAATTAATGTTGGTTATTAATAATTATTAACATATTAACATTCTTGTAAGCTATATTTAACACCGGGTTTGAGCGAAGTGCATAATTGGCTCATTTTCAACCACAATGGCCTTGCCGAACTTTGAAAATGCTTGAAACTATTTTAATATAAAAGAAAAAATATCTCATAAAAAAAGAGATATACGGGGATATTAACATCAATAATATTGGGTATTATCGATTTTAAAACATATTCATAAAGGCAGAACCGGAATTGCATCAATGCGTTTCCGGCCTGCTCTTTATAGTTTGACAAACGTTGAGCGCCCTACCAGACTTTTGTTTTTGTTATCCACCACTTGAATAATGTATGTACCGGGCAGTAACGAGCTGACATCGCCGTGCCATGAAGCCTGCGTTGCAGTAACCGACTGTATCACGCGGCCCGACGCGCTGATTATCCTTATGGAATATGGGCCGGTGTTCCCGGAGGCAGATAACGAACTTCCTGCCGAATTTACTGTAAGCTTAGCGCTACCGGATGGCGCAGGTTGCTTTATATCCAGGCTTATTGCGCTTATCGCCGGGTTAGGATAAATACTGATATTATCTGTACTATTCGCGGCTATCGCAGTGCCACCGTTGTACTGTATCGATATGGTTTTCGAATAGGTGACGGTACCATTAAGGTCTTCGATTTTTATACGGTATATGTTAACCGCGTTAGCCGGATGGGCATCGGCGAAAGTATAATTTCCTTGAGAGTTTGAGGCAAACCCGCCAAGCGCATTAAAGGTAACGCCGTTATCGGTACTCCTTTCAATCGTAAAATTGGTATAATTCTCCTCATTTTCAGTTTTCCATGCCAACTGCACGTTAGCAGGTTCTTTTGCGGCGGTAAAATTAAGCAGGTGTATATCCCACGATTTATTTTGGCGGATTACCAGCGCAAAGCGGTTATTGCCGAAACTGCCGGTGTCGCTTTTATCGATATCAAAGGCATAAGTGGCGTTATGGCGAATGTCCAGCGAATCTTTTTTGTATTTATCCATCAACCATATCTCGTAGATTTTGGCCAGCGAATCGAGTTGTGTCTTAGCGAGCGTTAGGCGGCCGCTGTTAGTAGCAGTTACCTTTAAATTGATAACTTGCGGTGTACGCTTAGGGAGCGGTAAAAAATTAACGGATAAAGCCACAGGTATGCTATCGGTTGTTAATGCGGCCAGCCCTTCCGGGGCATTGCCGGGCAGATAAGCCGAATCTTCCCAAATGCTATATTTAGGTGAAGCAGATGAATTGAAGCCAATGGCAATATCATCATAATTCAGGCTATCGATAGTTAGCCTTAACCTTAGCAGTTGCGGCTTTACTTCTGCTATAGGTTTCCCCATCATTAAATTGCCGGAACCTGCGTTTATTACAGTAGCCGGCGATTTGGCGCTTTCGTTAAAGGTCATAGCTGCGCCGGTATTGTTCGCTTTTACAAAAAAACCTTGTCCGCTGGCTATTTTGCCAGTAAAAGTTACCGGGTTGCCGGTATGGGTACTGGCAGAATAGGTATTATACTGATTGTTAACAGGATTTAAAACATATGCCGTTGGGTCAACATTGGTAAGTGCTATACCACCGCTGTTGGTGGTCTCCCAGTCTATAGCGCAGGCGTACGGATTGCCTACCATATTAAACCCTATAACGGCAGCGTTACCGGCAACCGTGGTGTACAATAACCCGCTGCCGGTTTGCCAGTTGTTT
>JAZJZL010000045.1:0-23469 GCA_040389845.1 Bacteroidota bacterium
TATTTAACTTTTACAGTTGTCGGCTGGATTGAATTTTTAACCTGCAAAGCTATAGGCATAGACTGTTTGTTGATGTACTGTAGTTAAAAACTACAGGCATAGTAGTCCGTAGACACAGTCTACGGATAGCGGGGTAGCACAAATACAAAAAACCACCGATTACGTGGACGGCTTTTTATACGAAAATAACACGTTGGTGTACTTCCCGATGCCGGAAGGCCGCGTGCTGGTTAGCGGTAGCACCTATACCCAGGAATTTGTAATAACCGACCAGCAGGGCAACGCCCGCCTAAGCTTTCAGAACAGTGCTGGCACCGCCCATGCCATGCAGGAAAATAGCTACTACGGCTTTGGGATGACCATGACCAGCGCCATGGGTTTGCCAGGCACACCTAACAAGCGTTTGTACAACGGCGGAAGTGAATGGCAGAATGATTATAGTAACTCACCGGATTATTACCAAACGTATTATAGGAATTATGACGCGGCTTTAGGTAGATTTGTAGCTGTTGATCCGATGGCAGAATCTGCTGAATCATTGAGTGTTTACCATTATGCCACCAATAACCCAATAATGGTGAACGACCCTGACGGGGACAATCCGGCTCCGGGGGGCATAAGCAATTTTCATACACTTGCGGAATGGAGAGAGATGTATAACGCTTATTGGCGTACAGGTATTGGAGCAGATATCCAGGAAAGTATAGATAATTTTAATATGGGGATTTCCAGTTCAATGAGCCCTAACGGAGGTAGTGCCGGTGTGGCCAGCGATCGTAGATGGGATCCAACGAGTGAATCGGGAGTTGCCAATATGAATTACACCACGGCGATTAATAACGCCAGAAATTCAGCAGAGGATGGCGAATCCTTCCGCTCCAGTCGCAATGGTGTGTTATATAAATGGATAGCTAACAATCATTTTGACAACGATTCAGAAGAGGTAGTCATTGAAAGCATAAAGCAAATTTATACTCTTCAACCAGCGTTGAAAGATATGACATCAATATTTGATAAGCAGCTCGCCGACACTCGGGATTTCTTTACCCGTCATAGAAAAGATGAAGAAGCCGACTGGGGAGACCTTTCTCTAGCGCCAAATGAAGTCGTTATTTCTAGATATGTGTTTTTCGCAAATATGGTAAAAACCGGCGCCAAATATGATTTGAAAAATCATGCGTATAATCGAAATAAAATCGGATATTATTCTCTTTGGCATGGAAGGAAAATGCAGTTCGGCGACTATGGACAAATCAACTACGGAGTCGCAGCAAGAGCTTATGGTTTAAGTTTAGAAGATGCGATACATTTCGCCGGGATTAATCAAATTATTCAACTCAAACCCAACTGGAAAAATACGAAAGGCTGGTTTGACGGGCCGGGAGAAACCGAATTAATAATTCAAGGATATAATATGTTTAAATAATGTGCAAATGAATAAATACTTAATCCGTTTATTTTTGATAATCATACTTTTCACTTCTTGTAGGTTATCACCGTTTAGAAATAAAATCCTTTTTAAGAACTCTATTGCCGATGTGGAAAAATCAATTAACGAAATTATTGAACTGCTAAATAAAGTAAAAGATCCTATTACAATCAATAAGGACTATGATTTTAGAGAGGACACTCTTTTCGTTAACGGAGTCCACGTAATTTCTACTAGCATTGACACGATCAGTGCTCTATCTAAATTAAGCAGACGGGAGAGACTACGGTTTGTTGATCTATCCAAGGTTTTAAAATTAAATAATATTACCGCTGCTTCTTTTGATACTTATTTAAATTTATGGGTATTTGAATATCGTTTTTTGGCAGGTGAAGAAGGCGAAGATGTTCGGATTATAGCCGTGCTTAATCCTGCAGATAAACAGCGAATCGATTCTAAAGTGACAGTACTGGATAAAAAACAAGAGATATATTTGTTAAAATATAAGTAGTCTTGGATTTATGTCAATACTGACCTCTTCTGCCCTGCTGTGCGTAGTTTATGCGGAGCGCTGTCCGAACGTCTGTGACTTCGGACGGCTATGCCCATCCAGGCGCGAGAATGACGAGGTGGCCTACAGCGCAAAGGCTTTTCGTGCCGCGCAGGCAGGTAGAGAACATGCATAACAATCATGCAGCCCGCTTGCAAAACAGGCGGGCTGCTTTATTAGCGGATATGTTTTTGTTAACCTAAAGCAAAACAGTTAGCTTTAAACTAAATGAGGATATTCAAACTGATTGCGCCGCAAGTAATGCAAACCATAGTGGCTTGGGCGTCACGAGAAGCCATTGCGCGCAGGCTGGCCCGTCATTCTCGCGCCAGAGGGGGGATTTGCACACTGCCGCATTAACTATAAATTTATGAGGAACTATTATTATTTATTTTGGAGCGATGCTGTACAACGTTTTATTAAGCATAATCCTAAAGAACGAGGTTGGGAAAAGAAACCCTTAACTCTAATTTCCTGGACATTTACTTTAGCTGTGCTCAGCACAATGCTTTGGCTAAAATATTTCCATGTTTATCAAAGTAAATTTGGAATGTTTGGAATTTTTACCACGTTAGGAAAAAAAACACCTTTCATTTTAGAAATGGTCGTGGTATTCCTATTCATTTATACCATAAACTATGTTTTGATATTTTGGCGGAACAGATATCTTTTGCTCATTGAAAAGTATCCTTTGGGGCGGTTTAACCACGCCATGTTTATTGGAATAGTTCTGTTGGCATATTTTTTATTTACAATTTTTTTATATGGCTATTTAAGTGGTCGGATGTAGAACCCTGCTGTGCGTAGTTTATGCGGGGCCCACATCCTGGTCTAAGTTTAGCAAAGCGTAACTTCTATATAACTTATCTAGTTATTATTAGAGAAACATAAAGTAGTTATTCCCTGACTTAGACCTAAAATGCGGCAAGCATTCTGCTTGCGAAACCGACTAAGCGTGGTTATTTTAGCTTTATGGGCAGAAAATATAAATTTCACGGTCAGTCCGGCTCAGTGCGTAACCCGCCGGATTATTTATATGGCAGCGCTATAGATTATTATGCAGATGAGAAGGCGTTGCTGCCTATTGCGGGCTTAAGCTGAAAGCTTAACATATTGTAGGTCTAAGTTACGCTTTGCTAAACTTAGACCAGAAGGTGGGCATTATTAGCGTTGTAAAAAGAAAAAATATGGAGAAGATAAAAAAAGTTAGAAGTATTGCTGTCGCAATCATCATAGTTATGTTTTGTGCTTACATGATTAAGGGTTTTTTAACCCTTAGCGAGAAAAAGGACAAAAATCCAATCATAACGGTTGCATCTATACCCGACGAGTATACAGAACTGTTTAAAGATGTCAATTTATTAAAATTAAAAAGTAGTTATATATTCAAAAATAGGAATCCTATTACTGTATTAACCTATAAGGATTATACGATAACTATAACCAGGGTCACAAGTAATTCTGAACTATCGCCGAATTTTCTTAAAATGGAAAAACAGAGAATTTCAGCTTCAAATCAAGGCGCCTATATTCCATTTGATGAAAATAGTTTATCAGTAAACTACAATTTAGAATCAGACAAAGATGTATCCATTGTTAAATTGAATTTTGATGATGCGCTTACTTTAACATCAAGTGTCAATAACTTTTTTATATTCACTGTATCCTTAGGTAAGTTTTCAATTGTGTTAGATAACAAAAATCTCAAAGAAATTTATTGTAGCAATACTTCTATATCCAATAAACTTACCTTAGCCAATTTGCTATTCTTAAAAAAAGATTCGAATGTTTATATAATATTTATAAGCGGACGGCTAGGGACTGTTTTATCAAAAGATGAGTTGAGTAATTTATTTACCGGTATAAGTAGTTAGCAATAACCTGCTGTCCGTAGTTTACCGCTGCCCAAAACGGCGGTAATGGATCATTATCGATGAAAAATGGCGTTCTTTGGTATGATACATTTAGGTTGATACCGAATTTTAAACCTGAAGATGGATATTCGTTTTTGGAGCCGGAGATAACTAGTCACAGGGTTGAATGGCAAAAATTTGGGAGCCGATAGATTACGCGGATGGAACCGTCCAAAACTATATAATGAAGAACGGCCCTACTGTGCGTAGTTTATACGGAGTGCTGTCCGAACGTCTGTGACTTCGGACGGGTATGCAAGTAGCTTTTACCTACAGTGTAAAAGCCAAAGCTTATTTAAAATAGAAGAATAGTACATCAATAATCAATCGGGCCAAATCTTTCTTCTTTACTGATTCAAAAGCGTTTATTTATACCCCGCAACCACTTCCTCCCACCCGCTTTTTTTAAGAAATTCCATCGCGTTCGCAAAGTGGAGCATATCGTAAATGGCCTGTCGTTTATCAGTGGCATTCATATAGTAGGCGCGGCATATTTGATATCCAATCCAATAGCCCTGGTCTGCCGGGTTATCGGGTGTTTCCTGGCTGGCATTGGCAATCCAGTTGTAATACCGGTTATAGTTCATATCCTTTAAAAATGCGTCCCATATTCTTTTCTCTTTACCTTTAGCCCAGGTATGCAGGCGCTGGTTGATGTTTTTGCCGCTAATCATCTCACCCAGAAAATCGGCCATCCCTTCTATCAGTACCGGGAATAAAGTAGTGGTGTCATCCATTTTTAAAAGTTCGCCCTGCTGAAAATGAATCAGCTCATGCGAAATAACGGCAGGCAGATTTTGCAGCGGACTAAAATTATTCTTTTCCCACAAACTCAATTCACCCAGCGGCGTATCGTCCGTTTTGCATATTTGATTAACACCAATCAGTAATCCCGCATCTGATACGGTGCCTGCACTGGTAAAGGCCCCCATAACAAAATAAACATCGGGGAATACCGCCGGGGGATACATGGCCTTTAACTGTTCAAAACAAGTATATATGGCGGGCTTCAGGCTGTCTGCTTGTAAGGTGTTGTGCCTGATGGCGTGGTAGAATTGCGCACGCTGATCATAATGCCGCACAAAAGCTGCAATACTGGCCACCTTCAGTCCCATATAATCCTGCATCCCGCGCGACGCCTTGTCGAAATAATATTTTTTATAAACGGCTGCCCGGTTGACGGTGTCTTTTTGTGCCAGGTCATAAGCTTGCCAAAATCTGTGAATATCTTCCGTTACCAGCGATGCCTGGCGCGGTGCTTTATTTAGTACCTTTTTTTCTTCCTTTACCGAGGCCGCAAGCTGCGTCCATTCTTTTTCTTTATGCAGGGCATCCAGGTCTTTATCGGCTAATAAATGCGCTTTGTCGCTGTATTTGGCTTTGATTGCTTTACGCAGGATCATAAAAGCGCTGTCCCTGTCTCCGGCCAGGCTATAACAGCAGGCCGCCCGATATAAGCTTCCGGTTTTCTGCAATTTGAAATCGGCAATAGCGGCAGATTCCAAATAAAGCCGGGCAGCGCCCGGGTAAGCTTTCGCTTTGTACAGGCTATCAGCAGCTTTATGTAACTGTTTATAATTTTGGCTGTAGGTTGACAGGGAAAATGTCATCAGCACGATAACAACAATAGCAGGAAATGATTTCATCATTAAATGGTTGAGCGAAGTCTTAGGTTGCAGGGTTTATTTTTTATAGCCCCTAAAAGTATAATCTGGTGAACCAGGTTCAAATATAGCAGTTGCTTTTGTCGCAATCAACACCCTCGCTGTCGCACGCATGCCGCGTGTGACACATCAGACCTTTTACAACAACGCCAGTCTTTAAACTATTTACCAATAGTTAATCTTTTTTTATAATTCTTCCGCCAACCGTTTATAATACTTTGTAACTTTATATCTCCTGACCCACAAACAGATTACCTATATAAACGTAAAAAACACATGAGAGATTTACGCCATGAAGACACCGCCCCGTTAACCGGATTAGACCAATGGGAAGATGATGTGCTGCAGCGCTACCCCGAACCCGGTGAGCCGGCAAAAAGTAAAGACGAATTCCGCAATTATGACAGCCCGGAAAATAGCGGCGTACGTGAATTTTACCGCCTCAACCATAAATACCAAACCTATGCCAACGTTCTGGCGAAAAAAGAGAATTTTTTAAAGTTCGATAAAAAAGAAATGCCCTGGTGGCAGGCCATGGAATACCTGAATACGCTGGTTGATGACTCGGACCCCGATACCTCCCTCGACCAGCTCCAGCACTTATTGCAAACCGCCGAAGCTATTCGTGCTGACGGTCATCCGGATTGGTTTATCCTTACCGGCTTTATCCACGACCTGGGGAAAGTACTTTGCCTGTTTGGCGAACCGCAATGGAATGTAGTCGGCGATTCTTTCCCGGTAGGATGTAAGTTTTCGGACAAGATTGTTTATCCTGAATTTTTTGCGGATAACCCTGATACTTACGATGAACGGTACAATACCAAATACGGCGTTTATTCACCTCATTGCGGGTTGGATAACATCCACATGTCCTGGGGGCATGATGAATATTTATATCACATCACCAAAGATCACCTGCCCGAAGAAGGTTTATATATGATACGCTATCATTCCTTTTATTCGCAGCACCGCGAGCATGAGTACGACCACCTGCTGAATGCCCACGACCAGGAAATGTTTAAATGGGTAGATAAATTTAACCCTTACGACCTCTATTCAAAAAGCCCTAAGCCACCCGTGGTAGCCGAGCTGAAACCTTTTTATGAGGATTTAATTGCTAAGTATTTGCCGGCGACGGTAAGGTTGTAGTAAACGGCGGGGTAGCAAGGATAACCTCATGTCATTCAAGCGTACATAAATGCTCAAAAACTATATCAAAATTGCCTGGAGAAACCTGTGGCGGCACGGCGGCTTTTCGTTAATTAATATTGGCGGCCTGTCGGTAGGCATTGTTTTTACTTTGCTTATCGGGGCCTATGTATGGGATGAGCTGCGGGTTAACCGCGATCTCAAAAATGCCGATGACCAATATATAATCCTGAGTAAATGGAAAACGCCCAATATGGGGCTCGAATTTACGTCAGTCGCCCAGCTATCCAAAGCCTTGAAAGAGGAATACCCCGGCCTGGTGGTTAATAGTTATAATTCAACGCCTGCGTTTACTATCGTTTCAAATGGTAATAATCATTTTCGGGAAGGTTTGCAGTTTGGCGACAGCACCATGCTAAATATGTTCGGTTTCAAACTATTGCACGGCGACCCGCGGACTGTTTTTCGCGCGCCGGCAACCGTTTTAGTGACCAGCCGGGCGGCTATAAAATATTTCGGTAAAACAGCTGTTATCGGGCAGTCCCTGTCGTTTGAGGATTTTAAAGGTCATAAAAAAGATTTTATGATCACCGGGGTGCTTGCTGAGCAGCCGGAAAATACTGTTACTAAGACTGAGCTGTATCACGATGTTGATTTCTTCTTTAGCACGCTTGATTCAAAATATCTTAGACGCAGTGCGGAAGGATGGAATAACACGAGCGTTGTCGATTACGTCCAATTGAGAAAAGGTGCAAAGCCAGCCGCTGTGGAGTCGGTAATGCGGGATCTGCTCCGGAAAAATGCATCGCCTGATATCTACCATAACCTTGTCCCTTATTTAATGCCGCTCAAAAAATACCATTTGCAGGTAAATAACGGCCTTGTAAATAAGATGATATGGACGCTGTCGTGCATCGCATTTTTTGTGCTGGCGATGGCGGTTATCAATTTCGTGAATATATACATCGGGCGCTCGGCAAGCAGGATGAAAGAAATCGGCGTCCGCAAGGTAATGGGCGGCATGCGGAAACAGCTGATTTACCAGTTTTTAACCGAAGCGGTTTTTATGGCGATGCTGGCTACCGCATTGGCGCTTATAATCTATATTGTGGTAAGTCCATATTTTGGCGACCTGATCGGAAAAGAAATCACCGGGCTTTTTTCGTTCCCGGTTTATTTTATCATTATCCCGGTATTATTTCCCCTGTTGGTAGGCTTGGTTGCCGGGATTTATCCCGCGCTAATTCTGTCAGGTTTAAAATCAATCGACTCGCTAAAGGGTGGTTCAAAAACAGTTGAGCACAGCGTGCTTTCGCGTAAGGTGCTGGTTGCCTTTCAATTTACAACGGCGGCGGTAGTTTTTATCAGCGTTATTATTATTTCGGAGCAGGTAAACCTGTTTTTTAAAGGTGATTTAGGTTACAATAAAGACTTTGTGATATACGCCCAGGTGCCGCGTGACTGGTCGCCGAAAGGAGTTGAAAAGATGGAGGCCATGGCCCGGCAGTTTGCACGGATGCCGCAGGTAAGCAACGCATCAATATCCTGGGAAATACCGGCAAATATCGATTGGGAAATGGAAGCGTCCGTGTACCGGCAGGGAGATAACCCCTCGCAGGCTGTAGCTTCCAAGCATTTAACTGATGATAACCAGTTTGCCCAAACGTATAATATACCTGTTATAGCCGGCACTTTTTTTAAGCCGATAGTCACCGAAGATGATTCAAGCCAGGCTGTGATTAACGAAACAGAGGCAAAGGCCCTGGGATGGAAAAATCCCCAAAACGCCGTCGGGCAAAACGTTACGGGTATGGGCGATGTATTCACAATAACAGGCGTAGTGTCAGATTTTCATTTCGGGTCGATGCAGGAACGCATACAGCCTTTGATTTTTACCAACGTCAACTATTCCAAAAGTTACCGGTACATGTCTTTTAAACTAAGGGGAGGAGGCGATTTGATAAAAAACATCGGCGCCGTACAGGCAAAATGGAATGAGCTAATGCCCGGCGAACCATTTGCATGGAGCTTTATTGACGATGCGCTAAAGAAGATTTACTCCGGCGAGATAAGGTTAAAGCAGGCCGCCACAGTCGCGGCCGTTCTGGCTTTTGTGATTGTATTGCTTGGCTTCCTCGGCCTGGTATCGTTAAATATTCAAAAACGCACTAAAGAAATAGGCATACGAAAGGTATTGGGATCGCCAATTGCGGGTATTATATCGCTGTTTTTAAAGGAATTTCTAGTTATCATAGGGGTAGGATGTTTTGCAGCTTGCCCGCTTGCTTATATGATAATGGACAAATGGTTGAGCGACTATGCTTATCGAATTAGTATTTCCATATTTCCGTTCATAATCTCGATGGGTGCGATAACTTTGATAGCTACCTTACTAATAATAATGCAAACCGCAAGGGCAGCCGGCGTTAATCCTATTAAAAGTCTCAGGAGTGAATGAAGAACCCGCTATACTTTCGCTTATAGTTAGCCGTGTTTATATTTACTGCACAAAAACGAACGTCCGTTCGTCCGGTCTTGATGCGTAATTATTTGCGCCTTCCGGTAAGCGGCTGACAAATAATTAATTAAATAAATGGCATGTAATTTGCCACGAAGGTCTTCGTATATTTAAACTAATCCATCATAATGAAAAAAATCTTACTCATCCTTTGCTTATTTGCAAAACTCGCCTGTTTTAGCCAGGATTTACCCAACAATCTGAGCGCAGCAGATAAAATATACGGTTTATCGAAGTTTTGGCAGGAAGTAAACTACAATTTCGTTTACCTGAATCAAATCGACAGGAAGGCCTGGGACAGCACGTATAAGGCGCTCATCCCCCAGGTGAGCCAAAGCAAAAACGATTACGAATACTACCGCCTGATGATGCGTTTTTGCGCGATGTTGAAAGACGGGCATACCGGTGTGTTCGCTCCTGGCTCCGTCAACGGCTTGTTCTTTGGAAAAATGTTCGGTAAATATTGGTTCGGACTGGAAGACGTAGGCGGCAAAGCGATTGTAAACCGTGTGCTGAAAAGCGAATTGAATGAAATACCAATCGGTACCGAAGTTATCTCGGTTAACGGCATACCCACCCGCCAATATGCCAAAGAAAATTCAGAACCTTATATTTTCAGCTCCACAGATTATGTACGTGAGCGCTCCGGGATACAAAACCTGCTATTGGGTTTAATCGGCGCCAGCTACGATGTTACTTTTAAAAAGCCCGACGGCAAAGTATTTTCACTGCACCTCACGCATGCAAAAACTACCGACACGGCCTTTTACCCTTCGTTTCCTCAGTATCCCCTGCTGGAATTGAAGTGGTATCCCGGAAAGGTAGCCTACCTGGCGCTGAATTCATTTGGCGATGATAAGATAGACTCGATGTTTATTGCGAAACTCCCCGAGCTTTACCAGGCTAAGGGACTGATAATCGACCTGCGGAATAACGGTGGCGGCAGCACGGGTATCGGAACTTCCATCTTACAATACCTGATGAAGGATACGTTGATGCAACATTCCCGCTATTTTACCCGCGACCACCTCCCTGCATTTAAAGCATGGGGATATTATGTTACACCTAAGGATACAATAAACAATGCCTGGAATGTTAAAAGCTGGAAGGCTTTTCACGATAGCTATTTCTATGCGTTCGACTACGCGCCGGATACAGTTCACTTAAACGCCAAACGGCTGGTTGTGCCCACTGCCATCCTTACCGGCAATAATACAGCATCTGCCGCCGAAGATTTCCTCATTAGCGCCGCAAACCAATCCCATATGACGAGAATTGGCGAACCAACTTATGGCAGCACAGGGCAGCCTTACCAGTTTGAACTTGTCGGAGGTTTTACCGCACGTGTTTGCACCAAAAAAGATACCTATCCGGATGGCAGTCCGTTTGTTGGCGTTGGTATCAAACCCGCCATGGAAGTCGCCCCAACCGTGCAGGATTTTATCCAGCATAAAGACCCCGTTTTAGATAAGGCGTTGAGCTATTTGCAGGGAAAAATCGGCAAATAACAGAAGCAAACAATAGGGCCCGCTGTCCGCAGGAACATTCTGCGGATAGCGGGCTTTTTCGACTTCCCCGCGTGCGCGCATGCTCCTGCTGGCGCACGCGTGCCGCGTGTGTCTCGTAACCATACAACTACTCACCATTCAACCACTCAACCACTCACCAAAAATCCCCTTCACCAATTCTTCACAATTTTAGCACTAACAAAATGGTGTTGCCGCTTGTTATTATAAAATCGAATACTTTCGTTACAATTCGCTAAATTTGCACAATAATACGTTACTATGAGATTTTACGAAGAAAAGCGTCGCGAGGTGATGAAACACATCGAAAAATTCATGCTTGAAAAAAAGGATGAATATTTAAAGCCTGTCGACACGATATGGCAGCCGTCTGATTTTTTGCCTGATTCAACCCGTGATACTTTCTTCAGTGAAATTAAAGAATTGCGCGAGAGCGCTGAGGGCTTAAGCTACGACCTTGTGGCTGTGCTCATCGGCGATACCATCACCGAAGAAGCACTGCCTACCTACGAATCATGGCTTACTATGGTGGAAGGCGTATCAGACGACGAGGAAGGTGGCTGGATGCAATGGACCCGCCACTGGACCGGTGAAGAAAACCGCCACGGCGACCTGCTCAATAAATACCTGTACCTCAGCGGTCGTGTAAATATGCGCATGATGGAGGTATCTACCCAATATCTCATTTCCGACGGCTTTGACATCGGTACTGGGCACGATCCGTACCGTAACTTTATATATACCTCCTTCCAGGAGCTGGCTACTAACGTTTCGCACCGCCGCGTGGCTTCGCAGGCCAAAAAACAGGGCGATACGCTGCTGTCAAAAATGTGCGGTGTAATAGCCAGCGACGAGGCCCGTCACGCAAAAGCCTACAAATACTTTATCGAAAAAATATTCGAGGTAGACCCTAACGAGGCTATGCTGGCCTTCGAGGATATGATGCGCAAAAAGATTGTAATGCCCGCACACTTCCTGCGCGAGGTCGGCTTGAAAATTGGTCAAACATTCGGTCACTTTACCGATGCCGCCCAACGCCTGGGTATATACACAGCTATCGATTACGTAGATATCCTAAAGGAATTGATAGAAGACTGGAAGATCGCCCACACCGTAGATCTTTCCGAAACCGGCGAAAAAGCCCGCGACTATATCATGAATCTTCCCGACCGCCTGCTCCGTGTAGCCGAGCGCATGAAAAACCCTATGCTGGAGTATAAGTTCAGCTGGATAAATGGTTAAAGTCCGGAAAGTCCGAATGATAAAAAGAAATAAAAGGGCCTTTGCATTGTATGCAGGGGCTTTTATATTTAAGAGGATCTTCATTTGCTAACTTCCGGACTCAACCTTAAACCCGGGCTTCTTATAATCCCCCGGTTTATACTCGTCGGGTATCTGTACGGTATTGCCGTCGCGCAGGGCGGTATAGTGCGGCGACATGATTTCTACTCCGGCTTCATTAAATTTGTCCTGGATATTTTGATGCAGCTGAGAATAAATAAGTGCCATTTTATGCGACTGGTCAGTGTAAGCGTTAACCTGGTAGGTAACGTTAAAATCGTTCAAATCGGTTTGCAGCACAAAAGGTCGGGGCTCTGCCATTACACCGTCGGTAGCAAGAGCGGCATCAATCAGCAAACCGTGTATAACCGCCCAGGGAACATCATAACCTATCGTAACGCTGGTGTTCAATATCAGGCCCAGGTTTTTTGAGGAGGACGTGTAATTAGTAGTCGCTCCACCCAGGATTGTGGCATTTGGCACAGTGATGTCTTCATTTTTTATCGTACGAATGCGGGTTACCAGCATGTTTTTTTCGATCACATCACCGGTAATTTCGCCCACTTTTATCCTGTCGCCGATTTTAAAGGGGCGCATATAGGTAAGCAATATTCCCGCCACCATGTTTGCAATTGCTGACGAAGATCCTAAAGAGAAAAGCACGCCCAGGAACACCGTGACCCCCTGGAATACCTTTGAGTCGGACCCCGGCAGGTATGGAAATACTGCGACGAACATAAAGGCATACAGCAATACTTTTATAATATTATAAGTGGGCTTTACCCATTCGGGATAAAAGTTTTTTATGGTAATGGAGCCGTTCTCGATTTCACCGCCCACAAACTTTATAAGCTTGATAATATAGCGCGTTACGATGTAAATAACAGCTATCGTCAGCAGGTTAGGTATATAATGGACTATGGCCAGTAAAATACCTTTTAGCGGGGTTACTACGTAGCCTAATAATTGGATGGCAACCGGCTTTGTAAAGGGGAAAATCAAAAAAGCCACAGGCAGCGCCAGGTAAATAAGCAACACGATAATTAATAACCGGCTTGCCTTTATGGCATTGTTAAGCAATGGCAGCAGGCGGTCGGCATAGCCTACGGGTGCGCCCTTATCTTTAAGCTTTTCAAGACGGCTCTCCCAGGCCGACAGTACCTTCGGTTTTAGCCAGCGAAATCCCCTGTTTACCACCCGGATTAGAAGTAGCAGGACAACTACTACGGCAAGCGCCTCTAAAATATTGGTAATGATTTGTTTGATGCTGCCGCTTTCAAACGCACTGCCTGTTTTTGTTTTCAGGATAGAAAGATAGCTGGCGGCGAGGCTTGACCGGTCGAGTTCCGAAAATTTCGCATCGGCGTTGTTAACCGCCATTATCAATTGCGATTTATAGCTGATGATAGTTAACGCCGAATCATTTTTTAGCCTTAGCGAATCTGCATTAAAATCAAGTTGCGCTATAATTTCGCTGATTCGGCCGCTCACGATGCGGGCGCGCTCCTTAGTATCGAACAAACCCTGGCCCGCATAAAATTTGAACAAGGTGTCGCTTTTTACAATCACCGGTTCGCCAATTACCGGCGTTTGCGGAGTCGTAACCGGTGCGGGTTTTGCAGGACCGTTTTTTTGCACTGCTGCAAAAAAGGTTACCGATAGCAATAATAGCAAAACATATACTTTAAGCATCATACAGGGAGCTTTGTATATAAAAGTACCTAATTAAATTGATAAATAGGCGTATTGGAATTTACGATAACGGTTAAGAAAAGGCCATGCTACCCCTCTAATGTCAGCGATAGCCCCCGGTCGCCCGACATTTCTTCGAAAAGTATGTTTAAGATTGATTCGACGGTGATGGAATTGATGTCGTCCACATAATGTTCTGAACGGGTAATATTCAGCTGCGTGCCATTAGCCTCCAGGCGGAATAATACATCGTCATATATTTCGGGCTGCGAAATTTCAATAGCGCCGTCTTTATTTTCTATCGTGAAATTAATATTGCTTTGTTTCTGCTCATGAAAAAGCGGGTTCAGCTTTTGGCTGATCAGCTCATAAAGCTCATTTATATTGACAGTTTTATGTAGATTGATGATTTTCATGGTAGATGTTGTTGGTTTAATAATTACAAGTGCACGGCGATATTTGTTTGATTTTTGATTATGCCCCATTGTATCCAACTTTATATCCCACCAAACTTTCAAGGCTCCCTTAGGAGCCAAATATTGGTAGATAATAATTAATTCAAGCCAGCGCTCCGTAGGCGCGTAACACAGCATGCCGGGTTACGCACCTACGGAGCGCTTAAACCTTTTGCTTTTCTCTACCAATATCGGCCCCCGCTGGGCGCTGTGCATAAATAAATAACACTGCTTTCAGCTTTTACCTTTCGCCTTTAAGCTTTCACCTTTTTCCCTAACTTTACAAATGCAAGGCAGCTTTCTGCTTTAGTCTTTTTGCTTTAAGCTTTACAAAAACTATGAAATACAAATTACTGGGCCGCTCCGGACTTAAAGTCTCCGAATTATGTTTGGGTAGCATGGGCTTTGGTACCGAGGCTGGCTGGGGCGCTGATAAGGACAGCAGCTTCGAAATTATGGATGCCTTCGCCAACGCCGGCGGCAATTTTATTGATACCGCGAATATCTATAAGCTGGGTACCAGCGAAAAAATAATAGGCGAGTATATTAGCCACAATGATCGCGACTACTTTGTTTTGGCCACCAAATACTCGCTGAAGGATAACATTACCAACCCCAATGCGTCAGGCAATAACCGCAAAAATATGATGCGCAGTGTCGAAGAAAGCCTGAAGCGACTGAAAACCGATTTCATCGACCTGCTCTATCTCCACATCTGGGACGACCTGACCCCTATCGACGAAGTGCTTCGCGCCATGGACGACCTGATACGGCAAGGCAAAATAACCTACGCCGCCATCAGCGATACGCCGGCCTGGATGGTCGCCAAAGGTAATACCCTTGCCGAATTGATGGGCTGGAGCCAGTTTGTGGCTTTACAGGTTGAGTATAGCCTGCTTGCCCGAACACCCGAGCGCGAGCTGATCCCGATGGCCAAACACTTTGGAATGACGGTAACACCCTGGGCCCCGCTCGGCGGCGGTGCGCTTACCGGCAAGTACCTTCGCGGCGAACAAGGCCGCATCAAAGAAGAAAGTATACGCCGCAACGACAGGGCCGTAAGCATCACCAAAGTGGTGATCGAAATTGCTGATGAACTCGGCGTATCGCCCGGCAACGTGGCCTTAAAATGGACAATGCAGCAAGGTTTTTCGTCAATTCCCGTAGTAGGGGCAACAAAGCTTGGCCAGCTGGAAGATAACCTGAAAACTGTTGACGTAGAACTAAGCCCGGCGCATCTGAAAAAGCTTGACGAAGCCAGCGCAATACAATTGGGGTTCCCCGGCGATTTCTTCCGCGAAGACGCAGTGAAGGTAAATACCTTCGGTGGATTTTATGACAGGATAGAGAAACGGGTTTAACGTAGAGACACAATACTTGTGTCTCCGGACAATTTGCCATGATTTCCTGCAAAAAACAAAAGCCCTTGACGTTTGGTCAGGGGCTTTTTTCTTGCGAACCAAATAAGGTCTAGGGGTTGCATAAAGGTAACAAGGGGCCGGATAATCGCTGAACGTAAGATTACGGAACTTTACTGCGTAAAACCCGCAGTTTTGGGTGCGTAAAACCCGCAGTTTTAACCACGGATATAGTTTTTGATTAATGTCGGTTAAAAATTAATTAAAAGTTGATATGCGGATCCTTCCAAATTATTCATCATGGTTATAAAAACAAAAACCCGCCATGCTTAGCACAACGGGTAAAGAAGGATTAAAAATCTTTGGAATTAAACCCGGTCCATCTCCAGCAACTCATCCAAATTACCCAGGCTCGCCTCAGTACCTTGTTTAAACCCACCTTCAGCGAACATTTTAATGGTTGATTCTTCCTCAAATAAAATTACCTGGTCAACCTTTGTTCTGTTTCCGTCAATGTTTAAGAATTTAGTGTCCCGGTATGATGCTGGCCCGTTGGCAAGCGGGTTGCCTTCCCCGTCGCAAAACTTGCCTGTCGTTGAAATAGCCTCTTCGTTTTTTATCGCCGTAAATTCGGCATACACCCAATGGCGCTGACCTTCGGTACCCACCATGGCATACAGCCACACGCCGCCAATGCTAAAATCCCAGGTCCGTGTTTCGGCACGCCATGGTTTCGGCGCAATCCATTTTTCAAGCAGGGTGGGTTCAGTCCAGGCTCTCCACACCTTTTCAACCGGGGCATTAAACTCCCGCGATATGTAGATCTTTTTAGCGGCCATGTCGGTTTCGAACACAAAATTGTTGGTCATGATGGTTTGGTTTATAGTTCTTCTAACAGGTTATCTAATTGGTTAAAACGATCCTCCCACATCTTGCGGAATTGTTCCATCCAAATGTCTATCTCTTTCATTTTTTCGGGTACAACATGGTAATATATTTCCCTGCCGGTTTGTTTTTGTGTTACCACCTCGCATTCAGTCAATATCTTAATATGCTTGGATACCGCCTGCCGCGAGCTGTCGAAATGCTCGGCAAGAGCGTTGGGCGTCATGGCCTGTACAATCAATAGGGTAAGTATGGCCCTGCGGGTAGGGTCGGCCACGGCCTGGAAAACGTCTCGTCTCATTTTGTATTGCAACTAATTGGTTGCAAATATAAACGCAACTACTCTTCTGCTAAAATTTATTTAAAAAATATTTCAAAATAAATTTGGATTATAATAAGTATACATATTATATTTGTACATATAGTAAATCAAAATCCAAACTTTAACAAATATTATCATGTGGAAAAGAACCTACTCAACCCTGACAAAAGAAGTTACAAAAGAACAGCTATGGAAACTGTTTGCAGATGTAAACAACTGGCATAATTGGGATACCAATATAGAATTTGCCAAAATAGAAGGTAAGTTTGAAGCTGGCAACCATTTTACACTGAGACCCAAGGGCGGCCCCAATGTTAAAATAAAGCTGACCGAAACTATCGAGAATAATAAGTATATTGATGTAACCAGCTTTCCGCTTGCTAAAATGTATGATGAACATTTGTTTGAGGATACACCGGAAGGTGTAAGAATAACCAATACCATTTGGGTTACAGGCTTATTAAGCTTTGTATGGATAAAGCTGGTGGCGCAGAAAATTGTTGACGATACACCGGCGGATATGCTTAAGCAAATTGCTGCAGCTAAAAACTTATAAGAAACATTAACATACGCGGGCGGCGGATAAGCTGCCCCGCACCAACAAACCAGGCAATGAAACAGGAAGAAAATACATTCAGCTTTGATAACGCGGAGGACAGCACCGGGTTTCTGCTATGGCAGGTTACCAATTTGTGGCAAAGGGAGATAAAAAAGGCCTTAGAACAGCATGACCTTACGCATTCGCAGTTTGTACTGCTGGCCAGTACACACTGGCTCACGCTGAAAAATAAAGACGTAACGCAGGTTTTACTATCCGTTCACACCAAAATTGACCCGATGACCACTTCGACGGTACTGCGTACGCTCCAGGCTAAGGGGTTACTAAAACGGCAGGAACATTCAACCGACACCAGGGCAAAAACAGTTATGCTTACCGATGCGGGCAAGCAGGTAATTAAGCAGGCGGTCGTGGCGGTGGAAGGCTTTGATAAACGTTTTTTTTCATCATTGGGCCAAGAAACAACGGCTTTTAATAAAAAATTGCTGGGCCTGTTGTCATACAAAGAATAACGGACGACTTTCATTATCATGATACTGCAAAATTGATACAAAATATACCTGCAACTTTTTGGTTGCGTGAAATTATTTTATAATATTTGTGAAGAGATTTTAAAAGCAGGCAAACCTTAACTTAAATCCTATATGAACCCACAGGAACAAATCGACGGGTACATCAACAGCCAGCCCGAAGCAAAACGGAGCGAGATGCAAACCTTACATACCCGCATACTCCAGGCTTTACCAGGATGTAAATTATGGTTCGAAGACGGTAAAAACAGTGAAGGTAAAGTTGTTAGCAACCCCAATGCAGGTTACGGCTTTTACACCATGAAATATGCTGACGGAACAACCAGGGAGTTTTTTCAAATAGGTTTAAGCGCCAACACAACCGGGATTTCTGTTTATATCCTTGGCATACCGGATAAAACCTACCTATCCCAAACCTACGGAAAGGACCTGGGCAAAGCCAGCATAACCGGTTATTGCATTAAGTTTAAAAAGCTGGCGGACATAAACGTTGATGTGCTTGAAACGGCGATAAAGGATGGGGTGGAGATTACGAAGGATAAGTAGGCTTGGGGTACGATGCGTACGTGGCGATATCTGATGGTTAAACAGAAACCCGGATTAACTATTTCGAGTGTAAACTTTTACCAGTACGATATAGGCCGGAAGTGTTCCATTTTTTAGCTGGAACACTTGTTAAAAAATTAAATTCATTGATTATCAATTATTTAGAGTGTTCGACTTTTTTTGCGCGAACACCCCGAACACTATTAAACACGCTGATTATCAGTGTTTTTAATAATTGCGTATTTGCAAGTTGTTGATAATCAGAATGTTTAACTATTTGTGTTTGGGTGTTTTGTTGTAATTATTTAATAATTAACGTGTTTCATGTTGGGTTGACATCCCACCGCCGGTTCAAGCGGGGCACCTGAACCGGCGCGCCTGGGCTTAAGTATACACTTGAAATTGCTATCATTCTGTAATGTGTTTATCTTTACCTGTAATGAAACCTTCCATCATCGTCATAGTTCTTAGCATTTGGCTCTTATCAAGCTGTAAACACAGGGTCACATGGACTTGCAGGGGTAATTGTAAAACGGGTTATGGTACAAAAGAATGGTCTGACGGTAGCTACGAGCGTGGTACCTGGCGAAATGGCGTACAATATGGCGAAGGAAAGCAATATTTGGGTTACTCCACAAAATATTCAGGTGATATTTATATTGGGAACTTCGACCATGGGTACGATGGGTACGGAACCTATTATGGGAAAAGGCTAGACTTTGTTCATAAAGGCTATTGGAGTCATGGCAAGCCGAATGGCTACGGCGAGAGTATATTTGGTAAAAACTCGGACAACCCCGGATGGAGCTATAAAGGCAATTGGAAAAATGGGGTGAAGTCGGGGTATGGAGAGTTGTATATGGGTACAGTTGGCTCACACGCAGGCGTTACATACAAAGGTAATTGGGTTAATAATGATCGTAACGGTGCCGGAATATATATATTCGCCGATAGCAGCGAGTACATAGGTCAATCTTTAAATGACATGTTTGAGGGTGAGGCTACCTTTGTTTTCTATGATGGATTAACATTAAAGGGGAAATGGCATAAAGGATATAGTACCGTCGTAAGCCAATTTATTAAGAAGCACAAAGACAAATATCCAATGGTGGCAAGGTTTGTCACGGAGAAAACTCAATAAGATTCCCCCGCCGGTTAAGTGGGGCACTTGAACTGGCGGGGAATTTATTCAGAAGTCAATTTTGGTTAGTGTTGAGGTAGCGCCGGTTGAGCAGCGCCTTTCATTTTAACAGGTCTTAGCAAGGTCGAAAAAGTGAGCGATCCCATCTTCCATTTCCCGTTCTCTTTGATATAAACTTCGGTCACCATAAACGCGTGGACAACTTCGTTATTTCCTACCACTGCCAATAAATCAATGTCATTCAGCAATATGGCAGTGTTGCCGAAAATATTTACAGACGCTCCGTAGACTTCCGCCTTCTTGTACCAGATAAAACCACCTTTAATGGTATTTAATTCCTGGGTTTTGCCCCAGCTTCCGCCCATGTGAACGAACACGCAGTTTTCATCAAACAAGCCGTTCAAGGTCTCTGTATTTTTATCTGCCATCCAGGCCCATTTGTTTTTGGAAAGGTCCAGTAGTTCCTGTTGTTCTTTTGTAACGTTTGCAGGTGGCGCGCTGGGCAGGTTCGCCTGGGCGCGCGACAATTGCGCACCGGCAACGCACAGCAGCATAATGATGATTGCTTTTTTCATGATTTGAGTTTCGGAGTTTTATGTTCAGTTTAATTGTTGATACTTGTTCCGGCGGGTTGAACACTATCGGTTAACCATTTTCTGCGCCTGCTCCGAATAGCGGTTGCCCTGTACTTCAATGTTAGCCAGCGCTTCGTTGATTTCTGTAAGATCAGCAGCCGACAGCTGAATATCAGCCGCGCCCAAATTTTCTTCCAGGCGGTGTAGTTTTGTCGTTCCGGGTATAGGTACTATCCAGGCTTTTTGCGCTAGCAGCCATGCCAGGGCGATCTGTGCCGGAGTTGCGTTTTTTGTTTGGGCGATATTGCCCAGCAAGTCCACCAAAGCCTGGTTAGCCTTCCTGTTTTCTTCAGAAAAGCGCGGAACCGTATTGCGAAAATCGGTTTTGTCGAATGTGGTGCTTTCATTAATTGCCCCGGTCAAAAAACCTTTGCCAAGCGGACTAAATGGCACGAAACCGATGCCCAGCTCTTCAAGCGTTGGTAATATCTCTGCTTCCGGTTCACGCCACCATAACGAATATTCGCTTTGCAGGGCGGCAACAGGTTGCACTGCATGTGCTTTACGGATGGACGCTGCGCCGGCTTCCGAAAGACCGAAATGCTTCACTTTTCCTTCCTGGATCAGGTCTTTAACCGCTCCCGCCACGTCCTCCATTGGCACGTCCGGGTCAACCCGGTGCTGGTAAAACAGATCGATGCGGTCAGTGCGCAAACGTTTTAAGGATGCCTCGGCTACTTTGCGGATATGTTCAGGCCTGCTGTCCAGGCCCAACGGCGGCTTGCCATCCTTGAAACCAAATTTCGTAGCGATGACTAACTGATCGCGATAAGGCGCCAGGGCTTCCCCCAATAATTCTTCATTGTCGAAGGGGCCATAGGCTTCCGCTGTATCAAAAAATGTCACGCCGCGCGCTACCGCCGCATGTAATAGCTTTATTGCATCACTTTTATCTGTTGCAGGGCCGTAGCCGAAGCTTAGCCCCATGCAACCGAGGCCCAAAGTCGAAACCTCTAAGCCGCTTGTTCCTAATTGTCGCTTTTTCATGTTTTTCTTTTTGGCAGATTTTAGTTGTTCAATTTTCGCTCACCAAGCCATTTTACCATTTTAGGATCGCGGTGATCAAAAAAGCTGCTGGCATTGGTATCCAATGTTTTAATTTGGTCCATTTCATCGGCTGTCAACTCAAAATCAAGGCTGTTTAGATTTTCAGCCATACGTTCTTTGCGCACTGATTTCGGTATAGCTACAACGCCTCTTTGTGTCAGCCATCGCAGGATCACTTGTGCTATTGATTTATTACATTTTTCTCCAATGCTTTTCAACAATTCGTTGCGAAAAATATCGTTCTTCCTTTCAGCAAACGGCCCCCAGGATTCTATCTGCACATTGTTTTCTTTCATAAATTGCTGTGCATCATGCTGCTGATGAAACGGGTGCGTCTCCACCTGGTTAACAGCAGGAACTACCTCGTTATGAATGATAAGATCGATCAGCCTGTCGGGTTGAAAATTGCTGACACCGATCGCCCGTACTTTACCCTCTTTATACAGTTCCTGCATCGCCCGCCATTCTCCATAAACATCGCCATAGGGCTGGTGGATAAGGTATAGGTCAAGGTAGTCCAGCTGCAGTTTTTTTAAAGAGGCTTCGAAAGCCTTTTTTGCGCCTTCGTAACCGTTTCCCTGTATCCACAGCTTGGTGGTGATAAAAAGTTCCTCGCGTGCAATACTGCTTTGCTTTATCGCTTTGCCCACCGCTTCTTCATTCATGTATGATTGTGCCGTATCTATCAAGCGATAGCCCGTTTCAATTGCGTCCAGCACACTTCTTTCACATTCGGCCAGGTCGGTCACCTGGAATACGCCGAAACCGAGTACCGGCATCTCAACGCCATTATTTAATTTTATAGTTTCCATATTACGCTTTTCTTCATACAACATCCGGTAACTTGCTTTGCTTCACATTACCTGCAATTGATACGGAATCCCGGTTGTGACGAATAGTACAAAGGTCAGCGATTTAATTCGCCCCGATAGGATACAGATTACGGATAGTAGTACCATTTTTACTGATTAGCTTAAACGGTACGATCAGCGCATAGATAAAGTGATACCTTTGATTAAGCAGAAAAAAACAACATGGATAAGCTGTATAAATTTAATACGGTCAGCGAGTACAACGCCTTTAATAAAAATGAAACCATGCACCCCTTGATAAGCGTGATTGATTTCTCAAAGGCAGACCCAAGACAAGGGGGCTTCAGCATCTTTTTTGGTTTTTACACCGTATTGCTTAAAGAGGTAAACTGTGGCGATTTAACCTATGGCAAACATACCTACGATTACCAGGAAGGGACATTAGTGTTTTTTGCGCCGGGACAAGTGGCAGGAGTTATTGATAGCGGGCAGAAATATCAGCCCAAAGGTTACGGACTGGCATTTCATCCCGACCTGATCCACGGCACCTCGCTTGGGCGACATATTCATGAGTACAGTTTTTTTGGATATGAGACAAATGAAGCGCTTCATTTATCCGAGCGCGAGCAAAATATCGTCATGGAAAGTTTTTCCAAGATCTCTTATGAGCTGGAACATGCGATAGACAAACACAGCAAACGCCTGATCGTTTCCAACATCGGACTGTTCCTGGATTATTGCTCCCGTTTTTACGACAGGCAATTCATCACACGCGACCATGTAAATATTGGTATACTAGAGAAATTTGAGAATTTGTTAAATGATTATTTTATTTCTGAAAAACCTCAAATTATCGGGTTACCATCCGTTGCATTTTGCGCAGGCGAACTGAACCTGTCTGCCAATTATTTTGGAGATCTTGTAAAAAAAGAAACAGGCAAAACCGCCCAGGAATATATACAAAACAAGTTGATCAATATTGCTAAAGAAAAGATATTCGATCCGGACAAGACTGTAAGCCAGGTTGCTTATGACCTTGGCTTTAAATACCCCCAACATTTCGCACGGTTATTTAAACAGAAGGTAGGGTATTCGCCGTTGGAGTACCGGTCGTTAAATTAAATTTGAGTAGAAAATAAAACCCCGCCATGCTCACCACCCGCCGGTTCAAGTGGGACACTTGAACCGGCGAAGTTTTTGCCGAAAATGTAGCCGCATCACCATGATCCTGCTCGCCAAGCACCGCAGCCTGCCGAGCAACATGAACCTCGCGGCAACGCTCAAGGGCATCGCCAAGATGGAAATTCGCCCCCACTGGTTGCGGGGGTGAGCCATGGCACGCAGACAGCCTGAAACCCGCTGGATCGTTCAGAAGGACTATTACAAGGACGAATTTGGCGACCGCCTCGTGGATGGATGGCCGTTTCTCTACGGCACCGAGCAGGAAGCAAAAGAAG
>JAZJZL010000045.1:23479-23962 GCA_040389845.1 Bacteroidota bacterium
CTTCAAGGTCTGTGTAGTCAGTTGAATCCGGAGAAATTGATTTTAAAGTTACCGCGTTTTTTATTACATAATCCTTGATCAGCCGTTGTGCTGACGCCCGCGAAGACAACAGGATGATTGTAAAAACAACGAGCGTATAATGAGATAGTTTTAAGCGATGGGCAGTCGGCATTATTATTAGTTTTCGGTATAACATTATTAATTTTTGTGAAGATTTTTCGTTACTACTTTATACAAAATTAAAGGGTAACAGCTTTTTTGTATAAGAGTGCAGTTGCAAACAACGGGGGCAATAAAAGATCACACGGGTCGTTCTTTATTAATATTTGTATTATTGACATATATAAATTATGTTTGAAATACAAACAATGTTCCTAAACGCTAATTCTGTCAAACCTTATTATGAATAACAGCCTGTCATACGTTTTAGCCTGTATCGCATACCAACCTGGTATACCTAATGGTATTGTTGCAAGATCAGCG
>JAZJZL010000046.1:0-6580 GCA_040389845.1 Bacteroidota bacterium
TCAATTGAAGATTTTAAATCTAAGTCAGTTAGCGGAAGTCATTTTTATATATTGAACCTGTTGGTGATGCCGAATGAATTAATTCATTACTTTTAATTTGTAAACCAAAGTTCGTGAAGCAATCCACTCATTCTCTTCTAAAAAAAACAATTATCCAGTCGGCGCAGGATGTTTTAGCAATACGGGCGAAAAGTTCCAGTATAATTAATTTTACGGATTGTGATTTTAAGTTACCCGTTAATCTCTATGAAATCATAAAAGACAATCCCACGGAGGGAATTGAAATTATTCTATCTGATAATCCCGATCAAGAGCCTGACCTAATTACACCGCATCTAAATGCAGGCTTATATATATCGAATTTGCGATTTACTAAAGGTGTTTATTTACGGGATTCTATTTTTAACGGTCCTGTCGATTTTGAAAATGTTGTTTTTGAAAAAGGCCTTGAGTTTGCACGAAATGTTTTGAATCAGCGTGCAGAATTCAACGGAGTGGAGTTTAGAGATCGTTCTGCTTTTCAAGTTATGAAAGTCAAAGGAAACGTTTCATTTATGAAATGTTCTGTCAGCCAAGGCCAGTTAGGATTCAAAAACGCAGAAATAGAAGGTGATTTCGTTTGTTTTGATTCCCATTTTGTTTCTGGGCTGGATCTAAGTCGTTCGAAGATCGACCGAAAAATTGTGCTTTCGCAGACCCGTATTGACGGCTTGCTGAATATTTCTATGAGTACTATCGGCGGATTGCAGTTGCTCGGCAATAACCAAAATAAGGAAAGGGCAACATTAAACGAAGTTGACCTTCGGGATGCAAAAATTAAGGAGCAGATTCAGATCCATCTGATGAATGTTACTGGTAAGTTCAATGCGGACAGTGCTGTATTTAATAGTGCCGTATTTATCGATCATTCCGTTTTCAAAGATAAAAACTACCTGACCAATATTACGTTCGAAAATGTTCTAACCATCAGTGAATGTTGTTTCGAAAAGCATTTAAGCTTGGCTTATTCCCGACTCAACCAGCATGCAACGATCAGGAAAAGCACTTTTGAGCATGCGGACGTTTCATTTACCGGTGTACAATTCAATGCGGCATTTTGGATAGGTGGGCAGTTAGAGACAGACTACAAGGTAAAATTCGATGGTTCCATGTCGTTCCAGGGTGCCATTGTTTCACCAAACAGCATCGTCCGGATATTGGGTATCAATAGTAATCTGTATCCTCAAGGATCATTAAAATTCAAAGATGCTCTGATAAAAGGCCTGGTAGACATCCGGGATGTACATTTGGCTCATATAGATTTTTCTGGGACTGTTGTTCCTGGAAATGTCCAAGATAACCACACATTAATCAGGGCCATCAAGGATAAGGATACCGCAAGGCTACTAAAAAACGAGGCAAAGAAAATCAACAATTCCATATCGGCTATTGCTTATTATAAAGCGGAGGTAGCCCATCATGCGAAAACGCTCAGCTTCAAACAGCTTGGAGACGCGATCATCTTAAGGCTAAATTCCTGGTCAAATAACTACGGATTAAACTGGCTTCAAGGTGTCGCTTTTACGATTATAAGTGGCTTGATTTGCTTTACGAGTTTCATCATAAGCGTTAACGGAATTTCCATTGTATATGACAGTAGCTCAAGTTTTCTATTCTTCAGGGAGCAGTTTTGGGCCGGGTTTCTTAATTACTTCTGGTTACCGACTGGGTTTGAAACCTTAGTCGGAACAAATTCCACTCATGTGGCAGGAGGCCTATTGGGCGCTATTTTCTTTATACTCGGTAAGGTGTTGATTGCTTATGGGATATATCAAACGATTGCAGCATTTAGGAAATATCTTTAACGGGCTTGTAAAAAAGAGGTTTTTTAAAAACAGCAGCGCAGGTGACTCACATTATCGTGTATACGATATACTGCAACATACGGGTTTGCAAGGGGAAAACATCCAATGGGGGACTAGGGTGATCATTGCGGGATTCTCAAAATTTTCATAAGAAAAAAAGTAAACCTGTAACTCATGAAATCATAGTCCGGCCGACCGGCAGGACCTTTTCTTAGTTCCGCCTTTACAAAGTAACCCTAAGTGCCCAGCGATACGCCGGTATTGCATTTTATAATTATTAGAATTTAAAGAAAACTTTTTATATTGCAAAACCATTGGCACCCAAGCTGATATAACCGAAACATAAACCTTGCACAACTGATGAATTCCGATGATAAAAGATATCTTTCGTGGTTTTTAGGACCTAAAGCTGAAAATTCCGAGATTTTTTTAACCGCATTAAACACCATCTTTCAGGATTATATCCATTGGAGAAGAAATTATCATCCTGATGATAATGTACTGATCTCGAAAAAAATGCAACGTGATTTTGTTGAAGAGAACGATTCTTTAAGTCAAAATATCGTTGACATGATGTCGTCCCTGAGGCGAAATTTCCCTTTTTATAGCCCACGTTATATAGCGCATATGCTATCCGATATCACCATGCCGTCCATGCTTGGATATTTTGCAGGAATGTTATATAACTCGAATAACGTCACCCCGGAAGCAAGCCCGGTGGCGGTTGAATGGGAGATAGAAGCCTGCAATGAAATTCTAAAGATGGTCGGATTTAAGCCTTCACCTAACCCGCCACTGAAAGACGACCCGATTGCCGCCTGGGAAATTTATCAAAAGGAACTGAAAGAAGAATTCGGATGGGCGCACATCACGTCAGGCGGTACTGTTGCTAATATCGAGGCGATTTGGGTGGCCAGGATCGTTAAATATTTTCCGTTGGCTGTTCAGGAAATTTCATTGAAGTATGGCCTGGATATCACTATAAAAAGGCCTGACAAAACAATTTCCGATATTAAAACTCTGACAAAACACGAAGCGATTAACATAAAGCCTAATGAATCAATATTTTTATATGCGAAACTAATAAACGCATTATCAGCTAAAAAGCAAGTTTCTGTCAGAGAAGCCAGCGATCTGTCTTCCAAATTACTTTCAGAGTCCAAATACAGCCTTACAAATAATTTAGGAAATATATTTACTGAATTTCCACCAGTACTTTTCACCTCAGGGGCGGCCCATTATTCGGTAAAAAAAGCCGCCGACATTTTGGGTATCGGAAAAGACAATGTCATCATCGTCGATACAGATTCCAGTTTTAAGATGGACTGTAAAGATCTGGAGAATAAAATCCATAAGGCGGTAAAAGACGGTAAACATCCTGTAGCAGTTATCGCCGTTGGCGGAACCACAGAAGAAGGGGCAGTTGATCCAATGGCGCAGATTGTGTCGTTGAGGGAGGAGTTAGAAAAGAATAATCAAAGTTTTTGGCTGCACATCGATTCTGCATGGGGAGGGTACATTAACACCATCTTCAATTTTGATGAGGAAGATGAATTTCAATTATTATTGAATAAGATCTCAAACTTTTTTTCATTCTCCCTCGGCCAGAAAAGAGGGTCAACTGAACTCGCAAACGACCTAATCGAAGGGATCATGAGCAGTATCGTCAAAAAAATCGATACAGAAGCCGAATTACTACGTTTGTTTTCAAACTCCAGTACACAATCTGGAGGCAATTTGAAAAACAAGAGTCTTCCCGAATTTGAAAAAAGAGTAAAAGTGTTTGAAGGTCATTTGAATGAGCTAAAAAGCCTGATACCCGACGACGCGGCCACTGAATTTACGAAGGAAAAGAAACGAAATTTTATTAATAAACTAAAGAACCTGTTGATCAATCACGGCGACTTTATTTTTATAGCAGGCGCGTCGCATAAAAAAACGCAGGACTCCGACCAGACCAACCTACAGGAAGAAACCAGGAACGAGCCTCAGATTACGATGCTTTCCGATATTCTTAACCTGAAAAATGCTTTTGTGCTCGCCCCGGCTGACTACAAGGAGGAGATCCCCAAATTCGTACAGGATACAATCAGTTTTAAGCTGGATAATTTCCGGGTTGATAAACTATTACAGTGGGGTAACATAGAAAATATTGAATCATTTTTATCTTTCAAATTCGCAGATTCCATTACCATAGACCCTCATAAATTAGGTTATATACAATATCCATGCGGCCTTGTTTCGTTTCGGAATGACAGAATAAGACACCTGATCATGCAGCGGGCGCCATATATCACTTCATCTGCCCACAGTGTCCTGTTGCACACTCCTCCGAAACATATTAAAAATCTTGATTTTTCCAGACTCTCAGCACCTGACGAGAAAGACAAGGAATTCCCGTATGATGACTACAAAATTGGCATAGATGCTTTCGCGCCGTTTATGCTTGAAGGTTCGAAACCCGGTGCAGCCGCTACTGCATTATGGCTTTCCAGCAAATTAATTCCCTTGAACCGGAAAAATCACGGTCTGATCATCAAATCATCTTTATTGGCGGCCAGGGAATTATTTGAATGGCTTTTCACATGGAACAAGATCCATAAAGAGGCTTTCAATGAAGATATTTATTATGAATTTAAAACATTTGGGACTGCCCCTGACACCAACGTTGTTGTGTTTTGCTTAAAAGATAAATTCAATGAAACAATCCATGGAATGAATCAGTTAAGCCTGGAGGTATACAAAAAGTTTACCATACAAGCAGAACTTGGTTCAAAGGAGCACAGCTATTCACAACCCTTCTTTTTATCGAAAACCACTATGGATGAGGAGTACTATAAATACAAATCATTTAAAAGTTTCTTCGACGAATGTGGATTAAGGGAAAGCGAAAAACATTACAAGGAAGAAGGCCTGATCGTTCTGCGTGCAACTGTCATGAATCCGTATATTACTCCCATCAGGCAAAACACGAAGCAAAATTTAATCGCCGAGTTCATTCTTGAATTACACAAGGCCGCAAACAAAGCATGTAAGGAAATATTATCGAGAAAAGTATAATTGTAAATCATTATTCCAGCCTCTAGATGAACGAATTTATTCCAAATTGCCAATATTTAAATTCTGTAGCTGAGTTTTCGGAATCTTTGTACGCGCTAACCCAACTGAGCTCATATTGTCGGTTTTTTTTGGGCCTTACCGGATCAGCCATATCCAGTAACCCGGAGACAAGCAGCGATATCGACTTGCTGATGATCTTGCCTGCTGCTCACTTTGAAAGCGACGAATTTGAACTGCCGGACAATTTTAATAATGATTATTGGAGGATGAGATCTTCAAGCCGTAAAAAACCGGACGTGATAGGGAGTTTTAATCTGAAAAACCCAGCCATAAGGCTAGAAATCTGCAATGAACAATTCATATTAAGGTTGTTGAGAAAGAAAACTATCAGTATTACGCGGATAAAGGAAATCCCCAAAAAAAATAAAGTAGAACTCTTTATTAATCACAAAGGCAATACCATTTCCAGAATTCTTGATAAGGATGGTTTACGATCGCAAACCGTTAGTTTTATCCAAAGCGATGGAACAATTTACTGGGGAATGCATTTCGAACGCGTTTTGTTGGCTGAAAGACTTTTTGATAACCTTTGCTTTTTTCCGGAAATAATCAAAGCGAGAAGTGAATTCCTGGCGAACGCGGATCAGAACAGCGATTTGAACCAGTTGTTCTATTGTTCAAGACATACCAACAACCTAAATATATTATCACATTTAATTAGTCAAAAGTATGTCGATAGATGAAATAGCCCAAAAAATATATGAAAGGCAAAAAGTAAACTTTACGCTATATGAAGCCGAGATTGACAAATGTCAAAATGATATTAAAGCTTTAGCAATAGATCATACTAGCAAAGAATCCTGGTCGGAGAAGATTGAAAAAATAAAAAAAGACCAGCGCCATCTGGCTTTCCTTTACACTCTGATATTATTAAAATGCTTTCCTAATGAAAGGGCGATCATTTTGTTATCGTCTACACTAGCAATCAATATCAACAATTACACTTATGCCATTAAAGTCTTGTCCGCGTTAAAGGAACGAACAACTTCGGACCACCCCTCATTTACGGACATCTTATACCTTTTGGCCAAAAGTCACCGGAATGCGAATTTCTTTGATGATGCCGTAGTTTACTATAGGCTCGCTCAGGATTCCTACCGCGAAAGAGGCGATACGCTGAATGAAAGTTGGATGATCTATTCAATAGGAAAGATGTACCTGAATTATTTGCAGCAACCGTCTAAAAGCATTGATCTGTTACTACAGGCCAAGCAAAAATTCGAGGGGATCGGTACTGATGACAAAAAAAAGGACCGGGGGATTTCAGCTTGTTTGGATGAATTGGGCGATGTATACCGGCAAGGCTTAAAAGACTATAACCGCGCTATTGAGACCTATAACGAAGCCATCGAGTTTAATAAAAACCCCAAACACTATTACCCGGCCGGCTTGTCAAGAAATTATTGTCATTTAGGGACTTGTTACAAATATTTAAATAATCTGATCGATGCAGAGGGTTATTTAAAAAAAGGGATTGAAATATTATACAGTCTTCCAGGCCAGGAAAAGGGATTGGGGATAAGGCTAACTCAACTGGGTAATATTCAAATAGAAAGTAAGTTATATGAACTTGGATTTAAGAACCTTACCCAAGGGCAATCCTATAATATACTTTA
>JAZJZL010000046.1:6590-9532 GCA_040389845.1 Bacteroidota bacterium
TCACAACATTGAGTATATTATTTATAATCTCATATACCAGGGGGACTATTTCCATAGTACAAAAAAGATAGATGAAGCGATATTGCGCTATCAATCAGCGATTGAGCAATCAAGAAACACTTTTTTTTACGACCTGGCATCAATTTCTTTTCAAAAACTCAGTTCATGTTATTTTGAATTAAAACTCTTTAATGAGTCCAGATTAGCATTTATTGAAGGTGTAAACAGCAATATAAAACATTGGTCAAATGTCAAATCGGGCAATCCGATTTCCATAAGGGTCTCGGAAAAAGTCGAATTAGGCGAAATGTACCAGGGTTTGTTTTTCAAATTATACGATGATTATCATGTGAATTTCACCAGTTCTATAACAACTCTGGAGAATGTTTATAATGCCTTGATATCTGAATATAAACAACAACGGAAAAACACCCAAAACGTTCTTCGCTTCGGGAACATTATGTCCGGCATTAAGCATGAGATCCAAAACTTACACAACAATATCATTGCCGTCATAGATGATATACAAGATGAACGAGTGATCAGCGACGAAAACTATGATCTTTTGACCAAGTTAAAAAGGGATATTTTTGAGAAATCGGATATCCTTTCAAATAACAATTTGAAAGGGATCATTTCAAATATCAATGAGCCTCTCCAGATTTCTAAGAATATCTTAAACGATCTAATCTATAAAATAACATCTGACTTAAGACTAAAGAATCTGACATTCAAAAATGATTTGATGGACATTAATTGTTCCATTCCCATAGATGAGATATCGTTTAAATATATATTGCTAAATCTGGTACTAAATTCCAAAGAGGCGTTTGAAAACAATAAAACAAAAGTCAAAAACAAGGTAATTGAAATACAGTCAGGGGTAGAAGGTTCCGTATTCTATCTCTCCGTCAGCGATAATGCCGGTGGGATTTCAACCGCAGACTTAACCAGGATATTCGACTTTGGATTTTCAAGTAAACCAGGCGGGACCGGCTATGGCCTTCCATCAATCCTGGCGCTTATCGAATCATGTAACGGACTTATATCCGTAAATAATATTTTACAAGGAACAAAAGCGACAATCAATTTCCCTATTGTATGAAAAAAATACTAATCATAGAAGACGACCCCATTTTTGGTGATAAACTACGAAAACGATTAACCCAGGTTGGGTATTTAGCTGAACTTTGGACGAAATGCAACAGCGAATCCGAACTCCATGCCATTAATAGAGATTTCGACCTGCTATTACTGGACCTTAATCTGGGTGAAAATTCAAACATACACGGTGAAGGTATACTGGAAATTTTAAGAGAAACTTTTTCGGCGCCTATAATTGTTATGACCGCCCACGATGACCGGATCATCAATTTGTTAAAAACAAACGCTTATACAGTGTTGCGAAAGCCGATTGATATTGATTTGTTAATCCATCATATCCAAAACGCGCTAAGGTATTCGGATTTAAACACAAAATTAGCCGTTAGTTCAAGCAAGGTCGACTTTGCTATTGTGACCGCCTTATTCGAATCAGAGTTTGAGAACTTAATTGATGTTTTTGATTTGAAACTAAGCGATCATTTACGACTCAGTTCGAAAAATATTTATGAAGGTACACTTCGCAATTTCCCGGAAAAGAAGGTCATTGCGATATATCAGTCAGAGGTCGGCAGGATTGATGCAGGCAACACGGTTACCGATATCATTAAAGAATATAATCCAAAGTATATTTTCATGACCGGTGTCTGCGGCGGATCGCCTGAAACAAATATCGGGGACGTCATCATTGCGAAATTTGTATTCACATTTGATAAAGGAAAAATCACCGATGAGGGATTTCTTCGGGAAATTGAACTTGTTAAGACAAATGAGGAATTAATCCGGATCGTACGGGAAAACAACAAAAAAATTACCGCTACAATGAAATCCGCAATAAAAAAAGCAAAGAAAAAGGAATTTAAATCATTTGACGCCGAAGCGATCAAGGCGATCATCGACCCTATGGCCTGTTCTGCACAGGTAATAGATAAAGAAAATTACTTTTCTGAAATTATTTCAAAAATTGATAGAAAGGCTACCGCCGTTGAGATGGAAAGTTATGGCTTTGCAAGGGCAGCGGAGTCGACAAATTCAGGCGCAACAAAATTCCTGGTCATTAAATCAGTAATGGATAAAACTACTGGGAAAGAAGATTTTGCTAAACCCTATGCATCATTTACGAGTGCGGTTTATTTGAAGACGCTTCTGGAGCTAGGTATTTTGAATTAATCCACAACATTCCGCTCGCCTTGTGCAGGAGGGAAGTCGTTATCGAAAAGTCAAAGAAAAACACCGTACCATTAACGATTACGATTAGACTGGCAGGCCGGTGCCATCAATAAGCAAAGTCAATATTTGTACAATTTAGAATCAAATGCATTAATTAGACGAATATCATTTTAGATATTCGTCTAATTAATAACAAAATTATACACCTACCTTATTTCTTTTGGACTGCTTTTTTTCAGGCAGCCCCTCCTTTTGCTGCTTGCCTTGTTTTTGATTATTGCTTTGCTTTTGTTCTGGTTGCAATAGCTCTTCCCGTTTGATCTTTTTCATTTGATGATCCAGGACATCCACAGTTTTAAATTGAGGATTGGCTGAGATGAAATACTTCTGTTCTTTGCCTTCTCTTTCAACGGTGACTTGCTGGGAGTTCCCTTTCTTTAAGGAGCGAAAAAGGTCTTCCTTTGCTTTTGGATCGGCCATTTCTTTGATGCCTTTTCCTTTAAGGACCTGTTCTAAATCATACCCGTAATTTTCGGTGAACTTTTTGATTTCTTTGTTGCCTTTGTCGTTCAACTTTTCATGGTCCAGTACCAGCCAGGCGTTATATTTCTCACCATCCTTGTTAAACAGTTGTTTGTTAACCGCGCGGCCCTCCATCAGGTTAAAGGCTT
>JAZJZL010000046.1:9542-34607 GCA_040389845.1 Bacteroidota bacterium
ACCGTTTCCTTTATTGATATAGAATGTCTGGTTGATATGTTCATCTTTTCCTTTGGATATGGTAGCCTCATAATTATTAAAAAAGTACATTTCGTGATTATCTCCGGCTTTGAAGTTCAGGGTGTAATCGATCTTTTTCTGATTGAACTCATGTTGCGCCGTCAGTGCAAATTCAGGCGTCTTATCCTTAATTTGTTTTTCCATTTCGGTGTTCAGCTTATCACCAAACCCCAGGTTCAGTAAGCTATTTTTTAAAAATTCTAAATTTTGCGTGTTCATAATCGTATTTGTTTTTAGTAAAAGAATTTGTTGTTGTGTTTCTGTGCGGTTTAATGGCATGAAAGTGTCACGGGTCATATTGGCCTGGCTCTGGTCCAATTGCAGCAGAGTGATGGCGTCTGCGGCAGGTACGTCCGGTTGGAAATACTGCATGTGCTGGCATCCGGAATGGGTCAAATTATCCATTGCGCAGTCAATGCAGGTCAATTCATACTGCCCTTGTTCGCCTCTGCCGAAGAACAGCGTAAAATAGGCTTGTGCTTCGCCGGCCGGGAGAACGGTTTCAATGTCGGGTAAACCTGTTTCGTTGCTCAGGATAAATTCGCGTAATTGTTGTACGACTTCGGGTTCTTTGAATCCAAGGTCAGCCAGCTGAGTTTTGAGTTCGTAAAAATTGATCGCGGTATCCATACTTTGCTCTGTTAATTCATGGTATCGGGTAAAACTTGCTTCGCCTAATGTTGATTTCCATGTTTGACCCCTTTTCTCATTTTTGGTACCGGGACATTCAGCGTTTTGATTTTGAGGTCCTGCCGTGTGAGGTTCTGGTTCAGCTTTTCAGCGGTAACCGGCCGCAGTTTGTCATCCAGCAATTTGATGCACCGGTTTGCCGGGTCAGCCTGTATGTAGATGCTTTGGTGTTGACGGCCCTGTTTCCAGTGGGTCGGTACCTGCTGCCCGTTTTCGAGGTAGCGGATCAATTCGTCCTTATTCCGGGTGATCGCAGGCATCGCATTCAAAGCAGTTCTGATATCAAACGCGTAATCAGGGGCGTAATGTTGTATCCCGTACTTACCCATCTCAACCCAACGCTGGGTTTCATGGCCGGAAGCATCGGTGTAGGTCTGCTTCAGCGCACGGCCCTCCAGTAAGCTCCAGGCTTGATTCGCCCGTAGGCCGGGCCAATCCTTCAACTGAAAATGATGAGCCTGTCCGATCACCCCCTTGTATCTTAAAGCGGTGTGTAAGCTTTCCAATTGAAAATCGCCTTGCGCACCCTTTTCGAAGTACAACGTAAAGGTCAGTCTGTTTTCCGGATCGAGTTGACAGGCGAGTGGTACAGCAACGCTGCGAAGTTCCGGGTCCAGGTGATTTTCCAGCCGGCCGGCAATAGAACCGAGCCCTGCTTCTTTAAGTTGTAATTTAAGGCTTTCCATATTGTTATTCCTTTGCAGTTGCTGTTGCCGCAGATACGCCGGGCCGTCAAAAAGCCTGTCCTGCAATTGTGAGAAGACCCTGCGCAACAGGTTCGGGTAGAGTTGTTTTTCGAGCCTGGCGATCTGATTATTTAGTAAGATCATGAAAGGTTTTTCATCGGGGCGTGCTGTCTGGCGCAGGCGGTGCTTAGCCTGGCGCAGGTGGTCAAGCTGCAGGCTTGATAATGTTTGTGCATCGGCTGTTCCGGCTTCAAGCAGCGGTTCTATTTCCTTTTTACGGTCCTCCCAGTTTTTGAAAGCCAGGAGGACGCGGTTCTGTGCTTTTTCCATTGCAGGCTATCGTTTACGGGTATTATCTCTGAGCAGGACAGCAAAATTGTCCTTCAGCTTTACTTTGATCTTTTTTACCTTTTTTCCGAACAGTTCTTTGGCAGCATTAATGCCGCCGGTTGCCGCCTGCGTGCCCAACGACTGAGCCATGCTCAGAAACTGCATGCTTTCAATGGCACTGTTAGCGCCGTCACCAGCTGCGCCTGACAGTTCAGCTTCAGGGGCAGGGATGCCCGGCATTCCGTCTAAGCTGAACACGGTGAGGTCGGCGGGCATTATATTTTTACCGATCCTGATGTTTTGTATGTTCAATAACAGCCGCTGATTGGTCACCTGGCATGAACCAAACAGCAATTGGCCTTTTGGCAGGACTATACCTTTCAATTGGACAGAATCGGTGAGTTTCAACCGGACGGTTCCCCCGTTTCTTACTTTTTGTGTGCCGTCAATGATGGCCGGGATAGCCCTGAAGGCGCTGTCATTTTCGGTCATTTTTTTTGCCTTGGGCTTGACAGATTCCGGATTCTGAATTTCCTGGATCTTGGTCAGCATATTACTGAGTTGCTTCATTTCCGGATCTTCACCGCTGCCTGAACTCATGGTTTTCATCATTTTATTCAGCCGCCTGACTTCCGGATCAGGAGCCTGGGAAGGATAAGAAACCGGTTGCGGCTGACTGATCTGCCGGTTGATCTGCGCCAGTTTTGCTTCTATCCTGGCGGACTGCTGATCTGCGGCACTTGTATAAGGGGACAGCTTAGTGTTAGCCGCTTTGGCAGAATCAGTAGATGTTGCCTTTTGCGGATTAAAGCCCATTGCCTGGATAAAACTTTTACCGACGCTATCTTTTGTTGCTGATGTATCTTTCCCGGCAGACTGATAGATAGCCATCTTGTCCTTTTCCTTTTTGTCCGTGAACTGGGCTGAGGGCAGCACCAGGTCAATACCCCGATCACCAGGTGTAGTTGCCGCTTTCCCGGAATCCTTTCCGCCACCCAGCGCCCAGAATGCCATGGTTATAAATGGCAGGATCAGTATGGGTACAGCTAAATAAAACTTACGTTTTTTAAGAAACTCCTCTGTGTGTACCGGCGGCAGGCCGGCTTGCTGTTGATTTTCCATAGTGTTATTTTTTAGTGGTTAATGAATCAATTGATTTTAAGTGAGTGGGATTAGTTGGCAGGTATGATGGCGAGCCAATATGCCCTGGCTGATAATTACGTGCCTGCATCTTCATAGCCATTCTTCCAAAGGGAACAATCAGGCAAATGACCAGACTGATTGCTGACACCCCACAGAAAATCAATAGCAGCCATTGTTGACGCTTTTTGGAATACCGGCTGATTCCCTTATTCATTTTCGCAGCCAACAGGTTTTGCCAACGAAGGATTTGGTCCGCGATTATTCTGGCCAGCCGGTCACCGGCTTCATCAGGTTGCTGTAGTTTCCTTTTAAAAAAGTTCATGTTAGTGCGTTTGAATGACGGTATCGCGATTTGCTAATATTTGCCAGTGCTGAATAAGAAAACCATGTGGGTTATTATCGGTCTGATTCTGTAAATCCCTTACTTCGCCCTGGGTAACAAGCTTCCGGTAAACCGTACCGCTGGAGCGAACCAGTTTCTCCGTTGCATAGCAGGTAAAGGCGTAGGGAAACTGTTTCCCTTCTAGTTCTGTGCTGTCGATTTTTATTTCCTGTGAAATATTCGCGGAGATCAGGTTATTATAGTAACCCGATTCCTGCAAGTTGTCATACTGTCTTTTGGCAGATTCATCGGCCAGGTAAAGGGCTTTGGAAACATTGGCCCGGATCGCCTTGTCATCCGGGCTCAGGTCAAAAAAGTATTGGTGAAAGGTTTTGATATGGTCGCGTAGCTCGACCGGTAAATTATGCTGACGGTCCGAGGCGATGGCTTCTAAAACCTTTCCGTTATAAAGGATATGAATACGGTTCTGTGCCTGATTGACGATCTGGCTGCTTTTATAGATGCAAAAGCACATGGTTATGACATTTCCAATGATCAGGATGATGCTGAATTGCCTGATATGCTTAAAGGCAGTATCGATATTTTTAAGATGTGTAAACATGGCTTTGATTTTAATGTTGAATGAATTTATTTGCCGGAAAGCTTTTGTTCCTGGTATACGGAAGATTTGCCATTCTTGCCCGCACCATTGTAGCCCTCCATAAAGTCACCAGGCGCATTAACAAGATTAGCCACCCCGTTTTGCATACGGGCTCCGCTTGCGGAACCAGCCTGCGTTACGGAATTGGAGGCATGGCTAATCATCGTGTTTACTTTCTGCAACAACCCGTTGCCTCCGCCTGCATGGACGATGTAGTTAGCGACACTCGGCACGGTGAAATAGCCAATAATGCCGATAATTAAAAAAATGAGGTAAGCGGTGTCCGTCGAACTGAAAAAGGTATCACCTGCATTTTGGACCTGTGAAATATCCAGTTTCAGCATATTTTCCTGTACCTTGCCGATGATGGCCCCGAAGATATTCGCCACAGGTAACCAGAGAAAAACATTGATATACTTGGCTAGCCAGGAAGTCAGCGTATGCTGGAAACCGTCAAAAACAGACAGGCCTAAAACGATAGGGCCCAGTATGGCCAGCACGATCAGGTAAAAGGTCCGGATGGTATTGATGCATAAAGCCGCCGCTTCATAGCAAACCTGGAGCACCTCCGACATCCATTGCTTGATGGAATTTCTGAATTTATAAGACTCCTTATCCATCATGAATTTTATGTCGTTACCAATACCATTAAGCATTCCTTTTTTGCCTTCGCCGGTCTCGTCTTTTGGGTGGGTGTATTTGTACCAGCGGTCTTGATCACCACTGCCACTCTCGCCTACGTACGCTTGCCAGGCGTCCGTTTTTTCAATCGCTGCTTCCTTTGCCTGTAGTAACTTTGCGATAGCTACGTCGGAATTCTGTACCATGTTCCCGGTAGAACTAACGGCAGGTGACATGATCCCATTAACAACGGCAATGACCGTAGGAAATAATAGAATAGCCATACCCAGGGCAAAAGGGCGTAACAGCGGGTAAAAATCGATGGGCTCAGCGCTCGCGATCTGTCGCCAAACCCGTGCTGCTATATACCATAAAGCGCCGAAACCGGCAATCGCCTGGCCTGCACCGATCAGCTGGCTGCACATCGGCAACATGTCGTTGTAAACCCCGTTTAACGTTCCCTGTAAACCCTGGATGTCCGTTGCCAGCCCGTCTGCCCTGGAAAATAATGGGAAAAATATCCCTGCCGCCGCAAGAACTGCGGCTAATGTTGTTGTCTTTTTCATACGCCTGGATTTAGTTGTTTATGCCATAAAGCTGCCTAAGGGTTTGCGTATCTGCCATGTCTTTACTCCGCTGGAGTGAAAGGGAAACGCCCTGGTTATTAAAAAACCGGAGGAACTGAAGCTTTTCTGAACTGCTGCCATAAATCCGGTCAATAGCTTTGATGCGTTCGGCATCAGACATCCGCAGCTTATTAGCAGTAATGATGTTGGTCAGTTCTTCCAAATTATCAAGTGTTTCGGTCACGAGTTGCCTGTACACATCACTTATGTAGCTGAGTTCCGAAACGCTGAAGCTCCCACTTTGCCGGAACAAGCTGCTTTCTTGTTTATATTCACTGATCAGGCTCGCTTGCATGGTTAAGATCTCCGCGATGCGGCCATAATTTCTAACCGCAGGGCTGACGGCCATCAGGCCGGTGATATAGATGTTATGCAGATCGAAATTTCCTTTGGACAAGGAGGATATGGTGCCGTAGCCCTGCTCATAAATTTGATAGCCGGCTTTCATGTCGGACAGGATGGCCTTCATCTGCGTCAGTTTTTCAATATCCAGTATCAGCTGCTGCATTTCCTGGGCCTGTGCCTGGCAGGGTACAGTATTCAAAAGTCCGATCCCTGTGAAAAATAATATAGTACCTATGGTCAAATGCTTTTTCATCACTTTGCTGATTAGTTTATTCCATAAAGCCGTTTTGCTAATGCTACCTGATTTCCTTCCTGTTGTCGCCGTGCAGCATAGAGTTTTACCTGTGCTGCAAATCCCGAAGCAAACCGGTAATTATCCAGCATGGCGGCATGTATCTTATTGATGAAGCCTATGCGTTCCGCATCACTCATTTCGAGCTTGTCGTCGGTAACGACAGCTTGCAGCGCATTGATCTGGTTGTCACAATCCTTTAAAACTGCGGCCCGTACACTATTGAGATAATTTTTTTCCTCGCTGGTCATACCGGTAGTTTGGTCGATTCCTGCAAGTTGCGTAAGAATGTCCTGCTGCCAGGCCATGATATCCCTGACCATTTTATTGTTCTTAACCATGGGGTCAACTGTTTCTAACCGGTTATAATAGGTGGTATGCAATTCATTTTCCGATTTTAACGAACCGGAAATGGAACCCAGTCCGATTGACGCAACCTGGTACCCCTTTTTAAGATAATTGGAGAAAGCTTGCAATGCTGCGATTTGTTGCAACAGGTATTTCTTTTGGGTCTTATTCTGCTGAAACCATTCGGCGAAGGTCTGCGCTTGTGCAGTTACTGCCATTCCGGAGCTGATCGCGGTAAAAAGGGAGAAAACCAGTAATGACCTGGTGCTGCGCCTGATTTGGCCCGAGCATTTGCAGATGTAGTTAATTGATTCCATATAATGCTTTGGTTGTTTGCGTGTCACTTAAATCTTTACTGCGCTGGAGACTGAGCATTTCGTTTTGGGTATTGAATCTGCGGAGATCGCTGTAATTATCATCGAGTTGATCTCCGGCATGATTGATCAGTTCCAGCCGCTGCTCATCGGTCATCTGGGTTTTGTCACGGTTTACGATCAGCAGGATCTGATCGAGGTTCTGAACGCTGGCACTTAGAATGCCGCTGTAAACCTGTTCCATTTCGGACAACTCGGACGCGCTGAAATGTTTGTCTTGTCTCAGCATACTCCAGGCCTGGTTGTATTCAGTCACAAGGGCCACCTGTTTTACAGTCAGATCCTTGATCCGCTGGTAATAGGTGATGATCGATTTGATCTTCCAGAGCTCATCATAATACCCGCTGTACAATTGCCGCTGCTGGCTGCTCCAGCCTGAAATCTCCGCCAATCTTAATTTTGACAGCTGGTTTTCCAGCACCTTTTGTGCATTCTGCAGCCAGATCGTCTGGTTCTGCATCCGCTGTACTTTCAGGTCGATGGCTTTGATGACTTTGGTTACCGTCAGCTTGATCACTTCACCAACGACGAATTGTGCGTTTGCCCTTTCAGAATTAAAGGAAACCAGTATAATGACCAGGCTTACCGGTAGCGTTATCTTCAAAATTTTCATAAAAACCTCCCTTCTCCCACTGGCCAGCGGGAGTTAAATTGAATAATTAGCTAGTGTTTATTTACTTGATCTTCTGATAGGTGCCTTCGAATGACAGCGAGTGCCCGTCAGCGTTGATATAGACCTGCCGTCCCAACTCTGTCTCCTGGAGAACCTGTTTTTCCTTGTTGAAAGTTGCCATCCAGGTTTCCTGACTAAATTCTTTTGGTAGGATTTTACCGTCATGGATCCGGCGATAACCTGCCCTTCTTTGCACCTGGTAAGTGCCCGCTTCCAGGTTATAAGCTTCAATCACCAGCGTGTCATTGGTAATAGTGAACTCGTTTCTAAAATTTAAAATGTAAACACCTGAGATGGCCTGGTTAGTGCTGTTGCAGGCTATGATAATTGAAGCGCAACTTACCAGAAATAGAATTTTTAGCGTTTTCATAATTTATCGATTTTAGTTTATAGTGCCTTTTCCTTTTGTTCACGGACCAGCGCGGCGATGCCTTTTTCAATGTTGCCATGTTTGGCAGCATATTCCTGTACCATCACGCGCTCCCTGCCTTCCGTGGTATAAGCGTAATATTCCTCGGGGCATAATTCGTTTTTATAAACCTTGATGACCTGCCCGCCGATGTCAATCAAAATTTCCCGCTTTTCCTTATCGACAGAAAGTGTTTGGGTTTTCCCCTTATCGGACATACCTAGGGTATCCTGCAGCTTGTCGAACTTGTGCAGGAATTTGCGCATATCCATGAGTATCTTGATATCTGCATTATTGATAATGGCGTCCTTGATGATCGGCGAGCTGATCAGGTCGTCCAGCTCCTGGGTGACGACGTTTGGCACCCCGTTAAATTTTCGCATGGTTTTAAAGGCATATTGTATAAACCCGGCCATGCCGGAATTGGCAATTGCCTTCCAGGCCTCGTCAATGGTTAAAACCTTTCTGATTCCCTTTAGCTTGCGCATCTTGGAAAGGAACATTTCCATGATGATCAGGGTGACAACCGCAAATAAAATGGGATGATTTTTGATCGAATCCAGTTCTATAACCACAAATCGCTGATCCAGCAGGTTAAGATTTTCCGATGCGTTTAGCAAATAATCAAATTCGCCTCCCTTATAATAGGGTCTTAGCACGTAAAGGAAATTATCGATGTCAAAGTCTTTGTCCTTTACCCGCTGCTGTTTCAGGATAGGGACATAATGGCTTTGCAGGTATTCATAAAAGGAATCAAAACAGGCGAAGATTGTTTCATCGTTTTCCAGGTGCTCATAGTATCCCTGCAGGGCATTGGATAAGGCCACGTATTCACTTCGCATGAAACTTTCATTTTCCTGTTTCCATAGGGTAACCAGCAGGGCTTTCAGGCTCTCTTTTTTTTCTGTGTCCAGCGACTGACCTTCCGGCAGGTAAAATGGGTTGAACCGGATGGGGTTCCTTTCCTCGTAGGTAAAATAATAGCCCCCCACCAGTTCACACAGACCCTTATAGCTTCCGCCAATATCCACCGTTACACAATGCGCTCCCTGGTCATATAAGGTCCGCAGAATGTGATTGACCGTCATTGATTTTCCGCCGCCCGATGTTCCGCAAACAAGCATTCCCATATTGGAGGTAATACCGCGGTTTCGCGGGCCGTCAAAAAGGTCAACAAAAACCGGCTTGCCGGTAAGCCGGTCGCAAAAACGGATGCCTTCCGTAGGTGGGTCACTCCGGTAATTTCCCTCCAGGTTGAGGAAGCAGGCAGCCTGTTCGAGGAAAGTATCGAAGGTGTCGTTCTCAGGGAAATCCGCGGCGTTACCCGGTATGCCGGCCCACCAAACCTGTGCCGCACCATCCGTCTCTTGTTTGCTGCTGGCGCCGATCTGTGCCATCGCAGAACCGACCAGGTTCTTAATGTCCTGCAAGCCCTCCCGGTTATCAGTCCACGCCAGAACGTTAAAGTGTGCTTTAACCGGCAACCGCTGCTGGCTGATCGCTTCATTTAAAAAATCGTCGGTGGCGTCCCTCCCGATTGCATTTTCACGGCTGTAGGCGGAAAGGGATTGCAGGCGCAGCTTTTTGGTTTCCAGTTGTTTAAGCGTTTTTCCACTGTCCCCGATAAAAAAATACTGATTATAGATATGGTTACAGTCCAGCAGGAGATTGAGTTGGGCAGCGAAGCCGACCGGGAATTTGGTTTTGTCCGTGCTGTATTTATCATAAGTTATCCGGCTGCCACATAACGATGGCAGGTCCTCCGCATCGCCCAATGTAAATAGCTGGGCATGTTGGTCGCCGATCTGTATCCTTTCCCTCAGATGAATATCCTTTAGCATGGGCCGTTCATTTTCCCTGAGTAAAAAGCAGTATTGTTCCAATATGCCTGGTTTCTTTTCTGTACCGGTTAATTCATCGTTCCCAAGCCTCTTTAATTTGATAAATCCGCTGTCGCAAAGGATGCGCTCAAACTGCCCGGCCTTTTCCAGGAACTCCGGCAAGGACCTTTCGCTGGTGGTCTGCTTAGGGGCAATGCTTTTGCGCATGATACCCGAAAATGCGCTGCTCGCCGCTTTACGGTCATCCGCCTTTTTGGTCAGCATCAGGTAACAGGTATGCTCCAGGAATGGCCTGCCCTTAAAGTGACGATCGGCGGCAGCCGCTAAAAAGGTTGCCTGCAACCCATTCGCCCCGGTGTAAACGTTCCGGATAAAAACATCCTGTTTGTGAACGATGCTGTGTTTGGGCAAAACCTTGACTGCCCTGATCCACGACTGATGGTAGGTTTCAAAATCCTCGTTTGATAGCGTAAATATCTCCGGCAGGAAGACCTGGTAGGCAATAGTGAGGTCGCCGTGCAGGGAAACCATGCAATCATGTTCTACCTTATAGATCGGGAATACTTGTTCCGCGCGGGTGAATGCTGACATAATTAGCGGTTTAATCGGGTGAATATTTTGCGTGAATTAAATTTCAGGTAGCCGGGCAGGTAGCGTTTGGCGGTATGTTTCATCAGACCATATTGCCCGTATTTATGGCTGAGTTTAAACACCTGGTAAAAAAGGCCGCATCCCAATACCGAGATTACAGTTATACAAATAAATACGGGCAGCCCCATGATATACAGGACGGCAAAAAAGATCAGCAGCCCAACCAGCCCTCCGGCTAAATAGCCGATATACTGTGCTTTTAGCCCCTTAAACTCTATGGGCTTATTGATTCCTTTATTAATCTGGTAAACCGGCATCAGCTGATCCTCCTTCCTTTTTTATGCTTCCTTTGATTTTGTTTTAAAGGGTGTTGCACCTGTACTATTTCCCTTTTATTTTCCGCCTGCTTCTCATGATAAGTTTTTACATGAATGCCGAGCCTGGAACAATAGGGTAGAGAGGGCATTAGAACCAAATGAACATGGCTTGGTCGTTTTCCGTCAGGGAAACCGCCTGTATAGATATTTCTCGTTCTGTGGTCGAAAAAGAATTGCGTCCATAGGTTCTCCTCCCATACCCCCTTCATCGAAATTCTGTTTGACGGTACATCTCTTTCGGTGAATTCATTAAGGAATTCATCATAGCAGAATAATGTCCCTGCTATCATATACGCTGGCGAACTCCGGCTTATATTATTCGACTTTCCCATTTACTTACTTACCATTCCGGCCGCATTCCGCGACTCCGTTTATTTTGTTCCAATTGCACCAATTGGGGTGCTGCTATAAATAGTTCCTGCAGGGTGTTTGATTTTAAACCCCGAAAAATGATTTTAACACAGTAGCGACAACCACCAGGAAAATGCAGCTGCCGAACCAGCTTGAGGCCACCTTGCCGGTATCATGTTCCCCGTCATTCCATTTCTTAAATACCTTGATCGCGCCGACCAATCCTACTATGGCCCCAACGGCATACATCAGGTTGGTGCCGGTATCGAAATAGCTTTTTACCTGGCTGGTGGCCTGATTGATGCCCGCGTTGCCGTCCTGTGCCATTACGGACTGCAAAGAAATAAGCATCCCTGAAACAAATGCGCTTATCATTCTGACCGCTGCGCCGATGCGGTGTTTTCCGGTTTTAAAAAGTGTGGTTTTCATATCCGTTTGATTTTATTTGTCGTTTATCCAGTAGTTATTTAAGTCGGTTGCTGTTAGGGGAAAGGGGAAATCAGCCACGCCTGCCGTAAGTAAAAAATCGTTGACTTGTTGCTGGTAAGCGGTGCCGCCAATCGCGGGATATTTTTGGATGATGAGGCGAAAAAGCATCTCAAAATTCTCTTTGCTCTCACCGGATTCATTAATGACGCGGATCAGTGTTTTAACTTCAGAAACCATTTCGGAAAAATCACCTATCAGGCTGCTGTTGGCTGCTAACGATGTTTGTGATTTTGCGGGATCAATGATCACTTCCTCTTCAGGGTTACCGGCCGGGGCAAAGGAAAGCTCCTCCTGCCTCAGAAATACCACATCTTCCGGCTGTGCCTTTCCCATGATTGCGTAATCCGGCAATTGCAGATCTCCATGACCAGCGGCCTTAACTGCAGGATGTTTGCCCGTTAATTTATAAATCAGGGCCTGAAGCTCAATCCGGTAAAAGGTCAACCCGACATACAGGTAATAAAGGACGACTAATGAAAGGATGCTGACCGCGTAGGTAAACCATGAAATTTGGTGAAGCATAATTTTTAGTTTTGGCCGCAGCCCCATTGCTGTCGGCGACAGGACAAAATTCGGAAACCGGGGGAGCGGAATGCTCCGAGTTTATCCGACTCGGAGCACAACTTTTTTCATTAAAATGAAAAAAGTGCGGCATTCAGCCTCTCTTGGGGTAGCGTTTATTTTAATTTTTTCTGTATCCGGAGCAGAAATGCTTCCTTCATTTCATCAATATAAACTGTAGGGCTCGGCCTGCCGCATAGCCAATCGTAGGTATCATAGAAATTGCCCAGAGAAATATTAAAGGACTTTTCAATAAACTTGGCGATGCTTTTCAGGTTTTTTTTGCCGAATGCCTCAGTAGCGTGCCAGCTGTAGATAAGTTCGATCAGCGCGCATTTGGTTTGTTTCCAGTCGAAGTCCCTGAACTCGGAGTCGATTTGTATGATGGCTTCTCTCTGAGTGACCTTTTGAATGGCCTGCTCCAGGTGTGCCTGCATCAGCGCGCTGGCCAGAACCTGCGCAAGCTTATGGTCATGCGTTGTGCTGAAGGTAGGGTCAAAGTCAATCACGCATTGATCGGGGTCCAGATGAACGTCATAATTCCCACGGACAAAATAATATTCATCCAGGTAAGTGGCTTGTGTCCGCACGTATTGGTAAAAGGAAAGATTGCTCTCAAAGAAGTGGTAAAGAATTTTAATTTCATTGGTATAATATTCGGATACAACTTTTCCATCACCTATAGGTTTTCGGATCTCGATATTTAGCAGTGACTGATAGAAGATAAGCTGCGATTTGAACTTGGGTTTAATGTGTTTAAAAAATACGATCTCCTCCGCCGGGGTTCCAGGATCATTGACCTTACAGAAGTCCTTTAGTTTTCTCAGGTATTTCAAACAAACATGGACAGATTTTTCCAGCCTTCTGATCAATTGGTCCTCTTCAAGCTCCAGGGCATTTAAATCCTTATTCAGGTCTGCATACAGTCGGTCACTAAATTTAGTTATCATAGTCTTAGCTTTTAGATAAAGTGCTTTGCCACCGGTTAACGGAAACCAATGTCACAAACAAAGCTTGGTGCGTATCATTTTTCCATAGTAATTTTTATTTAAGGGAAATAGGTTTTGTTAAGATAGTTGAGCATCTTCTGGAGGTATTCCTGCACTATTGCAGCAGCAGACTGATCGAGGCTGTAGAAAGCACGGCCAAAGCTTTTGGAAGATATGTGAGGCTGCTTTTTGGTGGTGAAGTGTTCCGTGAAGAAACGCGTGATCATCGCTACATTATCGATCGGAAAACACCCGGCCTTATAAAAGATGCGTATAAATAAAGCGAATTGTGGTACGGATAAATTTAGCGGAAACCGGGTGGCAGATGACTTAACCCTTTTTTGCTTAGCGTCCGGGCCTGTCTGTTCCCGGAGCAAGGGAATAATAAATGTAACAGTGGAAGGAAGCTCAGCTTGTAAGGCTTTCTCAGGGCTGACAAATATTCCGGAAAGCGTTTTTATCCGGTTGTTGATAAAGTCCTGCCGGCTTTGCTGATCGTTGATCTTGGAAAGTTGCGTCAACAGGTGTTCCTGATACCAGTTATAGAAATGTAAAGAGTTGAAGTTTTGCTGATAAAGCGCCCGGAACAGACTGTCCGTTGTTGTATCTGTTCCGGACAGCAAAAGCTGGTGAGTCATACGCACCAGATTGAGTGCCTGATCGGCTTGCCGGTAGGAGATGCCCGAAAGTGGTCCTTCCGCGACTATTTCGTTAACGGAGAGCAGGACGGTTGCGACCAACGTTGTATCGACCGCAGGGTTGTTATAAGTCCTTAGCCCGGGTTCAAAGGCCGTGATCTTTAAATTTAAAAGTTCGCAGTAATAAATGGTCGCCTTATGATCGAGGTCAAAATATTGATAAAACTGCCGGCGGAGAAATTCCAGGACGTTTTCCATTTCCGCATTCACCTCTGCGAATGCATCGCTTTGTACAGATTGTTGTTGTTCAGGAACATGCCTGCTGACCATATCGGAAAGCCGGATGATACCGGCCTGGTGATATTGCACATATCGCTTAATGACCAGTTCTTTCGCGCTGCTCAACAGTTCATGCGTCCATTTTTTTTTCAGATCTGCACATCGGTTTTTGACCAACGCTACCTGTTCTGCTAACTGTTGCTGATAGCCGGGGTGGCTGGTGGAGCTTCCATCATCAAGGATCGCGCCGACCGATTTTTCAAGTTCATTAATTTCAGATTTAAGCAAAATACAAACAACTTGGTTAACATTTAGTTAATATGAAATTGTGGGTTTAAGAAGTCTTAATACAGTTTTTAAAGTGAATGGCAATAGTTAATTTCTACGCAGTTAACCTTTGTGCTGTGAGGTGTGTATTAATAGTGGTTATGGTCGTAACCGTAACATTCGTTGGATCGGTTCCTGTTTCTGTTTCGCCAAAGCCGTTTCGTTCAGCGGGTGATTTGAAGTCACAGATTGTGTTGATCACCTTGGTCAGTTTTTTTGATTTATTGTTTTTCATGGCATTTAGTTTTTGCTCAAAACTATCCGGCCATTACTCCTCACTGAAGTTTATTACGCTGAGAGGTATTTGCTATATGTAGAGATTTTTTAAAGGGTTTAAAATGACATATCAATAGTCGCTAATGACAAGAAAGCGCATCCTTATCCGCCACGTTCTATTTTGGCTAATATTTATTAGCTACGAACTTGCGTATTTAATAATTACAAGCGGGATAAACGCATCTTTTGCGCACTTGGTTATTTACTATTTTTTAAATATCGGATTGTTTTATTTTAATAGTAATGTAATACTGGATTACGCTTTCTTTAAATCTTCACGACCATATTTATTATCTATCCTTCTTATTTTAGGTGAAATAGTCTTATATCTGACTTTGAAATTCGGCCTCGATATACTCCTCAGCACACATTACTCTTCATTTATTGAGGGCGTCAAATCCACTAAAACTTACTTATATGCAAATATCTATCGCGGAATCTATTTTATAGGTTTAAGTATAGCCTATTGGTCAATGGCATACATGTTACGTTTCAAAGAACGTAATCACCAGATGGAAACCGAGCAGTTGAAAACGATTGCCAGGACGCTTGAACTGGAGAACAAATACATGTCCGTCGAAAATGCCTATCTGCAGAACCAGATCAGCCCCCACCTGCTGTTTAACTCCCTTAACTTTATCTATAATGCAGTTTATAAGAAGTCGGCGGAAGCAGGTAACAGCGTAATGCGGCTGGCCGATCTGATGCGCTACTCACTGGTCAGTGCCGATGATACGCGAACGGTGTTGCTCAGTCAGGAGGTAAAGCAGTTAGAAAATCTAATCGCACTTTGCCGGATGCGGTTCAACGATCAGTTTTACCTGCGCTTCAAAAAAACGGGAAAGCTCGCCACCGCGCATATCATTCCCCTTGTACTGATCACACTCGTCGAAAACATGATGAAGCATGGCGATCTTGGTGAAAAGAAAACCCCGGCATTGATCAAGCTGGAGCTTCAGGAGAACCGGTTGTCCTTTGAGACCCGCAATAAAAAAAGAAATACAAGTTTGTATCCGAAAGGTGGACTCGGGTTGAAAAATATTGAAAAACGCTTAACAAATTACTACAAGGACAGGTACACCCTGCATGCCAGGGATATAGAAGATTTATTTTTTGTTACTTTAAATATTGAGCTATGAATATCACCTGCTATGTGATAGACGATGAAGCAGGGGCGATCGCGCTGCTGACAGAATATATCGGGAGAACGCCTGGTCTCGAATTGGTGGGTTCCTCACTCAACCCACTGACGGCGCTCGATGAGCTGACCAGCGCCGATGCGCCCGACATCACCTTTATTGATGTCGATATGCGCCAGCTTTCCGGGCTGGAGCTGGCCGGCATGGTCAACTTGTATACGACGGTTGTTTTTACTACTGCATTTCCCGAATATGCCTTGCAGGCCTTCGAAAAGGAGGCGTTTGATTATCTGCTGAAGCCGATCAGCTATGAACGTTTTGCAAAATGTATCCAGCATGCGAAGCGCAAAAAGAAATTGACCGCTAAAAATGGCCACCCCATTCGGGAAGACTTCTTTACAATTAAAAGCGAGGTCAAAGGCAGGATGGTCAAAGTCAAATTCGATGAAGTGATGTATATTGAAGGTGCGGTAAATTATATCCAGATCCATACCACCGAAGGCAAGCATATGACCTATCTCACTATGAAGGAGATCGAGTGGCATTTGCCAAAACCGCTGTTCGCGCGGATTCACCGTTCATTTATGATTAATGTCAATTTTGTAAAGGTCATCGAACGCAGCCAGGTCCGGCTGGAGAACGGTGAGGCACTCATTATGGGGGACTACTACAAAAAGCGCTTTCTTGATCTGATGGATGAGCACCTGGTAAAAACGGATCGTTGACCTTCAGGTCCTTAACCCTTTGTTTCTGCCTTTGACCGATAGCAGGTATTTATACAACAGGTAATAATAGATCATTTCCTGTTTGCGGGCTTCATCTGTAAAAATACGGTTCAGGTGCATATGGATAATGCTGCGCAGGTAGTCTGTTTGCCCGATCCGGGCAGATAAGCTTTCCTGGATGACCCGCAGGCTGCTCAAGAAATTCGATCCGGCTTTAATTGAGCCGCTGAGTATGCCGGGATCGGCCTCCCGGAAGGCCGCGATTATTCCGGGTGTTAATTCCCGGTATTTCCTATCCAGCTCGACCTTAATAGGTTTATCTGTGAATTCCGGCAGGAATTGCTGAAAACTGCCCAGCGTAAATGATACCTGTTCGTCCAGGCCGGCGATAAACGCAGCGATGATCGTGTGGGTGGAATAAAGTGCGAACGCGTAGGTTGTGACGCCCGGGTTAGTTTTTGCCTGTTTAAGGAAGTGGAGCACCAGTTCGCTGCTGGCCCAAAAAAAACGCTCGGTGTTTTCGATGCCTCCGGCAGCATATCGTTCGAGTTCCCGGGTATATACATCGATCTGGAACTCCCGTATCACATGCTGCTGGATCCGGTCCTCTAATTTAGTCTTAAAAGCCAGCAATACTTCGCTGATCGAAGCCGGGCTGACCTGCAAGCGAAGCCGGATATGCGGTGCATGGTCCTCGTAACGGATAAAGAACCATTGCGTGATCCTGCCCTCACCATAGCGCTTGCTGAGCAGGGGACGTAGCCGAAGCAATAGCCGGTTAACGCCGATCCTGGGAGCGTATATCTTCAGGTAGAGCCACTCCGAACCGGGAACATACTTGCGCTGGACTTTAACTTTTGCTTTACGTAATACAGGGGGTCGCGGCAGGACCAGCGGCCCGGCAGGCAGGAGGCAGGCATTGTATTGCCGCACTGTCGGCTGTTCCAAAAATTCCTTGATGACTGCTTCTTTTTTCTGGCGGACACAATTGCAAAAAAATTCGATATCCCTTTGGCTTTGCCCGTCAAAGACCAGCTCCTGGTCGCCCTCGACAAATGAAAAATAACGCGGCAGCCGGACAGTACTGCTTAGTTTCCTGAAGGTGTCAGCATTTTGTTGCCGATCATTGTTCTGCAGCTCCCCGAGTTGCTCCCCGGTAATTATCCAGGTTGCCAGGCTTAAGATGGTTTCCTTATACTCAACCCTCGGATAAAAATGAAGGTTCGGAAAAAATTGCCGCAGATCCAGGCCAATGCTGGAACGCCCGTATTGATAGGGCAGGTCAGCTAAAAAGCGGAAAAGCGGCAACTTGTTAAGACTATAATTATATGCGGATGTCAGCCGGGGAACCACGAGCTTTTGATGCTTTTTAGAGAAAAGTATCACCATATTATTTACAATGCTGATATATAGATCGGACAGCTGAACTTGATTCGCGTCCGGCAATGTTGATACTGCGGTGACGGGGATTTCATATTGGTAAACAGGTGCCCTGCGATTGATATTGTCTGTATGCGGATCGGACAGGTGCAGCAATTCGGCGAAGAGGAGGTCGGGATTTTGGGTTTCCAGATGGTGGGCCATCAATCGTGCAGCGTCAGCTATTTGTTCATCGGCTAAGGTGAACCGTCCCATCAGCGCCGGCGCATTGATGCCACCAGCACTTTCAATAAATACCTTGTTGCCGGTGGTGCGAAAAAGTACAGACATGCCCAATAGTTGCTGGGGAACGGTCGTTGTTTTTAATCGTTCCAGATCGGCATCATTAAGCCGGATAACCGGACTGGCTGATTTATCGCGAAGCCAAGTTTCCATCAGCAGGCTATGTGCGGCTGACCAGGCCCCGGTTTGTCCGGGTTGATTTCTATAAGGAATGTTCAGCGTTTCGAGTAATGGGTTGTTTTTCTCGGTTTCCGGAAGCTGATAGCCGATACCGGCCTCCGGGTCCAGCGCCAGAAGCAACGCCAGTGTCTGTCCCTCAAAATGTCGTTGAAAGGAGCTGATGAACTGCGACATGGCCGCCGACTGGCCGGACGGTGACAGCAATGCAAGTGCCCCTATGCCGTCACGCAGTTTGTCCTGATGTTCGGGTCCCGGGCCTGCTTCCATAACAGTTCTTTGTAAAATCACGCTCAGCTTGCCGGTTCCGGACGCTTGTTCAGGCAGGAACGCAGTCAGGTCCAGCTCCATTTGTTGTATTGACGATGGATCAATAAAACTTCCCTCAGTCTCTTGCCGCGCCAATGTGCTCAGGAGGGTAGCTTTAACCGGACCATCATCAAGCTTTACAGCCAGGCGGGTAAGGTAATCTTCACCGGTGATCGAAAGGCGCAGACAGCTGACCAGCAATTGGGAGTCAATTAGAAAATCCGTATAGTCTTCTGCCTCGGCTGGTGTGCATGCCGCATATTGGATAACATGGCCGGTGATTTCCTGCCTTGAACACCCCCGGTTGCAAGCAGTGGTCAGGTCCCTGAGGAGTTTTGAAAAGGCGATAGATTGTAACTGGTAGTCGCGTTGCGTAGCCTGTTCATCCAGGCCTGTACGAAAGAACCGGTACTCGTTTAATACCCGGTAGATCGAAGGATTGCTTTCAAACATCGCTTTGTGGTAGAGTTCATGTTCCAGCAGGTAATTACCCAGCAGATTTTGAAACATCATGGTTGCCCGGATATGAGCCTTATATTTTGGTAAAACAGGGTCGGGTTTAGTTGACCAGGCTGTAAGGGAAACGGAAGAGAACAAGCCAAAAGGCGTTGGCCGGAAGCAATAGCGGTTGATATACTTTTGCAAAGTATGTGCTTCCTTGTCTGAAAGACCGGCTGTCTGGAAAAATTGGCGTTCTAACGTGGCGTAGAATGCGGGGCTGGCGACAAGTATTGCGGCCCTGAAAAAATGATCGTCCAGGAAACTTTGCGGATCAACTGAATAGTCCGCAGGACTTTTAACAGGCATTCGCAAAAGCAGGTGCTGTGCAAACTGGTAGGGGGGCATTTATTTATACAATATCGGGAATCTGTAAAAAATCATAAAGAGGACCTTCTCGTATAATAGAAGGGGATCTCAACATGTCTTCTGCTATTTTCAAGGATCAGGCGCGCGGCCATCGTACCCATGAATTTGAAATCTGTCGAAATGGTCGTAATACCATTAAGTATCAATTTCTTTAAAGGCGTTTCGTTATAAGAGATAATACCGACCTGTTTACCTATTTCGAAATGCAGCGATATGATCCGTTCAATCAATACGACCAGGTCATCCTCCATCAGGTTGATAAATGCATCTCCTTCGTTAATTGGCTCACTAAGGACATTACTTATTATCCGGTAGCTAAAAGCATATTGCTGGCAAAATCTGATAAATCCTTTTAATATTTCCTCAGGATAGTAGCTGCGTTCGGGGAAAATAATTTTTAACGTATGGTATTTCTCCAGCTGCTCACGCGCCTGTTCTAAGGCTTCATAAATATCTTTCTCAAAGTTTTCGTAGGCTGCTGCATACTCGCCGTCAATACCAGTAATTTTTTTATCCATCAATACCAGTTTCCCTTTGGGAATAGTATTGATGATGTCTTTAGCGTATTCCCCCCCATCGATAAAATGGGGTATAATAACATAGTGGGAATAATCGTCTTTCTTTGAAATAAAGCGTTTGAAGAGTTTAAAATCGTTATTGTATATATAAAAGTCAACAGTGGCTTCGTCCCCGATCGCGCTGACAAATGCATCATAAATGATTTTTTTATGCGCGCTCAGTTTATTGAAAAGCAAAAATATTCTTAACGTTTGGGTCAGATGTTCTTTTGAAACATAGTACCCTTTACCTGGTACGGAATTGATGATGCCGATTTTCTTCAGGTGCCGGTATCCTTTTTCAGCAGTGTCCCTTGATATTTCCAGTTTAAAGCTTAACTCATTAATCGATGGAAGCATATCATCCTGCTTAACCTTACTCTGCTCAATGGCTTTTACAATGGCGCTGGTCAGTTGCAGGTATTTAGGAGTTGACGAATATTCATCGATGTGGATATAATCAAAAAAAGTCTTTTCTTTCATAAGCTAACAGGCCGCCCGGTGAACCAGGGTTGCCGGATTCATTGTTCCCCGCTAAAACTATAGGATTGATATATCATATTATATGACATTTGTCATGTAATATTTGCGGCATTTATCAATAATATTCCAGCCATGCAGGAAAAACCCGGAAAGATGTTGTACATATCTTTTGCAGGATTTTCTGGCAGAACTGATCCCTGCCCTCTTCATGTGCAATAATTGACCGGCACAGTTTACCCGCGTTACTCCGGTGGAAACATATCAATACCCAAGTGAATTTTTGGCTGTGCGAAGCTATATGGGCCAACAAGGAGATATCCTGTGATAAGGCATAAAATGTATAACGATTAAGGTAATTCCTGCAACATACGCATACCCTCTCCGCAGACCTTTGCTTTGTATCATGCTTGCTTAAACATATGGTCATGAAAAATGAAGTATTAAAATAGGGGGGCATCATTATTCATCCTGGGTGTTTACCGGAAGGCGCTGGAAAGGGAGTTGTAAAATGGCTGACAATCACTGCTTTTAACAACAATCCATAACAGTACAGGATGGTAGTCAGGATACCACGGGTTGCCGCACCAAAGTTTTGCATTGATATTCGTCACCAAACCAACGGTACTGTCCACAGCAGTACAGCTAACCAATTTATTAACCTTTTTAATTGAAATCTTATGAGTAAAAGAATTTTACTACTCCAATTTCCGGGAAAACTTTTGCATTTGTTCTTCTGGATGATGTTGTGTGGCTCAATTGCCTACAGCCAGGACCTGAAGGTCAGCGGTAAGGTAACGGGCGCCGATGACAACAAGGCCCTGCCCGGCGTGTCTGTCCGGGTTAAGGAAAGCAACCTGGGTGTTGCTACAGATAAAGACGGAGCTTTTTCTGTTAAGGCGGCCAAAGGCAATACGCTAATCTTTACAATGATCGGCTTTAACGTTAAAGAAGTTGTGGTTGGTGACGAGGCCACGATCAATATTACGCTGAGTTCCAACAACACCAATCTTAACGAGGTGGTGGTTATCGGCTACGGATCCAGGGTAAAGAAAGATCTGACCGGCTCGGTTTCCACTATTTCCTCCGCACAAGTGAAGGATTTACCGGTAGCTGCTATCGATCAGAAATTAATTGGGCAGATACCCGGTGTTCAGATTAGTCAGACCACCGGTGCACCGGGCGGAGGTACCGATATCAAGGTCAGGGGCTCAGGGTCCATTGGTGCCGGGGACAACCCCCTGTTTGTCATCGATGGCTTTGCCATATCCAACACAAGCGGCCAAACTTACAACCCGTTAAATCTCTTAAGTCCGGATGATATCGAATCGGTGACTATTCTGAAGGACGCCTCTTCTACAGCTATTTACGGATCAAGAGGTGCAAACGGCGTGATTGTTATTACAACCAAAAAAGGCAAGAAGGGAACCCAGGTTGTTAGTCTGAATTCCTACTTCGGTGTGCAGCAAGTCCCGCAAAAAGGCCGCCCCCAGGTACTGAATGGAACAGAGTATGCCCAGTTTCGCAAGGACATGATCATTGATGCGTTTGCCGCACAGGGCAAAACGGCTACGGACGCAGACATTCCCGAACAGTTCAGAAATCCATCGCAGTATGGAGCAGGTACCAACTGGTATGATGCTGTATTGCGTACCGCAATTCAAAATAACGTGGATGCAAGCATACGCGGCGGAACAGAGGCCACACAATATTCCTTCTCCGTTGGACGCCTGGAACAACAGGGTACCATCAGGTACACCGATTATAACCGGTATACTTTGCAGGCAAACGTGCAGTCCACTCTTAGTAAAAGACTGAAAGTCGGCCTTAACATCGCACCCGGCGGCGGAATTCAAAACGGAGCTTCCGTTGAAACCGGTCAGCGGGATGTGCTGACAAGGACACTATGGCTGAGCCCGATCGTGCCCATAACCGATGCCAATGGAAACAGGACCCTCTTTATCAACTCACCAGGTGCGATTGGTGCGGGCAACCCCTTGAATACACTGCAATATGGCGGCACCAATAGTAAATATTTCCGCGGGCTCGCCTCGGCATTCGCGGAACTGGAAATTATCGACGGGCTGAAGGCAAAATATACGTACAATATCGATTATACTATGAACAGGTCCTTTCAGTTCAGCCCGTCCAACGTATATGGGGAAACCGGGAACCAGAACCCCGGTCCGCCAATACCTAATTCATATACCGCCAACAGCAGCAACTTTAACTGGCTCTCAGAATTCTTGTTAAGCTATGATAAAAATATCGGGAAGGATCACAAAATAAATGCCGTGGTCGGTTATACTGCACAAAAGGAGCGCTATGATTGGTATGGGTTTAGCGCCAATAACTACCCGGATGACCTGGTACAGTCTATCAACGCAGCCGCTTTGCTCAATAATGGGGGTGCTGCAATCGAGAAATGGTCATTGATCTCTTACCTGGCACGCGTCAACTACAGCTTTAAGGATAAATATTTACTGACCGCAACCATTCGTTCAGACGGATCATCCAGGTTTGGGGCCAATAAAAGGTATGGCACTTTCCCATCAGCGGCGATTGGCTGGAGGGTGACCCAGGAAGACTTTATGAAAGACATAACCTGGATCAATAATTTAAAACTGAGAGGCAGTTACGGACGTTCGGGGAATTTCAACATAGGTAACTATTCTTATGCTTCCAGCATATCGGGCGCCAACTATACATTCGGGGGACAGCTGGCCAGTGGCCGTGTATCTAACTCGGTAAGTAACCAGGACCTCACCTGGGAAAATTCGAATGAGACGGATTTGGGCATGGACCTTTCGGTTGTCAACAGCAGGGTAAATATTACAATGGATTACTATAGCCGTGTTACCACCGGAATGCTGTTTAACAATGAGATCCCGTTGTCTTCAGGCTTCTCATCCGCCCTGGTCAATGTAGGTAAGGTAAGAAACCGCGGCTTTGAGTTTGCAGTAAACACCGTGAACCTGACCGGCCCTTTAACATGGAATACCAATTTGAATGTTACCGTTAACCGTAACAAGGTATTGGCCCTTAACCAGGATAACGCACCGATTTATGCCGGGAGAAGCGGGGAGGGGAATTACACCCACAAAACGGAGGTCGGTAAGCCACTTGGCCAGTTTTTTGGGTATGTGCTCGAGGGCGTATACCGGGATCAGGCAGACTTTGACAATTCACCAAAAAACGCCTCCTCAGTTGTTGGTTCAATTAAGTATAAAGACGTGGATGGCAACGGTATAATTGAGCCGGTAAAGGACTTTGCCGTGATCGGCACTCCTTACCCTGACTTTACTTATGGTGTGACCAATAGCTTTGGCTATAAAAACTTCGATCTGAATATCCTGGTCGTGGGCTCACAGGGTGGCCACATATTAAAAACATCCAATGAGTTTTCAACCAATATCGATGGCGTTTTTAACGTAGACCGCAAAGTCTTAAACAGGTGGAGGTCTCCTTCAAATCCTGGAGATGGTGTAACTCCTACCACCAATGGCGGCAGGGTGCTTTACAGGGATGTAAACTCCGGCTGGGTAGAAGATGCCAGCTTCCTGCGCATACAAAACATTACCCTTGGGTATAATTTCAAGCAGAATTTTATTGCCAACTCAAAGGTCTTCAAAAGTTTCAGACTATACGGCAGCATACAAAATCTGGTCACTTTTACCAAGTACAGCGGTGGTAACCCGGAAGCGCTGACCAATGGTTCAAGCGTGCTCACACCGGGTCGCGACTTTGTTGGTTACCCGTTGCCACGGACAATGATTATTGGCGTAAACATGACTTTTTAAATTATAAATGCATAAAACAATGAGAAATCAAATAAGATATTCAATCCTGTTCATTTTTTGTCTCGGGCTTTTCGCTTCCGGATGTAAAAAGGACTTTTTAAACCAGGCACCCGAAGCAACGTTAACGGGCGCCAATTTCTGGAAAACAGAATCTGACCTGAAGCAGGGTGTCGTGGGCGCCTACAGGACCCTGCAGGACATGGGCAATTTCAATTACTGGGTGTTTGGCGAAATGAGATCGGACAACACGACATTCGAGTACAATGTGGCGCAGCGCGGCCAGGAAAACAGGGAATTTGTGGATGAATTCCTGGTGATTTCCACCAACACCCTGCTACAGGGCTATTGGCAGCAAAGTTACATCGGCATCGCCAGGTGTAATGATGTGCTGGACCATGAGGCAAAAATAACCATGTCCGATCAGACGAGGAATCAAGCCATCGGGGAAGTCAAACTGCTGAGAGCTTTTCATTATTTTAATTTGGTGAGGCAATTTGGCGGGGTGCCGCTCCAACTGGAAACGGTTACTTCTCCTGACCAGGCCAAAACTAAAGGCCGCGCGACGGCAGATCAGGTTTACGCCCAGATTATTTCGGATCTGAATGACGCTGCGGCCAAACTGCCTGCAAGCTATGCGGCAGCAGATAAGGGCCGTGTAACCAGCGGGACGGCCAACGCCTTGCTTGGCGAGGTGTACCTGACGCAAAAGAAATATGCTGAAGCGCTGACTGCCTTAAGGAAAGTAACAGGCTACAGTCTTGTACCGAATTACGCTAATATTTTCGGTCCGGACAATAAAAATAATTCAGAATCAATCTTTGAGATCCAATATCTTGGATCGGATCCAACCATGTCAAGCAATTTCATGTACCAGTTTGCGCCATTTGACTCAGGTACGAGCGTGACAAATGATCCCAGCACAAATTTAAGCTATGGCAGCGGGTGGAACACGCCAACAACGGATCTCATCAATTCGTATGAGACGGGCGATTTGAGAAAAGCTGCCTCTTTATCGGAAGGATTTACGATCGGAGGTCATTTGACGAATGT
>JAZJZL010000047.1:0-25104 GCA_040389845.1 Bacteroidota bacterium
CACGCAAGCTATACCAATACGCCCAGGAACGCAAAGAAATGGAGCGCGATGCCCGCCGCCAGCGTGATTTGGAAGACAAGCGCGCTGAATCAGGCGCTATGCATTTTGAGCAGACCGCTCCAGCCTTTCAGCAGCCGGTAACTCCAATACATCAGCCTGAAATTATACAGATACCAGAGGTAATTGCCACAATTACGCCAGCACCGACGCCGGTTCCAACTCCTGCACCAACTCCGGTCCCTGCATCCGAAGCGCCAAAGCCGGACGAACTGACAGAAAAGCTTAAGAAATTAAGGATGCTGTTTGAAAACGGCCTGATTTCGCAGGAAGAATATAACCAGAAGAAGTTGGATTTACTGAGTGATTTGTAGCATCCATTATTAATTCAAAATCTTTCACTTAACTACAGCCCCCATAGAGGGCAAATATTGGTAGTAGTAGTAGAATAAATAAGATTGTCCGCTCCGTAGGTGCGTAACCTGCATGCGGTGTTCCGCACCTACGGAGCGTTTATATCGTTTAATATTTTTCTACCAATATTACGCTCCTAACGGAGCTATCAGAAGCACACGTCTAAAAAAACTGATTGTCAATTAATTACACCATGGGCGATTAACGAAGAAATTAACCATTAAACCAGCCTGCTGTCAAAATCAAAAGGATCTCTATTTAATAACGTAACCTTGCTCATATCCGGATGGGCAGGGTTCAAGAGGTAGTTAAATTCGGTCGGTACAATAGAAGACGGAACCTTTAACAATAGATATTTTCCTTCTTTGATAAAGCTATCTCCAAACCGTGTTAAGATTTGAGGGGGCGAAATGTCCCGCCAATCAGCAGGGAGTTCATTTATTTTAACAGATAAAATATTATCGTCAGGCACCTCCACTTCCATGCGGCAATAATCGTTAGGAACCATTAACGGCTGGAGATGAACCAGTACTTCGAGTACTGCCAGTGAGGATGATGAGGCGAGATATACTACCGGCTTACCGATACCGCTCCACCGTCCGCCATACAACCGTGCGCCAGTTCCGCTTAAGTCATTAGCATAAGGGCATCGTGCAATGCGATAAAGTATCATGAATAATTAGGCAAAAATACCGTGTTCAATACGGCCTAACTCACGAAATACCATATCGAAACCTGCGGAGGTATCGAGCATCGAAACCGGAGCTTCGCCATTAAAAATTAAGCCGGGGGTTTTCATCCAAAGCTTAAACTTATCGATAGAGCCGAATACTTCTTCGCCGCGGGTGTAGAGGCGGGCCAATTCAACGGCTTTCTCGGCATATTCAGTTTTGATGATTTCATTATCATCGTAGCGTTGCAGGGTGCGCTCACTGATGTGCAGAATGTTAGCTAACTCCTGGAGGGTAAGGGATATTTTTTTACCAAGCGCCAGCAAAGCGCTTTTTGAAAAGCCTTTGCGTGCAAGATTGATGACATCAAACTCATTGTTGAATTTATAAGCACCAGAACCGCTTAAAAGATTATAAAAAGGATTACCCATGCCGCTGGTAACGTAAGCCACCATTGGCTCACTTACTATGCTTGGGCTATCTGAGTTTTTCGATTTGTGCGACATATATACAAATATAAAAACCAAATGTCGTATTTGCAAATTATTCAGCAATAATCAAAAAATAATTTTTCTTCCCTTTTTGAGCTAAAATGAATTTTCCGTTGATGAGCGCATCCTGGTTAATCACATCTTCAGCAGTAATTTTATTCCTGTTTATAGATGCACCCCCACCCAGTATGGTTTTCTTTGCCTCGCTTTTAGATGGGAAAATACTGGTATGTGCTGCCAAAAGATCGATAATATTTATGCCTTGCTGCAAATCAGCAGTGTTTATGGTATAGTTAGGCACGCCATCAAACAAACCGAGTATCTCGTTATGAGTTAGTTCGCTCAAAAACTCGATTCCGGTGTTTCCAAAAAAGAACTCTGAAGACTTTATTGCCTTCTCTAAAGCTGCCTCGCCATGTACTCTTACAGTGATATCGTTTGCAAGGGCATTTTGGAGCGCTCGTAATCCCGGCGCGGCTTCTTGCTCTGCTTCCAGCGCCTTTATGGTTTCTTCGTCGAATAGCGTAAATATCCTAATGTAGCTTTTGGCGTCATCGTCACTGGTTCTAAGCCAAAATTGGTAAAACTTATATGGTGATGTCTTTTCAGCATCCAGCCAAACATTGCCGTTTTCTGATTTGCCAAACTTTGTCCCGTCCGCTTTCTTTATCAATTGGGTTGTCAGGGCAAAAGCCTCGCCAGCGCCTTTACGGCGCACCAGTTCAGTACCGGTAACAATATTACCCCATTGGTCGGAGCCGCCCATTTGTAAGGCGCAGTTGTTATTCTTCCACAAGTAGTAAAAATCGTAACCCTGAACCAGCTGGTAAGTAAATTCAGTAAACGACATTCCTTCACCTTCCAGCCTCTTCTTAACCGAATCTTTGGCCATCATGTAGTTTACGGTGATGTGCTTACCGACCTCACGAATAAAATCAAGAAAGGTAAAATCCTTAAACCAGTCATAATTATTAACCATTTGTGCGCTGTTTGCACCGCAGTCAAAATCAAGGAATTTCTCAAGCTGGCCTTTTATACCCGCCAGGTTTTTTTGAAGCACGTCTTCCGATAATAAATTACGCTCCTGCGATTTCCCTGATGGGTCGCCCACCATACCGGTAGCGCCGCCAACCAGGGCAAAAGGCTTATGGCCTGCGCGCTGAAAGTGAATCAACGTCATTATCTGGGCCAGGCTGCCCACATGCAGCGAATCGGCAGTTGGATCGAAACCGATATAACCCGATGTCGTGCCTTTACTTAGTAACTCCTCAGTTCCGGGCATTATATCATGCAACATACCCCGCCAGCGTAATTCTTCTACAAAGTTCATTAGTGTAATATTCAATCCCGATAGCTTTTCGGGACGGCAAATATAATTATTTATGATTACACCGATTTGAGAATGATTTCACCGATTATTTTTATTTGGATTTCACAGATTGAAAGGATGATTACACGTGTGTGATTCTTAATTTAAGTTGATAATCATTTAATATATTAATAATCATAGGTAGCAAACCACAATCATAAAAATAGCGTTTCCTAATCGGTGAAATCATTCTCAAATCGGTGAAACGGCGTAGCCCTCTTGAGTGCCGCTGAAAAACAGACAAAGAACGAAAAATCAAAAAAAATAACTATTTTAGGAATGTACAGGATTTTTGGAGAGCGCCTATGAATTTTTTATCTCATTTTTATTTCGACAGGGAGGTTGACGATTGTTACCATATATTGGGAACCGTGTTGCCCGACCTGCTGAAAAATGCCGATAAAACCATAGTCCTTCATCCCGAAAAACTTCATCATACGGATAGTCATGTCAATTCAATTATTGCCGGCTGGAATAAGCACATCGAAGTCGACCGCCATTTTCATTCGTCGGAGTTTTTCCTGGAACACTCACATCAGCTAAAAGTATTGCTCCGGCCGGTTATTGACGGTTCCCCTGTGAAGCCATTCTTTTTAGGGCACATCGCAATTGAACTGATTTTGGACAACCTGCTGCTCACTACCGGGAAAGTTACCGTCGATGCTTTTTACAACCACCTTGACGATTGCCAGCCGGAAGTGATAAATGAGTTTTTAACCTTTGCCGGATTAAAGGACACAACCGGCTTCTTTCGCTTTTTTGAAGGCTTTAAAAGCAGTCGCTACCTGTATACTTACGCCGAAACGCAGCAGATAGCCTACGCTTTAAAACGTATCTGTATGCGTGTATGGAAAGATCCGTTTACGCCTGCGCATGAGGCTGATATAAATATTATACTTACTGAATACAGGGCCGGCTTATTGGATGATTTTATGGCAGTATTTCAAGAGATTGATTCCCTGATATTGGCCGGATGATCGCATAAATATCTCCTATAGACGGCATGCTTCCCGGAAATGCTAAAAAAACAGCATTTTTAGTATTAAAAAGGCTTAAAAATCAGCATTTAACATTCGAACGCTCTTGTTTAAATAAAATTTTTATCCGTACCTTTGCAGTCCCAATTAATAAATTGGGAAAAGGAGAAAATTTATTTAATGGCAAAAAAACAAGAAGCAGAAAAAGAATTAAAATCTAAGGAGGCTGAGCTTTACGCAAAGGTTCCTCAGGAAAAAGAAACAATTGAATCAGAGGCTGATTCAATCTCGATCGAAGAGATCAAATCAAAAATCACAGCTAACACCGAAGATTTCGACTGGGATGCTGATGATAAAAAGTTTGGTAATTACAGCGACAGCGACCGTGAGAAACTTGAAAAAATGTACGATGGTACATTCAGCTCTATCACTAAGGGCGAGATCATCAGCGGTACCGTTGTAAGCATCAACAACAAAGACGTGGTATTAAACATAGGCTTTAAGTCTGACGGTTTAGTATCAGTATCTGAATTCCGTGATACACCAGACCTGAAAGTTGGTGATGACGTTGAAGTATTCGTTGAGTCGCAGGAAGACGCTAACGGTCAGTTAGTTCTTTCACGCAAACGTGCTAAAACTCAAAAATCATGGGAGCGTATTAATTCTGCATTAGACAACGATGAAATCATCACCGGTTTTGTTAAGAGCAGAACTAAGGGTGGTTTGATTGTAGATATTATGGGCGTTGAAGCCTTTTTACCTGGTTCACAAATCGACATTAAGCCTATCCGCGATTATGACGTATATGTGGGCAAGACCATGGAATTCAAAGTTGTTAAAATCAACCACGAGTTTAAAAACGTAGTGGTATCGCACAAAGTGCTGATTGAAGACGATTTGGAAAACCAAAAAACTGAAATTGTTGCCCGTCTTGAAAAAGGACAGGTGCTTGAAGGAACCGTTAAAAACATTACCGACTTTGGTGTATTCATTGACCTTGGCGGCGTTGACGGCTTACTGCACATCACCGATATTTCATGGGGCCGCATAGAGCATCCACGCGAAATTCTTTCATTGGATCAAAAAATCAACGTTGTTGTGCTTGATTTTGATGATGAGAAAAAACGTATCGCTCTTGGTTTAAAACAACTTACTCCTCATCCTTGGCAGAGCCTTGACGAGACAATCGTTATTGGTTCGAAAGTTAAAGGTCGCATCGTTACTGTTGCTGACTATGGTGCTTTCCTTGAAATCATCCCTGGTGTTGAAGGCTTGATCCACGTATCAGAAATGTCGTGGTCACAAAACCTGCGTAACCCACAGGAATTCCTGAAAGTTGGCGACGAAGTTGAAGCACAAGTGTTAACACTTGACCGCGATGAGCGCAAAATGAGCTTAGGCATTAAACAGTTAACGCCTGACCCATGGCAAGGTGCTGCTGAAAAATATGCACAAGGCACTCAGCATATAGCTACCGTTAAAAACATGACCAACTTCGGTGTGTTTGTTGAATTGGAAGACGGCATTGACGGCTTAATCCACATCAGCGACCTTTCATGGAGCAAAAAAGTTAACCACCCTAACGAATTCACTAAAGTTGGTGAAAAATTAGACGTGATTGTTCTTGAGCTTGACGTTGAAAACCGCAAATTGAGCTTAGGCCACAAACAGTTGGAAGAAAACCCTTGGGATACTTTCGAAACTGTATTCACCCTTGACTCGATACATGAAGGTACTGTGTTGAAAGTTACCGACAAAGGTGCAATTGTTGCTTTACCTTACGGTGTTGAAGGCTTCTGCCCAACCAAACACCTGGTTAAAGAAGATGGCAAAAGCTTAAAAGCCGACGAGGTTGCTGAGTTTAAAATCATCGAATTTAACAAAGAGAACAAACGCATCGTTATCTCTCACTCACGCATCTGGGAAGAAGCCCGTGCTGAGCAGCGTGTTCAGGAATTTGAATCCCGTAAAAAGGAAGCAAAAGCCGCTACCAGCGCTGTGAAGAAGGTGAAAGACTCAGTTGAGAAATCAACTTTGGGTGACCTTAGCGTGTTGGCTCAATTAAAAGAGCAGATGGAAGGTGCTGAAAACAAAGCACGTAAAGCCACAACTGCTAAAAAAGCTTCAGAAGAAGAGGCTGCTGAATAAGTTAAGTAAATTGAATCCTTATAAGCCTTCCGATTTTTATCGGAAGGCTTTTTTATTTTTACCTGAAATATCATACTGTAGCTAAGCATTATTATATTTGCTTACATGACCACTCGCAGAATCATCAGGCCTTTTGTTTATCCCTTGATAATCGTGCTCTGCTTATTGATTTCTATAGGTTTATTGTATATCAATTTCAGCGATTTTGTAATGCCTTATGTGTTAGTAATTGGCCTGCTTATCCTGTGTGCAATAGTTAGCGTAGCGGGTTTAATTGGTTTCATCAGGCAACCGCCGCCTAATGATGAAATTTCTGCGAAGGTAGGCCGGTTACTGCTTTTAATCGCACTTACTATTGTAGTTATCGTATCAGTTGCAATCCCCATATTAGTTATTCAAAACGCGTGAGTGGAGAAACAAATTTAAAAACGCTGCTGAAGACGATGCGTCCTAAGCTTAACGATGGAGATTTTGTTTTTTGCACAATAACTTCACCAAACGACATTAACCCTGAAAGCATCATCAGCTCGTTTAAGGAAGATGAAGGGTGGACGGTTATTATAGGTAAAGAACTTGCCGATGAGTTTAGCCTCTCCTATTCATACATTGCTGCCTGGATAACATTAACAATCCATTCTTCCCTGGAAGCAGTTGGACTAACTGCAGCGTTTTCAAATGCTCTGGCGGCTGAAGGAATAAGCTGCAATGTGGTAGCCGCTTATTATCATGACCATATTTTTGTAGCGAAAGAAGATGCCGACCGAGCATTGCAAGCGTTACAAAAACTATCTAAATAAGTAAGGACGCAATATTTTGCGTCCCCACCAATTAATTATCCTAAAATTTTATCGGAAGAGATTTGTCAACTTTTTAAAAGTTGACAAATCTAAATCCGTAGTAGTCTCTTATTTCACTTCCGGAAATTTGCCGGCATCAAAGATGCTTTTTTCGGCAACTGTCTTTTCAACATCCTGCCATTTGCGGGGGGCATCAGCAGATAGTAATATACCGGCATCTTTACCAACCTGTACATCATCTTCTATACGCACGCCGATATTCCACCATTTCTTATCGCATGGACTGCCGGCCGGAATATAAATACCAGGCTCAACGGTAATAACCATGCCTGCTTTCAATGGAACGCCATAGCCGCCCTTGTCGTGCACATCGAGACCGATATGGTGCGATACGCCGTGCGGGTAGTATTTACCTACTTCTTTTGCGTCTTTTATCAAACCAAGCGCTATCAGCCTTGACGATAACACTTCCCGGGTTTTAGTTTCCAGCTCGCTGTAGTTTACGCCTTCTTTGCATAGTTTGAAAACTTCCTCCTGCGCGTCGTAAACAGCATTGTAAATAGCTTTTTGTTCTTCGGTAAATTTACCATTGGCCGGGAACGTACGGGTAACGTCGGCAGAGTAGCCGTGGTACATGGCGCCAACGTCCATTAATACCAACTGGTTTTTAACTTCGGTAGCGTTGTTTTCCTCGTAGTGCAGGATACAGCCATTTGCACCGGCGCCTACAATTGGGGGATAACCTTCTTCTTCCGCGCCGTATTTATCATGTACATAACGCATAACACCTTCCAGTTCACGTTCAGACATTGACGGCTTTACAGCACGCATAGCTTCTGCGTGAGCAATGCTCGATATCACGACCGCCTTTTTTACCAACGCCAGTTCTTCCGGCGTTTTTGTACCTCTGAGATCATTGGTGATTTTTTCAAAAAGAGACGAACCAGATGGGTTAGCAGCAATTTTAGCTTTAACATCTGCTAAAGTAGCTGAATCGGGTTTGTTGAATAACTCCTGTATAAGCGCGTTATTTTTATAGGATTCTTTATCAGCACGTGGTTTTATAAATGTGATTATCCGGTCAAGGTTTTTAGGGGTAGCGTAGTTGTTGATGACGTTCAAGTCATTCTGCAAACCTTTGTCTTCTGCTTTTAAACCTGTTTTTTCTATAAATGATGCTATTACGCTTTTAAGACCGCCTGCTCCGCTGCCGCTGCCGTCGTTATCCAAATCGTCATAAATAATGGTCTTGAATTTTTTAAAGTCGATAGCGGACTTGGCAAATTCTTCGCTGTTATAAACACGTTTAAAGCCAAGTTCAGCCTTTGTGCCTTCAACGCCTAACCTTCTGCCTGTCCATGATTCTTGCGCTGCATCGCGGTGACGCACAAAAATCACCTCGTTAAAGCTGCCATCAGCGTCTGATTGCATTTCTTTAAACACAACTAATACAGCATCAGGTTCTTTATACCCCGAAAAGTAATACAAATCCGGATTGGGGTGATAAACAAAGTTTACATCTTTCGAAAACACCCGCTCAGGATAAGCGAATACCACGGCTACTGAATTAGCAGGCATCATATCGCGCAGCGCCTGCCTGCGGCCGGCGTGAAAAGCGGGAGTAAGATAATCTGTTGGCTGGCTTTCCGGGGCCTGGTAGGTTTGCGAAAAACCGTACATAGCGCTGCTGCAGGCCAGCGCCGCAACAAGGAAGGTTTTGTTAAAAAGGTTCATAAATTGAGTTTGTTACTTGTCAGTTAATACGCGTTTAAATTAGTCATTATATTTTATTCAGGAAGCCGGAATTTTGCCCCGGGGCTCACCACGAATAAATTTATACAAGTATAAGCCTTACCACAGCAAAATCACTCACCCTTACAGGGTGAGATTTTGAAGAAGTCCGAAAGACATGAAGTCCGGAAGACCGAAAGAAGCTGCGGCATCGGTTACATTTTGTAGCTAACGTGTCCGTCTTTTAGGGCAAAATCTCAAATCTCAGTTCTCAAATCTCAGTTCTAATCCATACCTTTGCCCAAATCCACCCATACGATGCAAAATCTAACACTGCTCGACGGTCAGAAATTTCAAATTACATTACAGCGTTTATGTCGTCAGTTAATAGAAAATCATAATGATTTCGCTGATGCAGTACTTATAGGCATACAGCCGCGTGGCATTTATGTAGCAAAACGTATCGCAGAAGAACTTCGCAAAATATTACCCGGCAAAACTATTCAGCAGGGCGACCTTGATATTACTTTTTACCGTGACGACTTCCGCCGCCGCGACCAGTTGGTGCCCAATCAAACAAAAATAGATTTCATCATAGAAGGCAAAAATGTAATTATGATGGATGATGTGCTTTGGACTGGTCGTACCATCCGCGCAGCGATGGATGCATTGCAGGCGTTCGGCAGACCTGAGAAGATTGAATTGCTGGCCTTAGTTGACAGAAGGTACTCCAGGCATATACCTGTAGAAGCAGATTATGTGGGAATTGAGGTAGATTCAATCGCATCACAAAAAGTAATAGTAAGCTGGAAGGAAACGGATGGGGAAGACCGGATAGTTCTATTATCAGAAGCAAAGTAAAGTACAACATCCCGTAATTTGTGTTCCTGCAAATTACCTGCAAAAGGTCGGCTGTGGAGACACAGCCGAGGGAAGTAAATAATTCCGAAATCAAAACACATGGCTGGATTAAGCACAAGACATTTATTGGGGATAAAAGATTTAAATCCATCAGACATTCAACTCATATTTGAAACTGCGGATAATTTTAAAACGGTTTTGAACAGGCCGATAAAAAAGGTTCCTTCCCTGCGTGATGTAACTATTGCTAATATATTTTTCGAAAACTCTACCCGTACACGCTTATCATTCGAGTTAGCGGAGAAAAGACTTTCTGCTGATGTGGTAAATTTTGCCGCTTCGTCATCGTCGGTAAGCAAAGGTGAAACCCTTATAGATACCGTTAACAATATACTGGCCATGAAGGTGGATATGGTGGTAATGCGTCACCCATACGCCGGTGCAGGCGTATTTCTTTCTAAACATGTTAAAGCACAAATAGTAAATGCCGGTGATGGTGCACACGAGCACCCTACACAGGCATTGCTTGATGCTTTTTCTATCCGCGAAAAACTGGGTGATGTTGCAGGCAAAAAAGTGGTGATTGTAGGCGATATCCTGCATTCCCGCGTGGCGTTATCAAACATCTTATGCCTGAAACACCTCGGCGCCGAAGTAATGGTTTGCGGACCAACTACACTTATCCCTAAATATATCGGTTCTTTGGGTGTTAAGGTGGAACACAACCTGCTAAAAGCCCTTAACTGGTGCGATGTAGCCAACATGCTGCGCATACAGCTGGAGCGACAGGATATCAAGTATTTCCCGTCCTTAAGGGAGTATACCATGCTTTACGGATTAAACAAGCAAATCCTCGATTCGCTGGATAAAGAAATCATCGTAATGCATCCGGGCCCGATAAACCGCGGCGTAGAAATAACCAGTGACGTAGCCGACAGCAAGCAATCCATTATCCTGGACCAGGTAGAAAATGGCGTGGCTATACGTATGGCAGTGTTATTTTTGCTGGCCGGGCAAACGCAGTAAATATTATGAACCGCAGTTTATTGATAGGCTATTTAAAAAGTGAAATATGGGGAATAGTCGCCTCGATAGCGCTTTTTTGCAGCTTTTATTTTTTTGTGAAAGATAAATTTGCTTTAATATTCTTTGGAGGACTTAGCTTATTTAATTTCATAAAAAACTTTTCTGCCTACAAAAAGAAGCAAACATATCTTACTGAACTAACAGAACGGGGGATAACCGAACAAGAGGCCGAAAACGATTCGTTCATAATAACCTGGAAAAACAAGAAAAGAGATGGAATATTAAAATACTGCTTAATGAATGGCGTGCTATTAATGGGCATGGTATTAGCTATGGTCGTTGGTTTGATAACATTCTTAATTCAACCATCGTTTTTCGGGACACCAATCAATTTTGTAGATTTTATTGAATTTACATATCCGATTGGCGCACTTTTGGGGTTTACCTTAAGTATTCTCTCCTGGTCATTAAATGAAAGAAAATTTATCCACCTAACCGGTACGCTGCATTAATTTGACCCAAAATGCGTTAATTAGTTTATGAGATATTTGACGGTTGCGCTGCTCTTATCATTTTCATTAACTATGTCCGCTCAAACCCATCAGCAAAAAAAAGTTGATTCGGTATTTATGCTGGTAAAACTTTACTTCAACAGTAAAAATGCCGATGCCATATACAATCTTACCGGCGACAATTTCCAGAAAGAGCTGAGCATTACAGCGTTTAACGACGTCGCTAATAAGTCGCTTTTTCCCTTAGGGGCAATAAAGGAAAGCTCGCTAATCAATTTTGTAAATAATAGTCTTGCTGCATATAAAGTTGGTTTTGGCAGCGTAAAACTGCGTGTTTTAATAAACCTGGATAATAAAGACAAAATAGAAACGCTACTTTTCACGCCTTATACCGAACCCTTTAGCGACAAAACTGCCCTTGTAGCCACAAATAATCCGATGTCATCAGAAATGGATAAGCAGGTTGATTCAGCAGCACGTAAATACATTCAGAAAGCCAATACCGTAGGATTGTGTATCGGTATCATAAAGGATGGTAAGACCGAGCTGTATAGCTACGGCGAAATGAAAAGAGGCGGCAAAGTACTACCGACAGCCGATAGTTTTTTTGAAATCGGCTCGATAACCAAAACATTTACTGCCACCCTGCTGGCCTGGTATGTAAACGAAAAAAAGGTAAGGCTGACCGATCCGATAATTATGTACCTGCCAGACTCAGTTGCGGTTAACAATGAACTTAAAGGTATTACCCTGCTGAATTTAATAAATCATACCTCGGGACTGATAAGCGTTCCGGATAATTTAAAAAATAACCTAAGCGACCCGTCTAACCCCTATAAGGATTACACTAGACCGATGATGTATGCCTACTTAAAAAGTTGCAAATTGATAACCAGGCCCGGCGAAAAATATGCATACTCAAATTTAGGTGTGGGATTGCTTGGCTCAATACTTCAATCTGTAAGCGGCCAGACTTTTGAGCAGATGGTGAGCGACATTATAACCCGCCCGCTCGGCATGTTCAGCACGGCGCAATACTTAAATCCGTTGTTCACTCCGCGTTTTGTTGGGGTTTACAATTCGGAGGGCCAACCTACAGCACCCTGGGATTTTGATGTGCTTGCTCCGTGTGGTGCATTACGCTCAACTGTTAATGATTTGCTGAAATACGCTAACGTAAATATGAATGCTAAACCAACTCCCCTCTCAGCAGCTATTCAACTAACGCATAAAATCACATTTACTAAAGATGTGAAGATAGGTATGGGCTGGCATGTGATAAATATTAAAGGTGTAGATTATTATTTCCATAATGGCGGCACCTATGGCAGCAGTAGCTTTATGGCTTTTAATGCGGATAAAGGCGTTGCGATTGTGTTGCTATCCAACTCGGCGGAGACGATAGACCCGGTGGGTGCGGAGATTTTGGGGACGATTGTTAGATAGAATAGGAAACATGTGTCTGCTGATTGTTGTGAAGCCAGACTTACGAAGTTTCTGAAACTTCGTAAGTCTTTACTGCTCCTGTAAACCTAAATCATGCATGTACTCCTTCCCTTGTTTCCCGAAGCAGCTAAAGTATATTTTAAAAATCCACATTATTCTTCCTTTTGCTTTGGCGGCACGAAGCGTGGCTTGTATGCGGGTTTGTTGACAGGCGTATCTGGTGCCGAAAATTCGGTATTTAATTCACTTTCAGAATTTGGAGGAGCGACAGGCACAGCAGTGCTATCATTAGCAGGTTGGTCGGACTCCACCTTGGGCTTCATCTTAAACCTTGGCGTAAATCCAGCAGGCTTGGTTGCTGCTTGAGAAGGTTGCGCCGATACTTCTGCAGCTATTTCGGGTTCCGGTTTTACTGGGATATCAGATACTGCGGGGATTTCAGTCTTTGCTTCGGCTTCTTCACTTTTAGGTTTCATTTTAAACCTAGGCGTGAAACCGGCTGGCTTTGGTGCAGACGCTGCAGGTGTCGCTTCTACAGGTGCTTCTACTGCTGGTTCCGCTGTTTTTTCAGACACAGATAAATCCGATTTGCCTTCTTCTGTCTTAGGTTTCATTTTAAACCTCGGAACAAAACCGGCAGGCTTAGCAGCAGTCGTCGATTCGGATTGCGTGGGTTCCTGTTTAACGTCCGCAGCTTCTTCGGGTCTTTCTTCAGTAGTAGGCTTCGTTACGTTTACCTTAAATCTTGGCGTAAAACCAACTTTGGCACTTGGCTGACTGATAGTTTCGCTTAAACTCTCGGTAATAGTTTGCTCGGCAATAGGATTGGCGATATGGGGCTTCTCGGTCTTAACCTCAGCGGCTAATGGGAATTGTCTGCGTGTTTTATTGAACCAGTATTTCTTCGTGTGGTCGAAGCTTTTCTCGCCCATCTGTTCAAAATGAGCTTTAAATTCGTAAAAGAGCGCCGGTTCAGCCTTTTGTAAAGCCGGAAGGTATATTCTTTTCTTTTTAAAAAACTCATCAAAGGTTAACATCCAGGTCTATTTGATTAAAATGAATGCCGGTTGCTGTTTGGGTCCAGTCTTCGCGTTCTTCATCCGTCGCATTCATCAGCTTCGGAAAAAAGTCCAATGGAAATACTTGCTGTTTCCCGCCCTCATTCTCCACCAAAAGCAATCCATTGGCAAATGTTACTTTAACCTTCTTTTCCTGCTTACGTGTATGGAATATAGCCATGGTATTGATTTGAAGATGGGTCAATTTGAGGATTTGAAGGTGAATGACGGCATAACCTATTTAAAGATGAAAAGATTCCCATCTTCAAATCAACACATCATCAAATCTTCAAATCAAGAACTACTCAGCCATGTTATGGTATACCGCCTGCACGTCGTCGTCTTCTTCCAAACGGTCAATCAGCTTCATTACATCGGCAACCTGTTCTTCTGTCACGTCATGGAAAGACTGAGGAATACGCTCCAGCTTAGCTGATTTGGTTTCAATACCTGCAGCTTCCAAAGCTTTCTGCATTTTGCCAAAATCCTCAAATGCGGTGTGCAATACCGCCAGGTCATTACCTTCCTCGTCGGCTTCAACAAACAGGTCTTCCAAACCGGCATCAATCAGTTCAAATTCCAATTCCTCCAGGTCGCGGTCGCCCGGAACAAAAGTAAACACCGATTTGCGGGTGAATATAAAATCCAGCGAGCCGGTTTTACCAAGGGTGCCGCCTGTTTTTGTAAAGTAGCTGCGTACGTTGGCCACGGTACGGTTAGTGTTATCGGTGGCAGTTTCAACCAGCACGGCAACACCGTGCGGCGCATAACCTTCATATACCAGCTCTTCGTAATCCTTTTCGTCGCGGCTGGTGGCTCTTTTTATAGCAGCTTCTACGCGGTCTTTAGGCATATTAACCGCCTTGGAGTTTTGCACAGCAGTGCGCAGGCGCGAGTTAGTGTTTACGTCCCCACCACCGGCTTTAACGGCCATCACAATTTCTTTACCCAAACGCGTAAACTGAACAGCCATTTTGGCCCAGCGCTTAAATTTTCTCTCTTTACGGAATTCGAATGCTCTTCCCATTGTTTATTAGTTCATAGTTGATGGTTCATGCGCCGCCGCTAAAGCTAAGGCGCACGCGGTAGTTAATAGCCAGTCACAACTTAGCAGCATTATGCCATACATCAACGCTTATAATCAGCGAATATAATATTTGTTTTAAAAGCCAGCTAATTTCGCAAATTCAATTCGTGAAATTCGATCGAATTCGTGAAAATTTGTGCCTATATAATTGTCTTTAGGTTCAACAACATATCATCTACCATTTTTGGCAGGTCGTATTCCAATTGCCAGCCCCAATCCTGTTGAGCGGAACTATCATCTATCGATTTAGGCCAGCTATCGGCAATTGCCTGGCGCGGGTCGTAATCTGCGTAGCTGATTTCAAAATCCGGGATGTGTTTTTTTATTTCCTGGGCCAGTTGTTCAGGAGTAAAGCTAATGCCGGCCAGGTTGTAGGAGGAGCGTATTTTTACATTTTCGGCGGGTGCGTCCATCAATGTTATCGTAGCACGGATGGCATCGTCCATATACATCATCGGCAGCGCCGTTTGCGATGAAAGGAAGCTTTGGTATTTGCCCGTCTTTAATGCTTCATGGAAAATATGGACGGCATAATCCGTTGTGCCGCCACCCGGGTTGGCCCGCCAGCCGATAAGACCGGGGTAACGGATGCTGCGCACATCAAGCCCATATTTGGCAAAATAATATTCGCACCAACGCTCACCAGCCAGCTTGCTGAATCCGTAAACCGTATTCGGGTCCATCACGCAATACTGCGGTGTATTATACTGTGGCGAATGCGGCCCAAAAACAGCGATTGAACTTGGCCAGAAAACTTTGGCTACATTAAACTCAACGGCAAAATCCAGTACATGTAAAAGGCCGGTCATGTTTAAATCCCAGGCTATTTTTGGCTTTTGCTCGCCTACGGCCGAAAGAATGGCGGCTAACAGGTAAACTTGCGTGGGGCGGTGCTTATCAAATATATGGTGGAGATTGTCCTTGTCGAGCACGTTGGCGATTTCATGCGGACCGCTGTTGCGGATAGCATAAGCCGGACTTTTAATATCTGAAGCTATTACTGCTTCGGCGCCGTGAATTGCACGCAACGCCTTAACCAATTCGGTACCAATTTGACCATTGGCGCCAATTATTAGAATTTTTTCGCTCATGAAATGCCAGTTATTACAAAAGCAAAGGTAGAAATTTGACCGAAATGATTATGACTTTAACAAATAAAGATTACGTGGCAATATCCATATTAACAATTTGTTGTTAAATGATATTTATCATTACAAAAAATACAAAAGTCAGCGTAAAAAACAGCAGTTCATAACATTTCAATCTTCCAACTTTACAACATTTCAACAAAAAAAACGCATCTTTGCAGTTTATTTAATTATTTATAACAATTTAAAAACAAGATGAAAGTCGCAGTAGTAGGTGCCACAGGATTGGTAGGCACTAAAATGTTGCAGGTCCTTGCGGAGCGCAACTTCCCCGTTACAGAATTAATTCCGGTAGCTTCAGAAAAAAGTGTTGGTAAAGAAATCACTTTTAAGGGTAAGCAGTACAAGGTAGTTTCTGTTGAGGATGCGATAAAACAGAAGCCCGATGTCGCTATATTTTCGGCAGGGGGCAGCACGTCATTGGCACAGGCGCCGCTTTTTGCAGCAGCCGGCACAACTGTTATTGATAATTCATCGGCATGGCGTATGGATCCAACCAAAAAGCTGGTTGTTCCTGAAGTGAACGCTGACGTGTTAACGGCCGATGACAAAATCATTGCCAACCCAAATTGCTCAACCATACAAATGGTAGTGGTCTTAAAACCATTGCACGATAAATATAAAATCAAAAGGGTGGTGGTATCAACCTACCAGTCTGTTACCGGTACCGGTGTTAAAGCTGTAGAGCAGCTTTTCAACGAGCGTAATGGTATAGACGGACCAAAAGTTTACCCATACCAGATTGACCTTAACGTGTTGCCGCACATCGACGTGTTTACAGAGAATGGCTACACCAAAGAGGAGATGAAGATGGTTAAAGAGACCAACAAAATCATGGGCGACGATAGCATCAAGGTTACCGCTACAACAGTGCGTATCCCAGTTATGGGTGGCCACTCGGAGTCGGTTAACGTTGAGTTTTTGCACGAATATGATTTGAGCGAAGTGCGCGAATTGCTGGCCAACTCACCCGGTATTATTGTGGTTGACGATGTTGCTAACCTTAAATACCCTATGCCGCTTGACGCACATGACAAAGACGAGGTATTTGTAGGCCGCCTTCGCCGTGACGAAAGCCAGGAAAAAACACTTAATATGTGGATAGTGTCAGACAACCTGCGTAAAGGGGCTGCTACCAATGCAGTGCAGATAGCGGAGTATTTGGCGGAGAAACATTTGATTGGTGCTGTCGCAGAGATTAGTTAATTGGAGATTAGAGATTAGTTTCTCTTTCTCAACAATATAAATTATAGGGATAATCGGGAGGTTATCCCTATTTTTAATTCAAATTATTTATGACGCAAAACTCCACTCTCAACCGCGAATTTGGCCGTTTGGCTTTTGGCAGCGACCCTGCCGGGTATCATGCTGCACGCCCGGGCTATCCCAATTGGGTTTTTGAGATGCTGGCTGAACGCGGTTGCTTTGCCGGCGGCACCCGGACTTTCGAGATCGGCGCCGGCACAGGCATCGCCACCCAACGTTTGCTGGAATTTGGGGCATATCCACTTGCGGTTATAGAGTCCGATAGGCGGATGGCTGAATATCTAGCCGCCTCGATGCCGGAAGCCAACCTGGAAATATATTCTATACCATTTGAAGAAGCTGAACTTCCAGAGGGGCTTTTTGATCTTGGATTTTCGGCAACAGCATTTCATTGGCTTGATGAGCCCGTCGCCCTGCAAAAAATCGCACGCCTGTTACGCCCGGGCGGGTGGTGGGGCATGGTCTGGAACGTTTACAGGAACCCCGACCGCGAAAGCCTTTTCCATGAAGCAACAAAACATTTACTGGACGATGTGCTGAGTCCTTCGCAAGGCGCTGATAATGTTCCCTACGCACTTGATTTCAACGCCCGCCTTACAGCGCTCGAAGAAAGTGATGCATTCGAGGCCATTGAATACCGTGTTGACGAGTGGCCGCTGGTGCTCACTGCTGAGCAAACCATGGCATTATATGCAACTTATTCTCCTATCAGCATCCTTCCTGACCGTAATAAATTGCTGGCTGAGTTGGGGAAAATAGCGAAAGAACAATTTGACAACCGGGTTATAAAGGAGATGGTTACCTGCCTTTACGTAGCGAGGCGAAGGCCATAATGATATTGCTTCCGGATTTATTTTAAGTTTGTTTAACTTTCTCCAATAATCGAGTTACGTATAATGGGAAATTTTGCAATAGACTTAAAGTTTGGCCGCGGCGCTTACGGGAGCGACCCTGTAGGCTACCACGCTATTCGACCAGCTTATCCCGATTGGGTTTTTGAAATGCTGGTAAATCGCGGCTGCATTTTTAATGGTGCTGCTGCATTTGAAATCGGAGCCGGTACCGGCACTGCAACGCGCCATTTGGTTGAGCTTGGCGTAAACCCTTTGGTAATTATTGAGCCTGATGAACGGATGGCCGGTTTCCTGTGTGATACAATACAGTGTAATGGATTATCGGTATTATCTGTTCCATTTGAAGAAGCGCCATTGCAGCAGAATAGCTTTGATTTTGGATTTTCAGCAACCTCATTCCATTGGCTTAATGAGGAAGTGGCGTTAGAAAAGATTGCCAAATCGCTACGGCCCGGCGGTTGGTTTGGCATGGTATGGAATATTTTTGGGGTGTACGACCGGTACGATGCATTTCATGAAGCCACCAAAGAACTGCTTGCAGGCCCAATGAGCCCGGCCGAGGGGCCGGGGATGACACCATTTGGGCTGGATTTTGAATCGCGTATTGCGGCATTGGAACGAACGAATTCATTTGATTCAATTGAATACAAAGTTACGGAGTGGCCATGGGTATTGGATGCCGCACAAACGGTTGCGCTTTATTCCACATTTTCAAATATCAAAATACGTGAAGACAAGGATATGGTGCTGACAGAATTAGGCCGGATAGCAACAGAAGAATTTCCCGGTGGTGTTGCCAGGAATATGGCGACATGCCTTTATGTAGCGAGGCGGAAGAGTTAATTACGGAACTTAAGAAAATAAACGGAGTTATCGGGAAGATTATCTAAATTTGAATATGAACGAGATATTCTTTTTAATAGAGGAGGCCGTTGAGGGCGGATATAATGCGAGGGCAATTGGCGAATCAATCTATACACAAGGAGATACCATGGATGATTTGAAAGCAAATATCCGGGACGCGGTTCAATGCCATTTCGACGAGGGGAATATTCCTAAAATTATTCGATTGCATTTAGTTAAGGAAGAAATTATTACAGTTTAATCGCAAAGTGTTATGTCTCCAAAAACACCGCGTGATGTTTCGGGTAAACAGTTCGTTAAGCTCTTAACAAAATACGGCTATGAAGTCGTTCGACAAGCCGGAAGTCACATCAGACTGTTATATACAAAAAATAATGACGTTCATAATGTGACGATTCCTAATCACGAGTCGATACGACTTGGAACCTTGATGTCGATAATCTCGGATGTTTCTGACCATCTTAAAATAGATAAATCTGAAATAATTGAAAAGCTATAAATGATCTCCTTCGCCCACCGTGTTTTTATGGAAGTTGCTGCCAACCTGAGCTTCAGCAAGGCGGCACAGGTATTGTTTATCACACAGCCTGCTATCAGCAAGCACGTAAAAGCGCTGGAGGACCAATACAAGGTACCGTTATTTGAGCGCAAGGGCAACAGCATCCTGCTTACCGAAGCCGGTAAAAAGCTTAACGAATACCTGTTACAGGCCACCGAAATAGAGCGCAAAATTGAATACGATCTTTCTATTTTAAGCAATTTATCCCAAGCCGCCGGGCATTTGCGACTTGGTGCAAGTACAACAATTGCTTTATATATCCTGCCATCCATATTATCCGGCTTTCAGCGGGAATATGCCAATGTGGATGTGCAGCTGGTAAACCGTAACTCAGAGTATATTTTGAATGCGCTCCTCAATCACGAGGTGGATATCGGCATTATAGAAGTGGATAATAAACTCACCACCGTCTCCTACCGGCCGTTTATGAGCGACGAGGTAATACCGGTATGTTCGGCCAAGAGTCCGCTGGCGGGTAAATCACTAACGCTTAAGCAATTTGTAAAAACGCCGTTGGCCCTGCGCGAACGCGGCTCAGGAACGCTTAATGCCTTGCTAAAATCCCTGTCTGCTTTGCATATCAAGCCGGCCGATCTGTCTGTCAAAATTCGCCTTGGCGGCACTGAGGCCTTAAAAAACTTTCTCCGGGCCGACCAATGCCTTGGCTTTATGCCCAAACCATCCATCATTCGTGAGCTTGAGGAAGGTGAACTGGTGGAAGTTCCCATAGAAGGGCTTAAAATTACCCGCGATTTCTTTTTTATCCGCAGGAAAGGGACAGAGGATTATGGGTTGACGAGGGATTTTATTGAGTATGCTTTAGGGCATATTAGCGGTACTTAAAAGCATCTGCCAGACTTACGAAGTTTTGAAAACTTCGTAAGTCTTTCGGGGTATTATTTCGTATGGCTAAACAACCACGGAATCAGCAACGGTTCCCTGAATGCGTCATCCCAGCTATTGTGGTCGTCATTAGGATAAACAGTAAACTTCGGGTCGCCTCCGGCATCTTTTATAGCAGCGACGATTGATTCAGAATGTACTTCGGGTACAACGCTATCCTTCGCGCCATGGAAAACCCATAATGGTACTTTCTTAGCGTATTTTTTTGCATTAAGCGTATTATCGCCGCCGCAAATGGCAAATGCAGCTGCGAATATCTTTGGTCTGCGGCCGATAATTTCAAACGTACCCATCCCTCCCATTGATAATCCGCCGACATAAATCATGTGCTTGTTTACATAAGGCTTATCCAAAAGCTGGTCGAGCAAGCCTAACAGGCTAATCATTGCTTTGGTTGGCGGCGCATCATGCTGAAAGATGAACTTGGTTTTGTGGGTTATGGAATCTTCCTCAAATTTATTGTTTGCCCACCAGCCGTTTTCAGGACATTGCGGGTAAACAACTATTGCAGCATATTTCTCGCGTATGGTATCCTTCAAAAAAGTCTTGGTACCATACACCAGTTGCGACTCGTTGTTATTGCCCCGCTCACCCGCGCCATGTAACACCAAAATCAACGGGTATTTTTTTGTGGGGTCAAAATCATGGGGAAATAAAATCCGGTAAGGCAATGTGTCCTTTTTTGAGATATAAGTACCACGGTCGAACGATGACTTGTCCTGCGCTTTCGATAATATTGGAGCAATGAAAAGCGCTATTAACAATATAGATAGATACTTAATTTTTGCCATAGGAAAACAAGGTAGCTGTTAAATGCCGGTAAATTTAGGCTATTTGATTTAGATTTGTCAACTTTTTGAAAGTTGACAAATCTGGCGCTTCAACTAATCAACCTTCACCACCTTCGTCCGCTTCGATACGCCGTTTTCATTTATAGCCTCGATCTGGAAGTAATAAGGCTTTTCCTTGTCCATTGTTTTTAGATAATATTCGTTGGCGGTGTGTACCATAATGCAGTTGTATAGCTTATCGGGCGCTACGCCGGTGTAGATATTGTAGGCGAAGGCATTATCCACCGGCTGCCATTTTATCCAGGCGCTGCGTTTATCTTTTTCGGTGCGTAGTACAATGAATTCTTTTACGGTATCGGGTTTTGCTCCTCCCCCATTGCCGAAGACACGCAAGCCGCTGATAGCAAATTTACCTGTCGGCATGTGCACGTTTTCGAGCTTGATGTAGCGTGCTTTTACGGGAGTTTCCAACTCGATATAATCATGGGGGACGTCTGTTTTGTTCTTGCTTTTATCGGCCAGCATCGTCCACTTTTTGTTATCAAGCGAGTAATATAACTTGTATTGGGTGTAAGTATCTGTCGCTTTGCCGAGTATGGTTGCATCCTGGTCGGCATAATTTATTTGCACCGCATTAACGGTGCTCATGTTGCCCAAATCGGTGGTGATCCACTCTCCCGCGTCTCCCGATTTTGCGCTCCAGTAGGTTTTTATACTTTCATCTACTGCATTGTTCGGCATGTAGCCACCCAGTGTGGATGATACCCAAACCTGTTTATTGTAGTTCAATAACATCCAGCCGGTAAAGCTGCTTTGCAGGTGGTCGGCCTTGCCATCAGGCAAATACGTAGGGTAATCACCGAATGCGGTATTGGAGTACATTACGCCGTCCTTATCGAAACCGGCAGGCCAGATACCCAAACGGCGTTCAAAGCTGTTTTTAACGGCTATTACAATCGTGGCGATATGCCAGTAATTGCCAAATGCATCAGTATAAGTAGCACCGTGACCGGCACCGCGGGCAAAACCACCCGGCTTATAGCTAAACGGCTGGCTTTGCGGCGTAAACGGCCCCAGTGGACTGTCACCTACCACTACCCCATCGGCGTAACCGCTAAACTCTGTTCCCGGCGCGCCGTATTGTAAGTAATATTTACCGTTATGCTTCGTCATCCAGGCGCCCTCGATGAATGGGTCTAAGAAAGTATCGTCCATATTTTCGCCAAAACGCTGCCACCCGTAACGAAAAGGCTGCAAAAAATACATTTCCTTTCGATAAGCTTTTAAATGGAATGTTTTCGGATCAATTTCAGCGCCATACAAAGGATAGGTATTGCTGCTGCCGTTATACATATATAACTTGCCATCGTCATCCCTGAAAAAGTCAGGATCCCAGCCCCCTGGTTCAAACTCGTGGATGGCTTCCTTCCATTCATTAGCTTTTGGATTGGTGCTCATCCAGATTGGAAAATTCGACGAATAAGTAGAGCCGAATACCATCAGCGTATCGCCCTGCACCCAAACTGCGGGTGCGCATAAATCGTCATAAACCTTATGCTCCGGGCGGAGGAAATGGCGGGCGATAAAATTCCAGTGGTACATATCATGGCTCCACCAATAGCCCCATTGGTTAGTGGAGAACAGGTAATAATCGCCCTTATACATGGTGATCACCGGGTCGGCGGTGGCGCGGTGCTTGCCCCAGGTTGCAAAGTTAGGTATGGGCGTGTAGCCGTAATCGATATTGATGGGGTTGCAATAGGTTTTTTGTTTTTGCTGGGCGAAGGAAGATGCTGTACTAATGAGTATCAGGCAAAAGAAGATATATCTTTTCATAGTAAATATTATTGGGGCGTTCCCGCTGATAGAAGCGGCCCGTGCTATCCGCTCATACTGCACAGGCGTTATCCGCCGGTTGGCGGACGGTGTCCGCTCCTATCGCTAACGCAGTTCTGAACCATGATTCGCTTGATTTAAGGATTTATAGATTACTATCAAATCGAAGAATCCTTAAATCAAGCGAATCATGGTCTAGTTAATTGCCGGGCTTTGAAAATCAAGCTTCCTCAAGCCTTTCTTTATTTCCGGGCAGCTCATAAACAAGTTCCAGATTAAACCGCTGCGATAGTTTTCAATCATTACCACTATCGGGCCCTGGTCTATCGCAAGATACGATTTTGCATACCAATTTCGCGATTCGCTGAAAGCATCGGTAAAACCGTATTCGCCCCATATTTTATCACCTAAATCGTAGTAGAAATGACGCAGTGCTTTCATGGAATATTCCGGCGTGTATGGGAATGCAGACAAAGCAGCAGTAGGAGTAATTACCCCAAGGTCATTGTTTGGTGCATGGGCGTTGTAGCCTTCAAAATTATCGCTGGCAGTAAGGCCCCAGCAATTTTCGCCGTAGCCTTTAAATTTCTTCGGGTTATCAACGCAATAATCGTGGTTTATGAGGGTATGATTTAAATTCTGTTCCCAGTAATCAGCATATCTATCCTTTAAGCCCTTCGGATTAAGCGCCTGGAAAGTATATTGCGAAAAGAAAAGCGGACCGCCATACGGAAAACCCAATGGCAGCTTATGCCCGTAATAAGTGTTTCCGTTTTTAAAGAAATCGCTTTGTGCCCAGCCATCCCAGTAAATAGATGCAGGCACGGAATACCTCTCTGCCGATTCTGCGAGTATATAGGATATCATGCACTCGTTAAAGCCGCGTATGGCAAAGTTCATCGCCCAGCCATTGTTCGGGCTCCAATGCCAGTACAGGTTTGGCCTGCCCTCGCGGGTAAACCAGTTCCATTCCATTTCTTCCCACAGGTTATTCACCATGCCGCGTATGGCGGCCTCTTTCCAGTTATCAGCGGTATAATACTGGCGTGCGCACAATAGTCCTTCAAATAAATAAGACGTCTCCACAATATCCGCCCCGTCATCTTTCCTGCCGAATGGGATAACTTTACCTGTCTCACCGTTCATCCAATGCGGGAATGCACCGTGAAACGATTGTGCTTTCATCAGGAAACTCAATATCTTCAGCATCCTGTCTACCGATTGGTCATGGCTAATCCATTTGCGGTGGTCAGCCACAATCATGGCCATAATGCCAAAGCCCGAGCCGCCGGTAGTCACCACCTCGTCGCCGTAATCGTACGATTTATTGCTGCGCTCCCGCGCAAGCCCGCTCACGGGGTGACCGAAATCCCAAAAATACCGGAATGTCTGCCGCTGAACTACATCAAGTAAGGCGCTGTCGGTCAGGTTTTTTATAATGCCGACTGGCTTAATACCGTCCTCTTTACTGGCAGCAGGTTTTTGCGCCATACAGCAAACAGACAGTAGCATTAAAAAAAGAAGTATCGTTTTTTTCATCAGTTTAAATAGTTAGCCCCGCTAAATCTCCCCTAAAAGAAAGACTTAAAAAGCAATTAAAAAATTTCATCCGCACATCTTCATATCCGCACATTCGCACATCACTATAGTTTCGGGCTGGTAAAGCCTAAACTCTTCATACCGGTTTTTACTTCGGGGGAACTCATGAATAAGTTCCACAACAGTCCGCTCCGGTAATTTTCAGTCATTACAATTATAGGCCCCTGGTCAATAGCCAGGTACGAGTCGGCAAACCAAACGTCAGTAAGATTAAACGCATCGTAAAAGCCGTATTGGCCCCATATCTTATCGCCCAGTTTGTAATAAAAGAATCTAAGCGCCTGCATCGATTCTGTTGGCGTATAAGGCAATGAGGCTATCGCAGCCGTTGGTGCTATTACGCCAACGTCATTTGTAGGTGAACTGGCCGTATAGCCGCCTTTTATGTCGCTTGCAGTTAATCCCCAGCAATCGGCGCTGTAGCCGTTGTAGCCTTTAGGGTTGGCAATGCAATATTTGTTATTGATAGTAGCATGCGCTTTATTCTGCACATCGTAGCTGGCATAGGCATCTTTCAAGCCATTAGGGTCGATACCTAAAAACGAATACTGGGAAAAGAACAAGGGACCGCCCTGCGTAGGACCAAGCGGCAATGTAACGCCAAAATAGTTGCTGCCATTTTTTATGCCGCCGTTAAGCGCCCAGCCATTGTCATAAACCGCTTTAGGGATACCATGGGTTGGCGATGATGCTGCCATC
>JAZJZL010000048.1:0-10901 GCA_040389845.1 Bacteroidota bacterium
CCGATGACTTGCTGAGTATGCACTTTTCGGAGGTAAACAAAGACTTTTTGAATCCATCCGAACTGGAAGCCGAGAATAATTTAAGAAGCTTCAGGATACATTTATTGTACGACCGTTTATCGAGAAAGAAATAATGCAGCAGCTGAAGATAATTAACGGGCGGATAATCACACCGGGTAAAATAATTAACGGTGGTTCGATGCTGGTGAAGGACGGTGTTATTGCAGAGATAAGCGAAGGTAATATTGACGTTCCGGACGCGACAGTTATAGATGCGACAGGCAAATACGTATCCCCCGGCTTTATAGACTTACACATCCATGGTGGCGGTGGTCACGATTTTATGGACAATACCGTGGAGGCCTTTTTAGAAATTGCCCGTACCCACGCCAAATACGGTACAACTGCCATGTCGCCTACCACGCTTAGCAGCAGCAAAGAGGATTTACTGGATACGCTTCGCATTTACGACCTGGCTGATAAACAAAATACAGGCGGCGCACAATTCATCGGCATGCACCTTGAGGGCCCTTATTTTGCCCTTAACCAATGCGGCGCCCAGGACCCTCGCTACATCCGCAACCCAGACCCGGAAGAGTATAAAGAAATACTGGCATCCACCAAATCCATAAAACGTTGGAGCGCTGCACCGGAGTTAAATGGCGCGATTGAATTTGGAAAATATATAATTGATAAAGGAATTTTAGCAGCAATAGCCCATACCGACGCTGTTTACGAGGACGCGCTGGAAGCTTTTGAAAACGGGTACACTTTAGCCACGCACCTATATTCCGGAATGCTGGGTGTAACCCGGCGAAACGCTTATCGCTATGCCGGCGTGGTTGAAGCTGCTTTTTTAATAGAGGGTATGGATGTGGAGATTATCGCAGATGGCATCCATCTGCCGCCGCCGCTACTAAAGTTAGTTTATAGAATAAAAGGCGCAAAACGAACTGCCTTAATAACCGATGCCATGCGCGCTGCCGGTATGCCCCCCGGTGAAAGCGTGCTTGGGGGCTTGAAAAACGGACTGAAAGTAATTGTAGAAGACGGCGTAGCCAAACTACCCGACCGCAGTGCCTTTGCCGGCAGCGTTGCGACATTTGATTTACTGGTGCGTAACATGGTAAAATTAGCCGGTGTACCGTTGGTTGACGCTATTGAAATGTCGGCTTTAACCCCAGCCAGGATTATGAGTATTGCGGATAAGAAAGGCTCACTTGAAACAGGAAAAGATGCAGACATCGTGATTTTTGATGATGATATTAATATTGAAAAAACTATTGTAAACGGAAACGTAGTCTATGAAAAATGAAGAACCAAATGGTTCCCCCCGTAGAGACACGATGCATCACGTCTCTGATAATCTAAACATCCAGGTATATGAAACCCGCCAACAGATGGGTGTCGTCGCCGCGGAAATAGCAGGTCAGAAAATAATTGAATTGCTCAACAACCAACCTCTCGTGAATATCATATTTGCTGCCGCGCCATCGCAAAATGAATTCCTGGAAGCTTTGGTGCAAAACCAGGCAATCGACTGGTCGCGGATAAATGCATTCCACATGGATGAGTACATCGGCTTACCGGAAGGTGATAACCGTACTTTCGCATCATTCCTTAACGGGAAAATATTTAGCCGCCTGCCGTTTCATACCGTTAATTATATCAATGGTAACGCAGGCGATATCGAACAGGAATGTAAACGATATGCTGAACTGCTGGCAAATAATCCCCCTGATATTGTCTGCATGGGTATCGGCGAAAATGGACACATCGCTTTTAACGACCCGCCGGTTGCAGATTTTAACGACGCTTTGATGGTAAAAACTGTGGAGCTGGATGCTGAATGCCGTCAGCAGCAGGTTAACGATAAGTGTTTTAATGCTTTTGATGATGTGCCGACGCATGCCATCACTTTAACTGTCCCTGCGCTTATTTCAGGAAAATATGTGTACTGTATGGTGCCGGGCGAGAAGAAGGCCAACGCTGTGTATAATACCGTAAATGGAGAGATAAACGAAAAATGCCCGGCAAGCATCTTGCGGAGGCATGTAAATGCGATTTTGTTTTTGGATAAGAATAGCGCAGGTATGTTGTGATTAGATTTGACAACTTTTTAAAAGTTGTCAAATCTCCACTATCAGGCACTAAATTACAATAAATTGGAATAATACCCTGATTAGCCCTATATTGCCTGCCGAACCGAGAAAACATTGAACCTGTGGCCTGCCGCCCCAAATGCAGGCATATTAACATGAAAAACTTTTTAGATAAGGATTTTTTACTGGAAACTCCGACCGCGCAGCGTTTATACCACGAATATGCCGCCGGGTTGCCGATAATAGACTACCACTGCCATTTGCCGCCCGACGAGATTGCCGGAGACATCAATTTTCAAAATCTTACGCAAATATGGCTCAACGGCGATCACTACAAATGGCGCGCGATGCGTGCAAACGGAGTAGGCGAGGAGTATATAACCGGCAATAAAAGCGACTGGGAAAAATTTGAAAAGTGGGCCGCGACTGTTCCTTACACGCTGCGTAACCCATTATACCACTGGACACACCTGGAGCTTCAGCGGTATTTTGGTATCCATGAGTTGCTGTCGCCCGTTACCGCAAAAAAGATATATGACGAATGTAACGAAAAGCTGCAATCGCCGGAGTATAGTGTCAGAAATCTCATAAAAAATAAGAACGTCGAAGTGGTTTGCACTACAGACGATCCGCTTGACAGCCTGGCTCACCATGAAAAGATAAAGGCAGATGGTTATGAGGTAAAAGTGTTGCCTGCCTTCAGGCCGGATAAGGCGATGGATGCCGGCAATGTGAATGCCTTGTACGCCTATATTAGCAAGCTGGAAACCATAAGCGGCAACGCCATTTCTGACTTTAACGATTACCTTTCGGAACTAAAAAAGCGTCACGACTTCTTCGCCGCGCATGGCGGCAGCGTATCTGACCATGGCCTGGAGCACATGTACGCTGAGAAATATACCGACGATGAGGTACGCGCTATCTTCACCAAAATCCGCAAGGAGCAGGTACTGACACAGCAGGAGGTAGCCCAGTTTAAATCGGCTATGCTGTACCATTTTGCAGTTTGGGATAACGAGAAGGGCTGGGTGCAGCAGTATCATTTAGGAGCACTGCGCAACAACAATACCCGCGCCCTCAGCCAGGCAGGGCCGGATACGGGCTATGATTCGATGGGAGATTTTAGCCAGGGCAAGGCAATGTCTCAATTCTTCAACAGGTTGGAATCTGAAAATAAGCTGGCTAAAACTATATTATATAACCTTAACCCAACTGACAACGAACTGTTTGCAACCATGGGCGGCAACTTTAACGACGGGATAACTCCCGGTAAAATGCAGTTCGGTTCGGCATGGTGGTTCCTCGATCAGAAAGATGGTATGATAAAGCAACTCAACGCGCTCTCCAACATGGGACTGCTTAGCCGTATGGTGGGTATGCTCACCGATTCGCGCAGCTTTTTATCATATTCGAGACATGAATATTTCAGGCGGATCTTGTGCAACCTGTTTGGTAACGATATTGAGAACGGCGAGCTGCCTAATGATATGGAATGGACAGGCAAAGTGGTGCAGGACATCTGCTACTACAATGCAAAAGGTTATTTTGAATTCGATAAAGCCAAATGAGCGCGACTATTAATCATCAACCGGGAAAAATATTATCATTTGGCGAACTGTTGCTGCGCATAACGCCGGATGCCGGCGGCGAATGGCTGAACCAAAACAGCCTTCCCTTTTACGTTGGTGGCGCCGAGCTGAATGTGGCAACCGCACTAGCCTTATGGAGATTGCCATCCAAATACTTTACAGCATTACCTAACAATGGGCTATCGGCTCAAATAATAAAATATCTTGCTGAAAAGGACATCGATACAAGTCCTGTTTTTTATGGAGATGGCAGGCTCGGCCTCTATTTTTTAACCAGCGGCCAGGATTTAAAGCACGACGCCCTTATTTACGACCGCGCAAACTCTGCCTTCGCAAACCTTAAGCCCGGCATGGTAGATTGGGATAAGGTGCTGGAAGGGGTAAGCTGGTTTCATTTCAGTGCAATTTGCCCGGCCATCAACCAAAATGTTGCCAATGTTTGTGAAGAAGTTTTACAGGCGGCATCCGCAAAAGGGATTACAATTTCTGTAGATTTAAACTATCGTTCAAAACTCTGGAAATACGGCAAGGCGCCGCAAGAGGTGATCCCCGGTTTGGCGAAATATTGCGACTTGATAATGGGAAATGTTTGGGCGGCGGAAACTATGCTGGGCATACCGGTAGTGCCGGATATACATGAGTCGGGCCAGCAGAGCATATATTTAAGAGAGGCATTGAATTCGTCGGAAAATATAATGCAGCAATTTCCTAAATGTAAGGCGGTTGCAAATACCTTCCGGTTCGATGCGTCATCAGAAATAAATTACTATACCACTTTATATACAGGCGGAAGGTTTTACAATTCGCGCACCTGGCAAACAAACGAAGTTATCGATAAGGTAGGCAGCGGCGATTGTTTTATGGCAGGAATTATTTACGGTTTTTGCAGCGGCATGCAACCGGCGGAAACGCTGGAATTTGCCACCGCAGCAGCATTTGAGCAGTTATTTGTTAAAAGCGATGCAACGGATAAAACGGTAGAGGAGATAAAGCGAAAAATGGGAAATTGATTTACCACAGGGATACAGAGAAGGCGCAGAGCGGGCAGAGTTGCAAAAGGACTTTTTATTTTCCTACTTGTGTGCCGTGATTCCTCTGTTTCTCCGGGGTTAAATAAAAATATTATCATAACCAGACTATATATCATGAAAATAAAAAAAGCTGTGCTAAGCAGTATATTGTCGCAAGGTATGCTGCCGCTGTTTTTTTACGAGGATGCCGTAGTAAGCCTCGAAATAGTGCGTACCCTGTACAATGCCGGCATTAGAGCGATTGAGTACACCAACCGTGGTAAGGAAGCTTTGGATAACTTTAAGGCCATAAAAAAAGCAGTTAACCGGGAAATGCCAGGACTTTACTTAGGAATAGGGACCATAAAAAACGTATCGGATGCTGAGGCGTTTATTGATGCGGGCGCCGACTTTATTGTTGCCCCGATAGTAAACCCGGAAGTAGGCAAGGTGACCAATAAGCACAAGCTTTTGTGGATACCGGGCTGCATGACGCCCACGGAAATTTACCTGGCTCAAAAAAACGGGGCTGACTTGATAAAGATTTTCCCGGCAAATGTCGTCGGTCCCGGATTTATTAGCTCGATAAGGGAATTGTTCCCCGGTCAGTTATTTATGCCGACTGGTGGAGTGGAGCTCGAAGCAAAAAACATCAGCGGCTGGTTTCACGCAGGCGCATGCGCGGTGGGTATGGGCAGCAAGCTGATAAGCAAAAAGATAATGGACAAAAGGCAATACGACCAGCTTCACGAAGATACTGTTAAGGCTATCGGGCTGGTAAAGGCCGCTATGTAATAAGCCAAAACCGATTATGAACGAGCCCAAGGTTGGCGGCTACCGGTGGACGGTGGTAGCCTTGTTGTTTTTTGCCACTACCATCAATTATCTCGACAGGCAGATTATTGGCTACCTGAAAGATACGCTGGCCGGCGAATTCCACTGGAGTGACACTGATTACGGCCACCTCGTGGCTATATTTCAGACAGCTTACGCGCTGGGACTGTTGTTATTTGGTTGGATAATAGATAAGATAGGCACCAAAGTTGGCTACACGGTTTCGATAGTAATTTGGAGTATAGCGGCAATGCTGCATGCGGCGGTTCGAAGCACTTTCGGCTTTGTAGTTGCCCGTACGGCGTTAGGCGTTGGAGAGTCGGGAAACTTCCCGGCGGCAATAAAAACGGTTGCAGAATGGTTCCCAAAACGGGAGCGGGCGTTCGCAACGGGGCTATTTAACTCGGGTGCTAACATTGGTGCTGTTGTTGCTCCAATCCTGGTACCCTGGCTGCTGGGCGCATACAGCTGGCAAACCGCCTTTATGGTTACCGGCGCACTCGGATTTATCTGGTTGATTTTCTGGCTGATACTTTATGAGATCCCCAGCCGCCATAAAAAAGTTACCGCTGCCGAACTGGAATTTATAAACAGCGACACGGATGAAGTGGTGGTCAGTTCCGGAGACGGCACCAAAGTAAACTGGCTAAAGCTGTTAAGCATACGGCAAACCTGGACTTTTGTAGTCGGTAAATTCCTGACCGACCCGATATGGTGGTTCTTTTTATTCTGGCTGCCCACCTATTTCGCCAGTACATTTAAACTCGATTTAACAAAACCTACTTTACCGCTGGTTATCATATACTCGGCCACTACTATTGGCAGTATTGGCGGCGGATATCTTTCATCATGGCTGATAAGAAAAGGCTGGCCTGCGTTCAGGGCCCGTAAAACCGCAATGTTTTGTTTTGCCCTTTGTGTAGTGCCAATTGTACTGGCCCGTTATGCTACCAATATGTGGCAGGCGGTTGCACTCATCAGCCTTGCCGCTGCGGCACACCAGGCCTGGAGCGCTACCATTTTTACAACAGCTTCCGATATGTTCCCCAAAAAGGCGGTGAGCTCGATTGTGGGCATCGGCGGTATGGCGGGTGCGGCCGGCGGTATCGGTTTTCCGTTGCTGGTAGGTTATATCCTGGATAAATATCACGCGCTTGGGCATAAAGATTGGGGTTACAATATCATATTTTTGATATGCGGATGCGCCTACCTGCTGGCATGGCTGCTGATGCACCTGCTATCACCCAAAATGAAAAAGGTAGAACTGTAAGTACCGATAGACTTACGAAGCTTCTAAAACTTCGTAAGCCTTCACGATTGTTTTATGAAGATATTAGTTTGCACCACTCCCGGCCACTTTGAATATCACGAAGCTGATAAACCGATCCTGCGAAAAGGTCATGCCATCATCAAAATTAAGCGCATCGGCATTTGCGGCACCGACCTTCACGCCTTTGAAGGCACACAACCCTATTTTGAATATCCGCGCATATTAGGCCACGAGCTGGCCGGTGAACTGGTTGAGTTTGACGATGCACCTGGTTTTGCTAAAGGCGACCGCGTAACCATCATTCCCTATTTTAACTGTGGAACCTGTATAGCCTGCCGTAACGGTAAGCCAAATTGCTGCGTTAATATTAAAGTATTTGGTGTGCATATTGATGGCGGGATGGCTGAGTATATTTCCGTGCCATCTTCCAGCCTGGTAAAAGGTGAGGATTTAAGCTATGATGAACTGGCACTGATTGAACCACTGGCCATCGGCGCGCATGGAATCAGGAGGGCAGGGGTAAAGAAAGGTGAATTTGTATTAGTAATAGGCGCCGGCCCGATTGGCCTTGGAGCGATAGAGCTTGCCCGTACTACCGGAGCACAAGTTATTGCCATGGACGTTAATGCCAATCGGCTGTTACACTGTCAGCATCACATGCGCATAGAGCATGTGGTAAATGCCGCTGCAGAAAATTCAATGGAGCGGCTCAAACAAATCACCGCCGGTGATATGCCGACTGTAGTGATAGACGCAACCGGCAGTCAGAAGGCCATCAATAACGGTTTTCAATACATGGCCCACGGTGGCAGGTATGTGCTGATCGGTTTGCAGAAGGGGGATATAACCTTTAGTCACCCGGAATTTCACAAACGCGAAGGCACCCTGATGAGCAGCCGCAACGCCACCCGCGAAGATTTTGAATATGTTATCAATTGCCTGGATAACGGGCATATCAACCCTAAAAATTATATTACCCACAAAGTTGGCTTTGATGAGGTTGCCGGTAAGTTTGAAAGCTGGCTGAAGCCGGAAGCGGGGGTGATTAAGGCGATGGTGGAACTATGATTTAGAGGATGTAGATTAGGGTAATAATTAGGATATTATGGACAAGGAACAGCTTGCAGCACAAATTGAAGAGCGAATAAATAAGGAGCCTAATATCGACGATATACAGGTGATAGTTTTAAGAGATGAAACCATTGAAACAGCAGATTACTTTGTGTTCTTTTATCAAAGTAAGCGATATATGGAAACAGGTAATTATTCTTATTTCCTAGTAGGAAACGCTCCGATAATAGTTGACAAAATAACTCGTGAAAAATATATTACAGGAACGGCTCATGATATAGAATTTTACATCGAAGAATATAAAAATGGATTGCTTGGCAAATGGTAAAAACCAAATCATTCATGAAGCGACAAAGCCGGCGTTCGTTCATGTATTCTTGAATATTCGGCACGCGGAATCTTAAAATCTTCTAATCCTACGAATCTTAGTTCAGACAATTACAGCGAAGAACCCCCGTGCCCGCTTATCCCCTCCAAAAATTCCAGCACTACAGTATTAAACTCATCCGTGTGCTCCAGGTTTGGCATGTGGCCGGCATCTTCAATAATTACCAATTTGCTGTTTTGGATGCTTTGCTGCATTTCCTCGGCTTTGGCAACGGGCGTAAATTCATCCTGGCGGCCGACAATAATCAGGGTAGGCACATCAATGGTGGGCAACACCTCATGTAAGTAGTCTATGCGCTCACAGCGGGCGCGCATGGCGGTTGCAGCACCGGCTGGAGCGGTATAGAGCATCATGTTCATTACATGTTCCGCTACTTCAGGCATCGATTGCACATGGTCGGCCTTAATCATCTTGTGGATAGATTCATTAGTATAACCGCTCATGCCTTCTTTTTCCATACGTTCGGCGGCATTATAGCGGGCTTGTTTGGCTTCCGGGGTGTCGAGACTGGCAAAAGTATCGCAGAGGATGAGGCTTTTTACACGATGAGGTGTCTGCCTGAAAATCTCCATTATAAATTGCCCACCCTGTGACAGACCGGCAACGTGGAAATTTTCGATATCCAACTCGTCCATTAATGCAATAGCATCAGTAGCGTAATCTTCAAACCGCGTGGCGCCGGAAGATGGCAGTTCGCTTTTGCCATAGCCCCTTAAATCCGGAACCACAACCTTATAATGAGGTGAAAATGCAGCTATCTGCGGATTCCACATGGTATGGTCGAAAGGATGGCCATGGATTAGCAGGATAGCTTCGCCATCGCCGGATATTTCGTAATAAAGTTTGATATTATTGGCTTCTGTCATTGGCATAGGGATGAGGTATTGTGCCCGGTAAACTTACGAAGTCTCAAAGACTTCGTAAGTTTAAAAGCCTTAAGGTTAGAAAATAACTAAACTTTCTTTGGCGGTAAATCAAAAGCAACAGCATTGTGCTCGAAATGGCCTTTGTGCGAACCATCACAAAATGGCTTGTTGGCCGACATGCCGCAGCGGCAGATAGAAACAATCGTGCGGCCCTGGAGACCATATTGGTTGCCCTGTGCGTCTACAATTTCAAAATCGCCGTCGATTTTTACCGAGCCGTTGCTGTTTATAGTAAGTTTTGTTTTTTCCATAAATATTTCAATTTGTCGCGAAGGTAATGAACGTTTGTTTGTCCGGCTTAGGCGGATGCTTATATAGACGGATTCTAATTAACCCCGGGGCACAATTTTTTTTCAATTTTTACGTCACAATTTTGTGCGAAATACGTCTATTATGATAAGAAAAGGCTTTTTTCGCACCACCGGAACTTGAACCTTATAACCAATTATATATATACCTAAAGTTAGTCATGAATTACCCCGGTCATACTATCCAGCAAGACACGATCGACATAGCCAGTATAAAGGCTATTCAACAGCAATTAAATAAAAAAGGCTGCGGCCCCGTAAAAATAAGTGGCGATTATAATTCAGATACTTTTAATGCGGTAATGCTATTTCAAACCCGCTTTAACGATGTTTACGGGCGCCCCCTGGATGCCGATGGTATCGTAGGTCCCATTACCTGGGCGGTGTTATTCGGGGCAAAAAGTAACAAGGCGATAGTTAAAGCCCCCAATAAGCTTTTAAAAACGGTATTAGAAATAGCGGCAGCCGAAATCGGCGTAATTGATACAAAGGGTGCCCCGAATCCAACTGACAAATATTTGGAAGCTGCCGGCGTTGGGAAAGGGAAGCCCTGGTCGATGGCTTTTGTGTACTGGTGCTTTGAGCAGGCCAGCGCGAGGTTAAAGGTCGCCAATCCTGCATTTAAGACGGGTGATGTTTTATTGGGGTGGCGCAAATCGCGCGGAAAGATTCTTACCTGCCACGATGCTAAAGTAAATACTTCGCTGGTATTACCCGGCCAGGTTTTTATCATCTCGACCGGCGGTGGCCAAGGTCATGCAGGCTTTGTTGAACGGAATGAGAACGGGTTATTAACCACCATCGAAGGCAATATCTGCATCGACAGCGCGGATGGCTCCATTGGCGTCTTCCGGCGTACAGGAAGATTTATAGATTCGATTAACACCGGGTTTATACAGTTTGAATAGGGAGGAGAGAGCCTAGAGTCAAGAATCAAGAGCCAAGATTTTAAACGAAACATGCAGCTGTCTTGATTCTTGGCTCTTGGTTCTATCAAAGCGCTTCCTTCAACACCTGCCACACATTGTTGCCCACAATCTTTGCACCTTCAGCCGTAGGATGTATGCCATCCTTTTGATTTAGCTTCGGCACACCGCCAACATCCTTCAGCAGGAATGGCATAAATGTCATTTTGTTTTTGGATGCCAGCTGTGGAAATACCTCCTTAAAGCTATTGGCATAGGTAGCGCCCATGTTTGGCGGTACCTGCATGCCCAGCAGCACTAATTTGGCATTAGGGTATTTAGCTTTAACCACATCTACAATGTCTTGCAGGTTTTTAGCTGTTTCGGTTGCAGGTATGCCGCGCAGGCCATCGTTCGCGCCAAGTTCCAGTACGAAAACGTCTACCTTTTGCCTTAATATCCAGTTGATTCGCCCTAAACTGGTCCACCATCGAGAGC
>JAZJZL010000049.1:0-19920 GCA_040389845.1 Bacteroidota bacterium
GTCGCCTTTCTCTTGATCGCTTTAATAATGCAGCTTATTAAGCTACTTTTTCAGTGCCCTCCATATTTACGACGGTTTTTTTTACAATCGTAATATTGAAGGACTTTTAATAAGATCCGGCTTCGAAAAAACTACTAAATTAAAACTACTAGGCTTCAGATTTACGAGGGACTCCTTGTTGACTAAGGATTCGATAACCACCAAGTATATACAAAAAGCTCAGGAAGATTTTAATTTTGTTGAGATACAAACCCCTTATTTTAGCAAACAGAAAAATGTTTATTCTACTATATTTTGGATTAGGGACAAAAGTTGGACGAGTGGTTTCTGCGTTTTAATTTATTTTAAGATAGTAAATTACAAATGTGTCTTTGTAAAAGGTGAGCCGATGGTCGTGTCTGATCTACAGGAAATACCATAACAGGGTAGTGGGTAGTGTATTAGACTTATTGATGCCCCCATTCAGGCGCGAGTATGACGGGCAGGGCAAAAGCGCAAGGCTTCTCGTGCCACGCAGGACAGGTAGAGAACATGCATAACAACCAAGCAGCCCGCTTGCAAAACAAGCGGGCTGCTTTATTTAATAAAAAGTAGTTTACCGGGCCAATGCAAAACCTGTAGCTTTAAACTAAATGAGAAAGCCCAAACTAATTAAGCCGCAGGTAATGTAAACCATAATGGCTTGGTCGTCACCAGGAGCCATTGCGCGCAAGCCGCCCGTCATGGCGCCAGCGGGGGGTGTCTGTAGTCTCCAATCAATGTGCTGCCCCTGGTCCTTTTTATTAATATTTACAAAGATATGTCCTACCGCTTTTGGCCCGCAGCCAGGAAAGAAGCAACTGTCAATGCAGTTAGTTTCCCCTAAACTATTCCCTTCAAAATTCCGTTATTACCTCATGCGCAGGCTTATAACGCTAATATCATTCCTATTTACGACAGCTGCGGGAGCCTTCGCCCAGGCCGGCCAGCCGGTCATCGCCTTCACCAGCGATACACAGGAGCCTATGTGGGTTGAGAAGCTGCTCTTAAAGTCAGACCATAACCAAAAGGCTACCGAAATGATATTTAAGGATGTGCAGGCGCTGCACCCTGCCGGACTGTTCATTTTGGGCGATGTGGTTTCGCTGGGCTATAAAACAAAAAAGTGGACCCGGATTGACAGCTACCTTAAACAATGCACCACCGACTGCATACCTGTTTATGCCACGCTGGGCAACCACGAGGTGATGTTTAATGCCGGTCGCGGCACCAAAAATTTCCAGGCCCGTTTCCCGATGTATGATCCCGCCGGATACCTGGAGGTTATCGACTCGGTGGCCGTGGTGCTGCTAAACTCAAACTTCGCAAAGATGACCGCCGCGCAGATACTGGCGCAGGATAACTGGTACACCTCCACCATAAAAAAGCTCGACGCCGATGGCGCCATAAAAATGGTAATAGTAGGCTGCCACCACTCGCCCTATACCAACAGCAAAATTGTAAAGCCATCCATGGAGGTGCGCCAGAATTTTTTGCCTGCTTTTATCAATTCCAAAAAGTGCGTGCTCTTCCTGAGCGGGCATTCGCACAACTTCGAGCATTTCAACATACAGGGTAAAACCTTTATGGTTATCGGTGGTGGTGGCGGTCTGCACCAACCCCTGTATGCCAATGCTGTAACCCCCGACTTGTCGGCCGCTTATAAGCCGGCATTCCACTACCTCGGGGTGCGCCGCACCGGCGATGCGCTGCAGCTTACGTCGCGCCGCCTTAAGCCTGATTTTTCCGGATTTGCGGATGGGGCGGTGTTTGAGGTGAGATAGAGTTTGACAGAAAATGGTGTGCCGCCTGCAACTCTTAACCCCTCTTTCTTATTGTACTTACCAACAGCCCGCCATTTAGCGAAAATTTCTTCGTTTTAAAACTATCATGGAAAGCCTTTTTACAGGTTCTGCATATATAGCCGGACTTTTTCTTCAATAGGGCACGGATAAAATAGTTTATGCTTAGCGGGGCGCATATTACACCCCCGAATATGAAGAATGTTGCGCCAAGGTTTGCAGGAGCGTCAAGCTCTTCAATTACTGTATAACATAAATAACCGAAAAGGACTGCCAGTGCACAAAGTCCCATTTTTATGAAATATTTCGCCCTGCTGTATTTTCTGGTTTCAGCGCTTCCGCAAGCCGGACAAATCACGCTCAACATTCTATTGTGTTTTCCTAAGCTACCAAATTTTAGCCAAATCCCTATACATCATAATTCACGTATCGTTCATCAAAGCTCCCGTCTTCATACAAATCAATCAACCCATAGCCCGGTGCTGTTTGTCGTTTGTTGCCTTCCCACCAGGCGCCGCTTACTGCGCCGTTGCATATATAGGTAACGCCGTTATAAACCACTTTATCGCGCAGGTGGATATGGCCGCTCAGGCATAGCTTTACATTGGGGTGCTTATAAAACAGGTCGACGATTTTATTGGTATCTGTGTGCATATCGCCACCGAGGATCTCCCATTTGTTGGCGCCTTCGGCGATGTCGTCTACCATTAAGGTTGCAGATAGAATAGGTATATGCGACAGTACGCATACCGGCATATTTGCCGGCGTTTGCTGCAGCTCGTTTTGCAGCCAGTTAAACTGTTCGTCGCCAAGCTTACCGATATACCAGGTATTATCGATGTCCAGGTGTACGCTATCCAGCATAATAAACTTCCAGCCGTTTTTGGTAAAGCTGTACCATGGCGATTTTAGCTGAAGTTGGTCCATCGAATATTTTTTACCATAGATGGCCTGGCCTTTGTCGTCTTCGTTCCACCAGATATCATGATTACCCAAAACATAGTGCATGGGCAGGCTGCTTTCATTTTTAATGGTCGAATGCCATAGGCTCCACTGGTCGTTTATAGTGCTGAGGTTTTCCTTATTAATATCGAAAACAACGTCGCCGCCGTTTAAAATAAAATCGACGCCGGGCTGCTGCTGTACATGATGCAGGCATTTGGCAAAGCGTGCGGGAGCATCCCATTTATTTTTAAGATGGATATCTGTAAGGTGGGCAACTCTTAAAACATGTTTCGTTTCGGCAGCAGCGCTTTTAAAGGGTAGCGCCGGTATCAGCATTAATCCGCCGAGGCTTTTCAGGAAGGATTTTCTTTGCATTGCTTATTGCATTTATAAGGGCGAAAATAATGATACAAAGTAAAACAGAGGTTAGGATAAAATAAATGGATTATACTGCTTTTGAAAGAATTGCTAAAAAATAGCTTTGAAACAAAATTAATACAATCATAACAGGCAGATTATTGCTTTAGGCGCAGAATAGGCGTATATTTACCATATCAGATGATACGATGAGCCCTAACATTGTTCCGATCCCCCGTAAGTCATTGGCCGACGAGGTTGCTTCCCTATTGCAGGAACGCATCCTTAAAGGCGGCTATAAAGTAAACCAAAAACTTCCTGTTGAGGCCGAACTAATGAAGGCCTTTGGCGTTGGCCGGTCAACCGTCCGGGAGGCTGTAAAGATTCTGGTTAATTCCGGCTTCCTGCGCGTGCAGCAGGGCATTGGCACCTTTGTTGAAGATAATTCAGGAATAAATGAACCGCTTGGCCAGCGCTTAAAGCGGGCCTCTTCCAAAAACATTGATGAAGTACGCGAGATACTTGAAATGAAGATATCGGAAAAAGCTGCAATGAACCGTACGGGTAACGATATTTCAAAGCTGGAACACTTCCTTAAAAAACGCACGCAGGCAGCAAATGACAACCAGGTTGAAGAGTGTATCGACGCGCATGTAAACTTCTACATTGCACTGGCCGAGGCATCAAAAAACGATATACTGGCCGACCTTTATAAGCACTTTGCCATTCAATTAAAAGCCGACCTGCTAGCGGCAAACGAAGACACCAGCTTCTTTAAAAACCTGCCCGACACACATCACAAGCTATTCGATAGCGTTTTGCGCGAAGACCCCAGGATGGCCTGGCATTGGAGCGGCAAGATAACCGGGCAGATAACAAGGTAAGCTAAATAGATAGCGATGCCGGCAGCATCAGTAAAAAAGGTAACGCTTTTCGATAGTCTAATTCAGGGTATTCAAGCCCTAAAATCCGCAGGTTGTTGTAATAGCCCTGATGTTGTTGATAGGAGTTCTTTTCCGATTGAATGAACCAAGCCTTTTCCCCCAGCTTTTGTGCTAAAAACCATTTTTCGAGCAAACGGGCTGTTCGGCCATTACCGTCGTTAAAGGGATGAATTTTTACAAAAACCAGGTGGATAAGGCTTGCGAAGAAAAAAACCTCCTGTAAATCCATTTCCTGGTGGCACAATAAATCAATGTCAGCATAAAGCTTTTCCATCTCTTCCCCCACAATAAATGGCGATGCCGCGACATATTCAATCCGCCCGTCAGGGGTAGAAACGTACATGTTCTGCGTGCGCAATTTACCCTGGTAATGCCTGGCAACTATGTGCTGGCTAAGCAACCGGTGTGCATGCAGTATATTGTCTACAGTGAGTTCGTTTCCCTGGGCGAAAAGATAGGCGCTATACAAGTCGTCTATTTTGCGGGTATAGTCAGGTAAAAACGCTATGCCAAACTTTTTATGCTTAACATAAGAATCCAGGTCGATGTCTTCCCCCTCTATCTTACTCGAGAACACGGACGCAACTGATGTGTAAAAGCTGAACGTGCCGGTCGAAATCTCAGCATCGCTCAAACTTTCAAAATCAATAGAGAGGGTCTTGCTAAGCCGTTCCTGGTATTCAGGAAATAATTGATGGGGAATAACTTTAAGCGACTCTTTCATGTGCAACAGGTACAAATTACCTGAATAAAAACGAATAACACGAAATAAATGCGACAGACTTTTCCTTGATGTAAACGCAACCGACTGCAATGAGACTATCGGTTAATGATCAATGATTTCGTCCACTAAAAAACTTATATCAATAATCCGCAAAAAAATTTATGAGTTATCATTATTTCTTTTTACGTTTGAGGTGATTGTATGTACATAATAACATATATGCAATAACAGGGGAACGTTAAAATCATTCTGATGTTGGATACCGGGGCGGATTGCTGAAGGAATAAAGGAATTTTTCGGCTATATCAAACAGATGGTTACGCGTAATGATGGTAAAAAGAGCCGGATTGAACCAACCCATAAAAAATGCCTGGCCGAACGGACATTTCATGGTTAGGCAGTAGTTGAGGATTGGGCGGAAATTATGAATTTTTGCGCGAAATCTTCCGAAACTATGGTCAAAACCGCTGCTATTTAAACTATTATTAAATAAAATTTGAACAGGCTCTTAACATTTATTTGCTTAATTTTAACTTCCTTTATAAACCAACTGAGCGCTCATTATTGATTAACTATGCGGCTAAAATATTATTTTTTGGTGCTTTTGTGTGCAGTTTTTGTAGCTGCGGCCTTGAATGCCTGCCATAACTCGTCGGGAAATATAGACGACCAGATGCCGGATACAGTTAGCTATAACTTCAACATCCGCCCCATTCTTTCGGATAAATGCTACAAATGCCACGGACCCGATGCCAGTAAAAGGCAGGCGAATCTTCGTTTGGACAAACCTGATGATGCCTACAAAGCTTTAAAGGATAACCCTAACGCGCATGTGTTGGTTCCGGGCAGCCCGGAGATGTCGGAACTTTTCCGCCGCGTATCTACCAATGATACCTCTGAAATGATGCCGCCGGCTAATTCAAATTTGAAACGCCTTACCCCACATGAAACAGACTTGATAAAAAAATGGATAAAACAAGGTGCAAAATATGAAAAGCACTGGGCGTTTGTTCAGCCAAAATTATGGCCTGTTCCGGAAGTAGATAATAAAACCTGGGTAAAAAACCCGATTGATAACTTCATCCTTAAAAAGCAGGAGCAATATGGCTTAAAGCCCAACCCGGAGGCCGACAAAGAACACCTGCTGAAACGCCTGAGCCTGGACTTAACAGGCCTGCCGCCAACCATCGAAATGCAAAACCGCTTCCTGGCGGATAACAGCCCCAATGCCTACGAGAAAATGGTGGATGAGTTGATGAAAAGCCCAACATACGGCGAAAAGATGGCCTTACACTGGATGGACGTTGCCCGGTATGCCGACTCGCACGGTTACCAGGACGACAACTACCGCACACAGTGGCCATGGCGCGACTGGGTGATACACGCCTACAACGAAAACCTGCCTTACGATAAATTCATAAGCTGGCAGCTGGCCGGCGACCTGATACCTAATGCCACCAAAGAACAGCTGCTGGCCACAGGCTTTAACCGCAACCACAAAATTACCGAAGAAGGCGGCGTAATTGACGAGGAATACCGCGTTGCCTACGTTACCGATCGTACCAACACCTTCGGAAAGGCGCTCCTGGGCGTAACGCTGGAATGCTCGCACTGCCACGACCATAAATACGATCCATTCTCGCAAAAAGAATATTACCAGGTGTATTCGTTTTTTAACAGCGTAAAAGAGGCTGGTTTGCAATCCACCGTTGGCGGGCCCGAAACTTATGCCAAGCGGCCGATGATGCAGATTACCAATGAAGATGCAAAGGGCATTCTGAAATTTATAAACAAGCAGGATACCGGCAGATTGATTGTTTCTGTTATGGGCGATAGCGAGGTTTATCGTAAAACATACATATTAAAACGAGGTAACTATGATGCTCACGGGGATGAGGTGCAACCCGGCACGCCTGCTTCAATCATGCCATTTGACAACAAGCTGCCTAAAAACCGTTTGGGCCTGGCAGAATGGCTGTTCGATAAACGCAACCCGCTTACGGCCCGCGTTTTCGTAAACCAAACCTGGCAGCAGCTATTTGGCAAAGGTATAGTAAAAAGTTCCGGCGATTTTGGCATGCAAGGCGATTTGCCAACCCATCCTGAATTATTAGACTGGCTGGCCGTTGATTTCATGAACCATGGCTGGGACATGAAACGGCTGGTAAAGCAAATGGTAATGTCGGCCACATACCGGCAGTCGGCAGTTATCACTAAGGAGAAATTTAAGCTCGATCCGGATAACAATTTATTAGCCCGCGGACCGAGATACCGCCTCCCGGCCGAACTGGTTCGTGATTTGGTACTGGCAAGCAGCGGACTGCTAACCCCTACCATAGGCGGGCCGAGCGTAAACCCATACCAGCCACCGGGCTTGTGGGAAAATGCAACCTCCGGCAGGGGCATTTTGGCCAGCTACAAGCAGGTTCACGGCGCGGATTTATATCGCCGTGGCATGTACACACTCATTAAACGCACCGTTCCGCCTGTCGAAATGGCCATATTCGATGCCAGTAACCGAGACCAGTGCGAGGTAAAAAGACTGCGCACCAATACGCCGCTGCAAGCCTTGTTGATGGAAAACGACCCGACAGTGCTGGAAGCAGCAAGGGTTTTGGCCGCCAAATTATTAAAAGATAGTAGCCAAACGAAAGATAAAATAACCAAAGCCTTCCGGCTAATTATGTGCCGCACGCCAAACCAAAAGGAATTGGAAATACTTTCGGGTTACTATGCCGACCAGGTGAAGACACTCAACAAAAAGGACGCTCTGAAAGTGATTAGCGTAGGAGAGTACCCGCTCCCGCAGGATATTGATAAAGTAACGCTGGCGGCGATGATGAAAACCGTGGATACAATTTATAACTTAGAGGAAGCGATAACAAAAACGTGATGGAAAAAGAAATTTTAGAGCATCGCCTCAATATCAACCGGAGGAAGTTCCTGTCGAAGCTTAGCTTAGGCATCGGCAGCGTTGCGCTGGGTTCGCTACTGATACCCGATTTGTTTAGCGGCGGCGACAGTGAGGCTGACTTTATTGCCGGGCTACCCCACTTCGCGCCCAAAGCCAAAAGGGTTATCTACCTGTTCCAGGATGGCGCACCATCTCAATTAGAGACCTTCGACTATAAGCCGAAGTTGCGCGAAATGATGGGACAGGAATTGCCTCCATCGGTACGCGGTAGCCAGATATTAACCGGGATGACTGCCCAGCAGAAATCCTTTCCCCTTATTGGTTCTTATTACGATTTTAAGCAATATGGCGAAGCAAGGTCGTGGGTGAGTGACATGTTCCCGCATATTGGCTCAATTGCTGATGATATTTGTATTATCCGCTCCATATACACCGAAGCCATCAACCACGACCCCGCGTTAACGTTTTTTCAAACTGGCGCACAACAGGGTAATCGCCCGAGCATGGGTTCGTGGGTAAGCTATGGCCTGGGCAGCGAGAACAAGAACCTGCCGGCGTTTACTGTGCTGCTCTCAAAAGGCAAAGGGAACGGGCAGGGCGTATATTCAAAGCTGTGGAGCAATGGCTTCCTCGATTCTATCCACCAGGGCGTACAGTTTAGCAGCAGTGAAAACCCCGTTTTGTATTTGAACGACCAGCCCGGTATCGATAGGCGCGAACGCCGCAAAATGCTGGATAAGCTGGCCGAACTGAATGACCTATCCTACAAAGAATTTAACGACCCTGAAATAAGCGCCAAAGTACAGCAATACGAAATGGCCTACCGCATGCAGTCTGCCGTACCGGAAATTATGGACGTTTCGAAGGAGTCGGACGCTGTAGTGAAGATGTATGGTCCCGACTGTTTGGTACCCGGAACCTACGCCGCCAACTGTTTGCTGGCACGTAAGCTGTCTGAAAGCGGTGTGCGGTTCGTTCAGCTGTATCACCAGGGTTGGGACCAGCACAGCAACCTGCCTATGGAAATGGCCGGCCAGGCTAAAGATGTAGACCAGGCATCGGCAGCTTTAGTAACCGACTTAAAGCAACGCGGTCTGCTGGACGAAACATTGGTTATCTGGGGCGGTGAGTTTGGTCGTACCAACTACAGCCAGGGCAAGCTGGAAAAAGCCAATTACGGGCGTGACCATCACCCTCGCTGCTTCAGCATCTGGATGGCCGGCGGCGGTATAAAGCCCGGCATAAACTACGGTGAGTCGGACGAATTTGGATATAATATAGTGAAAGACCCTGTACATGTACACGACTTCCATGCAACCATATTAAATCAGCTCGGCCTCGACCATACAAAATTAACATTCAAAAGCCAGGGCCGCCGCTACCGTTTAACAGACGTAGCAGGGAATGTGGTAAAGGGAATACTTACGTGATTACACAGATTTGAGAATGATTTCACCGATTGAAAATCGCATTCATAAATCTTAATCGGTGTAATCTTTTCACAATCAGTGAAATCCAAAAAAATCTTAATCGGTGTAATCATTCTCAAATCGGTGAAATCAAAAAAAATAATATGGAAAGAAGAAACTTCATCAAACAGTCTGCCTTAGTCAGTGGTAGCTTTTTTATAGCAAAGGATTTATTGGCGAAGGATGACGGTCCGGTTTATGGGCATGGCAATATGCGCTACCGCATGGATAGCAAATGGAGCAAGGCCGACCCGATGAAAAACCCGGTTAACGACTGCCACGAAATGGTGCAGGATAAAAAGGGGCGAATTTTGCTGCTGACCAATGAGACTAAAAACAATGTGCTCATCTATAATAAATCAGGCAAGCTGCTGGATACCTGGGGACACGAGTTTCCGGGTGCGCATGGATTAACCCTGTTTAATGAAAACGGCACCGAGTTTTTATTTATTACCGATACCGTAAAGCACCAGGTTTATAAAACCACTATGGATGGCAAAATATTGATGACCATTGATGTTCCGCTGGAAACAGGTGTTTACAAAAAGCCGGAGGACTTTATTCCAACAGAAACTACCGTTGACAGCAATGGCGATTTTTATATTGCCGACGGCTATGGCTCGCAATATATTATGCACTACGATAAAAACGGCAAGTTGAAACACTTCTTTGGCGGCCGCGGGACCGGTGATGAACATTTGGATAATGCCCACGGGATAACTATCGACCGGCGCAATGCAACGCCAACCCTGGTTATTACCGACCGCACCCGTAACTGCTTCAAGCGCTTCAGCATGGATGGCAAGCTGCTGGAAGTGATAAAGCTGCCTGGCGCATGTGTGTGCCGCCCTGTAATAAAAGGCGACCATCTGTACGCTGCCGTATTGCGTTCGCCAGATTTAAATGCAGAGAATACCGGTTTCACTACTATTTTGGATAAAAACAATAAGGTAGTATCAAACATCGGCGGCACTGAGCCAATATATAAAGATGGCGTATTGCAGCCAATGGCCCAGGCCGAAAAGATATTTTTAAACCCGCACGATGTGCTGGTAGACAACGACGAGAACCTGTACGTTGCGCAATGGGCATCGGGCAAGGTGTATCCATATAAATTTACGAGGGTATAGAGGACATCCCCTCTTGTTGGTGACAACAACAACAAGGGCGCGGAAGAAAAAAGCTTCGCCGTTGTTGGTGTTATCACCAACAACCGATAATGTTTGTGATGTGAGAGTGCCACACGGCTTATCGGAAAATGTAAACATTGTGCACACCATAACTTGTTGGTGATAACACCAACAAGGGCGAGCGGGAAGTACTTGAAGTAACCTATTATTAATATAAAAAACTATTTGGATTAGATGATAAAAAGCAAGCACAAAAGTTTTGCCGCGAACCTGTTATTTACCCTCAATATATTTATCGTCTTTTTATTGCTGTTCGGCTCAAAAGTCGTCATTCCAACATGGCTGCAGCCGGTTGGCAGGATGCACCCGCTGATACTGCACTTCCCGATTGTGGTGCTGATAATGGCCATGATGCTGGAGTTTTTCCGTTTTAAGGAAAGATTCCGCACTGAAAAATTATACCATGATTTTACCGACTACCTGTGGTTAACCGGCGCAATTTTCGCTGCTATAACAGCTATTATGGGCCTGTTTTTAGCAAAAGAGCCCGGCTACGAAGGCAGCACATTGCTATGGCACAAATGGCTGGGCGCAACAGTTGTTTTTGTATCTACAGGGATTTACTGGTGCCGCACAGCAGGATGGTATAATGCGAAATTCGCCCGTTTTGGGGCCGGGTTTGTGGTACTCTCGCTGGTTGCGGCTGGTCATTTTGGTGCGGATTTAACGCATGGCGAGAACTTTGTGCTGGCACCGGTGTGGCATAACGAAAAAGAGCTGGTGCCGGTTGATAAGGCTTATGTTTATAAAGATGTTATCCAACCGATTTTTGAAAGCAAATGTGTAAGCTGTCATAATCCGGATAAAACCAAAGGCGGCCTGATGCTGATTGACGAAAAGTCGATAGTAAAGGGCGGTAAGGATGGCAAGCTGATTGTTCCCGGTCAGCCGAATATCAGTTTGTTATTGCAGCGGATTCACCTGGATGCGGGCGACAAAAAGCACATGCCGCCCGCAGGCAAACCGCAATTAACGCCAGACGAAATGAAGCTGCTTTACCTTTGGGTGAAGAACAATGCCGACTTTAAAAATAAAGTTACCGGCCTGCCTGAAAAAGATTCATTGCGCCAGATTGCATCAACTTATTTAAAGCCTGCCGAAGAAACCGAAGAGAAATTCGACTTTACCGCTGCTGATGAAAAAACCATTAAAAAACTGAACAATAATTACCGGGTAATTTCCCCAATTGCCAAAGAATCGCCCGCGTTGGCAGTCAATATCTACAACAAAAGCGGTTATCAGCCTAAAATGCTGGAAGAGTTAAGTGCCATAAAAAAGCAGGTAGTATCGCTCGACCTGGATAAAATGCCGGTAAAAGATGCTGAGCTGAAAACCATCGCCCAATTTGAAAATTTGCACACGCTCAATCTTGATTTTACCGATGTAACAGGCGCTACCTTGAAAGACCTCGCCGAGCTGAAATCCTTAAAAATGATTTCGCTGGCGGGTACTCCGCTAAAGGCTGATGCCATCAAACAAATCAGTGCGCTAAAAAGCCTGACCAAAATTACGCTGTGGGATACCGGGCTTACCGATGCTCAAATACAGGATTTGCAGGCGCACAACAAAAACATCGAGTTTATAAAAAGCTTTAAGGACGATGGCAAACCGATTAAGCTAAACGTTCCGCAGGTAAAGAACACAGCGTTCGTATTTGCTAGCTCGCTGCCTTTGGAGATTGCACACCCCATAAAAGGCGTAGAGCTGCGTTATACTACTGATGGAAAAGACCCGGACAGCGTTAACTCGCCTGTTTATAAACCGGGCGTCGCCGCTACCAAAAACACAACCATTAAGGTAAAGGCCTACAAAAAAGGCTGGCTGGGCAGCGATATAATACAGTTTAATGTGTTCAAAAGCACTTTTACACCGGATAGCGTAAGCTTTTTGATGCCGCCAAACCCGAAATATAGTGCTGAAGGCGCCAGGTCTTTGATAGACAAGGAGCTGGGCGGCCCGGGCTTCGGCAGTGGCAAATGGATTGCCGCACAAAGCAACATCGCAGTTTATATGCAGTTCAACAGCCCTGCTAATGTGCACACCGTCACCATAAATTGCCTGCGGAATTTGGGCAGTCAGATATTCTTGCCTATCGGGATAGAAGTTTGGGGCGGTCCGGATAAAGACCACCTGAAGCTGTTAAGCACGGTTATTCCCCCTGCTGCCAAAAAAGGTGAGCCTGACGCCAGTATCGGTATTGATTGCAAGCTGAATACCGACAAGCCTGTTTCCTGCTTAAAAATCACCGTAAAAAATATTGAAAAGCTGCCATCCTGGGATTCTGTTAAAAAAGGACCGGAGTGGGCATTTATGGATGAGATATTTTTGAACTAAACCATGATTCGCTTGATTAAAGGATTTAAGGATGTCGCTTTTAAAAATCTTGCAATCCTTATATCAAGTAAATCATGGTTCAAAAATAGGGGCTTGATAAGTTATGGAAAATAGAACATACGATGCCATTGTTGTCGGCTCCGGCATCAGCGGGGGCTGGGCGGCTAAGGAACTTTGCGAACTCGGCGTAAAAACGCTGGTGCTTGAACGTGGTCGCGATATCCAACATATTAAAGATTACCCTACCGCAACCAAAAATCCGTGGGACTTTCCGCATCGCATGCAGGAACCTAAAGCTGTATTGGATGAAAACCCGGTCATCAGCAAATGTTATGCATACGGCGAAGACACGCAGCACTTTTTTGTAAAAGACAAAGAGCATCCATATATACAGGAAAAACCGTTCGATTGGATACGCGGCTACCAGGTTGGCGGTAAATCAATTATGTGGGGCCGGGCCTGCCAGCGCTGGAGCGATTTTGAGTTTAGCGCCCCGCAGCGATTTGGCTATGCGATTGACTGGCCGATACGTTATGCCGACATTGCTCCATGGTATAGCCACGTTGAAAAATTCTCGGGCATCTGCGGCGACAGGGACGGTTTGGAAGCCCTGCCCGACGGCGAATACCTGCCGCCCTTTGAAATGAGCGCAGTTGAGCAGGAAATTCAAAGTAAGATACACGGGCGTTATAAAGACCGCTTTATGGTGAAAACCCGGTGGGCACACTTGACCAAGCCGGAGCCTATCCATTTGGAGCAGGGCCGCGGCCAGTGCCAGGCGCGCGATTTATGTACCCGTGGCTGTCCGTTTGGCGGTTATTTCAGCTCGGTGTCGTCCACGTTGCCCTGGGCTAAAAAGACCGGCAACTTAACCATCAGGCCGCACTCGGTTGTGCATTCTGTTATTTATGATGAGAAGAAAGGCAAGGCCGTCGGCGTAAAAATCATCGATGCGCTTACCCACCAGGAGGTGGATTATTTTGCTAAAGTGATATTTCTGAATGCGGCTTGTTTGAACACCAACCTGATATTGCTCAACTCCAAATCAAGCCGCTTCCCTAACGGATTGGGTAATGATAGCGGGCTGCTGGGCAAATTCATGGCCTTCCAGAATTATCGCGCCAGTGTGTATGGCACTTATGATGGATTGAAGGATAAATACTATTACGGCCGTAACCCGACAAACCCGATAATCGCCAATTATCGCAACCTCCATAAACAGGATACAGACTATTTGGGCGGTTTCCTGACGTTCGTATTCTCCAACCGCGCGCCGGAATTCAGGAACGGCCACGAGCATGGCATTGGCGGCGATTTTAAAGATTCACTCACCGAACCGGGACCATGGCGTGCTGGTATGTTTATGCAGGGCGAAACCATCCCGAAAGAAGCCAACCATGTGCGTTTAAGTATGGACCAAAAAGACCCATGGGGCATTCCTCAGCTAATAACATCGGTAGGCTACGATGATAACGACGAGCGAATGATCAAAGACTTTTTGACCCAAAGCGCCGAAATGCTGGAGGTTGCTGGCCTGCGCGATATCAGTCAAAATGATACCCACCAGGCACCCGGCCTCGACATTCACGAAATGGGCGGCTGCCGCATGGGGCACGATCCGAAGACATCGCTACTTAATAAATGGAACCAGCTGCACCTTTGCCAAAATGTTTTTGTAACCGATGGCGCCTGCATGACCAGCACCGGCAACCAAAGTCCATCAATTTTATACATGGCCTTTGCCGCGAGGGCGGCGCATCATGCGGTAGAGGAGATGAAAAAGGGGAATTTGGGTTAAGAAATGGTTAATAAATACCGCATTAATGTAGGGGCGTATCGCATACGCCCCTACGCAAATTCCATAATTAACAATCATGACCAACCGAAGAAGTTTCCTAAAAAACACCGCTCTTTTAGCGCTATCAGCACCGCTGGTAAAAAGCGATTTACTGGCAGCATCACCGGCGCGAAAGCTGCCTGCCTTAGGTATCCAGCTTTACATGGTTAAGGAAGACATGGAAAAAGACACTCCAGGCACACTCGCGCAGATTGGTAAAATGGGCTATACCCAAATTGAAAGCTATGGCGGCAATAAGGGCGTTTTCTGGGGAATGAACAATAAGGATTTCAGCAAGCTGGCTAAAGATAATGGCCTCACTTTGGTATCAACACACTTTGCCGGGAATGCCAGCGAATACGAACAACTTGCAGCGCAGGCAGCAGAAATCGGCATGAAGTATTTGATATACCCATGGAAGGGCCCGCAAAAAAGCATAGACGATTTTAAACACATTGCAGATGAGTTTAATGGCTATGGCGCTATCTGCAAAAAGCATGGTTTACGGTTTGCCTATCACCCGCACGATTATCCATACAAACCTGTTGACGGGCAGCTACCGATTGATGTGCTGCTTGCCGGCACCGATAAGAATTTGGTAGACTTCCAGATGGATTTTTATTACACCGTTACCGAGGGTCAAAACCCGGAGAGCTACATTAAAAAACACGCCCCTCGTTTTCGTCTGTGCCACATGCGCGATGTGTTGAAGGAACGTTTGCCAAAAGGCAGTGAAGAGGAATCGGCCTGCGATTTAGGAACCGGCATTATCCATTATCCACACCTGCTTAAAACCGGTTCGGATAATGGTATGGAATACTTTTTTGTAGAGCAGTCGCGGTTTTTTAAGGAGACGCCACTGCAAAGTGCCGCGGTAAATGCGGGCTATTTGAAGACGCTAAAGTTAGGATAGCTGGCGGCATTTCTGTAGTAAATTAATATCCCGCTATACTGCAGAATTTTGCCCTTTCTTTTCCTAATTTGCAGTATAAATCACACCATGTCATCCCGTAGTTTTCTCTTCATCGCAATAGCCGGTTTATTATTTTTCTGTTTGGGTGTAAGCGCCCAAATCAAACTGGAAACCCACCCTGTTACTCTTAAAAAAGGCACTACACTCAATCTGAAAATACCTGCTGGGTATCACATCTCTGTCGCGGCGGAGGGCATGCACCGCTTACGGTTTTTGTCCAAAAGTCCGGACGGTCGCCTGTTTTGTACCGACATGCATAGCCTGGCTGATAACAAGGTTGGCAAGATTTATATCTTCAGCGATTGGGATAACGAGACAAAAAGCTTTAAAAACATTACCACCTTCGCCGAAAAGCTGCATAATCCCAACCAGGTTATGTTTTATGCTGATAAAGGCAAAAACTATATCTATATAGCCGAAACGGATAAACTATCCCGCTACGAATTTCACAATGGCGATACGGTGCTTTCCGGCCAGGGGCAGGTACTGGCGCATTTCCCGGATTATGGCCTAAACTACAAATACGGCGGCTGGCACCTTACGCGCAGCCTGGCGCAGCATAACGGCAAAGTATACGTAAGCGTGGGCAGCAGCTGTAATGCCTGTATTGAAAAAGAAGCGGTAAGGGCTTCTATACTGGAAATGAACCCTGACGGCAGCGGGCAGAAAACCTTTGCGGCCGGCGTACGAAATGCCGTATCGATAAAGTGGGTGAAAGATAAGCTATGGGGAACATTTATGGGCAGGGATTTGCTTGGCCCGGATAAACCGGAGGACCTTTTTGGCACCATAGAACAGGGTAAAAATTACGGCTGGCCCTGGTATATACAATATCACCAAAAAATATATTCCGATCCGGCTATGATGGATTCTGCTAAACGGAACAATATTAAAGTACCTGCCGAACCGCCGTTGGCTTTTTGTGGCTTCAGGGCACATTCGGCGCCGCTGGGTTTTGATTACTTTGCGGGCTTTAACGATGCACAGCTTAAAAATAACTTCCTGGTTGCCCTGCATGGCTCAACCATGATTAAACGCGAACGCGGTAATGCAGTAGTAATGATAACCGGCCGCGATACCTACGTTGAAGTGGTTAGCGGTTTCCAGGTGGGCAAGCAGGACAAAGACCGCCTGGGCAGGCCATGCGACGTAATGATGAACGACGCCAATTCGTTTTTTGTTACCGATGATAAGAATGGCGCACTTTATTATATCTGGAAGTAAGAAAAAAACTGCTGTATATTTATAACCTCGAAAAGTAAATGACGCGGCAGATAACCATAAACGAATTTTTGCAATTAAGCGATCCCGTTGCTTTAATAGATGTTCGTACGCCCGCCGAGTTTGCACAGGGACACGTCCCTCACGCATTTAATATCCCGCTATTTACTAATGAAGAACGCGTGCAGGTTGGCACTACCTATAAGCAGGTTGGTCGTGAGCAGGCAATTTTGCTCGGCTTTGATTTAACCGGGCCAAAATGGTCTGGGTTTATCAAACTGGCACTCGAAATTGCGCCGGATAAAAAAGTGGCCGTGCATTGCTGGCGCGGCGGCATGCGCAGCGGGGCAATGGCCTGGGCATTGGGGTTGTATGGTTTTGATGTACTGATTATTACCGGCGGCTATAAAAATTACCGCCGCTGGGCGCATGCCCAATTTGAAAAGGACTACCCGCTTTGTGTGCTCGGCGGCATGACCGGCTCCGGAAAAACCAAAATATTAAAACAACTTGTCGCTATGGGCGAACAGGTGATAGACCTGGAGGAGCTTGCACAACACCAGGGTTCATCCTACGGCAGCATGAACAAGCTGGTGCAGCCCACGCAGGAACAATTTGAAAACGACCTGGCACTCCAACTATTCCGCATGGATAGCGCACGGCCCATTTGGGTAGAAGACGAAAGCCTCACGATAGGGACACGGGCTGTCCCCAATAACCTTTGGCGCCAAATCCGGGAAAGTGCCCTTATTAACTTAAAAGTTCCTGTAGAAACCAGGGTTGAAGCGCTGGTTGCGGAGTATGGCCCGCTTGATAAAGACTTTCTGATAACCTGCACCGACCGCATCCGGAAACGCTTAGGCCCGGAGCAAACAAAAAACGCCATCATCGCGATTAACGAAGGACGGATGGCCGACTTCATCCGTACAGTACTTCACTATTACGATAAAACCTATTTTAGCGGCCTGCAAAAGCGGGCAGCCGAAAAGGTTTTTACATTGGAGCTCGCCGGCGCTGGTATGCTAAATAATGCACAGGCCGTTTTGAATTTTGCTAATCAAATAGAATTACCAGTTAATGGACACGACGGAAATTAAACTCACACAATACTCGCACGGGGCCGGCTGTGGCTGCAAGATCAGTCCTGCTATTTTGGATAAGATTTTACACAGCCCCATCGCTGCAATACCCGATGCCCGATTGTTGGTCGGCAACGATAAACGCGACGATGCAGCCGTTCTTGATTTAGGTAACGGCACCGCCCTGATTTCGACGACCGACTTTTTTATGCCGATTGTGGATGATGCATACGACTTTGGCCGTATCGCTTCTGCAAATGCCATTAGTGATGTGTATGCTATGGGTGGTAAACCTGTTTTGGCTATCGCGATATTAGGCTGGCCGATAGAAAAGCTTGCGCCGGAAGTGGCACAAAAAGTATTGGAAGGCGCGAGGGCCATCTGTGCCGAGGCCGGTATAACACTCGCGGGCGGCCACAGTATCGACTGCCCGGAACCGGTGTTCGGACTGGCGGTTAACGGCATGGTTAATATCGCGCAACTCAAACAAAATTCAACTGCCACTGCCGGATGCCGGTTGTATTTAACCAAAGCATTGGGCGTAGGCATCCTGTCGACCGCACAAAAACGCGGACTGTTAAAGCCGGAAGATGCTGCCATCGCCCTTAAAAGCATGACTACCCTGAACAAAGCCGGCGAACGTTTTGCCGCCTTGGAAGGTGTTAAGGCACTCACCGATGTTACCGGTTTTGGTTTGCTGGGCCACCTTTCCGAAATGTGCGAAGGCAGCGGAGTATCGGCGGCTATTGAATTTGATAAGGTACCGGTGATTCCATCCCTACCATATTACCTCGAACAAAAATGCTTTCCCGGCGGCACGCAGCGCAACTGGAACAGCTACGGCCATAAATCGGCGCGATCACAGATGAGCAGCGCTACATCCTGGCCGATCCGCAAACCAGCGGGGGCTTGTTGGTTGCTGTTGAGGAAGACAGTTGTGAAGCCTTTGAGCAATTGCTAAATGAGTTGAGCCTAAATGCTGCCTCTTTCGGTAGACTGGAAAAGCAAGATGGCGGGCCTTTAATAACCATAAAATAGCCCGATCTTATTTTTTAAAATACCCCAGCGAATCCAAAAAACGGTCTTCACGCTGATGTGCATCTGATGCGAATTTGGGGTCGCTGTCAAAATCTTTGTATTGAATTTTGATGTTGCGGGTCAGCAAATGACCGACGCCCGGATAGATATATAATTGGCAGGTGGCCCCGGCTTTTTGCGCTTTATCACGAAAGTCCTTTGCGTCTTTCGTATAAACAATACTATCCTGTTCGCCCTGTATAATCAGTGTGGGAGGTAGCCTTTGGGTAACATACCCTGATGGAGAATAGTCTGCCGGATTACCATGGCCAGCCATCAGCCTCATAAAATAGGGGTCTGCCGCCATGTTAAGCGCAGGCGAATAAAGCAGGATTGCATTCGGGCGGGATTTACTTTCAATATTTTTGCCTTTAACTGCGGGTAATGTAGCTGTCGCCGCTACCAAATGTCCACCGGCCGAAACGCCATAGCCTGCCACTTTCTTGGTATCAATTCCCAGCATTTTTGAATTTTGCCGCGCCCATGCAAAAGCTGCCATAGCATCTTCTACACCATCAGCCGGCGATAAGCCATTATTCGCCAGGCGGTACTCAACTGCTATGGCCACCATCCCGTTTGCGGCGAATTCTTTAGCGCGGTCAAAATTCCAGGCGGCTTCCCCCAATTGCCAGGCCCCGCCATGGAATAAGAGTATAGCAGGGTGTCGCTTCCTGTCAGCCTTAGGCCGGAATACGTATGCCCTAAGCTCCTTTGCACCAACTTTGCTGTAAACGAAAGAATCAGGAACGATGGCTTTTTGAGCGTTTGCGGCCGAAAACAATAAGCAACTGAGCAGGGTAAGAAGTAAGTATTTTTTCATAACAGGTGGTTTGCTACTAATAGATTAGGATTTATGGCAAACGTTGCATCGGTTATCGAAAAATAAATTCTTTACAGCATAAAAAAAGCGCCCGCAGCAATTACGGGCGCTTCAAAATCATTAAAAAGTTTCTTGCTTTACAAGGTCGCGATATCAATTACAAAACGATATTTAACATCGCCTTTTTCCATGCGCTCGTATGCGGCTGTGATGTCT
>JAZJZL010000049.1:19930-25968 GCA_040389845.1 Bacteroidota bacterium
GAAGCGGTACTTCACGTCGTTGTTTTGCAGGCGGTCAAAGGCCGTGTTGATGTCTTTGATATCAATCATTTCGATATCGGAAACAATGTTATGCTCGGCGCAGAAATCAAGCATTTCCTGTGTTTCGGCTATGCCGCCTATGCTTGAACCAGCCAGGCTTTTGCGACCGCCAACAATACTGAAGGCTGCAATTTCTGCCGGTTTCGGCGGAATACCTACGCAAATATGGGTACCATTGGTACGCAACATGCCGAGGTACATGTTAAAATCGTGTTCAGCCGATACGGTGTCGAGGATGTAATCGAAAGAATTTGCAGCAGCTTTTACTTGTTCCGGATCGGTCGTTACCACAAAGTGGTGTGCGCCGAGTTTCTTTGCGTCTTCTTCTTTTTTTGGCGATGTGCTCAACACAGTCACCTCTGCGCCAAAAGCAACGCCGAATTTAACACCCATGTGGCCTAAGCCACCCAGGCCTAATACAGCCAGCTTAGTGCCTTTGCCTACTTTCCAATGTCTTAAAGGCGAGTAGGTGGTGATACCGGCACAAAGCAATGGCGCAACGGCAGCAAGGTCTAATTTATCAGAAACACGCAAGGTAAAATCCTCATGCACCACGATGGTGTTCGAATAGCCGCCGTATGTTGGAGTTACTTTATCCTGCTCCAGGCTATTATAAGTGTACGAGCCCCCGTTGAGGCAATATTGCTCCAAATCGCTTTTACAGTTTTCGCAAACGCGACAGGAATCAACCAGGCAGCCGGTTCCGGCCAGGTCGCCAACTTTGAATTTTTTTACATGGTCGCCAACCTTTACAACGCGGCCCACAATTTCGTGACCAGGGACCATAGGGAAAATACCCGGAAACCAGTCGTTGCGGATTTGGTGCAGGTCGGAGTGGCAAACACCGCAAAACAGGATATCAAATTGCACATCGTGCGGTCCTACGTCGCGGCGGTCGAAAGTCCACGGGGCAAGGGGAGTGTGCTCATCTTGAGCAGCATAGGCTTTAGTTTCAATCATCGGGAAGTTTTTAAATAGTGAGATAGTAACAGGAACTTGGGAATTCCTCCGGGCAAATATACAAGCGTGTTGTTAACATAACATGTCGAACCATCAATTATTTGTCAGTAGAGTGTATAAATTAGTCTCAAGTCGAGAGTCGTTTGTCCTGAGTCTCTAGCCAAAAACCAGACTAAAGACTTCCGACTTAGAACTCAAGAGTAGTTAATTTCCCTCAACGTGTCTCTTAAAATTATCCAGAATAGCCTGCCAGCCGCCCTTCTGCATTTCAAGTGAGTTTTGGTTTTCGGGCACAAACTCTTCGGTTACAGTAGTCGTCTTATCATCGCCCGAGAATTGAATTTTTACCCAGCGGCCATCAGCCATAGCATATTCAATCAGCGTGTGTTCTTCAACATTACTGTAAACCCCTTCAAAATCGAAGCTGAAGCTGCCATCTTTTGCAGCCATGGTGGTTTTAAATTTTCCGCCGGTGCGTGCGTCATTGTCAGCATAAGGCGCATGCCAGTCGTCGGATGCGAAAGCCCATTGGGTTATATGTTCGGGACTGGTCCAAAATTCCCAGACTTTTTCAAGGCCGGCGTTTATTGTTGCTTCTACTGTGATAGTGTTGTTTTGTTCTTGTGCCATGTCTTATGTTTTTAAAGAGATATTCTTATCCGAAATTAACAGGAAAACCAGGTGTTGTATAAAAAAGTTTGAAAAACCACACTGTTCCGTTTTGTACAATTTTACCTGGCGCCGACGCTTTACTTTTGTGGCGCGGGTTATTTAGAAACATAAAAACCGTAACTTCACCTTATGGAATTTAAGCAATTTCTTCCATCGGATATTTTAAAGCCTTATGTAAGGCATTACTATATCTTTGAGTCAGACGACGATATCGAGTTTGACGACACGGTGTTCCCGAGCGGGGACATGGAAATGATATTCAATCTTGGCGGCGGCAAATGGCAATCGGCAGTTAACGATAAATTCTTTGAAACGCCGCCGATAGAGCTTTGGGGACAAATCACCAAACCGCTTGCCATTAAATCAAAAGGCAAGCATACCATGCTCGGCATTAAATTTTTCACCCACACAGCGGCATATTTTTTTAATGATGAGCTGGGTATATTTAATAACCACATTTCGGATATCGGGGATATTATTGGCAGCCCTGCGAAGCAATTGCACAATCAATTACTGGAAGCAAAAAGCGAGCAGGGCAGAATAGACCTGGTTGAATTATTTTTGTTGAAACGATTAATTGGTAGCGAAAAAAGAACCTTCAAGATTAATAAGGTAGCTCATATTTTAAACAGCATCAAACAAAGTGTCGCCGAGGCAAATATAAGCCGTATTGCTTCCAGGCATAATATAACTGCCCGGTATCTTCAGCAATTGGTTTACCGGCACACCGGCCTTACACCGGTATCTTTCAACAAAATAAACCGTTTCCAGCTTGGCCTTAAGCTTATCGCCAAAAATGAGTCGCCGTTAACGTCCATTGCCTACCAATGCGGCTATTTCGACCAATCGCATTTTATCCGCGATTTTAAGAGTTTTACGGGTGTTACGCCATCATCATATTTGCATCATACCACGCCGGTTAACCAGCTGTTGCAGCCGGTAATGTGAGTTAAAAGCAATCCTCATCGTTTCATCAGCAATGCCCAAATATTGGTAGAAAACGTTCAAAAAAAACAAGCGCACCTACGGAGCGCTAATGCGTGGTTGTTGTTTTGCTGCCAATATTGTGCTCCTAACGGAGCGACAAGCATGACAATCGAACCTATCGACGCTTTTCTAATCCAGCCAAAGCCAAGTTCGTCCTATGCCCACGGGCTATGATTTCTCTTTACTTTGAAACATAGGTACACACAATAGTCCCAGAGCTGAGGCGGCACGCGGTTGGAGAGGCAAAGGCGAATTGACGACGGAGCTTGTGGGAAAAACACCACTTAACTTAATGACATCAGCCTCACCATTTAAAAACAGCTTTTCCCCTTTCTGCTTTCAGCTTTTACCTTAACTTTGCGCATTCATAATCCGCACATTACCATGAGTGTTTCCGTATTAGCCCAAAATCTGCACGGGTCTGAAATTATTAAAATAGCCGGCGAAATAAACGAGCTTAAACGACAGGGACAAAACATTGCCAATTTAACTATAGGCGATTTTGACTCAAATATCTACCCGATTCCAGCGGAATTGAAACAGGGCATTGTTGATGCTTACGGGCAAAATCAAACCAATTATCCGCCAGCTGATGGTATTCTCGATTTGCGCGAAAGCGTTTCGGCTTTCCTGAAAAGCCGGTTCGACCTGGAATATGCTTCAAACCAGATATTGATTTCGGGAGGCTCTCGTCCGCTTATATATTCAACTTACCTGGCGATTGTGGATCCGGGCGATAAGGTAGTTTTCCCTGCGCCATCATGGAACAATAACCACTATTGCGACTTAACCAGTGCGGAAGCGGTAATAATACCCACAACGCCCGAAAATAACTTTATGCCTACGGCTGCCGAAATAGCACCGCACCTAAAAGGTGCTGCCTTACTGGCATTATGCTCGCCGCTTAACCCTACAGGCACCATGTTCACCAAAAAGGATTTGGAAGAAATATGCGACCTGGTGATTGCCGAAAACAAAACCCGCGCAGCCGGCGAAAAACCGCTTTACCTGTTGTACGACCAGATTTATTCGCAGCTTACTTTTGGCCGCCACGAGCACTTTAACCCGGTAACCCTTCGCCCCGAATTGAAGGACGTTACCATATTTGTTGATGGCGCTTCCAAATGTTTTGCTGCCACCGGCGTACGTGTAGGCTGGGGCTTTGGTCCGGCGCATGTTGTAAACCACATGAAGGCCATTGTTGGTCACATGGGTGCCTGGGCACCAAAAGCCGAGCAGGTTGCCATGGCGAAATATTTAAAGCAGGATAATTTGGTTAACGGCTACCTGGACGAGCTGAAGGGCAATATCCAAAACAGCCTGAACACCTTATACCAGGGCTTTCAGCAATTAAAGTCGGAAGGATTTAATGTAGATTCGATAGAGCCCATGGGCGCCATCTATCTTACCATAAAGATTGATTATGCCGGTAAGACTACGCCTGACGGTGACACATTAAAAACATCGGCAGATATTAATTTTTACCTGATAAAAGCAGCCGGTGTTGCCTTCGTTCCGTTCTCGGCCTTTGGTACAGACGATGATACGCCATGGTTCCGTGTTTCGGTGGGCGCAAGCACACTGGATGATATAAAACAGATATTGCCGCGTATAAAAAATGCGTTGGAAAAATTGAAATAAGTATCGGTATGGGTACCATAACAGGGTTATAAGTAATGGTTTTCGCTACTTGATACCTGCATCTCCAACTGCTCCGTTAGGAGCAAAATATTGGTAGAAAACATAATTAATAAGATATGCGCTCCGTAGGTGCGTAACCTACATGCCGGGTTACGCACCTACGGAGCGTCTAATTTTACCTCGCTTTTTCTACCAATATTTGCCCCCTAAAGGGGGCTGGCCTTGGTAAACCGCAATGCCCGGACTTGAGCCATATCCCCGCTAATTTCAAATTGATACTTCTCACATATTCGTTCGGTAATTATCTCTTTATGTTTGAGTACGACTAGTTTTTCTTTCACAGATAAGATTAGTTAATAGTTAATTAAGGAATGGATACGCGAGGTATCGATTCCTTTTTTTATTTTCACGCCCATGACAGCATCTCCCGAAATCAAGATAACCAGGACAACCAAATCGCGCCTTGCGGAAACCGACTTTAACAACCTGCAATTCGGTACCACATTCTCCGACCACATGTTTACAGCCGATTACGCCGATGGTGAATGGAGAAACCTGGAGATTGTACCTTACGGTGATATTATTTTAAGCCCTGCCTGCACCACGCTGCATTACGGTCAGGCTTTTTTTGAGGGATTAAAAGCATATAACCACCCTGATAATTCTGTTTCTATTTTCAGGATGAATAAAAACGCTGAACGCTTTAACCATTCTGCCGACCGCCTCTGCATGCCTGATCTGCCTGAAGAACTGTTTATGAAAAGCATTTCGGCACTCGTTGATATCGACCGTGATTGGGTGCCCGCAAAGGCCAATCACTCTTTATACATCAGGCCGTTTATGTTTGCAACGGAGGCATATCTTGGAGTTACTCCGTCCAAAACCTATAAGTATATGGTGCTTACCTGCCCGGTTGGGCCGTATTTTTCAAAGCCGTTACGCGTAAAAATCGAGACTAATTACACCCGTGCAGCTGAGGGTGGTTATGGCTATGCAAAAGCGGCCGGCAACTACGGGGGCGCCATGCTGCCTACCCGCAAAGCTGTTGAAGAAGGCTTCGACCAGCTGATATGGACGGATTCAAAAGAACATAAGTATATTGAAGAATTGGGCGCCGCCAACGCCATGTTTGTGCTGGATGGTAAACTGGTTACCCCGGCTATCGACAAAAACACCATATTAAAAGGCGTTACCCGCGATACGATACTCACCCTTGCCCGCGATATGGGCTATACCGTTGAAGAGCGCCCTATAGCTATCACCGAGCTGGTTGAAGGCGCACAAAACGGCAAGCTTACCGATGCTTTTGGTGCCGGAACAGCATTTACCATAGCACCGATAGCCTCTTTCAGCTATAATGACGAAGAATACTTTTTGAACGATCCGGCAACCCGCGAATTCTCTACCCGGGCGCTTAAAGCGCTTAACGATATCAGGTACGGTATCGCCGCTGATACGCATGGCTGGAATTACGTAGTTTGATAGTCGCCGTTACCGGGGAAATGGCTTTTAGAACTTTCTGGCGGCTTTTCCATAGCGATGGGTTTATAAACCACGACTGTTCGAAACCTGTCCTGGTGACGCAGGGCGGTGCCCTGCGCTGGCAGATGGAACCCTTTCAGGGTTCTCAGATTAAGGTAAATCCTATATTACTGCACAAACCAAATACCCTGTATTCTAGGATTAAGACATATCCAAATTTATTTAAAAAAAGGTTA
>JAZJZL010000050.1:0-11099 GCA_040389845.1 Bacteroidota bacterium
TCTTTTAGCTCATAAATAACGGCCGTTTGCACATTCCTTATACCTTTTACGTTAAGCGCTTCCAGCTGACCGCAAATAACGCGGCAAATGTCGAGCATATCATCAGGCTTCCGCATGCCCATGGCAACCGCCCGCACCCGTTCTAATGCCGCTTCAACCTCCAAATCGCGGTTCTTATATTCAACCAACTTGCGTTTTTGTTCAAGCTCTTCAATAGTTTCTTCTAACAGGATAGCCGTTGTCCGTTTTGCCTTTTCCGTTCTGTCCAGCTTAAATTCAGTAACGGTTATTTCGTCGTCTGCATCTTTTATAGCTTTGGCAAACACCTTCTTTTCTTCGGCCGACAGGTTTTTCGCCTGCTGTAAAAGTTCCTGTAATTTTTGCAGATGCTTGTTCATTACTCTGACGGAATATATCAAATCAGCACTACTTCAACGGCAGCTTTATCGTAAACTCGGTATACTCTCCCTCCTTGCTGTCAATATCTATTTTACCACCATGTGCCTTTACCACAATGTCATAGCTAAGCGATAAGCCCAGGCCTGTACCCTCGCCGGTTGGTTTCGTCGTAAAAAACGGCTGCATTATTTTTTCTTTAATCGCATCGGGTATGCCGGTGCCATTATCCCGTACGGTTATTATCATCAAACCGCCCTGGGTTTTGGTGGTAACCGAAACCGTAGGCTTAAATTCTGCACCAAGTGTTTTTGATTTTTGCTGAACCGCATAAAAAGCGTTATTGAACATATTAAGCAGTACACGCCCAATATCCTGCGGCACTACCTCTATTACAGGCAGGCTCTCGGCCAGGTGCATTTCCAAATGAGCATTAAACGATTTGTCTTTGGCGCGCAATCCATGGTAGGATAGGCGCATATATTCATCAGCCAGCTTATTAATGTCAGTGGATTCTTTGGTCGTGCTGCTGGCGCGGCTGTGCTGCAGCATGCCTTTAACAATACCATCAGCCCGCTGACCATGATGGCGTATTTTTTCAAGGTTTTGTTTGATGTCGGAAGCAATAGCAATGGCCTCGTCCTTATCGCCTTTTTCCAGCTCTTCGGTCATCTCCTCAATCAGCTCCATACTCACCTCGCTGAAGTTGTTCACGAAGTTCAACGGGTTTTGTATTTCGTGTGCTATACCGGCGGTCAGTTCGCCCAGCGATGCCATTTTTTCGGATTGGATCAGTTGGTCCTGCGTGGCTTTTAGTTCTTCAACTATTTCCTGCAGGTTTTCCTTTTGTTTAACCAGCTCGGCGGTGCGGGCGCTTACCAGGGCTTCCAACTCTGCCTTGCGTTCGGCAGCTATGCGCAGGGCTTCTTCCTGTTTGTTTGAGTTTGCCCATTTGCCAAAAATCCAGACGAAAGCAGCAACGGTTGCCAGTTCAAACCATGAATCGTGCGCTTCGTAAAATTTATTTATTACCAGGTGGGCAAAGCCATTGATAAAGCCTACGGCTACCAGCGGGTAGTTTGCCTGTAAATAAGGCTTTTGAAGTACGAAGTCGGACTCTTTGTCGACGTAAAAAATCAGTCCTAACAATATTGCGGCGCCTGCCATATCGGCGGCCCAATCTTCTAAAGGAACGCCTACCGAAAAATAAAGCACAATTATTACCCATGTCGCGGTATTCAGCATAACGCGCCATTTTGGATATATTATCGACAATTTATAGCGTTTTACCAGCCGCCTGATTAACAGAAATGACGCAAGGAAGTAAAAGACAGTCATGTTTTTATATTAGTATTAGGTACTAAAAGTAAATATTAAAATTTTAATGTTTGCTATTGCACTTTGGTTGTATTATTTAATGGCAGCCAAACTGCAAATTCGGTGTACTCACCCTCAACGCTGTCTACATTAATTTTGCCGCCATGGCCTTTAACCACCAGGTCGTAGTTTAAGCTCAGTCCCAAACCGGTGCCTTGGCCGGTTGGCTTGGTAGTAAAAAACGGCTGCATTATTTTGTCTTTTATCCCCTCCGGAATACCTGTGCCATTGTCCTTAATCCGCAGGTAAATACCCTGGCTGCCTGATGGCGGCGTAAATATGCTGGTAGATACTTCAACCGTGGGAGTGTAGTCGTCGCCGGCGGTTTTTTGTTTTTCGCGCACTGCATAAAATGCATTGTTAAACAGGTTAAGCAATACCCGGCCTATATCCTGCGGAACTACTTTTATAAGCGGCAGGTCTTCGTCAAGGTGCATCGCTGTTTCGGAGTTGAAGGTTTTGTCTTTAGCTCTCAGCCCGTGATACGCCAGGCGGATAAATTCGGTCGCCAGCGTATTGATGTTTGTAGGTTCTTTTATGCCGGTACCCGCTTTGCTATGCTGCAGCATGCCTTTCACAATACTGTCGGCACGCTGGCCGTGGTGGCGTATTTTATCCAGGTTTTGCCTGATGTCCGAGGCTATGGAAATTGCTTCGTCTTTATCGCCTTTGGTTAACTCCAGCTCCATTTCGTCCAACAGTTCAATACTCACCTCGCTAAAGTTGTTTACAAAATTCAACGGGTTTTGTATCTCATGGGCGATGCCTGCCGTAAGCTCGCCCAGTGATGCCATTTTTTCGGACTGGATAAGCTGGTTTTGGGTGGCTTCCAGTTCATCTAATGTTTGCTCCAGTTGGAACTTTTGTTCCAGCAGCAATTCATTGGCAATTTTTCGTCTCCTGCTGCCGCGCCATAAAACAATCGCCAGTAAAATTAAAAAGGCTGCAATAACGCCAAGGGCATAAAGCCTTAAATTGGCGAAATAAGCATCCTGCTTCGCTTGTATTTCCCGCCGGTTTTGCTCATCGGTAAACCCCAGCGCCTGGGCACGCTGCGCCTTGTTAAAGTTTTGCAGGCTGTCGCGAATGGCATAGTATTCAAGCGTGTATTTGAGCGTACTGTCTGCCTTGCCGTTAAACGATTTCGATAGTAAAAGTGCAGGATAGAGCTTTTGCCGTAGCGACGAGCCTTTCGTCAATTGATAAACTTTGCGAGCATAATACAAAGCCGAGTCGCGCCTGTCGTTTCTTAAATAATAACTGCTGATGTCTATCAAAGCCTCTGCCTCGTTCGCATCGTCGCGCCTGTTCTTAGCTATAACGGCTGCATAACGGTAGTATTTAAGTTTTTCGCTTTCGGGCGTAAACCTGCTCCAGTTTACCACAGCGAAAGCGGCCTGGTCTTTATAATTGTTAACGCTCCATTTTAAATATAGTGCGCCATAATTTTTAGCCGCTTCAGTTTCACGAAGCCGGTAGCAGCACGAGGTCAGGTTGCCCAAAGCCCATGCAATGGTTAAGGTATCTTTGGCAGCCTTTGCAAACTTAAGCGCTTTTTCGCCATATACTTTGCCCAAGGCAGGGTTATTATCGTCGTAACAAGCGCTCAAATTGTTGTACACGGTGCCGATTGCCTGTTTGTTGCCTGTATGTTCGGCAATTTTTAGCGCCGAAAAGCACATTTTTACCCCTGTATCATTATCGCCGTTTTCATAAATATTGTAACCTATTTCTGACGTAATAACCGCTTCGGTAATGCGGTCATTATGTGCCTTTGCCCAGTTAAGTATTTTGTAATGATAGCTTAACCCCTGCATAGATACCTCCAGGCCACTGTTAATTATCCGGTAAATAAACTTAATTCTTTGAGGAATGGATTTAGTGGAAACCAACAGCGTGAAAAGACTGTCTTTATTTACCGACGGGTTCATTTTGCTGGTATCGGCCAGGGCTATCCGTACCAGGCTGTCGACATTTACCTCATGCGTATCTGTATTTTGCGCTTTAGCAAATACGATAGTAAAACAGAAAAATACAACGAAGCAGAACTTCTTCATCAAATTGAATTTTGGCAGTGTATAAATATACCATGGGCGTATATTTTAAATCAAATAACTAAATAATCGGCTAATAAACAAATATAGGAAAGCATTGCCGGTAAAACATTTTAATATATTAGCCGCAAAAAAGATACTTTTTATATGCGACTGGATGATGCCGCCGAATTTATTATCACAAAATTAAACAACGAATTACCCGGTAATCTTGTCTACCATAATACCACGCATACGCTCGATGTGGTTGCATCAGCGCGGCGCCTTGGCGAAGCAGAAGACATATCGCCCGCCGATATGGATTTGCTCCTTACCGCCGCTTATTATCACGACAGCGGTTTTTTAGTAAAGATGGCCGGCCACGAGGAAGAATCGTGCCGTATTGCACACCAAGCCTTGCCGGGCTTTAGTTACAGTTCTGATGAAATTGAAAAGATATGCGGTATGATAATGGCCACCCGCCTGCCGCAATTGCCCCAAAATCATTTAGAGCAAATTTTGGCCGATGCCGACCTGGACGACCTTGGCCGCGACGACTTTTTCACTATCGGGGATAAGCTTTTTTTGGAGAATTCGTTTTTTGGATTGAAGAACGATCCGCACGAATGGCGATGCAAGCAGCTGGATTTTATGGAAAAGCACCATTATTTCACCAAATCTGCCATTAATTTGCGGCAAGCTAAAAAGGATGCTAACTTAGAGCGCATTAAAGCACAGGTAAACTATTGATGAAAAACTTACAATTACCTCATTGGCTGCAGGACGCGCTCTACGTGGTTATCGGCATTTTATTTTGCGGCTTTGCATTAAAAAGTTTCCTGGTGCCCAATAGCTTTTTCGACGGTGGGGTAACTGGTATTTCGCTGCTGCTGCACGAGCTTTACCATTGGGACATCGCCTATGTAATTGTTATTGCAAATATCCCCTTTATCATTATGGGGGCGTTCCAGATAAATAAAACCTACGCCATTAAAACCGTTATCGCCATTATAGGGCTTGGTCTTTGCCTGTCGTTTATACACTACCCGCTGGTTACTTCTGATAAGCTGCTTACATCAATCTTTGGCGGTGCGTTTATGGGTATAGGGGTAGGGCTGGCCATACGCGGCGGCTGCGCGCTAGACGGTATCGAAGTACTGGCACTTTATACCGGCAAGCGAATCGCCTTTACCATCAGCGAGATTATTTTGGGAATGAATATTGTTATCTTCCTGGTGGCGGCAATAAAACTTGGTCTGCCAACATCGTTATACTCAATACTTACTTACTATACGGCTTCGCGAACTATCAGCTTTGTTATCGAAGGGCTGGAGGAATATACCGGTGTAACCATCATTTCCGGCCAAAGCGAGATTATCAAAAAAGAGTTGGTGATGACACTTGGCCGTGGTATAACCATCTACAAAGGCGAGCGCGGCTTTTTGAAAGATAGCTTTGAGGTAAGCTCGCCGACTGATATTATTTTTACAGTAGTTACCCGCCTTGAGGTGCGCCGCCTGCGTAACCTGGTTCATGAGATTGACCCTAAGGCTTTTATTTTCACCAGTACCATTAAAGAGGCTGCGGGTGGGGTGCTGAAGAAAAGGGCGAGACACTAGGTCAAAACATTTTGTCATCCCGAGCGCGAGCTCAGGATGACAAGGGAGTTAGTTTTGTTGTTGTGCAAGAAAATCGTCCAACCGCTGATGTGAATCAACCACACCCCGCTCCATGCCTGATTGTACCATGCCATCCCTATCGGCAACGGATTGAAATACCGATTGTATGGTTACCCGCGTGCGGTTGTTGGGCAACTCTTCAAAACGTGCAGTTTCCATAGCAACGTGTCCTGCTTCCGGCAGGCCTTCAAACTCAAACGTCTGAATAATGCGCTGTGGCGCCAATACTTCATGAAGTACACCATGAAAACCATACTCGTTCCCCGCAGGGTCAGTATGCACATAGCGGTACCCGCCGCCGCTTCTCGGCTCGAATTTATCGATGCGCATTGTCAATTCGCGCGGACCGAGCCATTCCACAATTATTTCGGGAGTGGTAAATGCCTTGAACACATTTTCGCGCGATGCGTCAAATTCGCGGGTTATAAAAAGTTCCTGTTTGCCTGGTTCGGCAGTAATCGTGGTTTTATTGTTGCTTGCCATTGTTTCAATATTTAAAAGTTTAACCATTCATTTTACTCATGTCCATATAAAGCATGTTCCAGCGGTGGCCGTCAAGGTCCACAAAACCGCAGCCGTACATCCAGCCCTGCACTTCTGATGGTCCCGAGAACATTTTGCCGCCGGCCGCTACTACATTTTTTGCCAGCTCATCAACTTCTTCACGGGTCTCGGCATCAAAGGAGAATAGCACTTCACTGCCTTTGCCTGTGTCTGATAGCGGCATGCAATTGGTTGCTGCAAAAAAGGTTTCTTCAAAAAGCATTACCACGATATTTTTTGTGCCGACTATCATCGGCGCCATCGTTTCGGTAAAACCGGGGCTGTCAGTTTTAAATTTGAAGCCGATTTTGGTGAAGAAATCCATTGATTTTTTAAGGTTCTTCACAGGTAAGTTAATCCAGAGTTCTTTAGTCATAATTATAGTTTTTAAGTATTTAACAATTGGGTTTGTATTTATTTATTCGTCGGTTTTTGTTCCATTTTTTTCAGGATATCGTCCAGCCGGTCAAAGCGTTCGCTCCATAGCTTATGAAACTGCTCTATCCAGTTAGTCACCTGGTTAAGCGGTTCGGCCTGCACCTCGCAATAGCGTTCGCGCCCTTTCTTTTTGATGTTAATGAGACCGCACTCTATCAAAATTTTAATATGCTGCGAAATGGCAGGACGACTAACGTCGAAGTTATCGGCTATTGAATTTAGATTTAAGGGATTAACCGCTATCAGGTTAATAATATCTCTTCTTGTTGGGTCGGCTATGGCCTGGAAAACGTCTCTTCTCATCGCTTGATAATAATATGTAAGTGATTGCTTACAAATATATATGTAAGCAATCACTTACGCAAACATTTTTTATAAAAATTTCTATTTGTGAGCATTTGAGCCTTTCAACAAAGAGGTTTGAGCTTTTTAACAAAACATCAAGCACAATGACGGGGTACATTTGTCTAAACAAAATCTAAAATAACATGACAAAAATTTGGTTTATAACAGGCAGTTCCCGCGGATTAGGGCGCAGCCTTACCGAAGCCGTTCTAAAAAGCGGCGATAAAGTTGCAGCAACCGCCCGCAATACCGATAGCTTAAACGACCTGGTAAATAATTATCCGGGCCAGGTTTATCCTATAAAACTGGATGTTAACAATAGCGACGAAATTGATACCGCAGTTAAAAGCGCAATTAGCCATTTCGGCAGAATTGACGTGCTGGTGAACAATGCAGGGTTCGGTATCATCGGCGCGGCGGAAGCATTTACCGAAGAGCAGGTGCGCAGCCAGCTTGAAACAAATTTATATGCGCCGATTGCTATTACCCGTGCAGTATTGCCGCACATGCGTAAGCAAGGCTCCGGGCGTATATTGCAGATAAGTTCGGTGGGTGGCCGTGTAGGAAACCCGGGATTATCTATCTACCAGGCCGCCAAGTTTGGTTTGGGCGGATTTACCGAAGCGCTGGCAAAAGAGGTAGCATCGTTAGGCATATTTGTTACCAGCGTTGAACCCGGCGGTTTCCGTACCGACTGGGCCGGCGATTCCATGACCTATGCGCCTAAAATTGATGGTTATGATACCGTAAACCTCCGGACGGATTATTTTTCCTCTGGCAAGTTTGTGCCCGTTGGCGACCCGGACAAAGCAGCCGAAGCCATGATTGATCTGGCGTACCATCCCGAGCCGCCAATGCACCTGGTATTAGGCAGCGAAGCCATCGCCTTGCTTAAACAAGCCGACGACAACCGCCGGGCCGAAATGGAACAATGGCTGCCGGTAAGTTTATCTACCGACCATGATGAATCCGTTAGTTTTCTAGATACAGAGATGGGAAAGAAAATGTATGGAAAATGATGTGTTGATTTGAAGGTGTGTTAATTTGAAGATTCACGGAAAGTTTTCTAATTTATAATCTTCAAATCTACACATCTTCAAATTTTTCTCATCCGCACATCAATTCGTAAATTTGAAAATATGCCTGAATTAAAAAAAGTCTCCGCCCCCCGCATAGTCTACAGCTGCTACTCCAATGTAAGTAAGGAGGGGGAACAATTTATCCCCGACCATGTGCTGGGCTACGTTTTTTCGGGCACGTCCGAGCTTTATGTAAACGGTAAAAACTACGTGTTTGACGAGGGCGACTTCCGGTTTCTGCGAAAAAACCAGCTCGCCAAATTCGCCAAGCGCCCGCCAAAGGGAGGGGAATTTAAAACCATCTCCGTTATTATGGATAAGGATACATTGCGCAGCGTTGCGGAAGAGTTTAATTTGCAAAGCAGTAAACCATACAAGGGCGAATCCGCTGTGTTGCTAAAGCCAGCCAATTTGCTCACTAATTACTTGAATTCGTTATCGCCTTTTATTGACGATGCAGGCAATGTGAGCAAAATGCTTACTACCCTAAAAGTTAAGGAAGCCATAATGATACTGCTGCAAACAAACCCGGAATTAAAAGACGTATTATTCGATTTTAGCGAGCCGGGCAAAATAGACCTGGAACGTTATATGAATGAGCATTACAAGTTCAATGTGGATATCAGCCGCTTTGCTTATCTAACAGGTCGTAGCCTGGCTACTTTTAAGCGCGATTTTGAAAAGATATTTCATATCTCACCCAATCGCTGGTTACAACAAAAAAGATTGAACGATGCTTATTATTTGATTAAAGAAAAAGGCTGGCGTACCTCGGACGTTTATATGGAAGTCGGTTTTAAAGATTTTTCGCATTTCTCGTTTGCCTTTAAAAAAGCCTATGGAATAGTGCCCTCAAAAATCGGATAAGTCTTTGGTTAAAAATATCAGCCTCCACAACCTTTCCTAACGACTTACGTAAAAACTCACGGTGCGGTGTGTATCTACCCAAAAGCCGCATGCCTGGTTTAGCTGATGAAGAAAGTTATAATAGCCTTGTCCGTAATTGTATTGGTTGCCACCGCCGCAATTGCTGTAACGCATTATTATTCAGTAAAAATACTTTCTGCCAGCAGGGCTTACGCTAATTTCGAATCGCAATATTCCAAAGGTGAAAAGGATGCCAGCAGGCACTTGTTAAGCTATATTTATTCGCAAGAGGAAACCGATTTTCTTTTATTTAAAAATGACATCACTATACCTAAGGGCGACAACATTGCCAGGGAGGCACTATCAGCCGGAAAAGATTCTAAAATAGCCCGCATTGGCTTTTTAATGGGCGGCAATCACCCGGACGACCTGCCTGAACTGGGCTGGTTTTTTAATAACTTTCAACATACTGATTTTTTTAAAAAAGCGATACAAAGCTGGCAACAGTCCGACGCGCTGGTGGTGCAGTTGAACGCCATAGGGACCGAAGCGCATCGGGATATTGGTGCTGGCAAATCGCTCGATACCGACAGCCTTATCCTGCAAATCAACACTATATCGGATAACCTGACTATCCACCAGCAAAACTACGCCTCGCTGATGGGCGTTACCTCTCGCAGTGTAGACCATTACGTGTTTATTGCCGATATTATTATCTCCATCATCATCCTGAGCTCGATAGTACTACTGGCCGGGTTGATGCTGAAAAAGCTGCATAGCTCTAAAAAAGTCATCGTTGACCAAAACCAGGCGTTGATTAACCTGAATGAACGCATCAACAAGTTTGTGTATGCCGTTACACATGACTTACGATCCCCGCTTACCTCTCTATCCGGGTTGGTCTCAGTTTTAGAGAAGGAAAAAGATATTAGCAAGGTGCCAGAGTATACCGAAATGATGCGCGAAAGCATTAAGCTGCAGGACGGTTACATTAAAGAGGTACTGCATAACATCCGCACCAATAATGTTTACGATGCACAGCTTTGCAACCTTAACGATATTGTTCACGATGTGATCGCTCAAAACAGCTTCTTCGCCGGCGGAGAAAAGGTGAAGTTTTTAAGCGAGCTGGAAGTATGGGAGGTGCGGTGCAATGGCACAGATTTAAAAACTGTATTCAATAACCTGGTATCAAACGCGATAAAATATGCCGATTTCAGCAAGCCGGAGCAATGGGTAAAGGTTAAATCCTACCAGGAGGGCGATAATTGCTTCATAGAAGTTGAAGACAACGGCATCGGCATACAACCAGGCCAGCGAAATAATATCTTTAAAAAGTATTTTAAATCGGGCACCAACAAAAAGAGTATGGGCCTGGGATTATATTTTGTAAAGCACGCAATAGAGGAAATGAACGGTACCATCGCTGTTAAATCTTCGCCGGGATATGGTACTTCTTTTATTGTGTCGCTGCCGTTGTGATAACCTACATGTACCCACAAAGTTAAAAGACAAACGCAATGCGCCGTAGGTGCTACCGCTTTGTAGTAGATAAGATAACAATATGATTTGTGCCGCGTAGCGGCTACCCATCCACCAGACATTCTTATTTACGAGCGCCGGGTATATGGGCAAAGGGTAGCCCCGATGGGGCAAAAGCGCATTCTTTTTCCATTTCTACAAAGCGGTAGGCCCTAATGGGCCATAGAAATATATAATCTCAAAAAACGTGAACACATAGCAGCCTGTAATAATCTCAGTCTACTCAAACGCGTTGTGCTTTATCTGCAAGCTCATGCCAATTAGTTACAGGCCCGGCAATGCCCAGCATATCGCCAATCATCCCAAAAACATCAGCTGCTGTTGCACCTTGCTCACGCATGTGTCTTATCGACGTTGAACCAGCCGATTTGGATAGTTTTTTACCGTCGGATTCCATCAATAAGGGATGATGATAAAAGGTAATATCAGCAAATTGTTTCTCACCAAGCGCCAAAGCCAGGTAATGCTGCGCCACCGTTGAAGACCATAAATCCTGCCCGCGTACAACCAGGTCGACGCCATAAAAAAGGTCGTCTATTATTGAAGTAAGCTGGTAGGCAGGCAAGCCATCTCGTCGTTTCACCACAAAATTTCCCATTTCAGGCGGCAATGTTGTTCGAATTAAATCGCCTTTGTAATCCTTTATATTCAAAGTGATTTGGTCATCCGTTTTCAGCCGCCAGCTAACATCGGGTGCATCCAACTGCATTTGTTTGGCGGCGCAGGTACAGCTTTGGGTAGCTAACTGTTTGCGCGAGCATTCACAGCCATAAATCAGGCCGTTATCATAAAGCTTTTTA
>JAZJZL010000050.1:11109-73894 GCA_040389845.1 Bacteroidota bacterium
CATCATTATATAAATTCAACCGGTGAACCTGTGAGTAGCTTTTTTCAAAATCGTCAGCATTTGCCGGACCTTCATCCCATGGAATTTCCAAAAAATTAAGCGTATCGAAAATATTCTGTATGTACCGGGCGTTGGCGCGCGTTTGGTCCATATCGTCAATCCGCAGCAAAGTTTTAGCGCCGGTTTTGCGGGCCAGGGCAGCCGTTATGCTGAATGAAAGAACATTCCCCACGTGCAAAAATCCGCTTGGCGTTGGGGCAATACGTGTTTTATGAAAATGAGGGCTGTTGCTCATAGGCGTTTACGCATCAGCCAGTTCAATCCAAACTGGGCAATGGTCGCTGCTTTTTTCCCAGCCGCGTACATTACGGTCCACAGCTCCGCCCTTCAATCGCTTATCCAATTGCGGGCTCAATAAAAAGTGGTCTATCCGCAGGCCGGCGTTTCGTTCATAAGCGTTACGGAAATAATCGAAGAACGTATAAATAACCTCGTTTGGGTATAGCTTGCGGATAGCGTCTGTCCAGCCCTGGTCAACGAGTGTTTTAAAAGCTGTGCGTGTTTCAGGCCTGAACAAGGCATCTTCTACCCAGCGCTCAGGTTTGTAAGCATCAATCTCGGTGGGCATTACATTATAATCGCCTGTAAGCACAACAGGCATTTCAGAAGCCAACAATTCAGCAGCATGCAGCTTTAGCCGCTCAAACCAGCGCAGCTTGTAATCGAATTTTGGACCAGGTGCCGGGTTGCCATTCGGTAAATACAAACAGCCAATGGTTACGCCGTTTACTTCAGCCTCGATATAGCGGCTGTGTTCATCCTCAGGGTCGCCGGGCAGGGCACGGCGGACTTCGTTAATCTGCATACCTCGCGCCAGGATAGCCACGCCATTCCAGCTTTTCTGACCGTGCCAGATGGCGTTATACCCCGCATCGATTATAGCCTGTTCCGGAAATTTCTCCTGCGGGGCTTTTAGTTCCTGTAAACAAACCACATCCGGCGCGGTTTCTTCCAGCCAGCGCAGTAGCACCGGCAGGCGGCCGTTAACACCATTTACGTTATAGGTAGCGATTTTCATAGTACAAGTTTATAAAATGTTTTTAATAGTATTCTACAACGCCTTCTTCAGCCCCTCATACTTCACCACCCACGAGCCATCTTTCGGAAAACCCGGCGCCTGCCCGTTTGAGCCGTCCCAGCCCGCCGCCATTAACGCAACCGCATAAAGTAACCCGCCGTTAGCCGGAAAATACGGAAACGGCGATACACCACCGCCCGACAAGCCGTGTTCGTCAAATGTAAAGCTTGGGTAATTGGTTAAAAAGTCGATGGCTTTATCCCCGTGTCCCAGGCGGGCGGCGCACATGGCCAGCATCGGGAAGTCCCAGCCCCAGGTATATTTAAAATTCCATTTTTGCTCAATAGCAGTTAGGGTTCTGTCCATAGTCGACACGTCTACGCCTTCGCCGGGTAATAAGCCATAAGCGCCTATGAGGGCGGGATGCTCAAAATTGTACACCGTCCACATCTTATAAATGTTTTCCCAGGACACATATTTACCGTCCTGTTGCGGCAATTCGGATAGCTTTGCCAGTACCTGCTTATATTTTTCGCTCTCAGGTAGACCAGCACGCTTGCGCCATTCCTGTGCCAGCTTTAGGCCGGTACGCCAGTAGCTCAATTCAAAAACAGGATTGATGGTGGCATGAGGGTCTGCATTTTCAGATACCACCTGCAACGGGTAGCCTAAAATAAAGCGGTCTTCGCGTTTATTGAAATAAGGGTACGATGCCATAAAATCGGCAGATTGTATTACCGCATCCTTCCATTTATCGATGGTCGCCTGCGTTGGGCTGGCGCGATATTCCAGTTCTGCAAAAAATATGGGGTGTGGCTGCTGCCATATCAGCAAAGGGTTAATTTCATTCGGCCATTCCCAGCGCTCATGGTCGCCCAGGGTTTTGGGCCAGCGCACGCCAGCGTAGCCCTGTTCCTGTGCTTTATGTTTGTAATACGACCAATCGGTGCGATAAATATTTGTCAAACTATCCATTTGTGGGATGCGTCCCCAAAGTCCATAGTGAGCGGCATGCCACCAAATCATTTCAAAATGATATTTGCCAAACCAACCGTTGTTCACCAGTCCGCTTTCCTGCGGCGGCAGCTGGCCGGCCTCGTTTACCTCCATCAGGTATTCCGATAATACGATGCGTCGCTCCAATTCTTTCCAACGGGAGTCTTTACTTTCTGATAAATCGATAGCGCCGCCTGTACTCCAGAAGGTTTTCCATTTTTGGGTGCTGGCTTCGCGGGTTGCGGCAAGGGTAGGCATATCCAATATCTTGCTTTTGTTCCTGAAGCCTAACGATACTTCAATCGTATTTTTCCCGGTAGGTTTCAGCAGGTAGCTATGCATGCTTTTTGTTTGCAATTCTCCGCCGCCTTTCCAATTCAGCAATACATCAAACTGGGTGGAATCAAGCGTCCGTTGAAATATGGCCTTATCTTTTCCAATATCTGCTCTGGTTATATGTTTATCCGGGCTTTGAAAATCCGCCCCGTTGCCGAATTCGTTATGTGATGCATAGGGCAAATCCAACCTTAGCATTACTTCGCCGTCGTTTAGCTGCGGCGCTTCAACCTTCACGGCAATAACATCTTTTTCGGGGTGGCAAATGGTAGTTACGGTAACTTTCTTTCCATCAATGGTAAAGCTGCTCACGGCTATGCCCGTCCACAGGTCAAGGTCTTGCACCGGCGAACCAAGGTCTTTTATTGTGAGCTCTTTACCATCTTTTCCTTTCAATACAAACTTAAGCCGGCCAAGGTTCAGCCTTTGGGGATTTACCACCATCCACCTGTTGAATTCACTTTCTTCATTGTCCACGTCTAACCGCACCGGGTGATCCTGCGTATTCCATACACGGCCTTTGTATTTATAAGGGTCGGTACCGGGAATCCGGGCGAACTTATGCCAGCCCCAGTTGGAAAATGTGTTGGCATCATCGTTAAAAGTCTGTAGGCCGGTAATATCGAAACCAAAGGCAAAATGCCCGTTGCCCACCTGGGTTACGCCACGCAGATTCGGGTCGGTAATGTGCAGGTTGTGACGGGTTACCAGGGCTTTGCGGTCAATTTTTTGGGCGGATGCAGGGATGGCGGCTAATAGGCCGATGGTTAAACAGGCAAGCGTCATTAACTGGAAGGTGGCTGGATTTTGATTGGGTTTGATATTCATCGGTCAGGGAATAGTTAAAGATGAAGGTAGTTAAAAAGATTAAGGGTAACGATTCTTGTACGATTTAAACCTATCGCTATAGTTGTAAGTTGGTTAATCCATCTTCGTTCGATGGGCGATGCCCATCGCTGATAGATTGGCACCCTTTCAGGGCTTGGAATGCCGGTTCACGATATGTTTTTTTCCCTGAAGGGGATACATCTGTCAGCGCGGGGCATCGCCCTGCGTCACCAGGACAGGTTTTAACCTTATCGCTATAAGTATTGCCAGTCAACAAATAAAATTTCACCCTCTTTTATGGAAAGCCAGTGTCATTCGCATCCCATATAAAAAATGAGAGCGCTATGAGAAGACCTAACAAACTAACAGCATCGGTAATTATCTTGCTGGTGACCGCTATTTCTACCGCCTTTGCACAATCGCCGCAACTAACCGTTGAAGGCAAAAGCAATAACGGCGTGCAATTGCAGGAACTGAAAATTAACGTCGCCATTTACGGCAATATCAGCCGCACCACCTGGCAAATGACTTTTTACAACACCACATCGCGAATTTTGGAAGGGGAGTTAACTTTTCCGTTAAAAGACGGCGTAAACGTAAGCCGCTATGCCCTCGATATGAACGGCAGGATGCGTGAAGCCGTTCCTGTAGACAGGGGCAAAGGTACAGCGGTTTTCGAGTCTATCGAACGCCGCCGGGTTGATCCGGGCCTGCTGGAAAAAGTTGCAGGCAATAGCTTCAGGACACGCATCTACCCAATCAATCCGCGTGCTACACGTACGGTAATTATCGGGTACGAGGAAGAAATTCCAACTTCGGTTAACGGCAGCCTAAAGTTTACCTTGCCGCTTAATATAAAGGATACGGTAAAGAAATTCTCGCTGGATGCTTCAGTAATCCAAAATGCGGCGGCGCCTGCTGTTGACGATACCAGCAGCGTAAATATCAAATTTGATAAACGCCAAAATACATGGTCGGCGGCGTTGGAGAAAAACGACTACACGCCCAATCATTCGCTGTCTTTCACAATACCCAAACCGGCTGACGCCAGCGAGGTGATGATACGGCAGCAGGGTAATAAATATTACTATTATATCAATACTACACTTAATTCGCAAACCGTAGCTAAGGTTATACCGTTCCGTATCGGGTTATTGTGGGATGCATCTTTAAGTGCGTCTAATCGCGATACCAAAAAAGAATTTGCAGTACTTGACGCTTATTTTAAAAAGGCCGGCAACGCGGCAATCAACCTGGTAACGTTCAGCAATACCATCTTAAAAAATAAAATCTACACCATAACTAATGGCAACTGGGATGAGCTTAAAACAGAACTGGAGCATACTATTTACGATGGCGCTACCAACCTGGGAAGCCTGAAATTAGCCAATTATGCCGCAGATGAGTTTTTGCTGATGAGCGATGGTCACCAGACATTTGGTGAAAAGGGCATTCAACTGAGCGATAAGCCCGTTTACTGCATTAACTCGTCCGTAACCGCCGATTACAGCAACTTAAAGCTCATCGCGCTAAAAGGTCATGGCGAGCTGATAGACTTAACCAAAGATGATAAAGACAAAGCCCTAACTGCTCTAACCACGCAATCGTTGCATTTTTTAGGCATAAAAGGGGGTGATAGAGTTGAAGAAAACTATCCTTCGCTACCGGTGGCCGTAGGTCATACGTTTTCAATGGCCGGAGTTACGCGCAACGCCTACCAAACCTTCACTTTACAATATGGTTATGGCAACAAGGTAAGCTATGAAAAAACAGTGGTTTTGGATTTACAGAGAGATGCGGTGGACGGTGTGGATGTAGCCAAGCTGTGGGCGCAAAAGAAGATTACAGAGCTGGATATTAACTACGATGCCAACCGCCCGGATATTGAATCGCTTGGAAAACGGTACGGCATTGTTACCCGCAACACCTCGCTGATTGTGCTGGAAAGCTTAAACGACTACATACAATACGGTATAGAGCCACCTGCCGATTTGCGCGCCGACTATGATAATGTAATGAAGCAGCGGGCTGCGGTTACCGTTATCCCGCAGGAAAAAGAAAACCTTACCGCTGCAAAGAATATAATGGACGATTTGGCTATTTGGTGGGACCCGCAAAAGATAGCGGCGCCGGTTGTTGTACATAAACCAAAACCAGCGCCGAGACCAAAACCAACTCCAGTTCCGGCTCCGGTACGGCAAGCTGCTGCACCGGCAAAGCCACCTGTGCCGGCCCCGGCCCGCGCGGTTGCTCAAGTTAAACCTAATATAATATCACCTGCTCCGGCAGTTGCTACACAGTCACAGCAGAGCGATGCCGCTCAAAGAATCACCGGGGCAGTGAGGAGTTCAGATGACGGCTCGTTGATACCAGGTGTGAGTGTTATTATAAAGGGAACAACACTTGGGACGCAAACAGATGTTAATGGCATGTTTACACTAAGAGTGCCTCGCGTTAACGGTTTAACCTTATCATTGTCCTATTTAGGTTATCAGCGAAAAGAAATTACTGTTAGGTCAGAATCCATGGGTAGTATCACACTGGAACCGGTACATAATAGTTTGAATGAGGTTGTGGTTACCGGTTATCAAACGCAGCGACGTGTTGAAACGACCAGTTCTGTATCCAGGGTTTCCCGTAAAACCGCAGCCGAATATATAAAAGCACAAGAAGATAAAGATGCTGTTATTGACGAACCTGTAGCCGCGCCGGCGAGTGCGAGTCAATTCAAGCAAGTAACTGTAGCAAACAGCAGTTCTGTAGTGCAAGCTGATAATTCGGTACAGGTGGTTGTGCCCGCAAGTGCAATTAGCGTTCCGGCGCCAGTCATAAGCACCGCTTTGGAGGGAAGGGCAGCCGGCGTGAATGTTGTCGCGCAAGGGGCGCCCGCCGCAGCAGAAAACACAGATGTCCGGTTACGCGGCGCATCCGGATTAACAAACACAGGTTCGCCGCTTTACGTTATAGACGGTGCAGTTAAAGCCAATATCGACGGCATCAATCCGGATGAAATCGCTTCGACGACTGTACTGTCAGGGCAGGCTTCCCAGGCATTACTTGGCTCACAAGGCGCTAATGGCGCAGTAGTGATCGTTACAAAAAAGGCACAGGCTGCACGTGCTGGAAACGCTGACTCTGTGACGGTAAACGCCAATCAGCCTGTAAACGCCAATAACGGCATCAATATTACTTACCAGGCGCCCGATGCAAATTACCTGAAAACTATAGCTAAAACCGATAAAGCCGCCCAATATCAAAAATATATCGATTTACGCCAGGGATTTCGCGGCGACCCTGTTTACTATTTTAGTGTAGCCGATTACTTTATAAAAACGGGGCAGGTTGCAATTGGCACGCGCATATTGAGCAATCTTGCCGAACTGAACTTAGACAGCTACGAGCTTTATAAAATGCTGGGCTATAAATTAAGGCAGCAGGGAGATGTGGACGGAGAAGTATATGCCTTTAAAAAGATAACCGAACTTCGGCCCCTGGAGCCGCAAAGCTGGCGCGATTATGGCCTGGCGCTGGACGATGCCGGTGAGCATCAAAAAGCGCTGGATATATTGTATACTGCCATGACAAAAAGCTATGGCTATGATACCGACAACCTGTATGTAGGCATACAGGAAGTGTTTTTGCCGGAGATAAACCGGATAATCGCCCTTAATAAAGGCAAGCTTAACCTGTCGGCAATCCCGAAAGAAATTATAAAACCAATGCCGGTTGATGTGCGCATTGTAATGGACTGGAACAAGAACAATACTGACATCGACCTGTGGGTTACCGACCCTAATAACGAGAAATGTTACTATAGCCACAATCGTACAGTAATAGGCGGGCGAATTTCGCACGATATGACACGCGGCTTTGGCCCGGAGCAATTCCTGTTAAAAAAAGCAGCTAAGGGTACTTATAAAATTGAGATTGATTATTACGGCGATACACAGGCCACCATTGCCGGCCCGACCACAATAATGGCCGAGCTATATACTCACTATGGTACGCCACAGGAGAAAAAAGAGTTGATTGTGCTGCAAATGAAAAAAGAAGATAAAGGCGGCGTGTATATAGGCGACCTGGATTTTTAATCAGGACGTTTTTAACCATGGAGTTACGGAGGAGACACGGAGAATACAGAGAGAAAATCATCACAGATTTAACCGGATTGACCTGATGACGCAGATAATATTAAATTGAGTTAAGTTAATTCATCAAATAACATCTGCTACAATCAGCGTAATCAAGTAACATCTGCAATAGAAAAGTTTTTTCTCAGCAACCTCCGTGCATTCCCTGTATCTCTGTGGTTATTTTATGCGTGAAGTATTTGTAATGCCTTGAGTTAGTCGAGTGTTCAATGGGGTGTTATTGATAACGACGAAACGACAATTCACAAAAAAAGCCTTTAGCAAACACTAAAGGCTTTTATATTTAAAGCGTTAAAAAATTACGCAGTAACCGGCAATTCTACATCACCAAAGTTGTCCATTAGCCTGCCATCGCGCATTTTTATCAATGTATCGAGAGCGGTAGATAACGGTAGCGTAACCTGGTCTTTGCTGGCGTACCTTCTCCAGGTAATGGTTTGCTCTTCCGCTTCGCGACTGCCGATAACCCAGATATTCGGGTTTTTAGAAGTAACGGCGTTACGTACTTTCTTATTAAAGCTGTCGTTACTCAAATCAACCTCTGCGCGGATAAAACTGTTACGCAATTGGTCGGCTATGCCTTTGGTATAGTCTATAACGGTTTCGTTAACCGGTATCAGCTGTACCTGGTTTGGTGCAAGCCAGGTTGGGAATGCTCCGCCATAAATTTCAATCAGGAAGGATACCATCCTTTCATGAGTACTTAACGGTGCACGGTGTATAATGTATGGTGCGGTGGTGCCGCCTTCAGCATTGTTAAACTCCAATTTGAAACGGTCGGCCATTACAAAGTCCAGCTGACAGGTTGAAACGGTTTCTTCCCTGCCTGTTACGTTTTTGAGCTGTATGTCAATCTTTGGTCCGTAAAAGGCAGCCTCGCCGGTCTCTTCTGTAAAGTCGATGCCCATCTCGCTTAAAACCTCGCGCACAATTTCCTCACTGCGCAGCCACTCGGCCTCCTGGTCAACAAATTTAGAACTGTCTTTATCATGAAGTGACAGACGCACGCGGAAATCACCCAGTCTGAGGTGGTTGTAATAATGACGGTACATCTCAATCACGCTCTTTAATTCCGGCTTTACATCGGTTGGCGAGCAATAAATATGCGCATCGTTCATACACATGGCACGAACGCGCATTAGACCCGACAGTGAACCGCGTTTTTCATACCTGAATGTATCGCCATATTCGGCTAAACGTAAAGGCAAGTCGCGGTAGCTGCGCATGCGGGTTGCAAACACCTTGTGATGGTGCGGGCAGTTCATAGGGCGCAGGTAATACTTGTCTTCATCCTCCAGCTCCATCGGCGGGAACATCGATTCCTTATAATACGGCAAGTGGCCCGAAGTATAGTAAAGTTCCTCGCGGGTTATGGACGGGGTGGTAACCCTTTGATAGCCGGCTTTAAACTCGGTCTCTTTCGCCCATTTTTCCAGCTCATCGCGTATTACGGTACCTTTTGGTAACCATAATGGCAAGCCCGAGCCAATTTCTTCGTCAAATTCAAACAAGTCAAGTTCTCTACCCAATTTACGGTGATCGCGCTGGCGGGCAAGCTCACGCTTTTCTATATAATCTTTTAATTCAGGCGGAGTTTGAAATGCCAGGCCGTAAATACGGGTCAGCATCGGGTTTTTCTCGCTTCCTCTCCAATAGGCACCAGCAAGTTTGTCCAGCTTAAAGGTTGCTTTTGGTACATCGTTGGTTGCAACAAGGTGCGGGCCTTCGCACATATCCAAAAACGGACCGTTGCGGTAAAAGCTTAAGGTGCCATTTGGCGCATAGCCGCTATCAGCCAGGTGTTGCGCATATTCGGCCTTATAGTTTTGCCCGGCAGCGGCCAGTTCGGCTACAGCAACGTCAACCGGTTTTTCCAGGTGTTCAAACTGTTGTTTTTCTTTAATGATTCGCTGCATCGTTTCTTCCAGCTGCTTAAAATCACTTTCAGATATCGGGTTATCGCCGAAATCAAAATCATAATAAAAACCATTGTCCACCGGTGGGCCGAAACCCATTTTGGCATCCGGCCGGATGGTAAGGACTGCTTGCGCTAAAATATGCGAAAGCGAGTGCCTAAGCCTGTAAAGGGGAGTCATTTTCTCCGCCGGTAATAGCATCTCTTCCATAAAAGCAATTGAAATAAATTCCGGCCTAACCATAAAATTGGCCGGGACACAAATAAACGAAAAATTAATGATTTTGGGTAGGATGTAAGGATACGGAAGCGCTTAATTGACAGATTTTCTACAAATTGAATGAGAGAGAATGATGAGCGTAGGTTGCCGCATGGCGCTTACCTGCATGGCTTAGGACGACTAACAACCTATACGTAATAGCCTGGACATTAACGAGCCCATCTCATCCACATCCTTACCGCCATTCTTCTTAAAATTAAGCAATATCAAATAATAAATAAATATAATTTAAAAATAAGATAAAAATTAATCTTCAAAAAATAAATATTTCGCTAAAAAATACTTTTGCATAAAAGTTAAGCAAGCCTTGTATGTTAAAAATATAGTTTCTACTTTCGTTTCGAACAATGGTTGTTAACCCTAACAGCAACTATCGTTCAACCTAATATCCTGATTCTGACCATTACACCACCGCGTTATCCCGCCCTGTTTAACTATTGATTGATTTGCAGTTCGCATTCAGCTAATACCGGAATTTTTATGCCCCGGCTTTAGCGATATGTAAAATAAAAAATCAAGTTCTGACAAAACTTTAAATAGTAACAGCCAAAATAATATTTGCAAACTAAACCTGTGCATTATGATTTTCGAGGCCATAGAGATTATTAGAACGGAGTTGGCGGCAAAGGCGGGGATTACTGTGGGGATAGGGAACATCAGCGAAATTATTAACGATACAGCTCATCATCATGCTGGCGATGTGGTTATCTCGTTGATTAACATCGAAGAGAACCGTATTTCGCGCGACCCAAGTAATTACCTGAAAAAGGATGGCGGCATCCTCATGAAAAACCCTGCCGTACACCTTAACCTTAGCCTGCTTTTTACATCGGTAAGAAATAATAGCGCATACGGTAAATCACTAAAAGATTTGCAGGAGGTTATTGGTGCTTTCCAGGCTAAAAACGTATTCGACCACAGTAATACACCAACCCTCTCGCCAAAAATCGAAAAATTGATATTGGATATGGTGAGCCTCAATTTGCAGCAGCTGCATGAAATATGGTCGGTGCTGGGCGGCAGGTATTACCCATCTGTGGTGTACCGGATGCGGATGGTGACTATCGATAGCGTAACTACCCTGCACGGCGACCTGGTAAAAGAAATCGACCTGAATTTTATAAATCAATAAAAGGCAGATGGACAAGATAAATACCATATACCAGGAATTGTTCACCATAACATTTACCCACGCGGCATTTGGTACTGCGGGCCCGGCCTTTATAAGCGATTTGCTGAATATCTATCCTGATGCCCAAACCGCGGCTTTATTCAGGAATAATAGCATCGGTTACAGGTTTGATAACAATACGTTTTCGTGTTTTGCACGCTGCGTCCCGGTTGTACCACCTGTTGCGAACCAGAAGGTTTGTTTTACACCTATCGCAACGGATGTTTGCCTGCGCTTTATGCTGACTGCTGAAAATGCATTTTACTCCCGTACCAAGATTCAGCAGGCCGGCTCAACACAAGTGTATTATTTCAACAATAGAGTTAATTGGGGCTCTGACTTTTACATCACCCAGGCAAAGGCAACGGTAACCGATGCCGATTTAAAAGACAGCATATTGATACGGCCGCAGAATAGAAGTCTCGGTGTGATTGATATCTTCAGCAGCGGTGAAAAGGCTGGCTATGAATTGTTTAGCGGCGCTAACAAAACGCTGAATAGCCCTGCATATCAAATTGAATTTAAGAGCAAACCATAATATTCACTAAAACATAAATATCTAAGCATATGTCTCAAATAAACGAAACCGCTATTAAAACGCCAGGGGTTTACACCACCGAAATCCCGTCGTTCCCGCCATCAGTGGCACAGGTATCAACGGCTGTCCCTGCTTTTATAGGGTACACGGAATTTGCAACACGAAACGGAACTGACCTTACCAGGAAAGCCATTTCGCTAAACTCGCTGGTAGATTATGAAGCGTTATATGGCAAGGGGCCGCAGCTTAGCGTTAGCGGCGTTACGCTTGACCAAAATAACAATGTTACAAGTGCTTCTATAAACCAGGGCTTTTTTCTTTATGACAGCATCCGGATGTTTTTTTTAAATGGCGGCGGTAAATGCTACATCATATCCATTGGCAATTATTTATTAGGCGTTAACAAAACTGATTTTGAAAAGGGCCTGCTGACGCTTTCCAAAGAGGACGAGCCAACGCTTATCCTTTTTCCGGATGCCGTGAATCTGCCCGGCGCTACAGATTTGTATTATGTACAAAACCTTGCTTTGCAGCAATGCGGAAAACTGCAGGACAGGTTTACCATCTGCGATTTAGCGCCATCCGTTGATAGTCCTTCATGGAATAACACAGTAGACACCTTCAGGAATAACATCGATTTGGCGAACATGAGTTATGCGGCGGCATATACGCCTTACCTGAACACCAACCTTTCGAAGACAATAACTTACCGCGAACTGAAAGGCGCGATAAAGAAATTCGGCAGCACAGTCGAAATTAAAGCACTGGTGCCGCTGACCGACACTAAAACCCTGGCGCTCATAGACTACCTGGATGACAGCATAAAGGATGCTGATTTCATAAATCCGCTAATACCGAACAACCTGATGGACACCTATAGCGGCTTGCTTCAAACCTTCAGGGCTAAAGCAGTGGCAGGGTCGGCCAGTGGCGCAAAGGCATCGTTTGAAGCTCTTTTCAACTTTATTTACAACACAGCCGATAGCTTGCTGGACAACCTTGCACTTAATTCGCCAACTAAAAATCTCACTGAGAACATCGGCCCGGTACCACCATCACCAGTGACCACAACCTTTGTATTGAATACTATCCGGAATACCATATCGTCGTTCATAGCCGCGCGACTGCTTACTCTCAATACCTATAACCAGGACCTTACAAAATATACCAATGCCGCCAAGCAATTATATTTAGGAAGAACTTGGGGCGCTACGCAATGGGCTAGTGCGGTGGGTTTCAATATGTGGGATAAAACCCTTGTGCCGGCATTGCCGAACGATGGCTTTGTTTACCCATTCGCCACTGGTACTAACGATCCGACCAGGATTGCCAATATGAATGCCGTAGAGCCAAAGGTAACAGCGATTATGAAAGACCTGAACGATGCGCTGATGGCTATCAAAGCTGCTGCCGTAAGCATCGAGGCCGGTTTCGACAAAACGCTTTATGATACGCTTTCTATTTACAGAACCATCAATATCCAGGTCGCATCAACCGCCACCAGTCTACCGCCAAGCGGCGCAATGGCTGGTATTTATGCACAGGTAGATGGTACCCGCGGCGTTTGGAAAGCTCCCGCCAACGTATCCATCAACGGCATACAGTCATTAGCCTATACTATCGACAATGATGACAACGACCAGCTGAATGTTAGCGATACCGGCAAATCTATCAATGCGCTCCGCTTCTTTCTTGGCAAGGGCAACCTGGTATGGGGCGCTCGCACGGTTGACGGTAACAGTAACGAGTGGCGGTATGTATCGGTGCGCAGGTTCTTTATTATGGTTGAGGAATCGGCCAAAAAAGCTACCATGCCGTTTGTGTTTGAGCCGAACGATGCCAACACCTGGACCAAGGTTCGCGCCATGCTCGAAAATTATTTGACCCTTTTATGGCGGCAGCAGGCGCTGGCCGGTGCAAAACCGGAGCAGGCATTTTACGTGAAATGCGGCCTCGGCCAAACCATGACCGCGCAGGACGTGCTGAACGGAACGATGATAGTGGAAGTTGGCATGGCAGCGGTAAGGCCGGCTGAGTTTATCATACTAAGGTTCTCGCATTTATTGCAGCAATCGTAATTGATTTCGGAAGTCGGAATTTCGATTTCGGAATTAAATAATACAGCTAAAGTCTCCCCAACCGGGGGAGATTTAGAGGGGGCTTCTGAAAAGTTATAAAATTCATCAACACTAAAACAACATTATTATGGCACAATATCCTATTCCTAAATTTCACTTCAGCGTTCAGTGGGGCGGTACAAAAATTGGCTTCACCGAAATTTCGGGACTTGAAGTTTCAACCGACGCAATTGAATACCGCGAAGGCTCGAGCCCGGAGTTTCACAAAATAAAAATGCCCGGAATGCAAAAGTTCTCCAACATCACCATGAAACGGGGCATCTTCCAGGGCGATAACGATTTTTATAATTGGTGGAATACTATCTCGCTTAATACCGTCGACAGGCGCGACCTTATCATCTCGCTGCTGAATGAATCCCACCAGCCGGTTGTAGTTTGGAAGGTGAAAAATGCTTTTCCGGTTAAGATGCAGTCGACGGATTTAAAAGCCGACGGCAACGAGGTAGCCATTGAAACATTGGAAGTGGCACACGAAGGTTTAACCATCCAGAACGAAGGCTGATGAGTGTTTACCCTCCTGTCGGATTTCACTTCCTGGTATCGTTCGAGTTGCTGCCGCCTTCTGCAAACGACTTTCGTTTTATGGAGGTAAGCGGGTTGGAGGTAGAGATGGAAATGGAGTCGTTTACAGAAGGCGGTCAAAACCGCTTTACATGGCAATTGCCCAAACGCACCCGCTACTCAGACCTTACGCTGAAACGTGGCTTGTTTACAGGCTCGGCGATATATGAATGGTGCAAAGGCGCAATGGAAAATTTCCTTTTCGTGCCGCTCAATATCACCATATCGCTGTTGAACGACCAGCACTTGCCGATACAATCGTGGTATGTGGTAAATGCAATTCCAAAAAAGTGGTCGGTATCGGGTTTTAATGCGCAGGAGAATTCGATAGTGGTTGAATCGCTCACGCTTAGCTACCAATATTTTAACGTTATCGGCAATATCGCCGTGGATGCGGCGCTTTCGGCACTGGGGAATGTGATATGATGGGGTTAAGTGCAGCTAAAATCTCTCTAAGGGACTAATGAGCTTGCGTGAGTTTTGAAATTGGATTTAGATTAATGGCCCGTAGGGCCTACCGCTTTGTAGAAAGCGAATAAACAAAATATTGCCTCGTAGAGGCTACCCAACCACGGGATAGGTAGCCAATTTGCGGTTGAATGCAATGGATGTTGTTTTAAGGGTAACCTCTACGAGGCACAAAACTGCATTTATTATGTGCTACAAAGCGGTAGGCCCGATGGGCCATTTTAAAGTTGCCTGTCAAAGAGATGGGTACGACTACAAAGTTTTTGATATCGATTAAAACGATTGCTATGCCAATAGAGATTAAGGAGTTGCACATAAAGGTAGTGGTATCGGCAGGCAACAATGCTACGCCCCAGGCATTGAAACAAGAGGATATCAGCAAGCTGAAAAAGGAAATTATAAAAGAGGTGACCGCAAAGGTGATGAAAACCTTAAAACAAAAAAATGAACGCTGATGGCTTCGAATCCACTACAGACTGAAAAGTTATACATTCTTTCGTATTCAGACCAGGCCTATACCAAGGTGGCCGGTGCGCCTTTTGTCGCACTGATGAACCCGGAAACTTATACTTATAAGTATAAAATCGAGTTCTGCGAAAGCCAGGCGCCGGGCACATCGGGCGTTGCGTTGAAGTTTAACAAGATGCCGCCGCAAGAGTTCAACTTCGATTTTTTGTTTGACGATACAGGGGTAATTGCACCGCCCCTTGTGCCGGTAGCAGAGCAGATAGAACTGTTTAAACACCAGTTACTGCAATACCAGGGCGAAATACACCGGCCATACTACCTGAAGATACATTGGGGTACGCTGCTTTTTAAAGGCGTGCTTACCGCAATGGATATTGAGTTTAAACTGTTCAGGGCGGATGGCTTGCCGGTTAGGGCTATAGCACGTTGCTCGTTTAAAGGCACGGTTGAAGAAAGCCTGCGGGTAGCGCTGGAAAACCCGATGAGTCCGGATATAACCCACGAGCGCGTATTTACACCCAGTGATACCTTGCCTTTAATGACAGAAAAAATTTATGACGACCAGCAGTATTATATAGATGTAGCGGCCTTTAACAGGCTCGACGGTTTCAGGAGTATACGTCCGGGCACTAAGGTTCTATTCCCACCAACAGCATAACAGATGGCAGACGCAAGCAGAATAGTACCTACCGGGCAAAATCCTGACGTTGTGAGCAGCATCATCCTGATTGACGGAAAGGAGCTGAGCAAAACGCACCAGGTTGTTGGTGTAACCATAACGTCGGGTATCAATAAAATCCCGGCGGCTACTGTTATTGTTATCGATGGTGAGCCGAATAAGGAAGATTTTAAGGTGAGCGATTCGGGCGACTTTCTGCCGGGCAAAAAGATTGAGATTAAGTTGGGCTATCATAATAATAACACTACAATTTTTAAGGGTATCATCATCACCAATACCCATAAAATAAATGACAATTGTGCCGAGCTGAATGTAGAGTGTAAGGATGAAACGGTGAAGATGACTATAAACAAAGGCAATCATCATTTTACAAAAACGCTTGACTCGGATGTGGCGAAGCAGTTGCTGGACGATAATAAAATTACGGGCTATGATGTTGCCGACTCCAAAGTACAGCATGAGCAATTGGTGCAATCGGGTATTACGGACTGGGACTTTATGATAAGCCGGCTGGATGTGAACGGGATGATATGCGTGATCAGCAACAGCAAGGTAACCGTAAAAACTCCCGACTTAAATGCCGATGCCAAATTATCATTAACCTTTGGCGCCGATATACTGGATTTTCATGCCGATATGGATGCCCGCACCCAAAGCACATCGGTAAAAACATATACCTGGGATTTTGAAAACCAAAAGGTAAAGATTGTAGATAGCGACGACAGCAAAGCACCCGAGGAAGGCTCGCTTAAACGCACCGATCTTGCTGCTGTAAACGACCAGCCTACCGAAATGCGTACCAGCGCCACCTTAACGCAGGACGAGGCACAAGCCATTGCGAACGCCAAAAAATTAAGACAAGACCTTTCTAAAATAAAAGCAAAAATAAAATACCAGGGTACCCAGTTGGCTGGTCCGGGTGATTTTATAACGCTAAACGGCGTAGGCAAAAACTTTAATGGAAAGGCGTTTGTGTCAGCCGTTCAGCATGAATATAACGATGGTGATTGGGTTACCGACGCCACCCTGGGCTGGGATGAGAAGTTTTTTGCGGAAGATACCAACCCATCGCACGCTTCATCGGCAACCGGACAGGCATCGTCGCTGCATGGGTTGCAAATTGGCGTAGTAACGGGAATTGTGGACGATACCGGCCAATACCGCGTTAAGATGCGGTTGCCATTAGTGAACGAAAAGGACGATGGCATATTTGCCCGTGTGGCCACATTGGATGCAGGTAAAGACCGTGGCACATTCTTCAGGCCCGAGGTGGAGGATGAGGTGCTGGTAGGTTTTTTAAATGATGACCCCAAAAGCCCGGTAATCCTGGGTATGCTGCACAGTAGTGCCAAATCCGCTCCGTTGGAGCCGGAAGACAAAAATCCTGAAAAGGGTTATGTATCGCGCAGTGCCATTAAGCTCATTTTTAACGATGATAAGAAAAGTATAACCATCACCACGCCGGGCAAACGAACTTTCGTGATGAATGATGATGACGGCAGTATAACGGTAAGCGATGACAGCGGGAACAAAATAGTTATGGACAGCAACGGCATTAACATCAATTCCGCGAGCGATTTGACGATTAAAGCCGCGAATTCCATAACGGTATCGGCGCCGCAGGTTTCGGTTAAGGCTGATTCGTCACTGTCGTTAGAAGGCAACGGAAGTACATCGGTAAACAGCAGCGGCGTAACAGAAGTAAAAGGTTCGATAGTAAAAATAAATTAAACGATGCCATTTGCTGCAAGAATAACAGATATGCATGTGTGCCCGATGGTGACCGGGGTAGTGCCGCACGTTGGCGGCCCTATTTTGCCGCCGGGCAGTGTAAATGTGTTGATTGGCGGCTTGCCCGCTGCTCGGATGGGCGATATGTGTGTATGTACCGGTCCGCCGGACTCGATAGTAATGGGTTCGTCGACAGTAATGATAAATAATATGCCGGCCGCCCGCATGGGCGATGTTACGGCACACGGAGGCAGCATTATTTTAGGCTGCCCCACAGTAATGATTGGAGGATAAAAATAAATGGCGTTATCAAAATCATTTTTAGGAACAGGATGGGGCTTCCCGCCGGCATTCAGCAATAAATCGGTAACGGTGGGTATGCTAAGCGACGAGGCCGATATTGAAAGCAGCCTGCAAATATTGCTCTCGACCCGGAAAGGTGAGCGCGTATTGCGGCCCGACTATGGCTGCAACCTGGATGAGCTGGTTTTTGAGCCGCTGACCACAACCTTTGAAACCTACATAAAGGATTTGATAGCGACAGCCATTTTGTACTACGAACCGAGAATAGATGTAAACAAAATAAACCTGGACGACAGCGGCGTATACGAAGGCAGGATTGTGATATCGATAGATTATACCGTGCGGAGCACCAACTCGCGGTTCAACTTTGTTTACCCGTTTTTTAAAACCGAAGGCACAGAAATAAAATAACTGGAATAGAGAACCAAGAGTCAAGAGCCAAGAATCAAGAAAGAAAAAAATGAGAAACATCAGGAGTAAAAAAGCGCCGTTCCTCAATCATCCGTCTTATACCATACCGGTGTCTTTCTTGGCTCTTGATTCTTGGTTCTTGACTCTTAATTCAATAACAAAGTAAATATGCCGTGTACCGATAAAAATCCACTTACACGCGAAGGCACCAGCTTGCTGAACAGGGTGCTTGCTGCCTTGTCTGCCGGTTATGCCAAAGCAGATGAGCGCAGTTCGGCTGACTTAATCCTGTTTGCAAAAAAGTATGGCGCTTACTTAAATTATTACGACCAGGACAACAACCCGGCCGGTGATTGGGCGGTAATGATGAGCGGCGATGTGAGCGTAGGCCTGGCAACCCTTTCGCGGCTGAACCTGCAGGAAATATCGGATTATAAAAAGCGGATTTACAAACGCATTATACAGGCAACAAGCGATGCCGACGCGAAAGAGGAATTTAAATTTTTATTCGACCTGCTTTTCTCGCTGGTTACCATAATCGACAGGCAATACCAGCTGCTGCCCGCTGATTTTGAGTACAGGAGCATTTTTAGCGATGTAATAAAAAACAAGCTGCAACTGCCGCTGGCCAATATCGAAAAATGCTTTAACGATTTTAAAGCGCTCAGCCTGCTCGACTATTCGGCCAAACAACTCGACAATGATGCCCCTATTGAAATAACTACTGATAAAGATTTTTCGCGCAGCAAATTGGTAAGCCCGGAGTGGCAGACTGCTGTTGCAGATATATCGCTTACCATGCCCGTCGCTTCTGCGAAAGATACTATCGTTTACATCATCAATCACAACCTGTTTAACGCGCAGGCGGAATTGATATTAAAAGGCATATCCGCTGCGGTAAAACGCGCGAATGACCTGTTCACTCAAACCCTGGGCGAGTACCCTAATCACTCGCCGCATTTTGCTTTGTTCCTGGCATTTGTAAAATTATTCAGCAACGCACAGGATTCGCTGAATACCTATACGCAGCGGCACCTTGATTTTTATTATAAGGACACGCTTCAACTGCAAAATAAATTGCCGGAGGCAGATTCGGCGCACCTGGTTTTTGAGTTACAAAAACCTGTGGACGAAGACAGGATTACTAAAGATACCCTGTTTAAAGGCGGCAAGGATAGTACAGGTAAGGATATAAACTATGCCATAACGCAGGATATCGTCCTCAATAAAGCCACCGTAGCCCAGCTGCAATCTTTACAAATAATTAAGGGCGATAAGGATGTTTTGATAGCCTCGCCCGTTGCAAATTCGGATGACGGACAGGGAGCTACTTTGGCAAGTGCCGATAAAAGCTGGTTTACCTATGGTGATGTAAAAAAGGCGGAAAATGCAGGCGTTGGGTTTGCTATCGCTTCGAATGTTCTATACCTGAACGAGGGCTTGCGCGACATACAGGTTACGGTAATCTTTGCGAACGCAGTGCCTGAACTAGCGACACTTGGTCAATATAACACAGCCTGTTTCACTGCGCACTTCACAGGGAAAAAGAAATGGGAACAGGTTATCGGTCCTCTTAAACTGGACAGTCACGATACCCGTACATTGATATTTTCTTTTACTATTAAACCCGAGGAGCCGGCATTCGTTCCGTATGATGAAAAAATACATGCGTCGGAAATGGGTGTTACGCTGCCGGTTTTAAAAATAATGCTCGACCAAAGTATCGATAAGCCGGTACCCTATACATTGCTTTGCGATAAAGAAATAACATCAGTAAATGTAGGTGCAGAGGCGACAGGCGTAAAAGATTTGATGCTTAGTAACGACAATGGCGCCATAGATACTTCTAAGCCATTTAAGCCGTTTGGCGACTTTCCGCCGAATGACGCGGGTTTTTATATCGGAAGTAAGGAAGTCTTTCAAAAGAGGTTGAATTATATAGACCTGAACATGGGATGGAAAACAGGATCTTCCATTCCTTTCATTAATACGCAAGCTAATTATTTAAGGCAGAATGTATTTGGGACTGATAAATATACTATGACCCACGGCGGGTCAAATTTTTCAATGCGTTTTTCGGCCGGCCACCCGGATTTTAACCCAACCGCTATTGATTTTACAAAGAATGAGGCCCTTAAAGCCACAACGCTTGAAGGATTTTTTCAAATAAACCTTAATGATTCCACCTATTCACTTGCCCAGTATCTGTCTGATGTAAGCAATGATTTAAGCAATACTACCGTTACGCCAAGCAAAGCCAGTCCACCAGTTTATTCAGTCTATATCCCGCCTACGCGGCCCCCCCATGAGGTAACGTTGTCAAGCTTCTCAATTAATTACGGGGCTAGCGCCGATATTTCATTCGACGCATCCGCCCCAACCGATAATAACCTGTTTTATCAAATCGGTCAATTCGGTTTTACGCGGGTAAATAAAGCCTTGATTGATACTACCGCCTCCGGGATAAGAAAACCAACCTTATTGCAGGATATCGAAAATGCCGGCGAACTGTTCATCGGCTTGCAAAGCGCCGCACCAAAAATGGTGGTGAATATATTGTTCCAGGTGTCAGACGGCAGCTCAAACCCGCTGCGCGATATGGAAACAGTAGGATGGTATTACATGGGCGCCAATAATAACTGGAAACAGTTTACTACCGAATATTTGGTGGATAATACCAATAATTTAACCCAATCGGGCATAGTAACATTCACACTTCCGGCGGATATAAGTGATGCAGGTACCGAACATCAGCCCGGTCTTTGCTGGCTAAAAGCTGCGGTAAAACAATATACAGATGCCGTTTGCAAGCTGATTACGGTGCAAGCCCAGGCCGCACGGGTACAGTTGGTACAGGATTTTGATAATGGCATCGAGTTCAGGAAGGCATTGCCGTCGGGCAGCATATCGAAATTGCTCATGAGCGACAGTTCCATTAAAAGCATCACGCAGCCATTCGATTCGTTCGACGGCAGAATACGCGAAACTGATGATCAGTTTTACGTGCGCGTAAGCGAGCGACTGCGCCATAAACAACGTGCCATAACCATGTGGGATTATGAACACATCGTGCTCGAAAAATTCCAAAAGATATTTAAGGTGAAATGCATTAACCATGCCGGTTTTTACATGGATAGCGGAACCGAGGTTTTCTGTGAAAACTATTCAGGGCATGTGTCGGTCATCACTATACCAAACCTGAATAATAACACCAATTACAACCCGCTGCGGCCTTACACGCCTATAGGTTTACTCACCAATATTAACGATTATTTAAAAACGATAACCTCGCCGTTTGTAAAGCTGCATGTGAAGAACCCGCAGTTTGAAGAAATACAACTCGACTTCAAGGTGCAGTTTTATCCCGGTTACCAGGAAGATTATTACATCGCCCTTTTGCAAACGGAGATAGAGCAGTTTATGTGCCCCTGGGCCTTTGGGGGTAAAACGGAAATATCATTCGGCGGCGTGATTTATAAAAGCGCGCTGATAAACTTTATAGAAGAAAGGCCTTATGTGGATTTTGTGACTTGTTTTGAAATGAACCAGTTTATCAATCGCGGTCAGCCGGATGCAAAAACCATTTCAAATATCGACGAGGCAATAGCATCAACCGCCCGCTCTATCCTGGTGTCGTATTTCGACGAAGAGAATAATGTAAAGCATAAAATTGTTTCACCTGCAACCTGTACCTGCTGATGGATGAGAACCCAACCATATCAAAAGAAAGACAGCTGCCGATAGCGCAGGACTTCGAGGCATTGCGTTCGCAGGGTCTGGTCTATATTGAACAGCTGGCGAGCGCGATATGGACCGACTACAACGAACACGATCCGGGCATAACTACGCTGGAAGCGCTTTGCTATGCCATAACAGAATTGGGCTATCGCAGCGCCTTCGACATGAAGGATTTGCTGACTGATGAGAAAGGGAATATTGCACCGGGCCAGGTTTTGTACACTGCAAAAAATATCCTCACCAATAACCCGCTCACTATCGACGATTACCGCAAACTGCTCATCGATATTGAAGGTGTACACAATGCCTGGCTGTTTGCGGACGATACGGTGAAGGATGGCAATGGCAACGATATTTCTGTCAGTGAGGTGGCCATCTATGCCAATTGTAAGGACGATGTGTTGCAATACGATAAGACGAATGAACCCCTGTTCCTGTCGGGTTTATACCGGGTATTGCTGGATTTGGATGAAGATAACATTTACGGCGACCTGAATAATGGCGAGGTAATTACAGAAAACCCTGAAGAGACAGGGAAGTTTGTAAAGGGCGATTTCTGGTTTGCCATTGAGCTCGCCGCCTGGAAAAACGCAGACTTTGACGCTGTAACCCTGGCTGCCGACAAAAACAATATCGCTTCTATTAACATCACCGGCAACCCTTCGCTATGGGCAGGCCAGGTAACGTTAACAAATACCGCCTCGATAAAATTCAATATCGGCATCACCAAAAAACCAGAAGACGGAACGGTAACCACTGCCGATGTGCAGCAGATGTTTAGTGACAAGGCTTATGTTGCCGGCATATTCGATTTCTATTTAAAAAAGATAAGCAAGGCAAGAAATATTGTACAAACCGCGCTGAAAACAATCAATGAGCACCGCAACCTTTGCGAGGATTTTGTATCCCTCACTACTGTTGATGACGAAGAAATCGCTTTTTGTTTTGATGTGGATGTGAAGCCATCTGCAGACATTGAGAAGGTACAAGCAGAGATATTTTATGCGATAGAAAATTACCTTAATCCATCGGTCGACTTTTATACGCTGAAGGAATTGCTGGATAAAAAAATCCCTGTAGACGAAATTTTTGAGGGTGTCATCCTCCAGCACGGCTTCATCGATACAGAGCAATTGGAAGAGACACAATTGCGGTCGGTAATCCATACATCAGACATCATTAACCTGTTAATGGATATTGATGGCGTACTGTCCATCCGGAATTTTGTGATGACGAAATACGGGCCGGATGGCAAACCGGTACCGGGCTACCTTGGTCTGAAATGGTGCATGAACATCACGCCGTTGCACAAGCCGGTGTTAAGCAGCGATAAATCCAAAGTGTTGCTGTTTAAAAACCAGTTTCCTTTTATCGCCAATTACGACGAGGTATATGATACAGTATCGTTGCTGCATGCAGAACGCTCACGCGATAAGCTAAACGGATTGCAGGATGATCTTCCTGTACCGCTGGGCAGCAAGCGCGATACCTCAAGCTACTGGCCGGTGCAATATGATTTTCCGCAAACGTACGGCATAGGTGTATTTGGTTTGCCGGCCGATGCCACGCCGCAAAGGGTTGCGCAGCAGCGGCAATTTAAAGCATACCTGATGTTTTTTGAACAGTTGCTGGCCGATTTTCTGTCGCAGCTCTCCAACGCACATCAATTGTTTTCGACAGGAAATATTAAGGAGACTTATTTTGCGCAATTTTTAAAAGACGTTAAGGATGTTAACCCGCTTTATACACTGGAAGGTGCGACAGTAATGCTTGATGATGCCATCACAAACAGCGATGCCACCATTCAGCCAAAAAACAGGTGGCAACAATTGTACGAGGCGAAAGATATCTTTGAGGACCGCCGCGGTCGCTTCCTCGACCACCTGCTTGCCCGTTTTGCAGAGTCGTTTAACGATTATGCCTTGCTGATGTATACCATTAATTATGACGACAAGACGGAAGAGAAGATAGACTTTTCGGAACTGACAGATGCCAAAATACGTGTATTACAAAACTATCCCGACATCAGCAGCAACAGGGGTAAAGCGTATGATTACTTCCCACAGAAAAGTGATTTCACCATCGATACAACAAAACTTTGGGATACGGATAATGTATCCGGATTGGAGAAACGCGTCGGCTTTTTAACGGGTATAAAAAATATCTATCGCAGATACCTGTATTGTATAAAGAATATCGATATCGTTTGTGACGAAAAGGAAGTGATAGTAAATGGCGAGCCTGTATTGAAATGCTTTCATAGTTTTTCGGTTACCACGCTGACGGGCGTTAAGCTAAACTCTAAAGAATACGAGGTAAAACAGGATGCCATCGATGCCTTAAATAAAGTGCTCGATTTAGGTAAGGACGCCGGCAATTACACCATAAATGGCGGCGGAAATATCACCATTGCACTAACTAGTTTGCTCACGAGCGAAACGACATTTGCAGATAACCCGGCTGCCCAGGCTGCGATAGATGAATTGGCGAAAGAGTTTACAGCGGATTGCAACGACCCGATAGGCATGCACCTGCTTGAACACATATTATTGCGGCCGCGTGCCGAGATTCCGCTGCCCGATAAAATGTTCGACCTGATGCAGGTATGCCTGGGCGATTGCGACTGCATTTGCGAAACCGACCCTTATACCTTCCGCGCATCGGTGGTATTGCCGGCCTGGCCTGGTCACTTCGACGATATGAATTTCAGGGCGTACTTCGAAAGCAAGATGCGCGAGGAAGCGCCCGCCCATGTAATGCTGAAAATCTGCTGGCTCAACAACGAACTGATGCGCGAATTTGAAGTATGCTACAAAAAATGGACTGAGACGCTCGCTGCTTATTCATTCGACAAAAAAACAAACCTTTTGGCGTTCAGGGATGCCAACGACGCTATGATAGAAATACTTAGCCGCCTGCACAGCGAATACCCGGTGGCCAACCTGCACGATTGTGTTGAAAGCAAGGAAGGCAGTAACACCGTGGTGCTTGGAAAAACAGTTTTGGGGACTTTTAAAAACTAAACAATCATGAGTATTGCAAACACTTTTCCGGTATTTGAACCAGACCAGGTGCTCACCAACAAGCACCTAAACGATATGTTTAATTACCTGGACGAACAGGACCGCCTTACGCGCTGTAAGCTTTTGGGCAGCGGAATTGTATGCGGGCTGGATATATCACACACCGCAGCACAAATAAACATAACCAAAGGCTGCGGGTTGACCACGCAAGGCTATATCATAATGCTGTGCGACCATACCGGCGATAATGGCTATAAATACTATATGCCATACAGCCGGCCGCCTTTCCCCAAAGATTTGCAGCTGATAAGCCAGTGCGGCGACCCTGATACCACCAATATCCTGTTTTACGGGGAGAGCGCTAATCTAAACAACATTAACAACCAGTTTTTACTGCTCACCCAAAAAGACGTTGACGCGCTTGCCGATAAAACGGATGTTAATCTTTTAACCAAGATCGGGCTGGACGATTACGCTGTAGTGTTATTTTTAGAAGCTACTGAAAGCAGCCTAAAGAATTGCGATACCAACGACTGTAACGACAAGGGCAGCCTGATGGATTTTGAGGTTAAGCCGCTGCTCATCTATAAGCCCCTGCTACAGGGAAACCAGGGCACTAAATCAACTTTTCAACCGATAGATTTGCGGCGCTACAATGTTCCCGCCCAAACACTAAAAACATCCGAAGATGTGCTGAATGCTTTCGTGTCGATTGTTGATGCGCTGCCGCTTAAAACGCTTGCCGCCGACCTTGCCGACAGCTTCGATAATTACAAAACATTACTAAGCGGCATCAATACCAACCCCTTTGGCAGCGAAGCGGATTTTAAAAAGATGCTGGACTACATCATGAAAAACTTCCCGTACCTGGTGCAGTATTTTTATGACTTTATATACGATTTAACCAAATCGCTGTACGAGTTCAGGTATCGTCTGCACGAAATGACCAGCACCTGCTGCGGCGATGAGATGCTTTTCCCGTTCCACTTAAAGCTTGGAGAAGCAAATGTTGATACGCCTGTCAACGGTACTTCGGCCTATAGGCAATACTTCATTTATTCTCCATTGTTTGACCCACTGGGTGGAAATCGCAGCGAGGTAAGAAGTCTGCTAATGCGCATGATACTGATGTACCAGGATTGCTTTTTTACAAAAAGAATACTGGGTAAAGACCCTAACCTCGCGTTACCGTACAGCATAAGGGTTACCCCAAGTACATATGGCCGCAATTTTATATCTGAAAGATGTATACCTTACTATTACACGCCTGTCGCCGATAAAAGTGATGTCATACCGGCGAATCTTTACTACTACTGGAACTATGACAAAAGCAGGCGCGGCAACGCCGCTTACAATTTAAGCTATAATGCTGAGGCCTATAACCAGGCCGATTCGGTGGTGTACCCGCTGTTTTATGATATTGAGTGGTATGACTTTTTCAGGATCGAAGGGCATATCGGCGTCAAAATCGATACGGCTATTAGCGAAGTAAAAGCGAAACAGCAGGAATTTAACCTCCCGTTTGATATTGCAGCTTTGAGCGCCGATTACATAGGCGCCCTTGTAAAAGGTGAGGAGCCGAAATGCAGCATACAGGATTTGGAATCGGACTACCGGGTAATTATTGCAGGGTTTATCTGCACACTGCACGATGGACTTTGCTATGCGGCAAAATGGCCTTTTATCGACCCGCCATCGGCGTTTACAGGCGCTCTGTCTAACGCTGCAATTGCTGCTAACAGAGTTGCTACTGACGAAAAGACATCGGAAACAACAGTTGCCCCGCTGATCGACCGGTTGATGGCAGACAAAGTTAATATCGTTGCCGACCATCCTTTTATCGCCAGCCTGGTTAACGAATTCCAGGCAATTGGCAGCTACGTAAAAGGAACAACTCTTAAAAGATTGTGTTCGCCGTTTAGTGGAACCATGGGTGATTACTATATAGCCAACGTTGCGAAAAACAATGGCAAGTTTGTAAATCCGTATCCATCAGGTGATACTGCAATATATTATCACCTGATGGAATTTATCGACAGCGCGGAAGAAGTATTCAAAATACTGATGGACAATGATCTGGATTCGCTGGATACTACGGAATTTAAAACTGTTTACATCCGTTTCGAGAAAGAAACCAAAACCTTACAAGGCCTTACCTGGCAAGCGCTAATAAAGCTCAATGACAACCAGGCAGTAAGGGACGCTATTTTCCTGCTCGACAGCAACAAGGAAATGGTATTACACACCTGCATTGCCGAGAAACTGGAAGCATTAAAGGCAGAGTACCGGCGCCGGTTAGCACAATATCGCCTCGCCAAAAACTTCGCCTATTATTTTAAAAGGCACGGCGGCGTGGAACATAAGGCAGGCGTTCCGCGCGGCGGAACATTCATACTGGTTTATCACGAAGAGCGCGGCAACAGGCTGGCTGATGGCAACTCGCTGTTGGTAAATAACGATATTGGGCATTTGATGCTATCCGATTTCCGTGAGTTGCTAAATCCCGATACCGATCTGGATACACTGGAAGCGAAAACAAAAATGCTTGCGGTAACAACGCTGTATAAGGACCCATCGCTATACCTGAAGTTTAAGGACGTGATGCAGCAATATTTAAATGCATGCGATGACCTGCCTGCGGATAAAAAGAACACGATAACTGCTATCCTCAATCAGCCGCCGCCAAACCCAACATTCAATCTTACTGATGGCATGGTGATAGCTGATTTTTATGTGCCTTATATGTGCTGCAGTGATTGCCCGCCGGTAGCTTACATATTGCCACCTGCACCAACATCGCCCAAGCCTTTAACAGTTACCCAGGGCGACCCGGAATGCGATGCAACAGGCAGAAATTTTAAAGTGATGTTAACGGTTACCGGGGGGACAGCGCCTTATACCTATAGCTATAACGGCAACACGCAATCAGACAGCGAGATAATATTGTTAAGCGGTAGCCCGGATACGACAGTAACCATAACAGATGCTGCCGCGCAAACAATAACTACGGTAATAAAAAGCCACACCTGCCCCGGTGCGCCATCGTTGAATGTTACGCAGGGCGCCCCGCAATGCAATGAATCATCCCCCAATTTTACGGTAATTTTAACGGTAACCGGAGGAACTGCACCTTACACGTATAGTTTAAATGGCAAAACGCTTCCGGACAACAATATTTCGTTGCCAAGCGGTGGTCTGGATGCAACTATAACGATAAAAGACAACGGAGGCCTGACAACTACCACTGTTATAAAAAGCTTTAGCTGCCCGGACCAATGCAACTTGCCTTGTAACGGTCTGGCAATAGCGTGTAAATATGCCTTGTGGATGACCAGACCGAACGAGGTAAACACGAAGGACGCGATCACGCATACTACAGGCCACAATGTATGGCTGAATTTGACAGACGACAAGGGAGTACTTACAAAAATTCCTGCAAATTCTGCATTCAAATTTAGTTTGGATAAAGCCAGCCCAATACCCGGCCCGGGCGAATTTGATGACGCCTTTATTGAGTTGGTAAAAGGTTTAGACGACCTGGTGCCGGCCGGTTTTACAGACGGCAGTAGGTTTATGTTTACTTACGACCGCGATAGCCAGGCTATAATGATAGAGCGTTTTACCTGTCAAAAGGTGGAGCTTGAATTTGAGGGCACCATCTCGAGACAACAAGCGAGTATCAGCTATACGGTAGTTTATGATGGGACAGGCGCCACTATAACTCTGGACGGCGTAAAAACACCATTAGTGGCACCAAAATTTGATTGTGTTAACTTCGATAAGTGCAAAGATATAAGTACGCCGGTTTGCAATACCAAGCTTCATATAGATGATATAAATGCTGGCGAAGATCCAGCAAGCGGATTGTTTAAATTCGACCTGGCCCCCTCCGGCTCATTCGATACTTACATGTGGTTTTTTAAAGATGGTAATCCTAATTATTCAACTGGCAAAAACCCGCAAATAAGATTCCCTGATAGTTTGACGCAGACCTATGTACGGGTGCTCGCCATCAGTTCCAAGACAGGGTGCTTTGCAACATCGGAAAAAATGGTACAGATAAGACCAGGTAATTAGTATGGCCGGCAATCTTCATAAAATACAGCAGCAACACGTCACTGTCCAGTTTGATGGGATTGAAAATACTACAGGTATTCAGAATGAGATTGCCGAATTATTTAATGAAGAATTGCTGCCGAAACTAGAGTTACTGTTTGATGACACCGGCAATGAAAATTACCTTGTATCGATAGATAGCCTGGAGATAGATTGCGGTATACTGTCTGCCAAAAATTGGAAACGCGAGCTGATTGATGAGGCGCTTCGTAAGATAAAAGCTGAAATTAGTACATCGCCAAAAAAAGAGATAAAAAAAGCCGCCGCTGACGATTTGGACGAAACCCTTTTATACTTTGCCGAAACCGGCTTGCTACTCTGGAACAGCGATATAAAGCACGTTAAGGAGTTGGAAAAGGCAGAGCTTAGCGAGTTGCTCATCAAAAAATTAAAGGCATTGCTGAACGAAGATATGCAGGCTGCCATGCGGCTGGCCAGCTGGTTTTCTGCCGAGTTTTTTAAATCGCTGCTTAACCTGCTGGCAAGGGATAGAATTGACGAATTAAGCAGGATATATTTTTTGCTTACCAAATATAAAATACCGGCTTCGGATACGGTCGACACAAAGGCCGCATTGTTAAGGGCATTCAGCGATGGTAAGGGTCATGCCTTGCAGCTATTTTTTTCATACCTGTACACCGAAGTAAGTACGGCAAATAAGCGGCTGATAAATGAAATTGTGGATGATGAAAAACTACCACCCGTAATTCCGGATTTAACCGCCAGGCGCAAAAAAGATAAAGAGCCTGATTTTGTATATGTAAACAATGCAGGCATGGTGATTCTTCACCCGTTTTTGCCGCATCTTTTCAAAGATTTAGGCTTGTTGACGGACGAAGGATGGAAAAATAAAGAAGCGCAGCATAAGGCGGTTTACATTTTGCAATTCCTGGTAACGGGATCGGACAGGGAGCCGGAATTTGAATTGCCGTTAAATAAGCTGATATGCGGGCTTGATATAACAGATGCGCTTAATCCACCTAAAAAACTGTCTGTACCTGTAAAAAAAGAATGCGAACAATTGCTGGATGCTGTAATTGCCAATTGGAGCATGTTAAGAAATACCAGTCACGCCGGCTTACGCGAAACTTTTTTGCAACGCAGCGGCAAGCTGACACAGCTAAATAACGGTTGGCAATTAAAAGTCGAGCAAAAAGGAGTGGACGTTTTACTAAACAGCCTGCCATGGGCTATTGGCGTAGTGAAGCATCCGTGGATGGAAAAAATATTATTTGTGGAATGGGTATAAGGTAAAATGCAGAAAACGGCGGCGCAACATATAAGTAAGGTAACCACCCCGCAAAAACAGCATTCCTTTTTTGGAAACAAAAAAGATACGGCCTTTTTTGCGCCAATAATTCAGCCCAAGCTTACCATCGCGCCGGTAAATGACCCATATGAAACAGAAGCCGATGCAATGGCAGACAAAGTAATGCGGATGCCCTCCACAGAAACACTGCAAGCCAAGCCATCTCCCATAAATATCCAGCGCAAATGCGATGCCTGTGAAGCGGAAGAAAAGCTGCATCGCAAGGAAGACGATGAGCCGGAGCACTTACAGATGAAGCCTATCGCCGGTTACACCATCCAGCGGCAATGCGCCGCCTGCGAAGAGGAAGAAGCCATTCACCGGAAAGAAGATAATATCGCCGAACGTATTCGTTTAAAGCCGGCAATGGGTTCTGCAATACAAAGACAATGCGCGGCCTGTGAGCATGAAGAACAGGAAATAAACCGGAAGGAGAACGGTCCGTCTGCTGTTCCCGGGGTTACGCCCGCTGTACAGCAAAGCCTGCGTTCGCAGGGGCGGCCTTTGGATGGGGGTACCAAACGATTTATGGAGTCGCGGTTTGGTTATGATTTTGGCGGCGTGCAAATACACAACGACTCGTTGGCACATCAGTCATCAAAAGATATAAAGGCGCGTGCCTATACCCATGGCAAGCATATTGTTTTTGGCGAAGGGCAGTATCAGCCGGAAACCTATGCGGGTAAGCAGTTGCTGGCGCACGAACTGACACATGTGGTGCAGCAGAATGGGAACTTGAATAGGAAAGCAAACAACAATTATGATTCGGCGGCAAATAGTATTGTATTCAGAAAGGTTGAGCCGGCGCCTGCCTCACCTGCTTCAATAGACAAAGCAAAGAAATGCGATGCCAAGCCAGCCGAAGATAAAAAGACGGACGAAGAAGAGGATAATACACAATATGAATGCGCTTTTACCAGCAAAGTAAAATCAACATTTCCAACACCGGCCGGCACTTGTACCGAAGAACAAAAAGAGACTGCCGCCAAACCGCCTGACACAGATCAGAACAACAGTTATTGCAAACAATTAGCAACAAAAAAAATGGGCGATGTTGCTATGTTGATTAAAGCCGGGATAGAATCCTCCAATAGTCCTGATAGTCTGCAGCAAAATTCGCCCGCCGGCCATAAATTGAAAAAACGCGGGATGGTGGGAAGCCACGTTGTTGACACACCTGAACACAAAAAGGAAGGGGTAAACAAGAAAGCCGCCAATCAAAATTTAATTAGCGCTGCCCCGAACACTCTTGATATAGTAAGGACTGAGGCATTTTTATTCCCGAAAAAACTTTTCGAACCATCGAATCTTCTGGCCTTACCTGCAAAAACAAATGTTAATCGCGTAGAAAGATTTGCGAGAAGCACAATAGAAGAAAGGTCAGGCAAAGTTCTTGACTTTATAGATGGGGCGCAGCTGCAGGTTACTGAGATTGGAAACCAGGGCGCTATAATGCGGCAGTTTTTGAAAGAGAGGTATACGGCAGAGCAGCATAATCAAAAAACGACATCCAGACTGGCAAAAAGGCAGGTTATCACCAGCCACACCTTTAACGAAAATGCTATAAAGAAACTGTACGCAGACAACGTTCTGGCCATAACCCTATTCTCCCTAAAAAAGCAAAGCGATTTAATTGCAGATACGGGACTGTACCGGCAGCTTTTCGATCTTTACAATGACTCCTATGCGCTGCATGCGCAGAAGAACTTTGCGGAGGCTCAATTACACTTCCTGCAGGCCGGCTTAAAATATGGAAATGCTGCAGACAACCAGGCTGAGCGCTTAGCCATACGTTTTGACTATGCTGAAGACGATACGCCGGAAGTGCAGCATAAGGTGATGTATGAAGAATCGGACGGTGTGCTTGATGGGGAGCTGACTTCTAATCGTTACAAAGCACGTGCGAGCGCAGCCAGGCAGGTGGGGAGTTCATACAAGTCATCACTGATAGAGCAGGGACAAAAACAATCAGACAAAGTTGACTGTGGGTTGAACGCCGGTATACTGGCGGGTTTTGACCTTTTGACACTTTACACCAATGAATTGGATTGTTTTCTTGAGCTGGCGGTTGCAGAAATAAACGATCAATTTAAATCATCTGTGCAAGCGTGTGCTGAAGTTTATTCGGCACTGATGAGTACGCTGGAAGAGGTTAAAGAGCATGGCCTGTCGGCTATTGATGGCCAGGCATTGCTAAATTCAGCCATTCTTACGGAGCTTTATCATAAAGAAACTGATGCATTAGATAATGATATTGCCCTAAGCCAGCGTACTATAGCCGATGGCGCAGGTACGGTAGCCATGAACCTGTTGGAGATGATGGAAAATTACCAGGAAGATTTATTGCAATCATCAAACGAGAGCGACGCGATTTTAAATTTATTAAAATCAAACTTTGAGCGGCAATGGGACAACGCTTATCTGCAACAGCTAAAGTTATTGAACTTAAGTGCAAATACTACTACAGAAACCTTGATGGATGCGCAAGAAGTATTGGCGCAAACGTTGACTGACATTACGCTTAAGGCAAATGAAAATAACAAAGCGGTTGTAGATGGTGCCGGCAGTTCATTGTCTAACGCAAGAAGAAGTGGAGCGTCAGTATTAAAGGAAATAGGCCATATAAATGAGAAAGGCATAACCGATATTTACGCAAGACGAAGAAAAGAGCTGGTAGAATTTAATAACCAGGCTGATAAAATGCTTCGCACTGAAGTTCCTGAGAAACAGCGTAAAGATTTTGAACAGCAGACAAACTGTTTTGAGGACGGCATTTACAAAAGTCTGCAAAAAGATTTCGATAAAACCGTATGCAACAGTGCTGAAAAAGCAGCAAAACAAGTTAAGGCACGATGGAAGTTTTGGGCTAAGATTATAGTATTGATTGCATTGGCCTTAGTTGGCGGGTGGGCAATTGCCGCTGTACTGGCTGCTGGCTTAACCCTGGCGGCAGTGGCACTGGCTATTGTAATAGGTGCTGCGTTTGGCGCTACAACTAAGATAGCCGAGAATTTGATTGATGGTGAGAAATGGCATAAAGGGGTTGCTACCGCAGCCATTGTGGGTGGGGTTACCGCAATTTTCGCGGTAGCAGGAAAAGCAGTGATGGGGCTTAAATGGATTGCGGCCGCACGCAATATTACAAAAGCAGTTATAACTATCGGGATAGATGTGTCGGCGGGTGTTGTGGGAGATGTGATAAGCGGCAATCCGATAACCATAAAGGGGATTTTGTTCGGCGTTGCCCTTGGTGCCGGGATGGGTGTTGGCCATAAAGCGTTCACCTTCTTAAAAGGGAAAGTAAAAGGGCTAAGAGCCAATATGGTCGCAGCACCGGAAATTGCGCCGATTAGGGAAGGGGCACCAGTACATGAGGAGGTAGCCGTTAATGAAGGAGCGGGTGCCGGACACCAGGTTGAGCCAGTTGTAGAACCAGTAGGTAAAAATAACGCCAAAGAGCCGGCACTTAAGGAAACAAATAAAGATCTGAAAGGCCCTAATGGCGAAACACCAAAACCGGAAGCGTTTAAAGATCTGGATAGCGACATGGCTAAATTAAAAGAGCGTGCGGCCAATCCGGAAAATGTTAAGGAGGTTACGGATCCAACCTTTAAAGATAAGTACGATGCTGAAATTGGAGTAGGCGAGCATAAATTCAGGCGGGATAAAGAAACAGGAAGATGGTGCCGGTTCTCGGACCCTGTATGTAATATTGAAAACCCGGGTGAAGTTAACAAGTCGGTAGATGAGGCGTTGGCCAATAAAAATAAGGTGGAGGAAATACCGGAAGAACAACCGGTTGCCGAAGAGCCGGTAACTGCCGAAAAACCGGCACCAACCGGCCGCAGGCGTCGTACAAATGCCAAAGCCCGTGAAAATAAGCCGTCTGTACCGCCTGAAAAACCAGCTGATATAAAGGTTGGTAAAAGAAAACCGAAGGCTCCGAAACCAGAAGTAAAGCCTGAACAACCTGAAGCTTATGTAAAACCTGAAAAAGATGCCGCAACGGAAAAATACGAGGCTGCACAGGACAAAGCCCTGAATGCCCGTAATAATTTAAGGCAAAAGCGGTGGGAATACGAGAGTTGGGCCACAACGCCTATAGAAAACCGTAAACCCGGCTGGCGGCAACAACTTGAAGTAAAAAGAGATACTTATGAATCGGCGTTACGTGAACAGGAAAATGCAGAGATGGCTGCTGCGCGTGCGGAAGACGCTTACAAAGATGCCAAAACTCCACTTACAGAAAAGGTAAGGGCGATGTCCGACAAACAACCGGAATATATAGCTATTCGGGACAGGGCGCAGGGGATAGATAAGGTTTCTAACACACCAACCGAGAATGTCACTGTCGATCACATCATCGCAATAAACAGGATTGTTAAAAAAATTAAAATTGTTGTGAAAGACATAAAAGATATATTGAAGGTTACAAACAATCCGAAAAACCTTATAGCCATGGATGGTGCTGCCAATTCTTCGAAAGGTGAATTACTGTGGAGCGAGTGGACAAATGCAAGAAATTATTATGACCAGCCAACAATTGACAGAATGATCAAATTGGAGCGGGAGATTGAGCCCCAACTGGATGAATTAATCAGGAAAATGTTTTCGCCGGCAGGCAACGTTGTTGTTCAGTAAGTTTAGATTTATGAAGGTTTCAAGACATATAAGATGCTCGTCAAACAGCAAAGGATGCGCGAACCGGCGCGCGTTTTTTTTCGGACAAACCATACAATTAAAATCGGCGACAGACTATGCAAATGACGGCTATGAGCAGGAAGCTGATGATATCTCGCAAAAAATAGCGTCGACGGGTGGGAACTCTTTTTTTAAAGGGTCTGGGAGCATTCAAACGAAAAAATTTAGCAGTTCAATTGAAAAATCAAATGGCGCAAACCATGGGATTATTAGCAATGGCGGTCATTCCCTCGACTCCTCCACCCGCAACTTCATGGAACCCAAATTCGGTTATGATTTCAGCAAAGTAAAAATCCATAACGATAGTGCAGCCCATCAGACTGCAACAGATATGAACGCCCGTGCTTACACGCATGGCAATAATATTGTATTTGGTGCGGGGCAATACCAGCCGGGTACGCAGGCAGGCAAGCAATTGCTGGCGCATGAGTTAACGCATGTGGTGCAGCAAAATGGAATACCATCGGCAGTTCAGCGTAAGCCTCTGTTTGATGATGTTACCCCGGCTAACAGGTTTGAGGATGACATTGATCAGTTTCAAAAAGATTATGGCATAAAGGTAGTTTTTGCCGGATATGTAAAAACGCAAAAGGAGCCGCTGATAGCAAAAAAAGATGGTGATATAATTAAGGTTACAATGGGCCCGGATTATTTTAATGAGGCCGATGAACAGGTGCGGAAAGCCTGGATAAAAGCAGAAATAATAGCAAAGTTTGTAAAACGTGACCGCTTTGAAGAATTGGCGAATGACCCGACTCATGCAAAGCTGCATGAATTGAATCCGCCGCACGCAGCCGGTGCTTACTGCAACCTGAACTGCCCGGCAACAGCAGAGTCTCTGGCGGAATATTTGAAAACGGGCAAAGTTAATAAAGCAGAATGCGACCCAATGGCTGAAAGCGAACCAGGTTATGGCTTTGACGTTTCTTCACTAAACACCTACACAAAACCATTGCCATGGCCAGAAACAGAGAGTGCAATACGCAAATTGCTGGTTAACCATGGCGATTTTGTAGTAGTTGAAGCCACCAGGAGTGAGAAACAAATGAAAGACCTTGGGATTAGCAAAAATCATTATTTTACCGTATTAAACGTGAAGGGGAAACTGTTTGCGATAGATGCCTCGCAGGGAGGTATTGTGAATAGCGACCTTCAGCAATTCATCAACTTAAATATAGTTGCCACGACTTACAGAATGGCTAAGGGCGACTTCAAAGTTAAATCTGTGAGACCAACCATTAAGCACTAATAGCCTTGCAAAACAACTATCAAAACATCAGCCGCTCGCTTGCCTTTTTAAACGATGTAGTTAAAAGGCGACTCGACGACTTTTTTAAGCTTGAAAACACCGAACCATTCGCTTTTCCTGAACTCGTTATCGAATCGGATGATAGTTCGCTTTATCATTTTTTGGCCGAGCATCAGCCTAACGTTGAAGAGTACACCATTCTGCTGCTTGCCCTGGTGCCCCACATAGCGCCAAATTTCATCGACCTGGTCATTCAGCAATATTTGCCCAACGGAGGAGAATTTACGGAGATTGGCGGTGTAAAAGGCAATTATCACCGGGGCACATTACCAACCGGCGAAACTGCTTTGTTTATAATTGCGGGCAATAACATAGCGGCCCGTATGCAGGCTGCATATTATTTCTCGCCCGATCATTTTTTTGCCAAAGAAGGTATCCTCTCCCTTGAAAATGTAAAGGACGGCGAACCCCGTATGAGCGGAAAGCTTATCCTTCAGCCCGAATACGTCGACTTATTTACAACCGGCGAAATCAGCAAACCGACCTTCGGCCCGGATTTTCCGGCAAAGCTGGTAAGCACCAAAATGGACTGGGAAGACCTGGTGCTGAACGATATTGTAATGCAACAGGTTAACGATATAAAGGTTTGGCTCGACCATAACAACACCCTGATGCAGGACTGGGGAATGGCAAAGGTAATAAAGCCGGGCTATCGCGCCTTATTCTATGGTCCGCCAGGTACTGGTAAAACGCTTACGGCTACGCTGCTGGGTAGGCAGTTTGGGATGGATGTTTACCGGATAGACTTATCACAAATCGTATCCAAATACATCGGCGAGACAGAGAAGAATTTGGAGAAAATATTCATCAAAGCCGAGCACAAAAACTGGATATTATTTTTTGATGAGGCGGATGCGCTTTTCGGCAAGCGCAGCAACGTGCAGAACGCTCACGATAAATATGCCAACCAGGAAGTATCGTACCTGTTGCAGCGGGTGGAGGATTTTCCCGGGCTGATTATCCTGGCATCAAACTACAAAAGCAACATCGATCAGGCATTTGTACGCCGGTTTAATATCATTGTAAAGTTTACCGCCCCCAACGCCGCCGAAAGGCTTAAAATATGGCGGCAGTCTGTTCCTGTTAAAGCACGCCTGGCCAAGGATGTGGACCTTATAGACATTGCCGGCCGTTACGAGCTATCGGGATCGTCGATAATCGGCGTGGTACATTATGCCTCGCTGCAGGCTATTCATAAGAGCGATGGCATTATTCAAAAAGATGCGATTTTAGAAGGAATTACGCGGGAGTATGAAAAGGAGGAAAAGGTGTTTAGTAAATAAATTTGTTACGGAAAAACAGGCGGACACCGTCCGTTCTGTCATACGCTGATTAACTATTAATCTTAAATATTTATGAAACAATTTGTTATTGAAAGAGACGTTCCGGGTGCAGGCAAACTAACAGCTGCCGACCTGCAAGCCATTTCGCAAACTTCTTGTGCAGTGGTCGATTCATTAGGCAAGCCTTACGAGTGGCTTCACACTTATGTTACCGACGATAAGCTATTCTGCGTTCACGAGGCTGAAAGTGAAGATGTGATACGCGAACATGCCAGCAAAGGCAATTTCCCGGTGACCAATATTTTCGAGGTAAAGACAATAATAGGACCGCAAACTGCCACGGCGGTTTGATTAAATGGGTTAGCATCGAAGGCCCCTGTTGGGAAACAAGGGGCCTTGGGCCAAAATTGATCCTACAAATACGACAGCCACCATTGCTGATGAGTCCGCTTATAATTTGCAAACCACCGGCAGGGGAAGTACAGTAAAATAATTACAAGAGCCCAAACCAGGTAAACCACCCACAACGGATAACCGAAAGGCACCGGCTCAAACATAAACGGAAAATCGGGCGATTTTACGTGCCATATATCTATGCCTGATGCCATAATTAAAATGATATTTATCAGCCGGATAAGCGTAATGTGCAGGATGAAATAAAAGAATGGCACGTTACCGTAAACCATGCAAAATGCGCCGAATTTGTTTTGAATATGTTCTGTAAGTGATAGAAGGATAAGTGCCGGCCCAATTGTCATGCTCAGGTATATTAATGATGCCGGGTACTTGGTGGTATTTAGAAATGAGAGCAATGTATGTGCGAAATTACGCTGCACCGACCACGGAGCGGGATCGCCGTAGGTATTAATGTATCGCAAAATTACGAACAGGGCGATTAGCGACAGACCGGTAACAAGCAATATCTTTCTTCGCCGGGCTGCGTCAAATGAAGATTTGTAAAAGGAGCCGAAAACGTAGCCTATAAACATTACAGCGGTCCACGGTAATATAGCGTATGCCTCCAGTATCATATGATTGGGCGACGGCACAAAAACGGCAGGCGCGGTGAGAAATATTTTTAATAGCGTACTGCCGGTACCGTTAGGCGACATCAGCATACCATCTAATATATTATGGCCAAAAAAAATAATAGCCCCAAGAACACCGATAACTGCTAACGGCGCACGAACCAGTAAACCAAGAATAATCATACTGCCGCCTATCGCCCATAAAACTTCAAGTACAACGCCGTTAAAGGCGGGATTAAAGGTAAACAGGAAAGTGATTATCACTGCGTCTATCAAAATAAGCCACAGCCCGCGCTTGATAAGGAAAATGCTGAGTTCGCTTTTTGTACGCCGTTGCCCTGCCAGGTAAGCCGAGACTCCGCTTAAAAAAACAAAAACCGGCGCGCAGTAATGAGTTATCCAGCGGGTAAAAAACAGCAGCACGGTCGTTGTCGCCATATTGGTAGGATTGTGCTGCGGCCCCTGGAAATGCAAAAAATCACGACAATGGTCGAGCGTCATTACCAACATGATGAGGCCGCGCAGGATATCTATAGACGCCACGCGATGTTTTAACAGTTGAACCGGGTTCATAAATCAGGAAAAATGGTTGCTCTAAAATACAAAAAAGAACATCCCTGATATATGCGCCTCTTAAAATGACAGAACCCGCATATCTGAAACTTAGCACAGTAAATGGATTAACGAAATATTTGCGCTATCGCAGCCTGTAACTGCCGCTCCAAATCATTCACGTCATCATAGATAATTTGGAAGTTACTGATGCCGGCTACCGTTGTGGAATGCTCCGCTTTGTGGTTGCGTAAATAAATAACCGGTTTTCCTTTGGCTTTGGCATAGCCCGCTTCCACACCTATGCCTATTGCTTTTTCGGAGGTTTCAGCAATAAACAGGTCGCATTTATCAATATCATCCATAGCCTGCTGCATCATCCGCTGCTCTTCCTGTGATGTAAAAAGATAGTTATTTACAAATACGAATGGCGCCAGGTTAAAGTCTTTAAGTACGTGCGCAATAACGTCCAGTTCCCTGGTTAATTTATCTTTTTGCTTAAAACTAACGGACACGTAGGCAGTCAGCATGATTGCTTTTCCAACTCTCCCCGCCTTGTCCAAAAATAAATTGCGGCTATTACGGCGACAACCGCCAACACCACGCCAAATTCGTCGATATACCATTTGGTTTTGGCGTTAGATAACGTAAGCGGCGTAAAAATGCTTTGAATAAACAAATTGTGGCTTGCATGAAGAATGGCCGCTGTCCATAAATTGCCTGATTTTAAGCGGAACCAGGTAAATATAAAGCTGATGCTGACGACCATCACCGCAAAACAACTGAGACCGTACCAGGCCGGTGTGCCGCTGTTATAATCAGCAAAAACTAAAATCGGGACGTGCCACAAGGCCCAAACGCAACCGACGAAAAGAGAGGTCTTGGTATAGTTTGATATCTTGTAAACCTCGGGCACTAAAAATCCGCGCCAGCCAATTTCTTCACCTAAGCCGTGGGCCGTGCTACCCACCATTCCTATCAGCCCTGTAAAAATAAAGTACAGCAGCATTATTACGCCATCGGGCAAACCCGCCCAGCCGAACGATGCACCTATTTGCTTTACGGCCTCCTTGTTATAAAATCCGCCCCAGCCTGCAACCCATAATATTATGTAAGCTATCAATGCATAAATCAGCGGTACCAGGTAGGCCCAAAGCATATATTTGGGCTTTTTCCAGCTCCAGCCCAAATCAGCTATGTTGCGCTTCATTATTCTGCACGTAGCAAATGCCGAAAGCGCAGGCGCCCACATCAATCCGGCTACATACAAGCCGAAACCGCTGCCCAGCTTACCGGTATGAATTATTAGGAAATAATAAATTGAGCTTATGCAAAGCACACAAAGCAAATAAATTGCGATAGCCTTACGGCTTTGGCTGGCGGTTGATTCCATAATTAGGGTTTGGTTGAACGTAAGAGTAGCATAAATGTAGAAAAAAAACCTTTGTCATTCTGAGCGGGAGCGAAGAATCTTTACAAAGCGATATTCACAGGACAGGTAAACGTGCGACCTATCAGCTGTCTACCTATCTTTTTATAAAGATTTTTCGCTGCGCTCAAGAGATAGTTCTTCGCTCGCGCTCAGAATGACAATTAGCTGAAATTATATTGTTGACAAACAAATCATTACATCATTTCCCTACCGCCTCATTCACCAACCCCATCATCTCCATATATCTTTCATTACGCCCGGTATTTTTAATATAGAGCGTCATCAAAAAGCCGCAGTATTTCTTCTCATTATTCACCCACGGAAAACTACCAAATAACCCCGGACTACTAACCCCATTGGTGCCCATTGTCCACTCGCCAAAACCGTAGCCCAGGCCCTTAGCTTCCGCCGGCGAGTACGTTATTTTAACGTCAGGCGTAACCCGGTTTATTTGCATCTGGGCAATGCTGCTTTCGCTCAATATCCGCTTGCCATTATAAACGCCTTTGTTCATTATCATCACTAAAAAATTAAGATAATCTTCGGGTGTGCTATATGCACCGCCTGCGGGCAGGGCAACTTTGCCTTTGCCAAAATCGGTATTCTTCATACTTATGGGTTGCGCTATCCTTTCGGCAAACAGGGTTTCAAAACTTTTGCCGCTGATTTTCTCTAACACTGCTCCTGCAATTTGCAGGCCCGTATTACTGTAATGAAAAACCTTGCCAGGCTGGCCCTCCACCGGCATTTTGGCTATTTCCGCAATGGCATCGTCCATACTGGTAGCGTTGCGTATTTCCTTCAGGTTTTCTTTCAATTCCGGTGCTTTGATACCTGTTATATGCGAAAGGCATTGGCTGATGGTTATTTTACCTTTTCCATTTGCTGATAGTATTGGTAGGTATTTGCCAACGGTATCGGTAAGCTTTAATTTGCCCTCGTCAACAAAAGTCATTACCAAAGCCGCGCTCAGCCATTTGCTGCAGCTGGCAATGGGCAGGCGTGTAGTAAGCGTATAGTCACTCATGTCCGCAGTTTTGCCCTGCTTGCGGGCCACGTAGCGTGTAGCCATTTTTTGGCGAAGGTTCATTTCGCTTTCGGCATGGTTATAGATGATTTTTCCGTCTTTGTAAAGCACCAGGATGCTGCGGCCGCCCATCTCGCGGGTGTTATCGGCAAGCCAGTTGTCCAGCTTTTGGAAATTGTTTTGTGCAGATGCTTTTCCAAAAGAAAAGATAACCAATAATATTGCCAGGGGAAGTTTGTAATTGTTTTTCATCATGACGTTAAGGTACTAAATATCTAAGCAGCAGGCTCAAACAGGGTGATAATTATAATGGATTTGACGTGATGACTTGTAATTGGTTTAAGCCTCAGTATTATTTCAATAATATTGTTTGCCTGACAGTTAATTTTTTAAATTTGAATTTCCCATACTAACCAATTATACATGAAAAATATATTTTCTGAATGTTATAAGGCGCTTGCCGTGGCCTGTTTATCGGCTGTGGCAATGCAGGCTAATGCCCAAACAGCTACTGCTGTAAAGCAGGTTGATAACAATAAGCAGAACAGTTACTATGTCTCCAACAAAGCCCCTTTAACGCCTCAATATTTTATAAAGCTGCCGGTAACTGCCATTAAGCCCGGCGGGTGGCTAAAAAAGCAATTGGAATTACAGCGCGACGGCCTCACAGGAAACCTGGGCGAAATAAGCGTTTGGCTTTCAAAAACAGATAATGCCTGGGTGAACAAAAGCGGCCACGGCAAATACGGCTGGGAAGAGTTGCCTTACTGGCTAAAGGGCTATGGCGATATGGCTTACGTGCTGCAAGACCCGAAGATGCTGAAGGAAACTAAGTTCTGGGTTGAAGCGGTGATAAACAACCAGCGGCCTAATGGCGATTTTGGTCCGCTGAATGAGACTAAACCCGGCCGCCGCGATTTGTGGGGGAACATGCCGATGCTGTGGTGCCTGCAATCATACTATGAATATTCGAACGACCCGCGTGTATTAAAACTGATGAGCGCTTATTTTAAATATGAGCTGAGCGTACCTGATGACCTGTTTTTAAAAGATTACTGGGAGAACAGCCGCGGGGGCGATAATATGATAAGCGTTTACTGGCTGTATAACCGCACCGGCGAAAAATGGCTGCTGGATTTGGCTACCAAAATCGACAAAAATACCGCCAACTGGCGCCAAGCTAATAACCTGCCCAACTGGCATAATGTAAACGTTGCGCAATCCTTCCGCGAGCCGGCTACCTACTACATGCAAAGCAAAGTGCCGGCAGATTTGGAAGCATCGTACAACGACTTTAAGTTGATACGCAATATCTACGGCCAGGTACCCGGCGGTATGTTCGGGGCTGATGAAAATGCCCGCAAAGGTTATGATGACCCACGCCAGGCTGTTGAAACCTGTGGCATGGTGGAACAAATGACGTCCGACGAGTTTCTGTTGCAATTTACCGGAGATACTTTTTGGGCTGATAATTGTGAGGATGTGGCCTTTAATACTTTCCCGGCAGCTTTCCTGCCTGATTATCGTGGACTACGTTATTTAACAGCGCCGAACATGGTTGTAAGCGACAGCAAAAACCACGCACCGGGCATTGATAATGATGGCCCGTTCCTGAATATGAACCCTTTCAGCAGCCGCTGCTGCCAGCATAACCATGCTGCGGGCTGGGTTTATTATTCCGAAAACAGCTGGATGGCTACACCTGACAACGGCCTTGCTGCACAACTTTACATACAGGGCATCGTTACCGCAAAAGCAGGCAACGGCACACCCGTAACTATCGAGAGCACCAGTCATTATCCATTTAATGATGAGATTGATATGAAGGTGACTACCAAAGGTATCAACGCATTCCCATTATACCTGCGCATACCGAAATGGTGCGATGCGCCAATACTGGAAGTGAATGGCAAATTAGTGCCCGCAACTGCTAAAAACGGAGAATACATTAAACTCGAAAACGATTGGAAAACGGGCGATAGGGTTACGTTGCGTTTGCCAATGAGGTTACAAACCCGCGAATGGGACAAAAACAAAAACAGTGTGAGCGTAAATTATGGTCCGCTTACGTTCTCGTTAAAAATTGATGAGAAATACGTAAAGAATACCAATAGCAAGGAAGTTGCCGTAGCCGATGCCAAATGGCAGCCCACCGCCGACCCGGCAAAATGGCCTACATTCGAAATTTATCCTGAGTCGGCCTGGAATTATGGCTTGTTGTTTAATAAAGCAAATCCCGCGGCATCATTTACAGTTGAAAAGCGAGCCTGGCCGAAAGATAATAATCCGTTTACCAACGCCAACGCGCCTATCCTGTTAAAGGCAAGTGGTAAGCAAATACCTGGTTGGAAGATTGACCAATACGGTTTATGCGGGTTACTGCCCGTTAGCCCGGTAAAAACAGCAGAGCCTCAAAAGGATCTTACGCTGGTGCCAATGGGTGGCGCCCGGTTAAGAATATCGGCATTCCCCGTGGTGGAGTAGCCGCCTGTTTTAGATTTGACAACTCTTAAAGAGTTGTCAAATCTACCAGCTATTGCTTCAACTTTTTCAATTGCTCAGCCCCATTTGTATTTTGGGGATTCAGCTCCAGCGATTTTTCATAGTATTTTATCGCAAGCGCATTTTCCTTTTTATTCATATAAGCTTCGGCCAGGCTGTCCCATGAATTCCATGAATTAGGATGGTCAATGGTATTTTGTGTGAACAGTACTATCGCATCATCCAATTTCCCGGCGTTCAGTAAACGATAGCTGGCGGCGTTCATATCTTCTTCGGTTATCGGTTTAATCTTGCCTGATTTTAACTTTTTCAAATATTCGGACATCGCTTTTGCAGCGCCTTTTTCCATCGCCCCCTTTACTAAAATATTCGACGGCGCATCATATCTGGGATAACCCAGGTAAATAGCACCGGGATGCGTACCACCCAGCGCATCATCCAACAATTCATTTATAAAGGACAGCCCGTTTTCGGAATTGGCAAAAAATACAAGGGCATCTTTATGCTCAATATTGGCGGTGATATAATCTTTGCTGGTGCCGCCATCGCCCCAATGCCAAAAATATTTGCCGCTTTCGGTTTGTTCAAGGCCCCAACCCAGGCCCCAGTAGCCCCCGGGGAGGGTGTCGCGCATTTTTACCTGTGGCTTTAACATTTCATTCCAGGGGGCTTTACTGAGTAGGGTATCGTTCAATACTGCTATTACAAATTTTGCATAATCAACCGCATTGGTCTGTAAACTGCAGCAAGCCACTGCCGATGTCCATTTTTTGAGTTCGGGATTTGGTTTGCCCTGCCAGTCGTGCTGATAGGCTCTCAACGAATCATACCGGGTCTCCCACGTCATGCTGCTTTTCGTCATACCCAACGGACCGAGCAGGGTCTGCTTCATATAGTCATTGAGGGAAATGCCCAGCATCCTTTCCATCACTATCGCCAGGTAATTGGTGCCTACCGGGGCATATTCAAACTGTGCACCCGGTTCGAATCCAAATATCAATTTTTCCTGTCCGTTATGTGCGCTGCGTAAACCGCTGCTGTGGCTAAGCAGCATACGCGCGGTTACCTTGTCTATCCGTTTATCATCGCTGAACTCGTACCTATCCTTCAAATAAACATTTACAGGGGTATCCAGCTTAAACTTACCTTCGTCAACCAGCTTAAGAAATGCATAGCCAAAAAACGGCTTCGTGAGCGAGTTGGCCTCAAATATGGTTTCGGTGGTTACGGGCTTTTTCGTTTCCGTGTTCATTACACCGTAAACATTACTCCAAACCAGCTTGCCATCGCGAACCAGTGCAATGGATGCGCCGGGAACATTGGCCTCTTTCATTAGGCGCGGCACATCTTTTTTGAGCTTTTCGATGGCTGCTTTTGTTGGGAGGCGAGGGGTGGGCTTTTCCTGTGCACATACAGAGAATAATTGTAAGCAAAAGGCAATCGTTAACCCTGCGGCCCCAAAAACCGTATTTATTTTTTTCATGATAAAAGCGTATTCCGATATGTTATTTATTTCCGGTTAATTGCTATTCGTGTTCCTGTTCAGGTTCGTCTTACGAATATACAAGTTGCCGTTCATGTTCTTCATCATCAGCTGAGGGCCGCCGCCATTAATTTTGCCGTAAACCCAGTCTTCAATCTTTAAGCTGTACATTTTGCCTTTTGCAGTGCTCTGGTTTGTTACGGTTGGCTTGTGTTCTTCGGCTACCACATCAAAGTCGGTATAGATATCACCCCGGTCTGATTTTAATTTTACGTTCGCTTTCAGGCTTGCCGGAAAGGTAACATCGACATTGCCATTGAGCGTAGTAAAAGCCATTGCTGCTTTAGGATCGATGCTTTTGAAGATAACTACTACATTACCGTTTACCGTATTAGCCACCACCGAGCCTGAAATTCCGGTTGCCTTGATGCCGCCGTTGGTATTTGTGAGTTCCAGTTGGCCGTTAATATTGCTTACTACAATATCACCATCGTTTACTGTACTTAGCTTTATAGTAGCATCGCCCTGTGGAACTTTAAGTATTAAATTGGTTGTTTTGCCTGCCTCACCTTCAACAGTTACGGAGTTATTGTTCTCGTTGGCCTGTATGTCGGCTCGCCGTCCTCCCGAAAGAGTATGCATACCTTCCCCGTTACGCTGGTTGTGTTTTTTTTCGTTCCTGTCTTTATCCTTCGCATCTATGATAATGTCTTTACCCTCATAACCGATTACGGTTATCGAGCCGTCAACAAGGCCTACATCAAGCTTGTATGCTTTGCCGGGCTGGCTAAGTGGTACAACCAATTGTTCCTTATCGGCAGTTTGCGCGCGAAGACCGGTATGTATAAGCATCGCCACTGCTAATGCCCCAATTATTTTTATCTTTTTCATCTTATGCTTTTTGTTTTTTAATATAAATATTTCCGTTTAAAGTTTCGAATTTGAATGATTTTCCTCCTGCGCCGAAGCGGACGTCTGAGGCCTTATTCAACTTGTAGGTAGTGCCGTTATTACCCTTATTAGTTGTTTTTGTTATTTTGGAAGGCAATACCTGGGTATCAAAGTCGGTAAAGAACTGGCCATTCATACTTTTAAATTCCACATCTGCAGAAAGATCCGGCAGGAAAGTCGCGTTCAACTCGCCGTTAAGCGTATAGTAGGACGATTCGCCCGGTGGATTACGCAGGTAAGTAACCGTAAGCGGACCATTTACCGTATGCGCCCAGGTGGTGCCTTTGGCATTCAGTATTTCGATGCCGCCGTTTACATTATTGATTTTAAGTAAGCCGTAAACATTTTTGACCGCTATATCGCCATCGTTTACCGTCGTGGCAAAAAGGGTGACGTTGTTCGGAACCTTCACGGTATAAACCAGCTTAATATTATAATGAATATCCCGGTTGTCGTCGTCGCCGTAGTGCCTGTAATAACTGTGCGGCCGGGTATCGTACGGGTATGCCGTATAAACCGCCAGGCTATCGCCTTTTCGGTCGAACCCGAGCTTAAAATCGCGTTTGCCCTCCTCCAATGCTGCATTGTTTTCAGCCGTGATGGTTTCATCTATCTCCACCATTACCTTGCTGCCGGCATAGCCTTCAACTTTGATAGAGCCATCCAGGTTAAAAATGCCGACCACCCCGCTTTGCATGTCAAAGGCCTTGCTTACGTGGGTTTTGTACGATTGCGCCTTTGCTGTAAATAGGGCAAGGCACAGCCCAACTCCTGCCAAAACAGGGATTAATATCGTCTTCATAATTGTTGTGGTGTTTAAATTAGCTGTGTTATGGTTTCTTTTATTTTATCCCTTACGCCGTTATCCAGGTTCTTTTGTTTCAATAGTTCTTTAAACGATTTTACCGAACTCTTCTCCTGCAATTTTAGCATCACGTCCGCAATAGCCGACTGCATCAGCGGCGATTCCTGCGTGGTGATGGACTGCACCAGCCCCTGCCTAACCTCCGGATGGTTGGCCAGGTGCGTTAATGCGTCGAGTGTACTCAGGCGTACGTTTACGTTAGGGTCATTATTTAATGTAGCCAATAAGGCTTCTATTACTTCTTTGTCAGCATGCTTTATTTCGGTGGTATAGCTCACACCGCGGATACGCTCGGATGCGGAAGGGTTTTCCAGCAACGCCAACGCCATGGTTTGTTTCAACTCGTGTACCTGCGTGGTAAGCGCGGCCATTTGCTGGTCCTGCTTGCTATCGCCCTTCAGGTTAAAAAAAAGGTAGCCACAGCCAAAGCTTACTAAAACTATAGCGAAAGTATAAGCCATCGGCCATTTTTGCCGCCATTGCAACAGCCAGCCCAACTGCTCCCTTAAACCTGCTGATGCCTGCTTTTTGCCGGCCTCTGCTGTCTTAAAATCGTCCAGCATCGCTTTGAAGTCGGTTTGCATTTTTGGCGATGGCTCGGGCACTTCTGCTTCGTCCATCATAGTCCACAACTGCTGCATGCTTGCCAGCTCTTCGCGGCAGACAGGGCAGTCGCTTAAATGCTGCTCCAGCTTTTCCTTTTCGGCTGGCTTTAGTTCGTTGTTTATCCAGCCGGCAAACAGTTCTTCATATTGCTCACAATTCTTCATATCCTGTTTTTAGCGTTCCATTTTTTCATAAATACCTTTCAGCTCCTGCATGGCCCGGTGTGCCCTCGTTTTTACCGCTATTTCCGAAATATCCAGTATCTGCGCAATCTCCTGGTATTTCAGCTCCTGGAACTTACTCAGCGTAAGCACCTCACGGTGACTGTCGCTCAATTGTTCCATCGCCCGGTGAAGCCCCTGTTTGGCCTGTTTTTTTTCAAGCTGCTCTTCGGGTGTCAAGCCGCCGGATAACCGCTCTGCGTGGTCGTCCGTATTTTCATGCTTCACCCGCTGTTTCAGGCTTTTGCCCTGATCTTTAAGCGTATTGCGCGCTATCGAGTACATCCAGTGCACAAACTCGCCGGTAGCCGTAAAGGTTTCGCGGTATTTCAGCATTTTATAAAACACCTGCTGCACTAAATCCTCGCTCGTTTCCCGCTGATACGTCATGTGGAACAAAAAGCCATACAAAGGGCGATTGTACCGCTCAAACAGCAGTCCCATCTTATCCAAATCTCCGGCTTTCACCTTGAGCATGATTGTATTGTCGGCCAACGAGTTCAATCAGGTTCAGTATTATGTGTTATTCTTGGGTTAAATACTCCGACGAAAAAAAATAGTTACAGGAAAAGTAAGAAAATTTTATTTGAGTCGGGAAAGTCCGAAAAGTCAGTAAAGTCCGGAAGATTTTTTTCGCTTAATTCAGCATGGATTTTAGTCTTCAATAAATATGAAGAATCGTCTCAAATGTATCGAAAAGACACTGTGGCGTACTATATCAAATTATTGCTCACTGCCACCTTAATCAATGCCGCCGTATTTTTTACCTTATATTTAGAAAGCATATTCTTGCGATGAAAATCAATGGTAGTTACATCTACAAATAATGATTCTGCTATTTGCGGGTTAGTATACCCGTCGGCAATTAATTCCAATACTTCGCGCTCACGGCGGGTGAGGGGCGGAAGGTCTATCGCATCGGGACGGCGCAGGGCCGCGGATACGGAACGGCTGTAAAAAGTTTTGCCTTTGGCTACGGTGCGTATGGCTTCGATTATTTCCTGGCGGGATGCATCTTTAAGCACATAGCCGCTGGCGCCGTTTTCTGCCATTTTGCGGATGATGCCGGGCTGGTTATTAATGCTAAGGGCGATGATAAAAATTCCGGGATATTTATCCTTTACTTCCTTGCAAAGCTCGATACCCGTAGTGTCGGGCAGGTTTACATCCATCAGGATTAAATCGGGCCGCTGGTGCTGCAATACCTGCAATAAATTCTCGCCCGATACGCAGGTGGCCATGCACTCCATATCAGGTTCAGCGGTGATAAAGGCTTTTACCCCCTCGGTCACCAGGCTGTGGTCTTCAACTTGTATAACTTTTATCATAATTAAACAGGTAATTGAATCAATATCGAAGTGCCTTTGCCTCTTTCCGATTTTACATCAATATTCCCTTTCAAAAAGTCGACACGGCTCTTTAAATTTTTATAACCCATTCCATCAACAAACGACAGGTTGGCCAACTCGAAACCCTTGCCATCATCCTCCACCGTGATCCCCAGCACTTCCTCTTTAAGCGTTACCTGTACAATGGCATTTTTGGCCTCAGCATGTTTTACAATGTTGTTTATCAGTTCCTGCACAATACGGTAAACTGCAATTTTTACAGATTCCTCAGCAGTTAAATTATCTATATCGAAACTCTGGTAATGAACCCTGAGGGCGCCGCTATCCGTTATCTGCTGGCAGTAATCGGCCAGGGCCTCGTTGAGGCTCAGTTTCAGCAGGCTTTCGGGCATCATGTTGTGTGCAACGCGGCGCAGTTCGGAAATGGACTGGTCGAGCATATTCATCGTTTTTTCGAAGGCGGCTGCGTTTTCAGCGCTGATAATCATGTTCTGTTTCATACTGCTTAATGAATATTTTGTCCCTGTTAATATACCGCCAAGTCCGTCGTGAAGGTCTTTGGCCAGGCGGCTTCGTTCCGCCTCCTGCCCCTCCATCAACGCCTGAGTTAATAGCAGTTCTTTCTCTTTTTCTAAAATCTGTATCTGTTGTTCCTTCAGTTCCTTTTCAGATGTCAGCAGTTTTTCTTTACGGATACTGTTATTGCGCAACAGCCATAGTACGATCACTAAAACAGCTATAGCAAGGGTTAGCACCACTATATAAAAGGTGCGTCTTTGCAGTGTTAGCTCACGTATCTGTTTCTCTTTATTCAGATTACTTATCTCGACTTCTTTTTTTGCAACGTTGTATTTGGTTTCCAGTTCCTGGGTGTTTATCAGTATCTGGTCGGCATGAAGTTTTGCACGGACAGAATCTTCCAGGTTGCGGTTATTATGATAAGCGGTAAAGTCGCCTAAAAGCAGCTCCACATCACCAAGGGCGCTGTATGCCTTTTCCTCGATAGGGATAGCCTGGCATTGGCGAGCTAATGTAATAGTGCTTTTTAAATGCTGTGCTGACGCCGGATAGTTTTTTAGGTTTAAATTATAAAGGCCCAGATAGTATTCGCCGCCGGCAAGTGCGCGTTGATTGCCCGTTTCTTTAGCCAATAATATTATTTCGTCGGTGTATTTTTTTAACTGACTGTAATTTCCCTGTAGCACAAAAATGTCGTTAAATGCTACCAGCTCCGTCAGTATACTGGTTTTATCGTTATACTTTTCGCTAATTGCCCTGGCTTCAGTTAGCAGGGTTTGCGCTTTATTTAATTTCCCTAAATTAACGTATACAGTGCTGGTGTTTACCAGTGCCTCGGCAAGCACAAATTTATTGTCAAGCTCACGGCTAATGGCAATGGCTTTCAAGCCGTATTCCAAAGCTTTTTCGGGAGAATGGCCGACAGAAAAGAAAATCCCCAGCACATTGGCGTATACGGCGGCCAGGTGCTTTTTATCGTCAAGCCTTTCGTATGCGGCAATGGCCTTTAAATAATACGCATAAGCCTTCTCGATATCAGAAACATCGGTGTACGCGCCTGCTAAATTATTGTAAGCGGCGCCTTTCAAATGGTCGTTGGCGGTGCTTTCGGCAAGTGCTACAGCCTTAAAAGCCATGTTTATCGCCTCATAATTTTTTGATTGGGCGCTTAGGATGTCGCCATAGCAGGCATAATAACGCATCAGGCCAAATTTGTTATTTATCCGTTTGGCGATGGCGTAGGCCTTGTCGTAATAAAATATGGCTGAATCGGGCTTGTTGCCGGCATATACCGCGTAGCCCAAGCCAAGCAATGCCATCATGCGGGCGCTATCATTAGGGGCGTGGGTTACATCGTTAAAATGCTTTGCCCGTTCGGCAGCGAGGCCGTCCTGGCCGATGCTATAAAAAGGCATCAGCACCATGCAGAGCACAGTGATAAGCAGGTATTTCATATTGCCGATATATATTATATAAGTATTACTGTAAAAGTGAGATTTATTTTCTCATAAAAAAACTCCCTTTTTAGGGAGTATAGCATTGGGTCTCAACAAAATACTTTTGGGCTATAATAAGTATTAAAAGTCATTCACTCTAACAAAACAATATCATGAAGTATTTTAAAATCTTAATTACAACAATTGCCCTGGGCTCCCTAACACAGCTTGGCAATGCACAAATCCTGAAGCCAGGCGAGGTAGCTAAAGAAGCCGGTACCAGCGAAGTAAACAGCACTGAAACCAGCACTATTGATAATGGCGTGAATAAAGCTGCCGGCGCAATAAAAGGTTTGTTTAAAAAGAAACCAAAAGCCGCTCCGGCGCAGCAGGCCGTTGCCAATGCCCCGGCAGCGCTTCCGCCGCCGACTCGGCCTGCGCAAAATATGCAGGATGGCGCATCGCAGCAAGGCCCGATAACCGCATACAATAACTACGATTTTGTACCCGGCGAACAAATTGTGTTTGATGACAGCTTTGCTGACGACCAAAACGGCGAGTTTCCGGCACACTGGAACCTTGGCGCGGGCCAGGCGGTTGTAAATACCATTGCAGGCAGGCCTGCATTCTTATTGACAGACGGTAACTACGCACACGTTAGCCCTTTGATAAAATCAGCATCGTACCTGGGGACTGCCTTCACTATCGAGTTTGACATGTATAATAATGGCGGATACCCTCCAAAATTGTATTTCTACAATAGCAATGCTAACGCCACCGCCGCAAGCAGTGATCAGGCGCACGTAACCATTGAACCGGCCGGGGTAAATATTGCAAATGCCACTACAGGACTTGATCTTACCGGCAATATGCCGGCTGCCATTGCCAGCGATAATTTTAAGAACAAATGGCACCACATAGCCATAGCCTACAAAAACAATCAGCTTAAAGTGTATGTAGACCAATATCGCGTAGCTGTAGCGCCAAATTTAGGCACTGCGCCTCATGCCTTTGATATTGAAGGTATAGGCAATCCGGAAACTCCCATCATCATGACCAATTTCCGCGTAGCCAACGGTGGGGGAATGAATATGCTGGGCAAGAAGTTTACCGATGCCAAGCTAATTACCCACGGGATCAACTTCGATATCGATAAATCAACCATTAAGCCAGAAAGCATGGGCACGCTTAATATGGTAGTTGGTATATTAAAAGATAACCCGGATTTGAAATTTGAGATTGACGGACATACCGACAACACCGGCGGTGCTGCACACAACGCAACACTTTCGCAGCAACGTGCTGATGCGGTTAAAAACCAACTGGTAAGCATGGGCGTTGACGCAGGCCGCTTAACAACCAAAGGCTTTGGCGATACCAAACCAATCAGCGATAACACCAGCCCCGAAGGAAAAGCAAATAACCGCAGGGTTGAATTTGTAAAACAGTAAAACAGCAATTATTATTTAATCATCTCCTTTAAAACATCTGAAAAATGAAAAAACATGTAATCAATTTATTAACAGCAGTCACGGTACTTTTAATATGGGGCTGCAGCACCAAAAGCGACCCTACACCTACCAAAGTAACCGGAAAGTTTACAGTTAATGGCAACGCCTACACCGAAATTGTCTCCCAGGATTCAACAAGCAGCCTTAGCGGCCAAACCTATAATGTGCTGGGTGTGTCGGGCCAATCGGCAGATAAAAGCGCAACGGCTCAATTAATAATCTTTTTTCCGGGTTCGGGAAAACCTAAAGCAGGCGCATACACTGTAGTAGGCGACCTTACAAAACCAGGCAGCGGGAACATTTGTGGCATGATTGTAACGGACAAAGTCAGCATAGCAAAGCAAGGATTATACTCAACTACCGGGCTTGACGGTACATCTGTTGTTGTAGCGGTAAGCGCATCCGGCAAGTTAACTGTTACTATGCCTTCCATTGCCATCAAGGGTTCGAACTTTGATAATACCGACCCTAAAAATACGGTTATCACGGATGTTACAGGCTCGGTATCGGGCACGGCAGTCGAAAACTAAAGCATACCCCCTCCTAACAAATACCCAATAAAACTTAACAGGCCGGCTAAGCGATTTAGCCGCCTGTTATTAAAACCCTAACAGTCATGAAAAAATTATTTTTAATCAGCACTTACATGCTGGTGTGCATTTGCGGCGCATTTGCACAACCGCCGGTTTTCCCGGTAACAGACAAGCAACCCGTTCTGGTTGACGGCCTTGAACTGGGTTACGCTATCAAATCAACCGAAGTAAAAACGGTTAGCGGCAAAGGCGATTTCAGCCGCTATTCGGTAAGCTTTTATGTACGTAATACTACCCCCCTGGGTAAGATAATGCTGTACAAACAAGGCTGGAACGTTTTCAATAACGTGTCTGATCAGTTGGCCCAGTTTAATTGTTTGAATGCAACCGGCGCAAGGCTTACATCAAAAGAAGCCATCATTAACGCCGAAGCCTGCAACGTATTGGCGATGGTGAGCGATTGCGACCCAAAGAAAAACAACAAAAACAAGCAGTTTGTGCAAATAGGTTACTGGATTAAGCCCGGCGAAACCATAAGCACCAGCGCTATCTTAATAACTCCCCTAAATACCCTGCCTGATATGCAGGTTACTTACCTGGCATCACAGCTTACACCGCTTTCGGATGCATCCATAGGCGGGCCTCAACTGGTCGCAACTCCGGGTCCGCAGAATGCGCCGCCTCCGCCATCATACGGGCCGGGAGGTGATGAACCATTTATTAAGCTAAAAAATAATTTCTACGCCGATAAATACGTCAACACGCAGCAGGGTCCGCCGCTGTCAACCCCGATAACATCCGATTGGTGGAGCGCCCAATGGCAAATAATCAGGGACAACGGCCAGATGGTCCGCATTAAAAACCGGTGGAAAGGCACTTACCTGCTTGTAGACCAGCGTGGCTATGTAACCCTTACCGACGATTTTAGAAACCGGGCTTCACTTTGGACAATGGAGACTACCAGCGACCAGAATGTGTTCCGGTTCCGTAACCTGATGACAGGCGGCTATTTAAGCATCGCCACAACAGGCGTACTCATACAGACGAAGCAGCCTGATAACAACTTTGTTTCGGGGTGGTTTTTTGAGCAACCGTGATAGCAACCACCGTAAATCGATAAGATCATGAAAAAGTATTTTCTACTGATGTTATTGGCTCTTGGCCTGCATACCCATGCCCAAAAAACAGGCAGCGTGAATTTTACCATAAACGTAACCAGCGCTGCCGGCGGCACTGTTGTTCAAAACGCGGCCCAGCCTTATACCAAATATACCGACTACTCGGCTTACTGGTTCACGCGGCCTGATGGGGAGCGTTATGTGATGATTAACGGCGGTAAAGACCTGGGCATTGTGATACTCCGTAACCGTGAAAACGATGCAGATATAGTATATGAACCCCAATATCACGGCGACCAGCTGGACCTGAATGTTAGCTACAGGGGGGGTAAATATGTTTGCTATGCAGATAATGATAAGGGCCCCGTACATATACATTACAATACGTTTACCCCGGGCGAGCTGGAGTTTACCTTTACAGGCCCGGTTACTTTCGCCACCGGTACAAACAGTAGCAGCTACGTAAAAGGCACAATTAACGGCACTATCCATTTGTACAGGGACGCCATGTACGAAAAATCGGCAATGGCGCCTAATTGTAATTGCGACCCTACCATTTACGCCGCTTTTTATAACCCGGAGGTTGGCCGTACGCCATCTGCCTGCGAAAATGCTGTGCTGTGGCGGGTTTACAATGCGCTGCACCCTGCTTTTTACCCGCTGTTGAATATTGCGATAACTGATGATGGCAACGCAAAATTTAGCGAAGGCACTATTATGTACCGCCAGGATAAAAGCATGGTTGATGTTACTGAGGCACTGGAAACTACGGATGCCTGCAATGCTGCCAACAAGCGGCGCGATGTGGTATCGGTAAATGCGCATAACCGTTTGTTTACGCAGGACGATTATAAAATGGGCTTCATACAAAGCACAAACACCGACCAGTTTAAGCCAAAAAACAGCGACGACCTGAAGGCGAATATGATGAAGGTAGTAAAGCTGTCTGATTCGCTGTATAAGCTGGTGATAGCTAAAAAGATGACATCAGAAGAAGCCAACAAACAGGCCAGCGCTGCCATGAAATCATTAGAGAACAGCCAAAAGGGCGGGCCCGATATTCACCAGGCCGAAGTGTATGCCCACCTGGATGTATATGCAAAGGTTAACGCACAACAAAGTGATGTTAGAACAGTGGGCGGGCAATTGCAGCATAACGTTGCCGGTTCGGCTTTTGAATTATACAAGCCCTCGGTTAAGGACGGAGACGGCAATTGGTCGCCATTTACGCTTTACATCGGTTTCGGCAAGTTTAACATCGTTAAACAAGACGACCAGGTGCGAAGCATTGTGCCGGTTTACGACCCAAATGCCGGTAAGCTTGCACTGGCTAACGTGATAATTGAGATCAGGGGCGGCAAGGAGCTTGTAGAGACGGCAACCCGCACCATCAACTTTGCCACTATACCGGCCATGTTCAACAATAATTAAGCAACACCCTAACACAAAAAGATATGAAAAAGACACTTTATACTATTATACTGTTAGCAGCGGCAAGTGCTGTGAATGCACAGGGGATTTTAGGAAAGATAAAGAACAAGCTCAGCAATAACGCAGCGCAAACCGCACAGCAAAATGTGGCCAACCAGGTTACCGGCGCAAATTCAACCTCGATGGCGCCGGATGGTACAACTGTACACTACACTGATCCGGCAACTATTGGCACCTTGCTGATGACTTATACGCAATCGGAACGAAACAATCATCCGGATGGATATGATATATGGTTTTCGTCGGTACAGGTGGTGAATAACCAAATAGTGGCAAAAATTCACGAATCAAACGTAACATCTTTCACATACAGCAATGGGCAGTTTCAAAAAACCGGCGATGCACCGCCGAATATTCAACGCAACTCTATTAAAAACGGCAGCGAGCTGGAGCAATTCAGCGTTGACTTTTCGCAGACCGACATGAGCAACGCCCTGCTAAAAAACGGACGTGCCGTTACCAGCGGGATGGTGCCCGGCAAACCAGAACAGACCTACACTTTTAACGGTAAAGTTGTGGGCAGCTTCATGATGGCGCAAATTGCCCATAATGCCGACTCGAGCGTTGTTGCTGTGGCCGGAGCGAGCATAGCAGGTGGTATGACCTATCATATGAACTCATCCACCGGCACAAAAGTAACCCTGCCAAAAGCTTATGGGGCCCTGCCGCTCGTTAGCCCTGATGGTAAAATAATTGCAGCCATAATGCCTGTCGATAAGAAGGTATATGTCTCAAACGGGCAGAACTGGCCTGTTACCAACTTAACAAACAACCAGATCTGGCTGCGTAATACCGGCAACGTTTTTAATCTGCCGGATGCCAATAAACTCACGCTTGAACGTAACGGAGCCCCATTTTATAAATTTAATAACCCGGCTGAGCTAAAGCTCCTGTTTTTAAATGCAAACGAGACGGGCATGGCCTGGGCAGGTTACCGCGGCCTGTATTTTTCGGACGGCACCGTGTTTGAAAATGCATCGTCGCCAACCAAAGTGGTTATAGACGGAAAAGAAGTGATCGTGTTTTTGGATGTGGATTTGGGTAGCGGAAAATTGTATTTGTGCAAACACGCTTTGTAAGGAACGCTGTACTGTTCCGCGGAACAGTTGTGTACAGGTGGAACACTTGTGTACACAGTGTGGAACACCTGGTTTAATTAGATTGGTTTATTATTTATTTAACAATCAGTGACTTATGTATTATGTGCATTTAGGTGTTCCGCGGAACACTTGTGTACAGTATGGAACATCTTAAATAAAACAACCGCCAGAATGAAAACCTCAATATCCCTGTTCCTTATGCTGCTGCTAACATCAGCCCTGCATGCCCAAACCGTTCCGCTGCCTGCATTTTTAAAATGGAGCACCAATAACGCGCCATCGTGCAAAAACGTGTTCGTGGCAAAGGATAGCATATTGCTGGCCGTTAAAAACAAATGCCTGGATGAGGGAAAGATGATAAACTGGCGGCCGCTGGCGGGCGTGGATGCAGAACAGCTAAAGGTTAATGTACCGGCCGGGGCGACTATAAAGCTAAGCATCACCTATAAGTTTAAACCGGTTGGCGGCGACGTATTAGGGTTTTATGGCACTTTCGACCCGGTAAGCGACAACAGCGATGTGACCTTTAGCCGCAACCTGCAAACGCTGGATAAAACTGAAAGCCTGGCCGCATCGGATGGATACACTACGGCAGTATTGTCAGTGAATTTCGGTAATGAGAGCGACAATCCTAAATGGAGCACGCCTATAGCTTTACACGGCACTATGAATTTCCATTTCAATGTAACGACAAACAATGGCGAAGAGACCCACAAGGGCAGTTATGCGGTTATAAAGTCTGTTAAGCTGGAAGTAAAATAAAATCGCCCCATATATTAAACATTAGCACTAAAACCATGAAAAAATATATCAGTGTAATCATATTCATCGTAATATCCGCAAAGCTGTTTGCACAAAACGGGCGCGCTTCAGATGAAGACCTGGCGCGGGCCATGCGTGGCGGCCGTTTATCATTAAATGCCGAAAAAAGTGTTCTCTCTGCCGGCGAGCAAACTCAAATAAATATAGATGTATATATCCCGCCTGCTACAAATAATGATGGAGATTTTATTACAGACGGCCACCCCGAACACATGTCAGACGCTGCGCATACGCTGGCAAGCGCCGGTTTGCCGATATCATATCATGCCCAAAACTGGAAAATCTTACAAGGCGGTGGTTCATTGGATATAGTTGATGAGTATTTAGTTAAATATACCGCACCGGGGTCAGCGCCAAGAGATAATATGATGGTAATATCAGTAGACCTGATACCAACCGGCCACGACCTGCCCAAAGTAGTATTGCTGAAGACCCTGTATTTTGAAACCGGCGATAACATCTTTGCTTTTAACGTGCCGGCATCGGGCATTAATGATGCGCGCTACAGTCAGAAAACAACCGGTGCAAAAGGGTCTGCTACCAATCCATCAACCGTTGCCGCTATCGACCCTGCAATACTCGCCCGCATACCCGCCGCCGACAGGGCCAGGTTGCAGGCTCAAAAAAACCAGGCTGATGCTGCGGTAGGGGCCAGCAACGTAAACCTGGTAAGCCTTACCAGTAACGCAAACGCCATCTTCGACCCTACAAATAACGTCACCATCATAAAGTTCATAGGCCTTGGGCGTGATTTAGGCCCGGGACACCCGGCGGCAGCCGGCGGCGGTATCATGATAATAACTTATACCGGCGGGTTAACAAAGGGAGTACATCCCTTTAACGGCACATCTAATGCAATTTCGTTTAGTCCCGATTTACGGCCCAGTGTAAAAACCTGTGCATGCTCCATGCAGGGTAATCCAAAACTTCAAAGGTTGAAATGCGGCGGTACCCTTACCATAACTAAGATGGATGGCGATTTCATAACAGGCACCATCAGCTCAACCATATGGAACAACAAAACCGGGCAAGACAAAACCTTTAACCGGGGAACCGTTTACGGCGTATTTAAAATAAGGAAAGCATATAACGATCCTCACTGATGAAAAAATTAACGATAGCCATTGTGGTGTGCATGGCCCTGTTTATCGCAATAGGCGCATGGGCCCAAAACAAAAGCGCTTCGTTCAGGCAGCAAAGGCCCGAGGAGACAGCGTTTCTAAATCAGCTGCACCAGCAATTGTTTGATGCGTTGCCGCACACCTACAAAAACTGGACAACCGGTAAAGAAGATTTAACCTTCGATGCCACCAAATATTGGTGCCGTGACCCTGGAAGCTGGAGTATTTGCAACGGGTTTATTTTAAAAACTGTAGGCATCAGCGACCCTTATGCGTTGGATTGGGAGGTAGATTTTACCATGACCGATGAGGACAAAATGCCGTTGATGACTGCCGTTATGAATGGGATGAAGGACTTTAACAACGCGCCGCAGGTAGCCGCTGCTATTAAATCGGGCGCTAAAAGCAGCCTGAAGATTTTTATTGTAGCCAATCTGTACATACGGGGAACGGATAGTTCAATGCCTATATCTTATTGTGCCAAAACACAGCCGGTTGCCTTATCTATCCCGGTGCCGACAACATTGGCAGTTAAAGGTATCCGCTCGGCCGATTGCCCTATTATGGACGGTGGCACGGCTAGCCTGCACGGCGATTATTACGATACAGCCCTGGTGTATTTGGGGCAGCCTGTTGTGGCCAAAAAAACCGAAACCACCAGCGACGGTATCACCGATACGCGTTATGAGCTCGCTTTCGACCGTACGAAGATAAGCCGGTTATCGGTACAAAATATTGCAGTAACATTTAAAGGCGATTCGGCTGATATAGACGAAGCGATAAAGTTGATTAATTGGCAAAAGCTATCTGATTTGATAGCCAAATAAAGAGAACCTGTTAGGGTAGACGTTGCAACAAAGGGCCGCCGGTTAGGGGGCGGCCCGCAGCGTCGTAACATCCACTAAAAATAGTATTAAGCTATGCGTAGATACTTGATGTTTTTATTGCTGATGATGCTGGGCATCTCGGCACTTGCGCAGACCGACGAGGAGTTTAAGCAAATAATGGAGCAATACAAAGTGCGCCTCAGCAAGGTAAAAACACGGCAGGAGGGCGCAGCTATATTGGCCGAAATGCAGGCGAAGCAGCAGGCTTACCTGAAACAGAAGCTGGCGCCTGTAAATGCCATAAAGGCACAATTAGGCACCGACCAGGCCAAAGATGCTATGTCGGGCATGAAAGACAAGCAGGGATTAGCCAAATATGAAAACAACCCGATGTACACCAAATGCAGGGTTGAAATGCACTATAATTTCACCCAGGACGATGTAGCTAATGGAGACAGGGGGCCAACTACCTTTAAAAGCAACGGCAGTTGTTCTGTTATAGCAACTTCATTTCTGTTTAAATATGCAGGTAAGATTGTACTGTCTGCCGCCGGCGATGCTATTATAAACGGCAGTACAAACGGTAGCGTAAGCGCAAACAGTTCGGACCCTACGGGGAACGGTACGCATACTTACAGCGACGAAGGCTCGGCGCTAAGTACGCCATCACCCACCGTAAATTTAAATTATGAAAGCCCGACAAACTGGAGTGCTTCGGCAAAAGTGTTATTGAGGAACAATCATAATGATAACGCGACCGGCTCTGTTACTGATACTACCGACGCCTATGCGGCGGCTACAAATACCGATGGTACCTTAACCATGAACGGAGACGTAATATCGATAGCAAAAAACTTTAACGACCACACTACAACCGGGGACGGCAAGCACAGGCAAAGTCACAATTTTACCGGCAGCTTAACCATTAAGATAACGCCCATTACAGACAATTACCTTGTATGGTTTGAACCTGTTGCGGGGCAAAGCGCTTATGAGCGATGGATGCCGGAGGGCTACGGTTCGAAGGCAGATAAGCACGGCAATTTTATCGACATAAAATTAAAAGTAGAAGCTAAAAAGCAGCCCGGTAAGGATGCCTCGAGCCAAATTAAATACATAGTTTGGGAATTGCCGAAAGAAGAGATCAGCAAGCTGCCCGGCTATGCTTGCAACGCGCCTAATGAATGGACGAATAAGATTAATACCCCAGCCGACCATATTAACCGCCTGGCTGATATGCAATTGCGTCGACTGAATGAACAGCCGGATACCGCTGCCGAAACCCTCGCCGATACCACAACAGTAGCAAACAATAATACCATCAGGGTTTACTCTTTTGATTGGGGCGGATACGCACGGCTAACCGCGCACGTTTATTTTACTGACGGATCTGATACCTATGCCGTAGAGAAAGGCAACCAAAACAATTACCTGCTGTTACCTAAACGCGATGGAGACTCGAAGGTGGCAACCTATTTTAAGCAGATTAATAAGGTGCTTGACAAAAAGGATACTGATGACGACGAGAAAATATTACATGACGACAAGTTCCCCGGTGATGGTTTTACGCTTTATGAGGAATACCGCGGCTTTATGGAACACGGCAAGCACATTTATGGCGACCCCAATGCCAAGGATGTAATGATATACAACGGCATAAACACCGACCGTAGCCGCGATGGAATTATGACCTACGAAATGGTGCTGAACAACTACACCAAACAGGTTGTAAAAACGCACCATCGTTTTACAAAAGATGAATTTGGGTTGATACCGCTAACACCGCCATCTACAGAAATCGCGGCATCGAGAAAATACGAAGTAGAGATTATTCATCGCGATAAATGTTTAAATTTTAACAATATACGTGAGCTGCACTCGGTTGACCAGCATGGTATTTGTATGCTCCAAACACAAAAGAGATTGGGGTTTGCGTTCGCATCCTCGAAAACCGACGTGCTCGGCACGCCAAATGACTTCGACTTCCTGGTAATAAGCGCTGATTTTCGGCCGGACGCCGGAGGGTGGACAGCGACAAAGGTTGATTTGAATGACGACGGTACCTTTACAGTAAACCCGAATGGTAAAAGCGTGGTAACAACCGACCAATACGCGATGGTAATAGCGCACGAAATGCTGCACAATTCGGGTGTTGAGCATCATGGAAATAATGATGCTTATGGATCTGATCGCGCAGAATTTAACTATAACGGAAACGGATACTGGCAGATAAACAAAGGGAACAAGGTAAAGCTGCAGTGGGAAAACAAGCCCGGGGTAGATATTGAATTTGATGACCCTAAGTTTGCACAGATACTTAAGCTTTTTAACGACAGTTTGGCCATACGCACTTACCACGGCACCTGCAGCGGGTTTGAGGATTGCATTATGCGTTATGACGATGCCAGGGCATACTGTAAAGACGCCAACAGCAGCGTAATATATATTATTGATACCGACCCTAATAAGTATGCAGGGGAGCTGAATGGCATGCACTTATGCACCGACAAAAAAGGCACCGGAGTAAACGACCCCGAACATAGGCCAAGGATACGATACGGCGACGCCGATAATGGTGACTGTATTCACCAGTTTAAGATAAACGACAAGTATTCTCATTAGATATGAAAAAGTTGATTTTTAAAGCGGTACTATCATGCTTTTTGATGATAACAGGCGTGCAGGCATTTGCACAGCCCACCAGCGATGCAGAAGCCAAAGAAATGGCCCAAAAGCTAATGCACATGACGCCCGCACAGA